>JBBRUX010000031.1:0-47316 GCA_038247415.1 Chitinivibrionales bacterium | reverse complement strand
GTTTGGGGCAGAGCCCCAAGGGATCTTGATATTAAGTCACGAATGGGGAATCTCTCACTTAAAAATAGCGGGCACCACAAGATGTTGTGGGTACCCATGAAAAACCCGGATGACCCATATATTATGGCATCACAACAAGTTTAGAATCTTTTTGAACTGCGACGTTACGCGATTTTCTGATAATTATTCCTGAAGCGTTCGCTTGTCGCATGCGAGTGCTTTGAGAATATCCTTTGCTATCCACCTTTCTTCCATCTAACGTGAAATATTGATAGGTGCCTTGAAGCACATTTGGTTTAGCATTGTACAGATGTCGGATACTAGAAATTCCACCCCGCAGGGAAAATTTTGCTGACATGGCCATTTCAGTTTTAGAAAGGTAATCGACAACCCGGATCTGGCAATTGTCGGAATTAATAAGGTCGGCAGAAACAGCCCAATCATAGGTTGTATCTGTTGCGGGTATGGTTTTATTTCCGGTAATATCTATTTCGTTTTTCCAATTATCGGTAGAAAAGAGAAGTACAACAGCAGCAGGAAAGTCTATTGTCCATTTGACCGTGGTTGTGGCACCTGCGTGTACGGTATCTTTGAGTACAGGAGAGAGAACTTTTGGGGTGAATGCCGGTTTGACAGTTACGACAACGGTGTCGCGCGTTGAGAGCTCGCCGTCGTATGCGGCTATTTCGAAAATATGATCCCCTAAAGACGTATCTGCAAAGGAAACTTGTGATGTAGCAGAAACTGAAACTGCAATAGTAAACGTACCAGGACCAGAAATGCGCCTCCACCAAACAGTAGGGAAGAGGTTAGGAAATCCATCATCGGAAGCCGATCCTGCCAAACTAAATTTTCTCCCAATACGTGTCATAACATCTTGCCCGGCACTTACTACGGGAGCGGTGTTAGTTGCATTAATCTGTATTGTAAAGGTGTCCGTTGCGCTGCCTAAATTGTTTGTTGCGGTAGCAATGGCCACAAAAGATCCAACCGAAGTGGGTGTTCCCGAAAGCTTAAAGGATGCTGCTGCCACAGAATCTTTGACAATAGAAAGTCCAGGAGGAAGCCCGGTTACTGTAATGGTAGACAACGGGAGATTTTTAATGCCTATGACCCGGATAACGATGGGCAGATTAACAACGCTTAGAAAATCGGGCACAGACATAACCGATGGTGCAGATGGTGGTAGCGCGCTCGTATCCAGGACTACCATATCCATATTGCCAGCGTATCCACATGCGCCAAGGCTATCGTCAACCCACATCCATTTACCATCAGAGAGTCTCCATATGAACGGGTTTACATTGGTAAAATAGGTGTAAAAGGTAATGTAATCGGGATGATTAGACCAGCGTAATGTTTCATATTCCATATACGGTCTGCATGAGTTGAGATGGTTGGTTTTTTTTGCCCATGAGATGATGGTGTCGGTTATTATATGGTCAGATTTTTTCCTGCCAGTCGAATCACAAATCCGGATAATTCTATGATAGGGCAGTTGAAACATAATATCATAGTTATTATCGGGCGAAATATTTGTTCGGCAACCTATACTATCGGCAAGAATAAGTTCTCCGTTGGGGACTTTGGCAATGCCCACATTTTGTCCTCCAGGGCTAAATCCTAAATGGGTGCCATCTGGGGAGAGGGTAAACCAGGGCCTGGTAAGATCGGTTAAGCCCCAGAGATATACCTGTTGAGTTGGGTTATCGACATTAATGCGAGAAACATTATATTGATGTACGGTAACCCAGTCGGTACCGGCAACTGGATCGTGCCAATATCTTGACATGAATCCCTCGACCTTAAAACTTTTAAGTCCGGTACCATTCCAATTTATTACATAACATAAGCCACTATACCCCTCATAAAAAATTACACGCGAGCCATCGAAAGTTATGGAGGGATTATCGATGTTGCGTTTTTTTTCTGGAAAAATGGAATCGGGGGTTAGTTCGCGAATAATACCGTCATCACTATCAACAACGTATACAGAGCGATCGTGGTTACCGGTATAGAGATCGTCACGATGAAATCCGCCTTTAGTCCACGCTAATTTTGCTTTTTTGCCAGCGGGGATAATGTCGAGCAATTCGGATTTTAACTGGGCTGCAGGTTTTGCAACAGAAGACACGGTAAAAGCAAGAAGGAGAAACAAAATACTCGCGCTAAGATTTTTCATGGAGGCGGCCCCTCGTTTGGCAAGGAAAGTAAAGATATGCGACCGTGATTTCATCATTGTAATGTAATATAATCAAAAAAATTAAATGTAGCCATGTATGCAATGCAAAGCCGTTGAAAATGACCAGCCGGTATTTTGAAATATAGTTTTAATAATTACAAACTATTTTTAAAAATCAATCGCACGTTTTAAAACAGAGATGATACATATTTAAAGGTATAAACTATCGAAAGGTCCCCTGTGTTCAGAAAAGAAAACGCTATCTTGATTGTATGCCTTATGAGTTTTGTGTTTTCTGCATATTCACGAACCTGGTTTGTGGATCAGAAAAATCAGCGTGCCTCAGATAAAGGAGTCGGCTCAAACTCGTTGCCTTTTAAAACCATTTCGCCCGCGGCAGCACGTGCTCGTGCAGGCGACACAGTTCTTATTTTATCGGGAATTTATCGCGAGCGCGTGGCTCCCGCGCAGGGAGGCACACCGCATAAGCCTATTGTATATCGCGCTGGCAAAGACCAAACCGTTAGTATTCGTGGGTCTGAGGTGGTTTCCCAAGGTATAACTTCTTTGGGGGAGGATGTTTACAGAATTGCATGTAAGCCTTCATCATTTTCTCGTATGCAAAGTAATGGGATTGTAAAAAAATATAATCCGTTTGCAGTACACAGAAGTGTTGGCGACAGCCTGTTGACACTCGGCCAAGTTTTTGTTGATGGCATACCGCTTATTGAGGTTGCGCGCGCATACGATGTTACTACAAGGGAAGGAACTTTTTGTGCTGTCGATAGCGGGAAAGCCATACTGGTACATTCACAAAAATCCATGAGAACACTATCCCGCGCTCTTGTAGAAATTTCGGTACGGCATAGGATCTTTGCTCCGTTTACACGAGGAACAAGCTATATCACTCTCGACGGACTAGTTCTTGAGCACTGCGCGAATCAATATCCCGAAAATTTTTATATGTCCCAGGGGCCACCTCAAGAAGGAGCCCTTGGCTTTCGTGGGGGAAATCATTGGATCGTTCGCAATTGTACAATCCGCTTTGCAAAGACTATTGGTATCGATTGCGGAATAGAAGGTGTAGAGGATGGTGATAGTTTGCATCAACGGCAGCAGTATCGAGCCGGGTACCATATCATAGAAAAGAATACTATTGTCGATAACGGGGCTGCTGGTATTGTAGGTTTAAATCCCCGAGCAACTTTTATCACCGGCAATTATATCGAGCGCAACAATCGCGAAGGATTTGTGGGAATGGAAGGCGGCGGGATTAAGCTTCATAATCTGACCGATGGATTGATAATGGGCAATGTTATCCGAGACAATGGGATCTGCGGATTGTGGCTGGATAATGGTGCATCGCGATCGCGGGTAACAAGAAATACCATTGTTGCAAACGTTGGTGCAGGAATATTTATGGAGCTTGGCCGTGATTCTGTTATTATTGATAATAACATTATTGCCCTCACAATGATTGGCGGCAATTTGGCGGGAGATGGTATTTATAGCCACGACGCCTGCAATGTACATATTGTAAATAATTTGATTTATGGTAATGCAAATTTTGGAATTTGGAATCATATCGGCACCGATCGCGTTGCGCAAGTGCAAGATCAGGCTTCGCATTGGCGCGTTTACAATAATCTTATTGCAGCAAATTTTGGAGGATCTATAAGCTTTCCGCCTGCTACACAACATTCATCCGATAATCTCTCAGATTATAATGCATTTACAGGCCCCTATAATAGAATTTCATTAGAAACATGGGGCGCGCCGTATGATGTACCATTCTTTATGGTAAATACCAATAAAGGCCGCTTTACACAGGATTCACTTGAAAAGCGAGTCGCAGCTGCAAACGGATTACCGCAAAGCAAAGTTCTTGATAGTGCAGCATTGCTTCGCTTTCGGGCATTTCCTAGTCTCTTATTTTTAGAGTGGAAAAAGCTAACCCACCAGGATGCTCATAGCATTGTGCCGGTTATGCTGCGCTCGGTTTTTTCGCGATTTGATCTTATGTTTGAATGTACTCTGAGTGAAGCAATGAAGCGTGTAGGATGCCCAGTATTCAGTTTTCTTGACAAAGATTTTAATGGTACCCCTTATAATACTAGTTTGGTGGTTCCTGGTCCATTTCAAAATCTGGTGTATGAATCGGCATTGTTGGATACTAGTACGTATGCTACACCAAACCGAGGCTTATGGGAAAAGCTTGTTATACCCGAGAAAAATAAAAACCGATGTAACCTTATTCCAGTACTAGACTCTATACCTTCGCATTATCTCACAATAATGGAAAAAAGTATCGATGCAGATCGTAAACGATATGAACCTAAGGTATTTGCTGCCAACATAGTGGGAAGTAAAGAAAATCCTCGTGAAGTGCTATTTTTCAAGGACTCGGCTTTTGTACTGAGCAAAACTGCACTGCTGCCCGGTATTAAAAGTCTTGGAGCGCCCTACGAAGGGAAAGCAGAAGGCATGTTGACAATTGCATGGAATACTCAGGGGCTCTACGGATCTGCAAAGGTTCCCGATACGCGTATACGGGAAGACAAATCCTACCCTCCTAATGGCGATTGCATAGAGCTTTATTTTCAAACAGATGGAGTTGCTTCTAAAATAGTAAATCAAAATTCTATCGGTATTTGGATTGCTCCTGTGCGAGGAGTAGATACGTGCCTTGTGTGGGTTAAGCGCGATACCGTGGTAGCAGCGGTTGAGTCAATTCCTGCCCACTATACCCTTAATGATACAAGTGGGTATATTTTGAATTTCTTTATTCCTGCATCTGTTTTTGCGCCGGGCAAACTGAGTGCTGGAACACACATGCCCTTTACTTATTGCATTGGTAACAGGGGGGAACCTCTGGAGCAATTTTATTGCAATAAAGAGTTCGATGAATCGCTTAAAAAACCTTTGCGCTGGGGAACAATTATTTTAGGAAAGCAATAAGGCTTTTTGCCCAATACTCTACGAAAAATAAAATGGGCAGCTTACACACATTGAGGAGTCTATCATGTCGGAATTTGTCACGATTGCCGAATTTGACAACGGGTTTGAAGTAGAACTCGCTTTGGCAAAAGATGCCCTCGAAACAGCAGGAATCAATTTTCACTGCATCAATGAAAATGCGAGGAGTGTAGAGCCCATGCCCTTTACCGTAGCAAGTCCTATTGCTATTGAGTTACGGGTTCCACTGGAAAATAGAGACGAAGCAATCGAGTTGCTGGAAATGATTCAGCATAAGGAGTGATAGTGGCTATAAAAGAGAGAGCATTAAATTTATTGGCCTCAATAAGCGCCCAGGGCAATCTTGGATAGTTTCTCAACGAGTATACCCATCCAATTCAGACCTTAAACCAATTATTTGTAAGAGTCAGTTTTTTGATAGAAATCGACGTGTAGATAAGTTAACATTAATTATATTAATCTATAATTTGTTAACACTAAGAAGGCATTGCTATGCTAAATAAAAAGCTAAAATCAGCACGACTTGCAGCAAGTTTTTCTCAAGATCAGGTAATTGCTCGCTTGCAGGAACAAGGTTGTGGCATAACCAAGACTGCTTTGTCGTACTATGAAAATGCAAAGCGTACACCACATGCATCAATGGTTCGCGAATTGGCGCATATATACGGAACCACCCCAGCAGCACTTTTTAACGAAGAATCCGAGTCTCAAATAGAATGGTATTCGTATCGAGCATCATTATACAGGTTAGGTAAAAGAAAACGGGAGGCTATTGAATCTTACGCGAAAGAAAAAGCATCCAAGTTAATGAAAATCTATACACTTGTTCCTTCATTTAAAGCCGATTTTCCTAAGCGTGCCATTGTACGGCGAATTGAGGACTCTGATTATGTTGCACAACAATTGCGATTGCATTGGAAATTGGGTCTGGATCCGATTGAAAGCGTAACGCACTGTTTTGAGAACCACGGGGCTATTGTAATTAAGTATTCTGAAGAACCGATGTCGATGTTTGATGGACTTTCTGCTGTGGTTAACAAACAATTTCCTTTGTTAATTATTAATAGTCAAGTCCCCGCAGATCGCCTAAGATTTGATCTTGCTCACGAACTTGGACATATACTTATGGATTGTTCTGGAATAACTGATGATAAAGAAGCAGAAAGAATGGCTCACCGTTTTGCATCATCATTTCTTGTTCCCCCTACAGTAGTCAAGAAGGAGTTGGGAGACAATCGAAGAAATGTTACGCTATCCGAGTTGCTACTGCTTAAGGAAAAATATGGAATGAGCGTTGGTGCCTGGGTATATTCAGCTTTTACACATGGTGTAATTGAACAATCACTCTTTAAAAAGTTATTTAAAAATTTAAGTTTGAAAGGTTGGCGGAAAAGTGAACCTGGTGTTTTTAAAGGTAATGAAACACCATCAAAATTGCAGCAAACCGCTTTGCGATTAATTGCTGAGGGGGCACTTTCTGCGCAAGAAGCAATTGACCTTTTTCCAGAATTAAAAAACATATTGGAGTGTGAAGAGTTTCCCATCGAAACCGCACCGGGGCGTTTAAGGAAAATGCCCTTGTGGGAACGGAATAAAGAACTTGAAAAATCCACAGAAAAAGCAGTCGACATATATAAAACTAATGTTGCCTTAACAGCTTTTGATGTGGGTGACTTCTATGACTACAAGTAATTCGATTGTGCCCCTCAAAGGGGACATCTGGATGGTGAAGTTTAATCCGGTCATAGGATCCGAAATGTGCAAGATTAGACCCTCTGTTGTTGTAAGCGAAAACAGTATTGGAAAATTGCCGTTACGGATAGTAGTGCCACTTACCGATTGGGATGAAAGATATAAAAATTTTGTCTGGTTCACGATTCTCAAACAAAATGGCTTGAATGGATTATCAAAAGATTCTGGAGCCGACAGTTTTCAAGTTAAATCTGTTTCGCTGCAAAGGTTCCAGCATAAGCTCGGGAGGGTGTCTGCAACCGAGCTAACCTCAATTATCGACGCCATTGCTTTATGCGTAGGTGCTTGATATAAAAATTCTGCCACTGTTGGCAATGAGTGTTTGGAAGGCAAAAGTCCTAAAATGACAAGCATTACTATTTTGCACAGCGATCGCGATCAGGTCGTAATCGAAAAGCCTTATGGGCTTCTCTCTGTTCCCGGCAAAGACATATCAGATTCTGTGTTGACGCGATTGCACAACCAAGGTTTTCCAACAGCCCTTGTGGTACATCGGCTCGACATGCTCACTACGGGTATTATGGTTTTTGCACTACGGCGCAAAGCCGAGAGCGAATTAGAGCGACAATTCCGAGATCGGCTCATTAAAAAAGAATACGTTGCGTGGGTAGCCGGAGATTGGTCAACACCGCACGGTGTAATAGATTTGCCTTTATGTGAAGATGGAAAAGACCCCACAACCGGATGGCCACGCCACAAAGTAGATCTGCAAAACGGAAAGCCTGCCCAAACGCAATTTGAGGTTATTAGGAAAATCCCTTCCGCTACACTTTTAAAGCTTATGCCTACAACCGGTCGAAGCCATCAGCTTCGGGTGCATTGCAGCGCACAGGGGCATCCGCTGGTGGGTGATCCAATTTACGGAACGCAAAAAGCATCACGCATGTATCTGCATGCAAGCATGCTTTCGTGGTTTCATCCGTATAGTCAAGCGCCAATGAGCATGACGTGCAGTGTGCCCTGGATGCATGTGCAGGAATTTGAAGGAGCATAAGGCGATGGAGAAACTACTCGTTCTGGGGAGTTCGATATTTGAGCAGTATCAACGGGTAGGAGACCTTGTTCCGGAGTATGTGGTTGCCAATTGCTCCCTTGGAGGCACCACATCAGAATATTGGGCACGTACCATAGAGAAAATCCTGGTACGCGAAAATCCCAATGTGGTTATGCTCTATTGCGGAAGCAATGACCTCAATGGTAATACACCAGATGCGGACATTATTGCACATGTTGCACAGTGTAGCAACTATGTTCATGCTATTATGCCAAAAGTAAAATATTGCTACTTTGGTATAATGAAGGCTCCGCAAAAAACAGGCAATTGGGAAAGAATAGATGTAATTAATGAGGCGATTAAGGCAAAAATGAAAATAGGGGATTTATTTATTGATCCTAATGATATAATTTTTAAGGAATCTGCTCCCCGTGGACATTGCTTTCTTGATGATGGGCTCCATATTACTCAGAATGGCTATGCAGAGATAACAGCTTACGCTAAGCCGATTATTCAAGATTGGTTGCAAAGATTGCATGTTTCCTGAGATACGTGATATTTTTTGAAGTGTCTGATAGAGGGCGTAAAGCATTCGTTAACTATAGGAATAAAATATGAAACCAAAATTGACAACATCAGCAAGAGCCACACTACCCGAAATATTTCGGGAAGTGCGCGAATCGATTTCAGTGTACCTAACGCAAGAGGGTTTGGAGATTTTGGCTGATACTCAGTATATTCGTGAAGGCGGGTATATTGCCTGTCGCAAAATCGCCGAAATATCCAATTCACCGTTTCTTCATATGGAAGTTCGTCACTATCATCTCGAATCAAAAACTCCCAAGTATACGTATGTTTCAATTCCTCACGAGTATGTAAGGTATATGTCCTCCGAAAAGCAGTATGCTTCATTTGTTAAAAAAAGAAACGTTTTCCCCGTAAGTGATAATTGATACTACTGGATTTTGGAATTTCGGGAAAAAGAAGACCTCGTATGCCTAATCTTTCGTGCTCACAAGTAGCATAAGCTCTTCCTCGGTTACAATAGATATCCCTAGTTCTTTGGCTTTAACAAGCTTGGATCCTGCTTCTTCTCCGGCAACTACATAGGATGTTTTTTTGCTGACGCTTGAGGAAACCTTTCCTCCGTGTGCTTCTATGAGGCGAGTAGCTTCTTCTCGTGTTACCGTGGCGAGTGTACCCGTTAGAACAAATGTTTTTCCCGATAATCCAGAAGTGCCTGATGCTGGTGGTGTACCGGCAACATTTACTCCATGCGAAATCAGGTGAGAGATCATTTCTTTATTGTCGGGATTTTTAAAGTAAGTATGAAGCGATTCCGCTACCGTGTCACCGATCATCTCTAAACGCGTTAACTCTTCTAAAGACATCGTGTAAAGCGATGTAATATCTGTTACCGATCGGGCAAGAACTTTGGCAGCTTGCGCGCCCACCATACGAATGCCAAGGCCAAAGATAAGTCTATCCAAGGAATTGTTTTTGGAAAGCGCTATTCCTGCCAAAATATTCGCCGCCGATTTTTCTCCCAGGCGATCAAGCGTTAAAAGCTTTTCGGTAGTAAGCTCATATAAATCTGCTGGCGTATGCAAAAGGTTTTTTTCTAATAAGCGCTCTATAAGCGAAGGCCCAATACTATCGATATTCATAGCACCACGACAAACAAAATGTTCGAGATAGGCGCTACGCTGAGCGGGGCACGCTGCGTTGACACATCGAAGCGCAACTTCGCCGCCTAACCGAACGGTAGCACTCTTACACGTTGGGCAGTGGGGCGGTGGAACACTCGGGAGGGAATTGGGCAGGCGTTTTTCTAGAAGAACGCGAAGAATTTTTGGAATTATTTCTCCGCCTTTTTCGATTTCAACCGTATCTCCTACGCGAATGTCAAGACGCGCTACTTCGTCGAAATTATGCAGGGTTGCATTGCGAATGGTTGTGCCGGCAAGAAGTACCGACGCCATTCGAGCAACAGGCGTTATAACTCCCGTTCTGCCAACTTGCGTATCAAGGGCAAGAAGGGTTGTTATGGCAGTTTCTGGGGCATATTTATAGGCTATCACAAAGCGAGGGCTTTTTGATGTTGTACCCAGGCGCACCTGTTGATCGAGCGAGTTGACTTTAATAACAACGCCATCAACAGGAAACGGCAGCGTATTGCGTTGCGATTCCCACTTGGCAAGATAGGCTGTTATTGCATCTGCGCTTGATAGTAACAATGATCTGATGACTGTAGAAAAGCCAAGAGTATCCAGTTTTTCCATGTTTTCCAAATGCGAAAAAGCTGCGCTTTCCCCTACCAAAGCATAAGCGCAAAAACTAAGTTTACGACGTGAAACCTCTTTGGGATCTGAGTGCTTTATAGTCCCCGCTGTGGTATTGCGAGGGTTTTGCATGGGCTCTCGGCCCTCTTCCACAAGACTTTTATTAAGTGCATCAAACGAGGCGTAGGTCATGAATACTTCACCACGAACTTCCAGGGGATCTTTTTGATTGATGCTTAAGGGAATTGACTTAATAGTACGAATGTTTTTCGTAACAATGTCGCCGGTTGCGCCATCTCCACGGGTAACGGCTTGGGTTAAAAGACCATCATGATAATGCAGCGTAATGGCAATGCCATCTACTTTAAGCTCGGCGCAATATTCGATAGATTCTAAGGGTAGCCCTTTGTTTACACGATCAACCCAATCAATTATCCCTTGTGAAGAATAGGTGTTGTCGATGCTCATCATGGGTTGCGAATGTTTCGCTTTTGGAAAATCTGCAGATATATCCGACCCTATGCGCTGTGTTGGGGAATCTTTTGAAATAAGATTTGGGTGAGCCGTTTCAAGAGTAACAAGCTCAGCATACAGTGTGTCGTATTGGTAATCTGAAAGTGAGGAGATTCCTTTGGCATAATATGCTTTATCAGCATCAGAAATATGCTGTCGTAGTCGATCTATTTCATGGGCAGGTATCATGCTTTACTTTCCAGAAAAAGCATCAAAGGCCATTGCCCCAGCACCTAATACGCCGGCATCTTCGCCGCATTGTGCTGCAACAAGTTCACATTTTTTCCAGATTTGCTGAAAACAATATTTGGTCACATAGCGTGAGGTTGTGTCAAGTATTATAGACCCAGCCATCATGACTCCTCCGCCAAGAATAATGCGATCGGGGGAAAGTGTGTTACAGATCATTCCAATAACAGCGGCAAGTTTGTCGCACACATACTCGTTGACAAGAATGCCAAAAGTATCGCCTCTTTTTGCATAATCGTAAACTAATTTTGCGGTAACTGTTTCGGGTTTTTCTCTGCAAATGCGTGCTAATTCGCTTGTGGTGTCGGGGGAAGGCTTTTTTGCCTTGTCAAGAGCAATCGAAACAATTCCCGTTGCCGAGGCATAGCGTTCTACACAACCCTTGAGTCCGCAGGTACATTGGATTCCATTGGGCTCCACAATAATATGGCCTAATTCTGCGGCCATGCCATGGGTTCCGGCATAAATTTTTCCGTTAATGACAATGCCTCCGCCAATACCAGTACCCAGAGCAAGGCATACCATATTGTTAACGCCTTTGCCTGCGCCAAAGCGCGATTCAGCAAGGGCTGCAACAGTTACATCATTGGCTCCAATGGTGTTAAGTCCATGAGCTTTTAAAATGGGTTCGTACATATTGGTGCCTTTCCAACCTGGCAGATTGTCGGCACCATCAACAGTTCCGTCTTGGTCAACAAATCCGGGAGTTCCAATACCTACTCCGATAATATGCTGTTTAGATCCTTCGGCTGCAATAAGCTTTTCGATGAGAGTAAGGATATTATGCAGTACCCGCTTTCCACCTTTGGAAGCCTCTGTGGGAATTCTTGTGAGGTGGCGTATAGACCCATTGGAATCGAGGATGACGCCTTTAAGATTTGTACCACCTAAATCGATCCCTAGTGCACATTGTCTCATTATGGAGCCTTTCAAATAAAAAGAATAAGTTCTTAAAATACACGAAGGAAGGCTTTTGACGTATTAATCAAAGAAATAAGCATTTTTTAGAATGAGACGATAAATAAAATACCATCAATTTTAATGTGCAGGAAGATCGCTGTACATCGGGCCAGAATACCCGGTTTTATAAGGAATTTGCTGATTAGGCGGGGCGCTTCGTTGGGATTGCTGCCACATCGGATCAAATGTAGTAGCCCATTCAGCTTGGCTGCCGGTTAAATCCCTGAGACGATTATTTGCAAGATTAAGCTTGGAAGGAGAGAGTGAAACTATAGAAAGCGGTAGAGAAAAGAGTTCGTTATTTGAGAGATCGAGTATGGCGAGGTGCTTAAGATTACTAATTTCCTGAGGAAGGAAAATGATACTGCAGTTATCGAGATATAAAGCTGATAAATTTGTGAAACGCGAGATTATTTCAAAAGGATCCCAAAAAAACATATTTGAGCTAATATCAAGAACAGAAAGCATCGGAAGTTTAAATAATTCTTTTGATAGAAAGGATATTTTTCGTTTTCGCAAATTGAGCTCACGTACATGTCCAGCTTTAAAAACTGCTATTGAATCGAAAAGTGCAGTATCGAGGCCCATTTCTCTAAAGGCCGCTAAAACTGCTATCCGTTCGCACAGCGAGTCAGAGCAGAGCTGCCCTACATTAAAGGATGCAAACGGTGGTATAACAAAGCCGATCTCCTGAGCTGCGCCTGGCTTAAGGTTAGGGATATGAACCTCACTAATGTGTTCGCCATGAGAAAAAGCGAAGCGAATGCGAGAGGAGCCATAGGGAACCCGCACCGAAAATCTACCAAGCGAATCGGGTGTTATGATTCGTGAGAGGCCAAAAATAAAGATTGTTGGAAATCCTGCACTATCGGGAAGTAGGGTTCCTGTTAGCGTTGCCATAGGACGTATGGTATCCGCACTGCGAACGCGAATCGAATCGGTTGCAAATAGCTCAAATCTATAGGCTAGCGCAAGAGAATCGTGCCTATTTAATTCTATTGAGTAAGCCCCTGGTCTCAGGCTAGAAAAACTATACACTCCAGTCGCATTGCTGAGCGTATCGCGGGTAATAATTGCCAACGTTTCATTGGTATCTGTAGACCGAAGCCTAATAGTTGTTCCGCTAACTGGCAATCCAAGGCTATCAACAACAATTCCTTTAACCACAATGCTCGCACTGATCTCTGTATCTGATGATCCACCAACAACTTGCGTTGAATTTTGGGCACAGTTACCAAGCAGGATAATTAAACAGGTTAAAACATTTAAATTCAATGTGTTACGCATTTTTATGGCTCCCGCTAACAGGAAAAAAATTAACTGTCAGCTGAAAAACCTGGTCGGGTGCAGTATCGATATTGGCAAGAGCGGCGAGCTCTCGTCTAAATTCCCTAATACGAGATTTCATAAGCTCAAAAGTGGCTTTAGAAATTGAAAACGTAGTTGAAGCTCCTAAAACATTGTGAACATCAAACCGGTCATACGATTCAAGTGCCTTTTTTAGCATTTCTTGCTGAAACTTCGTAATTATATAAGAATCAATAGGTTTGGGATGTACTGCAATAATTGAGCTTGTTTGATGATACAGTCCATCGGTATCTCTCTCTATAAATCCAAGTTTTTCAAGCAGTTCTACCGATTGCTGTGCTTGTTTTGGCGTTATCGGCGGCGATATGAATTCTGCAAGTTTAGCATAATTGCCAGAGAACGGGTAAAATGTTATCAATTCACGAATTACGCTGTTAAACCAAGTGGCATAATATTCGTATTGCTCTTTGCCTATTTTGTTTATTTCTAATGGCTTACGTACAGATAAAACATTGTTGTAGTAGAGTGTTTTTTCGGTAATTGTTTGAGCTTGATTAAAATAAACCAAGTTTTCAAAATATTCGGATTCTTCTTTTGAATGACCTATTGCCTGGGAAATTTTCAAAATAGATGATTGGGTAAGGTTGCGCTTGCCTTGTATAATGTAATACAAAAATGCAGAAGCGTTAATTCCAGCTTTAGCCGAGAATGAGCGATACGAAAATCCCTTATGAATAGATTTCTGCTCTTCGTAGAAATCCTTGAGATACAGGCGGTAATTTTGGTATTCGAAAATATTCATAGCGTATATGCTGTTGAATTTAAAGAGAAGCTTGAGTGAACATTAATATAGCCCAATTATACGATGATAAAGCATATTTCGCTAAAAGAGTGTTACATAGTGTTCTGAGTAGTGAACAATATACAGGATATGAATGAACTGCAATTGGGAAACAGGCAGTTTCGAAATTGGAAGAAAGGAAACAACTTGTTTCCCAAATTCCTTTGGGACACGACAGTGTCCTCATGCAGACTTGGGCACAGAAAGCTTTAAAAGATCCTTATCAGAAAACCAAGAGGCGTGTCGGAATGAAAATTGACATGTGCGCTACCGGACAATCTCTAATCGAGCCTGCCGAGAATTGATGAGATTGAAGCAGAGATGAGCGGGTTGAAGGGGTTGGGCAGGGGAATTAAGGAAAGAAAGTTGCATAGGATGTTGCATTTTTGAGGATCTAGGTATATTGGAATTAGAAGGAATACAGGTCTTGTCAATAAATGTTTGAGATCTGAAAATTACCTAATGGTTAACTCTTAAAAAAGGAGATTGATATGGTAAAGTACATAATTCCAATTTTTGCTTGCGCTCTAGTGATGAGTATTTCCCAACCCGGCTATTCAATAGAAACCTGGGTAACTGGCGATGCTGCAGATGTAACCGTGCCAACACAACAAGGTACCATGGCTTGCGCGCATGATGAAGGACTGGAATAGTGCCGACCCCAAAGCTATTGGTGTTGACGAGGCTACTGCCGTATGTATTGATACTGCGGGAAAAGCAATTGTATTTGGTAGTAGTAGTGCGCATTTTTTTAAGCCCTATTGTGGCGCACCAGAAAGATGTGTATCGGGAAGCTCGCTTAATTGGACAAAAGGCGTAAAAGATTACAAAGTGCAAGGCACCACAGCCGGAACCAATTGGTTTAATGTGGCCAATTGGATTACAGGTTCGGGTGGCGTGTGGGAATACTGGACTGTCAATAATGGAACCTTTGCAGTACAATCTTCAGCGCCTGCAGGATGTGGCATAACTAGTATTGCAAAGCCTTTGGCTTTAGAGATTTCTAAACCGCAGGGTCGAAGAGGGTTAGTTGTGTCAACACACGGCGGTGCGTTTTTAGGCAAGCAGGTGTTTAATTGCAGAGGCCAAAGCCCTAGTGTAAGCAATGCAAAAGGTGTAGTGATTCTGAAATAATCAATGACCCTAACGCATCTAAAAAGGCCTTTGTCATAGCGGGATAATCAAAGTAAAGGCCTTTTTTTCGCGGGCGCAGGTCCAAGCGAGCCGCGATCGATGAGTGTGCATTCCCCAGCTATATTTCTCCCCCCGGTACCAGATTCGACTGGTATGTCGCCGATAAATGCATGAGCCGCCAGATACCCAAGCCGTGCAAACCCGAAATCAATAGTCGAAATAGGAATTGCAGCCGCATCAAGTAAATTATCGCACGAGATAATAGAAAGGTCGTGTGGAATTTTGATGCCTACGGCTTTACACCAAAAATAATAGCTGCGAGCAAATCGGTCATTGAGACCGAAAAGGGCAGTTGCCCCTTTTTCTTTAATCAATGAAAGCAAAGATGGCGTTTGCTGCAAAAGCTTATCGCGTAAGGTTATGGATTGTTGGACAGAAAAATCTGAGTGCAGGGAAGTAAGCCCTGGCTTAACAAATTGATCCAAATCGGTAAGCGAAGAGTATTTCTCAAAATTCCAAAAGCTTTCGGTATGTAAAGAACCCACAATGGTAATAGCTGGATGGCTTCTTTTTGCAATATAATTGATAAGAGCGAAGCGTTGTTTGGGCCAGGTAAATCCTATTGCATCGTATACAGGAACGCCGATAATGGTATGCCCGAGTTTGACTAAATGATCGAGGGCTAAGGTGATTGCTGCAGCTTCGTCAAGAAAAAATCTGTAAAAGGGGAGCTTTCGATGCATAGCCTTATTGTAAATTTTATCAGCATCACTTCCATAATTGAAGTAAGCAACGGGTTGCCCAAATCGCAAAAGCTCATCAACCCATTCTGGCCAGGCAGCCACTTCCGATTCGCTGTGGAGCAAAAGCGTCCCACGGTAGCGGTTTCCTAAAGACTTGATAAGTGCAACTACCGAGTTTAGGCCTGTAGCAACAACCATGGAATCAGTTTCGTTTGATTTGGTATTAAGAGCTAATAATAATTGCATTCCATAAGCAAGCAGTTCTCCATGTAATGCAGACGAAAAGGGAATTAAATGATCGCCAGAAAAAAGAAGATTCCACGTAGCAGTATTGGGGGCTACGGTAATAATTACAGGAGATGTGTGGGCAAGAAAAGAACCGGCCTTTCGCGTTTTGTTTTCTTCTTTACGGGGGCCTGCGTACCAAAATTTTCCTTTTTTATGAATCAGATTTTCTTGTGAGAGTTCAAGGAATGCATCGCTAATAATTGCCGTTGATATATGTTCTTCGAGCATGAGGCAACGAATTTTAGGGAGCCTGTCCCCCGATTTGTAAATGCCTTCACCTATGCGACTACGGACGGCCTTAGAAAACTTTGTTGCGGCAGATTGGGTAGCACATTGGCATGACGATAAATAAATTCGCTTTCCTGGTCCAAATGCTAGTAGTCCCTGATTAATAAGCATATGTACAGCATTTCGCATCGTTTGATACGATACCCCCATCTGTTGGGCGAGTTGTGAGATAGAAGGAAGCAAGGAGGCTGGAAATGTATCCAGCGATTCTTTGAGCCGAGCTTGTGTGATGGTGGCTAAGTCGTTTGGTAGTGGAGTCTTTTTCATTGCAGCCCAGGGTTTCGCAGCTTTGTAATAATTGCGTATACCAAAATATAGTATAGGTACAAATCTAAAAGCAGAAAGGAGCCTCCTGCTTTTCGTTGAGCTGTAGGGATTGAGATTATAGTTTTTGTCAATTATTTCACGTGCAAGCGAACCGTCTTAATTTCAAAAGGCTTAAAGTTAAGCGGGATCTTCCCGTTTTGTAGGGGAATATCGTTTTTGACCACCTCAAGCATATTTGTTTCCCATGCAGCATCCACAGGAAAAGAGGGCGCAAGGTTACAGCGCGTAGTGGCCTTATGAGATTCGTAAAGGCGCACTATAATATCGGTGCTGGTATCTTCTGCTGGCTTTATCGTTTCAATGATTATCCCTGGCATATCCACAGTGAAAAGCGATTGCGACGTGGCTTCTCCTTTTTGAAGTATGCAAGGCATGTTGAGCTCGTAGCTCTGTTGAATAACAGTGCTTGCTGCAAAATTGGTATTCCAACAATAAAACGCATAGGTAAACTCTTGGGTTCCAATGTCAGCCGTGGGATCTGGTGCTAAGGCTGATCGCAGTAGGGTAAGATTAATACTGTTTTGGTCGACATTAACCCCGTATTTACAATCGTTGAGAAGAGCACAGCCTCGGTCTGTTTCTGTCAGGGCAGTCCATTTGTGGTTGCATACTTCAAATCGGTCTTTGTCGTATTGACGTGATGCATGAGTTGGCCTTTGTACATAACCCATCTGGATTTCATGGAGCGCTTCAAGCGAATGAATAGTTGTTGGAAAGTTTACCTTTAAAACTTTGTGTCGTTCTTTCCAATCTATGCTCGTTTTAAAGTCGATGCGTCTGCTACCCCGAGATAATGATATTTCCTGATGCATGGTAGAGTCATTTAATTTTCGTGATACTTTAAGCGTAGCCACGAGCGGCCCTGTTGCAAGAATGGAAAATTCTGCAGTATGCGGCAATGCAACGGGATTTTTAAGATAGGTGCTGTCAAGGTCCCATGCATCAAAATTGGCGGGAACATCTTTCCAAAGCTTAAAGCTGTTTGCTATGCCGGTTGTCCAATCGCGCTTGGCTTCTTTATCGTAAATGCGGGTGATTTCTCCAAAATCATTAAAGTCTATACTAAGAAGCTCATTTTCGAGCTTGTTGCAGGTAATGCTCAAAGTATTTTTAGGTGTCTGGGGAGGTGCTTTATGAAGTGTAGTCCAGCCACAAGATGGAATCGTAACTTCTACAAAAGTTAATGCACCATTTTTTTGTGTGTCTACGAGGTTATTTGAGGCATCGCGCGCTCCCTCAAAATCACCTGGTAGCAAAATAAGAGCGCGCCGATTCCACGAGAGCGAATTGGCTATGGTAAGCGCAGTATCATTTTTAGAAACGAGTGTAGAAAGAGCTGTTGAGGTAATAGCAGCTACTTCTGTTTGTACCTTATTATACAAAGCTTCGGCTTCTTGATAAACACGAGCAATTGAAGATCCGGGAAGAATGTCGTGAAATTGACATAGCAGAACATTTTTCCAGTGTTCATCAAGCAGGCTCGCAGGAAACGAAGTTTTATTGAGAACGCTTGTTGCTACACCCCACATTTCGGCTTCGCGCAGGGCAATTTCGCATTTTCTGTTTCCGCGTTTGGTTTTTGCTTGGCTTGTATACGTTCCTCGGTGACCTTGGTAGTAAAGCTCTCCCACATACACGATCTCTGGAGATTCATTTTCTTCGACATATTTGAAATAGTCTAAAGGGGAAGAAAGCTTAACCAGAGGCGCGCCTTCGAGGTTTTTCTGGCGCAGCGCAAATTCCAGATGGTCTCGTGTTGGACCCCCGCCCCCATCGCCGTGACCGAAGGGGAGAAGTCTGCAGGTAATGGTATCCTTTTGTACACGCTCATTCCATCGGTCAAGTACAGATTGTGGCGAAACTGGAGAGTTATAATCATTATGTAAGTGAACGAGTGTTCTGGAGCCATCTAAACCTTCCCACCAAAAGGTGTTGTGTGGAAAAGTATCGCCGCCATTATAGGTCCAGAAAATTTTTTGGGTAGAAAAGTACTTAATACCGCACCCATTCATGATCTGTGGCAGATTTGCAGTGTATCCAAATACATCGGGAAGCCACATAAGAATACTGTCAACATCAAATTCTTCTTTGAAAAAGCGTTTTCCGTGAATAAATTGTCGAATAAGCGATTCTCCACTGGGCATATTAGTGTCGGATTCTACCCACATGCCCCCTTCGGCAATGATATTTCCGTCGCGGACAGCTTTTTTAACCTGAGTATAGAGCTCGGGGTAGAAATCCTTCGCATAGCGATATAAGTGGCATTGACTATGAAGAAATTTATAGTCGGGATATTCTTTAATAAGGCTCAACTGTGTAGAAAGGGTTCGAGCAACTTTGCGCTCTGTTTCTGCAAGTGGCCATAGCCAGGCAATGTCGAGATGCGCATGCCCAAATGCATACATGGTTGGTGCAGTGCTTCCGTTTACACATTCAAGAAGAGGCTTAAGGCGCTCGCGAGCTTTTCTAAACGAAAGGAGTTTTTCTTCGTAGGGAAGCTCAAGGTCGGCTATGCAGGTAAAATCTCGTAGGCCTTGATCAATGCGCATTACCCGCAGTAAATTTGGGTCGATTTTTTGCCTAAGTTCCCACAACGTTTCGACGTCTATATACAGTTGATAGGCATCTTCTTCAAGAATAACAAGCGAAATATTGTTGAGTTGAGCGAGAGGTTCTTTGGGTTCCGGAACAGGGTTTCGATCAAGAGCCACGGGCCCATCGCCGCATGTTATTTCTCCATGTCCTGCGTACGATTCGGCAAAAATTTCAAAAGTTTCATTGCCATTTGCGCACCTGGATAGTGTAATATTTTTTTGTCCCCACGAAAAAGTACTTGCAGGTTGTCCATTTACAAAAACTAAACTTTCTAACCCGGCATCAAAAACAAGACCGATGCGCTTTCCCATAGCCTCAGGGGGTATAATTGCAGTAGTTTTAAACCACCCATATTCCCACTTTTTCCCCCAGGAACTGCCGTTTGCAATAGGAGTAAAAGTTAGCTTTTTTGCCTGATCAAGCGAGATATGATCCATGGTAAAACAGACTTCAGCAGAAAGCACTCTCAGGGGTGATAAGAGGTGCCTTTTAAGTTCTTCTCTCCAGCGAACAATTCTGGAGCTCCATTCTGGTGTCAAGGACATAATATTCCTTTATGTAAAGTGCGCAGAGGCGATCGGTAGTACCGTAAAACATAAATTAGAACGGGCTTGGATGCAAATGTTCAAGGGATAAAAATGAGCATCTTTGCTACAGGTACATGCACCTAAAAATGGAGTTACGAAAAGGCACAAAATACAATGGAATTAAAGAAAGAAGGAGTATTTTAAAAGGTTGCCGTGCATTACTGTATGAGGTTGTTGTACAATGAGTAGTATCACTTTAAAGTTGCATGAAATAGTGGTGAACTAGAACGTCATGGTCCTGCAGATATGCTCACATCGGATGTTAGAACCTAAGCAATTACCGAATACACGCTTAAAAAATCGAACGTTTCTTTAACATCGTGCACCCGAAACAAACGAACTCCCCGAGAATATCCAGCAGCAAGTGCAGCAAGGGAACCACTAACTCGATCTGATGCCTCACGCCCCGTTAGGTGCCCGATAAATGATTTGCGGGATGCTCCTAATAGAACAAGGTGGGGTAGCTCTGTAAATTGTTTTAGGCCTTGAATAAGAGCAATATTGTCTTCGAAACGTTTTGCAAAGCCAAGCCCCACATCAAGAATAATTTTAGAAGGGTTAACGCCTGCTGCGCACAAAGCTGCAACGCGCTCTAAGAGCTCCTGCATAACTTCTTCGCATACATTTACATATGTTGGATTAGTTTGCATTGTTTGTGGGGTGCCGCGGCTATGCATAAGAATAAGGGGAACGTTTCGCTTGGCAACCAGGGGCGCCATGCCAGGATCAAAGCTTCCTGCACTAACATCGTTAACGATAGAAGCTCCCGCATCAAGGGCTGCTTGCGCAACAAGAGCTTTACGTGTATCGATACTTATAAGCGCAGTGGTTTGTTTGCGAAGTTTCTGGATAACAGGAATAACACGACTCAATTCAACAGCTGTGTCAACTTCCAAAGAACCAGGGCGGGTAGATTCTCCGCCTATGTCAAGTATCAGAGCTCCCTGCTCTGCAAGCATACAGCCATGAGCTACGGCAGCACCAGGTGCTAGATAGTTACCACCATCCGAAAAGGAATCGGGAGTTACATTAACAATTCCCATTATAGTAAAGGGAAAACTTGTTAGTGTTGTAAGGAGGTCTTCCATAGGTACATTTAAAATTGGCACATCACACGGTGATGTGCCGAATTATTTAGGATTCAGGGTTTTGTGGTGGTTCGGCAGGAGGGCTAGTAGGCGTTTCGGGTTCTGCTGGTTTTTCTGCTTTTTCGGCAGCTTTTGCTTTTTCTGCTTGACGAAGCGCTTTAGCAGCGAGAAGAGATCTTGTTTTCTTTGTTTCGCTTATAAGCTCCCCAGCAATAATTCTTTTGATTTCTTCGAGGTCAAGGAGTTCGTGCTCTAAAAGGCCAATAGCTAGTCGTTCGAGTTCATCTTTGTGCTCAGAAATTATTTCTTTAGCCCGTTTCTTTTGAGTCTCGATAACGGAGCGCATGAGATTGTCAATCGAATTGGCTGTTTCGTTTGAATAATCGCGATGACGTCCAAGGTCTCGGCCTAAAAAGATTTGTTCATCTTTTTCGCCATAGCTTAATGGTCCCATTTCATCCGACATACCGAAATCACAAATCATTTTGCGTGCAAGGTCGGTTGCTTGTTTGATATCGTTGCTTGCACCGGTTGTTTGCTTACCAAAGATCATTTCTTCGGCAACACGTCCGCCCATCATAATGCAAATCCTGTCGAGTAGATATTCTTTAGAATAGCTATGACGGTCTTCTCCAGGAAGCGAGAAGGTAACACCCATTGCACGACCGCGAGGAATAATGGTGACTTTATGAAGCGGGTCGGATTCGGTACAATAGAGGTTACAAATAGCATGGCCTGCTTCGTGATAGGCAGTATTTTTTCTTTCTTTGTCAGAAAGAACCATCGACTTACGCTCCACGCCCATCATAACTTTATCTTTTGCTTCTTCAAAGTCAAGCATGGTCACTTCGTTCTGGCCAAAGCGGGCAGCCATAAGTGCAGCTTCGTTAACCAGGTTGGCAAGGTCGGCACCAACAAAACCTGGAGTTCCGCGAGCAATAGAGTTGAGCTCTACATCCTTAGCTAAAGGAATTTTTCGCGTGTGAACGGTAAGAATGCCTTCTCGGCCTTTAATATCAGGAATGTCAACAACGACCTGGCGATCGAATCGACCAGGGCGCAAGAGTGCTGGGTCTAAAACATCGGGACGATTTGTTGCTGCAATAAGGATAATACCAGCGTTAACTTCAAAGCCATCCATTTCAACAAGCATTTGGTTAAGAGTTTGTTCGCGTTCGTCGTGGCCGCCACCAAGGCCTGCTCCACGTTGTCTGCCAACAGCATCGATTTCATCGATAAAAATGATACACGGCGAATTCTTTTTTGCCGTTTCAAAAAGGTCGCGCACACGGGACGCTCCAACACCAACAAACATCTCGACAAAATCGGAACCACTCATCGATAAAAACGGAACGGCAGCTTCTCCAGCAACGCACCGTGCCAATAAAGTTTTTCCTGTTCCCGGAGGGCCTAAAAGGAGAACGCCTTTTGGTATCTTACCGCCCAGGCGGTTAAATTTAGAAGGATCTTTGAGAAATTCGATGATCTCTTCGAGTTCGGCTTTGGCTTCTTCTACGCCTGCTGCATCTGCAAAGGTGTTTTTTGGGCGATCGATAGCCTGAATTTTTGCACGGCTTTTGCCAAATGAAAAAATGCCCTTTTGTCCAGCTTGCATTTGGCGAAGCATGAAAATCCAAAACAGAATAAGAATTGCCCAAGGAATAAATCCAATAAGGATATCGGTAATATCTGCTTTTTCAGCTTCAAAGGTAAACTTGATACCACGGGTATTCCAGTCTTTCATCATTTGTGAATCGATAAAAGGCAGATTCACTGCAAACAGACGAGTTGGTGTTGTTTGACCCTGTGCTCGAAACTGGTCTAGGGGTGCAGAGCTCGAAAGTTCTCCATGGAAGATTCCACGGTTGGAGCCGCGCTCGATAATTTTCCCTTTAACAATAGAAATGGAGCTATCGGCAAGCAGTGTTGTGTATTGCGAATAGGTAATTTCAACCTCGCGCATGCCATTGAATTTGCTGGCAACTTGTAAGCCAACAATAATGGCGGTGAGCACAAGAATCCACATCAGAACCGTGCGCGACGCATCTTTGCCAGGAGATGGTTTTTTAGGTTCGGTAGATGGTTTTTGGTTAGATCCCTCTTTTTTACTCAGTGGGGAAATTGGAGTTGTTTTTTTTTGCTTAACATCTGGACTCAAGAAATATCCTCCTACAGGTTACATCCTGCAATGGGAACAATGCTGCCCTAATGAACAAAAGGCAGTAATTATAATTATCACACGGTGTTCGTTAAAAATTTTCAAAAAATAAAATACATTGAAGGAGCTCTTTTTTGGAGTTTTAAACCTATTTATGATAAATAAAGCAAATTAAGGGCCGAGATGTTTTTAACGTACAATGGCATTTTAAATGTATAATAACTTTTTGATGTGCCAAAGTGACACATATCTAGATGCAAAATAAAGCAGAACATATATTTCTAATCAATAATTACTCGAAACGTCCTTTATTAAGAAAGGGCCATTTTTAAATGAATCAAGAATCAAGTTCTTCTGTGCCGGCGCCCCAATCCTATCCAAATCCAGATGAAATAAATCTGCTGGAGTATCTGTATGCACTAATTCATCATAAATGGTGGATAATTATTCTTACGCTTGTGGGGCTTATTGCAGGCTATGCGCTCGCATTTAAAAAAGGACCCACCTATGTATGCGAAGTTATTGTTGCGCCCAAAGAAACAGAGGGCCAAAAAACACCAAATTTTGCGGGCTTAGGGGCGCTTGGTGGTATGGTGGCATCTCAGCTGGATTTGGGTGGAAATGCTAATGTCGCCAAAATTACCCAGGTTATAAAAACACGAAGGTTTAATGCAGCCTGTCTCGAGCAAACAAACCTTCTTCCGCTTGTATATAAGTATAAGATGCCTAAAATTTATAAAGTATCATACGATACTGTTGCCATGGGGTGGAAGCCAACATTCAAAATGCCTAATATGCTCTCGATGGGGGGCTTTTTGGCAGGCCAGGTAAAAAATGAAGTTACCAAAGATAATACGCTTTCTCTAAAAGTCGAGAGCAAAGATTCTACATATTCCAAGATCTTGCTTACGACGTACGTAGAATTCCTTAATATTTATCTTCGAACATCAACGCAGAATGAAGCTAAAGAAAACATCGATTTTCTTGAATCAAAAATGAATTCGATTGCTGATCCACTTCTGCGAGAAAAAATTCAGGCTATGATTGCAACACAAGTTGAAAAGCAAATGATGGTAAGCAGAGAAGCTTTTAGAATAGTGGATCCGCCATTTTCAACCGTTACTTTTAAACAAAAGAAGCTATTCCCAATGGTTTTTGCTGCAGGATTGTTTTTTATGTCGGTTCTTTGGATAGTTTTTGCGCATGCTTTTTCATCGGCCGAAAAAACACCTGAGGATAAAACACTTATCGAAAAAATACGTAAGGAATTATTATCTATATAGTTACAGTGATATTGTTGATAATTTAACTAATAACAATTGTTTCCTAACTATCCCATTTTCAAGGAAGTGAGTCGTATGAGCGAGATCAGAATAACCAGCGTTAAAGACACAACCGCAAACCCTGCACCATTAGGCCTTTTTGCATTTGGAATGACAACGATTCTCCTTAATTTGCACAATGCTGGTTTTTATGAAATGAATGCTATGATTTTGGCGATGGGAATTTTTTATGGCGGAATTGCTCAGGTAATTGCAGGGGTAATGGAATGGAAAAAAAATAATACGTTTGGTTTAACAGCTTTCACTTCCTATGGTTTTTTCTGGATTGTTCTCGCAACGCTTATTCTTATGCCAAAAACGATTCTTGGGGGAGCATCTTCTCCAGATGCAATGGTGGCGTTTCTTGTCATGTGGGGTGTTTTTACCTTTTTACTTTTTATCGGAACTCTAAGAATTTCAGTGGCTTTGCAGGTTGTCTTTGCATCGCTTACCGTATTGTTCTTTCTCCTTGCAGCCGGAGATGTAACAGGTAATCCTGCGCTCAAAAAATTTACAGGTTTCGAAGGTCTTTTTTGTGGTGCATCAGCCGTGTATGCTGGCATTGCACAGGTTTTGAATGAACTCTACGGAAAAGTGGTTCTGCCGCTAGGGACAGTTAAAAAATAAGGACGTCAGCATGCTTTGAGGTGCCTCGCAGCGCTAATGCTGCGGGGTGGTTTATTCGCTTGTTATCTGCTGTATGAAAATTGAATATCGTCTTCTTTTTGATTTGATTCTTCGGCTGCATGTATATTTACCAGATTCCCATATATATAATAGAGTAAACATAATCGCTCAACCACTCAGAGAATAATACATGCCAATTCGAAGTATGACAGGTTTTGGTCTTGTTGAAAAACGAACCCCATTGGGATTGTTTCGTGTCGAAATACGGGGTGTTAACAATCGCTATTTCGAATTGCAGCTAAGACTTCCTAAAAGTATGGCAGGGCTCGAACAAAAAACAAGAGCTCATTGTGCCGATGCTATTTCTCGGGGATCAGTTTCTGTTTTTGTTTCCTTTGAAGCCGATGCTCCAAAAAGCTCTGTTAAATGTGACGAAGCAATGGTGGAAAATTATTTGAGCATTTGCAGCACACTTAAAAAGAAATTTAATCTTGAAGGTGCTATTTCTTTGTCAACCGTTCTTGCATTGCCAGATGTTATCAAAGCGGGTAGTGCAGCAGTTGATGATAAAAAAACATGGGCCGCATTTGAATCAGTACTTGCAGAGGGTGTTGCTGATTATCAATCTTCACGAGAAGCCGAAGGCTCAAAGCTTTTAACCGATATTAAAAAACGATGTAAAGATATTAAGGGTACCTTAAAACTCGTTGAAAAACGTGCCCCAAATCGGCTTACTGAGTATCGTGACGAACTTAAAAAACGCATTAGTCAATTGCTTGAATCTGCTCCCGATCCCGACAAAATTGCTTCTGAAGTAGCGTTTATGGCAGATAGAATGGATATCGCAGAGGAATGCACACGTTTATCTGCCCACACCGAAACCTTTCTTGCGTGCTTTGTGGCTACCGAACCTGTTGGCAAGCGGATGAATTTTTTGTTGCAAGAAATGAACCGCGAAGCAAATACCATTGGCTCAAAGGCAAATGATCTAGAGATATCGCAACATGCAATGCACTTAAAAGAAACAATCGAACAGATTCGTGAGCAGATACAAAACCTCGAATAAATACTTGTACACCGTTTATAAAAGGAGAATGTTATGGCAGACGATGGGTTGCTTGAGACCGAAATTGACACCATGGAAAAGCGCGGCATCAACCGGTATAAGGCGGTACTTATGGCTGCACAGGAAGCACGGTTTATAGCTGATCAAATTCGACTTGGCATACAAAAACCACGGGAAAAAGCTTCCACCATGGCGCTTCGTAAGCTGTTTGATGGTCGAATTGTTGAAAGTGAAGATACTGGTTCAGAGGTTTAATTATGGATCGCCCAATACATGTAGTACTCGGGATAAGTGGCGGCATTGCAGCGTATAAAGGCCCCGATTTGGTTCGGCAGCTAACGCGCAAAGGTATGATTGTCCGCGTGGTGATAACTCCCAATGCGCGCGGTTTTGTTGGTAACGAAGCATTGCGTACCGTGTGCAATCATCCGGTGTATTCCGATAATCCTACTACCGAGGTTGAGAAACAGCTTTATTCCGAAGGCATGGATCACATAAGCCTTGCTACATGGGGCGATATTCTGCTTATAGCTCCTGCTACGGCAAATACGATGGCAAAGATTGCTCATGGAATTGCCGATAATCTTCTTACTTCGCTTGCTCTTGTTTTTGGGCCAAAACGAATAATTTGTGCACCAGCAATGAATACGGGGATGTGGGATAATCCTGCTACCGTTGCAAATCGTAAAGTTCTTGAGTCTCGTGGTGCAACAATTCTCGATGTTGATGAAGGCGAATTGGCGTGTGGCGACAGCGGCAAGGGTCGTATGATTAAACTTGGATCCATTGTTGAAGCTGTTGCAGATTATTATGTTCCAAAATTGCTCAAAAATAAACAGGTGCTCATTTCGTGTGGACCTACCCAAGAACCAATAGATCCTGTTCGTGTTATTACTAACAGATCATCGGGAATTATGGGTTGCGCATTAGCGCGTGCAGCACGTGCAATGGGTGCTTCGGTACACATGGTATGCGGGCCACTTGCGGTAGAAATTCCCTCTGGCGTGGCAACAACACCAGTTATTACCGCTCGTCAAATGCGCGAGGAACTCCTGGTTCGTTTTCCCGATTCGGATTTGTGCATTATGGCCGCAGCGGTTGCTGATTTTGCACCCGAAACAGTTGCTGTCGAAAAAATTGCTCGTGAAAAAGAGGGCAACTTTACTCTTACATTTACTGCAAATCCGGATATTGCTGCCGAATTAGGCCGCATCAAGAAACATCAGGTGCTTGTTGGATTTGCACTTCAAGATACACTCGATGTTGCGCGGGCTTCCGAGAAAATGAAATCAAAGCATTGCGATGCGATGGTGCTCAATGCCAAAACCGCGCTCGATGCAACGGTAACAGAAATTGTTGTTCTCGAAAAAAATGGTGAAATTCATCATTGTGGACCGGATACGAAAGAACACGCAGCCCGGGTTATCCTCTCGATAATTTCCCGCTCGGCTGGATGGACGAATGGCTGATGCTTTAGAGACCTTCATTTCCTATCTGCATCAGCAGGCGGAATTGTCGATGCCTCCACTGTATTTTTCTGCTCCCTATAGAGCTGCGGTGGCTGCCCCACCCCTGCTTGGCAATCAACCGGCAGCTGTTCATGCAGCTCCAATATTTCCTCAAGTAAATCAAATGCAAAGTGCTCCTGTTGTTCTGCCTGTGGTTGCACGCGAGCCATTGGTTAATCGTGTGCAACAATCCGATAAACGAAGTGCACTGATATCTCTTTACGAAACGCAAAATAAGTGTACGGCATGTGCTATTTCCTCTCGCAGAAAAAAGTTTGTTTTTGGTAGTGGAAATGCTAACGCAGCAATCATGATTATTGGAGAAATGCCATCCGAAGAAGATGAAAGCTCTGGCATTCCGTTTAGTGGGGAAGCTGGCGAATTGCTCACTAAAATGCTTACGGCAATTGCTATTGACAGAAAAACAGATGCATTTATAACCACGGTACTCAAGTGTCGGACACCGGCGCAGCGCGAGGCGACGGTGGCGGAATATACCGCATGCTCTGCTGTATGTAAAGAACAGATTGCCATAGTTTCTCCAAAAGCATTGCTTTTTTTAGGGCGATTGCCAGCTCTAACACTTTTGAACAAAACCGAACCCATTACCCGCATGCGTGGACACATATTTGAGTATCAGGGAATTCCAGTTTGTGTAACGTATCATCCACAGGCTCTTCTTAAAAACAGTTCGCTTAAAAGACCAGCATGGGAAGATCTCCAGAAATTTCAACAGGTATGCAAGGAACACGGTATCAATGCCACCACGTAAAAAAAATACTCCCGTTAATTTATCGAATTTGGTTCCGCCGCAGTCTCTTGATGTCGAACGCGCAGTGCTTGGCTCGATGCTTATCGATGTCAATGCTGTGGTACGCGGCATCGAGCTTCTTGTTCCCGATTGCTTTTATGCGACAGCCCATCAACGCATTTTCGAGTGCATGGCTGCAATGTTTGAGAAAACCATTCCTGTTGATGCACTCACGCTCACCGAAGAATTGCGCAAGCGGGAATGGCTCGAATCGATTGGATCCGAGGCATATATTTCGGAGCTTATCGAAAGCGTTGCAACGTCTGCAAATATAGAACATCATGCAAATATTCTTATTGAAAAATCTACCTTGCGTAAACTTATTTCTGCTGCCGCAGAAATAACAACCGAATGTATGAACCCCGAACGGGCACCCCAAGAAATACTAGACGAAGCAGAGAAAAAGGTTTTTGACATATCGGAATCACGAATCAAGGGTGGCTTCGAGTCGATGCATAATTTGTTGCAAGCAACATTTCGGGATATCGAGCAATATGCCAAACAAGGAGGCGGACAGGGCGTTCGCACGGGCTTCGATAAACTCGACGAAATGACCGCTGGTTTACAAAAAGGGGATTTAATTATTGTTGCTGCGCGCCCGTCTATGGGAAAAACTGCGCTCTGTCTTTCTATTGCTCTCAATACAACAATCCGCAGCAAAACGGTAACACCCACTGCAATTTTTTCTCTGGAAATGTCTAAGTCGGCTTTAACCCAGCGTATGCTCTGTTCCGAGGCGCGTGTCAATATGCATGCCTTGCGTTCGGGGCATCTGCCAAAGCGGGATTACCCTAAATTGTCTATGGCGGCGGGGCCACTTGCCGAGGCGCCTATTTTTATTGATGACACTTCGGCAATTTCGGTACTCGAACTTCGTGCAAAAGCACGGCGTCTTAAAGCTCAGCATAATATTGGACTTATTATTATCGATTATTTGCAGCTTATGGGAGCCACGGGCGCAGAGTCGCGGCAACAAGAAATCTCTATGATATCCCGATCCCTTAAAGGTGTTGCAAAAGAGCTCGATTGTCCGGTTATCGCTCTTTCACAGCTTTCTCGTGCGGTTGAACAGCGTAGTGGTGATCATCGCCCGCAACTTTCCGATTTGCGAGAATCGGGGGCTATTGAGCAAGATGCCGACGTAGTCTTGTTTGTGTACCGTGAAGCAAAGTATAATCAAGAAGTGGAAGATGGCAAAAAAGGTGCCTCAGAAATTATTATTGGTAAGCAGCGAAATGGTCCTATTGGTAAAGTAGATGTTGCTTTTGTAGAAGAATATGCCCGATTCGAAAATTTAACGATGATGCAAGAAGAAGAAACAGGATTTTAGCATGATCTCTGGAATTCTCTTGGGTTTTGCACGGTTTGGATATGCCACGCGCGATAAGGCCATTGGGTTTTTGGGCCATGTGCGGGGTATGAGTGCAACACTTTTGCAAACGTTTTCTCGCATTCCGCTCTGCTTGCGCAATATTCCCATCACGATCGAACAGATGTGGCAAATTGGAATTGAATCGCTTCCCCTGGTAAGTGTAACAGCCATATTTTTAGGCGCCGAAACCGTGGTGCAGGCAAATTATCAATTTGCAGGTCTTGTACCTATGAAATATCTAGGTATGGCAGTTTGTAAAGGACTTGTTAATGAATTGGGGCCTGTGGTGCTCAGCCTTGTTGTATCGGGGCGAGTTGCAACGGCAATAGCCGCTGAAATTGGATCTATGAAAGCAACAGAGCAGCTCGATGCAATGTCGGTATTATCGCTCGATTCGTTTCGGTACTTGTTTGCGCCTAAAATGATTGCCACTATTCTTATGTTGCCAATGCTTGTGATAGTAGGCGAATTTCTAGCAATTATCGGGTCTATAATTATTGTTCTTGTAGGACTCGATGTAACGCCCTATGTTTACTTAACTGGACTAAAACTCTTTTTTAATCCCTTCGATCTCGTCATTGGTATTTTAAAAACAACAGGATTTGGGGTGATTATCGCCCTTTCTGGAATTTATTTCGGTTCCACTGCCCAAGGCGGAGCCGAAGGTGTTGGCAATGCTACCACCAAAGCTGTTATGACCGCTGCTGTACTTATCCTTGTTTTTGATTTTATTGTTGCATCACTTTTGTGGTAGATAAAAAAAAATTGTAACTTTTGCAATTTTTCTGGCTACATTGTAAGATATCGCATCTAAGGATTACCCTCCAAAGTTAACCGCTTAAATGACAGGTGGGCTTTTCATGAAAAGGTTTAGGCATTGGGAATATTGTGTGATATTTGTTGGCTTCATTTCATCTATGCTTTTGGCCTATCCTTTTGATGGCGAAGAACAGATGCTTCGTCAACCGGATAAAAGCCGCGTTAAGGTTATCGTGTGGGGCGATGAATTTTATCAGCGTATCGAAAGTATCGATGGATATACGCTGATGCGCGAAAGTACCACTCAATGGATATGCTATGCATATCTTTCTGCTGATAAGAGCACACTTGTTACAACGGGTGTTCATTATATGGGGATAGTTTTGCCTGCGGTTCTTTCGCATCTGCAGAAAGGGATCGATATTTCTGCAGAGTCACGTAATGCAATTATTCAAAAACGTCAATTGGATCTGGAAGGCGATGCAGAAAGCTACCATCCGCACGGAATGTTTAAGGCTGTTGCTGCTGCAGAGCCAATTTCTGGTGATGTGATGGGATTGACCATGCTTATTGATTTTCCCGATGATCCGGCAACTATGGCAAAAACTGAAATTGAAAATCTGCTTAATCAAAAAGGATATACCGGCTATGGAAATGCCGGTTCGGTAAATGATTATTATAGGGATGTCTCTAATGGTAAACTCAATTATACGAACACCGTTGTTGGATATTATCGCGCAAAGCAACCAAAAACGTACTACAACGATGCCTCCGCAACGGGGAGGGCAAAAGAGCTTGTTAAAGATGCACTTATGCACTTTGATTTGGCAGGCTTCAATTTTGCCACCCTCAGCCAAACTTCAACTAAAAGAGTCCGAGCTGTCAATATCATGTATGCGGGAGCCCCCGATGTAGGGTGGTCTGTTGGGCTCTGGCCGCATTCGGGATCTATTACCACCTATTCAACCGATGGCGTTACCGTAAGTCGTTATCAGATGAGTTCGATTGGAACCTCCTTACGCATTGGAACTTTTTGCCATGAGAACGGGCACATGGTTTGCGGGTGGAAAGATCTCTACGATTATGGATCCGATTCAAAAGGGGTTGGCAAATATTGCATAATGGCAAGTTCATCAAGCACCGCTCCAGTGCCTCCAAATGCTTATTACCGAAACCTCATGGGGTGGGAAACACTTACCGACATTACCGCAGCACTAGATAATACTACATTTACACATATCGCAAACACAAACACATCGTTCGTTTACAATAACCCTGCCCGGCCGCAAGAGCATTTTTATATAGAAAGCCGTGCAAAAAAAAGCAGAAGTATAAATTATCCTGATGCAGGTCTAGTTATCTGGCATGTAGATTCAGGATTTACCAATGATAGTCAGAAAATGACAGCGACGTCACATTATTATGTTTCGGTAGAACAGGCCGATGGTAAATTCGACCTCGAAAAAAACATCAACAGCGGCGCAATGGGAGATCTCTTTAAGGCAGGATATAAAGCACGGTTTTCAGATACAACTCTTCCTTCATCAAATTGGTGGAACGGCGCAGTATCGGGATTATGGGTAGATGCAATTTCTGCAGCTTCCGATACCATGAAGTTTACCATAAGAAGAAACCAGGGCTCTATGGTAACCATCAGCGCACTAGCGGGAACGCACGGCACAATTTCGCCAAGCGGGCAAGTTGGGGTACTTTCGGGATCTACCAGGGTGTTTACTTTTGCGCCCGATTCGGGTTGGGAAGTCGATTCTGTACTAGTAAACAATAACCCCGTGTCTCTTGCTTCATCATATACATTTTCTAATGTAACAACCAACCAAAGTATCAGGGTAGTGTTTGGCGTTGCGAGTGGGATTGCTATCATACGTCCAGATACGCAAGAATTGATAAGCGTAAGTTCTAATTACGAAATACGGTATACAACCAGCGGTGATCCACTTGCACAAGTAAAATTAGAGTTGTCGCTTAACGATGGGTCAACGTATTCAACTATTGTAGCCTCAACGCCCAATACCGGGGTATATGCATGGACTACTCCGTCTACATCTGCCGTCAAGTGCAGGATTAAGATATCAGATGTGGCAGATGGAAAGCCCAGCGCTATTTCAAAAGCCTTCGGTTTACAGCAAAGACCTCAATTGGCACTATCTCGTCGATCACTAGCAGTTTCGCTTGCTCAATCGAAAACTTCCATGGTACCATTTGAGATTAAAAATGGTGGGGCGGGGATCTTGCAGGTTGCCGTGTATACACGACAAAGAGCGCATAACGTGTTGATAAATGAAATCTATGCTGGCTCTGATACCCGCTTTCGGGATGGAATAGAATTATGGAATCAGGGGATGGACAAATCTATTGCTGGCTATTCACTGGTTTGGGAAGATAATGAAAATACATCCGGATCGTTTACTTTTGGAGCAAATGCGATGCTTAAAAGCGGAGCAACAGCCGTGCTCATCGATACAATTTCAGGCACGTCTGCTACGGTTATATTCATGGGTAAAAATATCAATTGGTCCTATGCAACAACCCGGGAGCTATCGGTATCATTACTCGATGCAAAAGGTAAGGGAGTAGACTTTTTCAAAAACATAGAAAGCACCGATGCGCCGCCGGTTGGAACGCGATGGCTCTCAAGAGGTGTTTCAATGTCTAACGAAGTTACGGCTCGTACTAAAAATACCGATTCCGATTCTGCATATGATTTTGCTTCATCGGCATATGCCACGGTTAATGCATTAAATCCAGGACAAACTAACACCGGGCTCGATTGGCTTTTGGCCCAGGATAGCATATATAGTGTCTCTGCAAATGGGGCTGCACTAGTTTCTTGTGGCTTTAATGCAACTTTTAAATCGGTTGGGAGTATGGTTGATACATTGTATATAGCGCATAACGATCCTATGGTAAAAAGTCCTCTGGCTGTTGTGTGCACGCTCTCGGTTGTCGCTTCCACGGGGGTAGAAGAAATGCTTGCGAGGTCAACCAAAATAAATTTGCATTCCTTGGGAGCAAAAAGAGGAATTTTGTTTGTTGAATGCTATTTGCAAAAAAGGGAGCTGGTATCGGTATCTCTTTTTGACGCGCAAGGTAGAACTTTACAACCGGCTGTAACAGCCACGTTGTTGCCAGGATTACAAAAAATGTCTATTCCTTTGGGGAAAAATACAGGAATTCAAAAAATGGTTTATGTACGGCTTCAACTGGGCGAAAAGACAATTATCAAAAAATATTCGGGCTTATGAAACGGCGCTGGAGTAAAGAAGGCAGCGCATTTCTGATGAGCGAGCTCAACTCGGGTGCAGAAAGCAGAAGGCCTTCGTTTCGTAGGGTGGTGCAAAAGTATTTGTGAGGTCGCCCTTGGCGGTACGCTGGTTCCTTAGGAGGATGGAGAAGATACTTCTCTAGTAGGTCAAGATCTGAATCTACCATAAGTACAGATTGGTAATAATAATTTGAGGGCTTTTGCGAAAGATAGAGAGAACTGCCCAGTATTTTTTTATCTTGGATTGCTATATCTGAGATGCCACGCAATATAAGAGAATTGTCTAAATAAGGATCGATAATCGAAATAAGCCCTCGGTGGATTCGCGCATGCGTTTCTTCTATGGTATCGCCAAGTTCTCGATCGCTTACCACAATCGTAACTATCATTCCCGAGGCTAATACAACTGTTCCCCCGCCACTTCGTCGATACGAAATTACTATACCATCAGCGGTACATGCGTCAAGCTTAATTTCTTTTTCTGCCTTGCACGATGGCCCAAGAATTATTTCGGTATTTTCTTGTACATAGGTATATACAAAAGGAAATGGTTGCGTTGCTCCAAACATAAAAAGCGCATCGTTTTTGCGCGGTGCCCCAAAAAAATGGGGAACAGCTTTATAGGCTTGAATAGTGGCTTCCACAGGATGTTCCAAATTATGCATGCGTGTAAATATCCTGTGTCGATTTGCTGGAGGCATACCAGCAGGCACAAACATGTGATAAGGCATTAACATCGTATACATCAAGCGAAGGCATTTGATCTTTACATAAACGCATAATAGGTATGCTGCCCGAAACATCGGATAGGAGAGCTGTGTCGCTTTTTGGTGCATTCGATGCAAGCATTCGCGTGTGCGGGCATCGCGGATGGAAAGCACACCCTGTCGGGGGATATAAAGGGGAAGGCGTTTCGCCAATAAGGGGCAGACGCACTCTTTTATGTTCTACCGAAAGCGTGGGCACTGCTGCTAAAAGAGCTTTGGTATACGGATGCTGAGGTGCATCAAAGAGTTCTTTACAGGATGCTTGTTCGACAATAGAACCTAAATACATCACGGCAATGGTATCGGCAACATGCCGAACAACAGATAGGTTATGCGAAATAAAAAGATACGATAAACCGAGTTGGTGGCGTAAATCGGCGAGCAGGTTTAGAATTTGAGCTTGAACCGATACGTCAAGTGCGCTGACAGGTTCATCGCAAACAATAAAATCGGGATTGCTCATAAGTGCTCTGCCAATACCAATGCGTTGGCGTTGTCCCCCCGAAAATTCGTGAGGAAACCGGTCTACATACTCTGATGAGAGCCCTACGCGCTCGAGTGTGTCAACAACGCGATCGCGTCGTATTCGGCGAGTTAGGGGCTCATGAATAATAAGCGGTTCGGCCAATATATCACCTACTGTTTGCCTCGGATCAAGAGATCCCACTGGGTCCTGAAAAATAATTTGCATTCTGCGACGAAGCGCGCGCATGGTTTTTTTATCGAGCCGCATCAGGTCGATTCCATCAAAAGAAATTTCCCCCGATGTCGGTTTAACAAGGTGCAAAATAGATCGAGCTGCCGTAGTTTTTCCACATCCGCTTTCTCCAACAAGGGCAACGGTTTCTTTTGAATGCACGGTAATATCAAACGCCCTGACCGCCTTAACTACTCCTGTTGTTTTAAGCAAAACCCCGCTTTTAATGGCAAATTCTGTATAAAGTTTACGCACCGAAAGAAGAACTAGAGGTGTCATACAACCTCCCAGCATGCGCACCAATGATGCTTGGCATATTCGCGCAAAAGAGGAGTTTCTAAAGCGCATCTTTTTGGAATGGGCACCATTCCAAGATGAGTTTGAAGTGAAACAATTTCACTCGTTTGTGTTGCGGCGAGTCGGGCTTTTTTACAGCGAGGATGAAAAGCGCATCCGGTAACCTGAGACGCGTTTGAGGGAACAAATCCTTGTATTGTTTCTAGTCGTTTTACGGGGGCATCGATGCGTGGAATAGCATCATGTAAACCAATAGTGTAAGGATGCAAGGGGTTGGAAAAGAGCTCTGCTACGCGTGCCATTTCAACAATACGGCCACAATACATGACTCCTACAGTATCGGCACATTCTGCTACAACGCCCAAATCGTGACTAATAAGCAGCATGGCCAGATTATGACTCTGTTTAAGCGTGTTCAGTAAATCAAGGATCTGAGCTTGTATAGTTACGTCAAGAGCTGTGGTAGGTTCATCGGCAATGAGCAATTGAGGTGAACACGCCAATGCAATGGCAATCATGATGCGCTGTTGCATGCCTCCAGAAAGCTCATGCGGATAGGATTCAAAGCGGCGCGCTGCATCGGGAATGCCAACCATTTCTAAGAGAGAACACGCTTTACTACGAGCCTCTTTTTTGGAAAGCTTGCCATGAAGCATAAGCGCTTCTAAAATTTGATAACCACATTTCATAAGGGGATTAAGCGATGACTGTGGCTCTTGGAAAATCATGCCTATTTTACTACCGCGAATTTCTCGAATACGGGATTCGGAAGCTCTTGCTAAATCTTCGTCTTCGTAAAGAATTTGGCCCGAGACAATGGTAGCCGATGGTGGTATAAGGCGTAGTATCGAAAGTGCGGTTATGCTTTTGCCGCAGCCGCTTTCCCCCAAGAGTGCAAATGTGGATCCTTCCTCTATAGTAAAGCTTATAGAATCAACAACCGGCACAAGGGTCGATCCCATTTTAAAGGCAGTAGTAAGGTTATTAACGTGTAAAAGCATAATGACGTTTTTACCGGTTTGGATCGAGTGCATCTCGCAGGCCATCGCCTAAAAAATTAAAAGCCATAACTGTAATAAAAATAAAAACTCCGGGAATCAGAATCCATGGATGATATTGAATATCAGCAACATTCATAGCTCCGCCTAGTAAATTACCCCAGCTTGCAGCAGGATCTACAATGCCAAGCCCAATAAGAGAAAGTGCCGATTCGCCAAGAATATATCCAGGAATAGATAGGGTAAGGGATACGATAGAAAATGACATAGTATGCGGGAGGATATGAACCAGGATAATCCTGGCATCCGATGCCCCAATTGCTTTAGCAGCGGTAACATAATCTCTTTTTGCAATAGAGAGTGTCATGCCTCTAATAATTCGAGAAAAAGATGCCCAACCAATAAAGCTCATAATGAGAATAATAAGAAGGTACACCGTGCTTGACGGAAGATTCATGGGAAAGGCGCTTCGCAGCGCTAGCATGAGAAAAAATGACGGAACAAGCATAAAACATTCGGCTGTACGCATAAGAATCCAATCAATTTTCCCTCCGTAAAAACCAGCCATACCGCCAATAATAAAGCCTAATAAAAACGTTATAAGTACCCCCGCAAGTCCAACCGTAAGTGATACCCGCGAGCCATATACAATGCGCGAAAAAAGATCCCTTCCAACACCGTCGGCTCCAAAAAGATACACACGGGTAGTGCCCGTTGGGTCGTTTACGCCAAACAAATGGTGCCGAATGGGGATACAACCAAAAAGTTTTACCGCATCGCCTGCTGTAAAAAAAGACAGGGCTAAGGATAGTGTCGTATCTTCTATAAATTCCCGTTCGAAAAGCTGGTTAAATCGGTATGACAGGGGATGCACAACGGGCGGGAATGCAAAAGAGTTGTTATGAATAAAATGAAGTGGGCTCGGGGGCTGAAAAGACAATGCTCTGTTGCCATTGTCAAGATTGTACGGAGCGATAAATTCAGCAAAAAGCATACAAACATACAGAAAAACAAGTACCCATAAACCAGTTACAGCGAGAGAATGCTTTTTAAATTTCTCAAAGGCCCTGTTGGTATGCAAAAAGTTTCTACTCATGAACGTACTCTGGGGTCGGAAATGATAAGCAGGACATCTGCGAGAAGATTTCCCAGTACAAGCATACCACCACCCATGAGCATGGAACCCATGACAAGAAAGGTGTCTTGGGACCGCACGGCGGCAAGCATGCAAGAGCCAAGCCCTGGCCAGTTGATGATGATTTCTAGAAGCGCTGCACCGCTCAGTAAATCTGAAAAGGAAAAGCCAAAAAGAGTAATGAGAGGATTAATCGCATTACGCAAAGCATGACCGTACACCACTCTATTTTCTGGAAGCCCTTTTGCCCGAGCTGTGGTAATGTAGTTTTTCCGGAGCTCTTCGAGCATATTTCCTCGTGCAATACGCTGAAGGGAGGCGAGCGCACCTACCGTTAGCACTATGGTCGGCAACATTAAATGTGCACCAATGTCAAGTATCTTGCGATGCCACGGAAATTGATCAAAGCCTGCCGAAACCATACCAGAAATGGGCAGTGAACCAATAAGAGGAATACCACTCGCCAGATAGATGAGATACATAAGTAACAGCGCCAAGAAAAATGAAGGCAAAGACATCCCAAAATAAGAGATGAACGACATGATACGATCGGTCCAGGAATATTGACGTACCGCAGCAAAAACACCCAGCGGAATTGCAATCGCCCAGGTAAAAACCAGGGCAAAAATACCTAGCAGAAAAGTGTTGCCGACCCGTTCCAAAATAACTGCAGTAACCGGAGCATTACGCGAAAAGGAATATCCTAAATCACCTTTACAAAAATTAACAAGCCAGTAGCCATATTGTACAAAAACTGGTTTGTCAAAATGGTATTTATCTTCGAGAGCCTTGATCGTTTTTTGAGAAATGCGTGGATCGAAACGATATTGCGCCAGAATATCTCCCGGCGCTAAATCGATCAGTAAAAAGGTGATAAATGTCATAATTAGCAGTTGCGGAATGGCAATAGCTAATCGACGCAGTATTTCTCCATGCATTAGCGCGCGTGTGCTCCTGTTTCAACATAGAGGCGCTCTATGTTGTGAAGTATCCCGCCATTGGGTGAGGGGTTAATGTTTTTGATGCGATTATTGATGCAATAAATTTGTTCTGCAAGCACTGTGTAAATAAGCGGTACATTGTCTGCTGCACTACTTTGCCACTGGTCGTAAAGTGCCTTCCGTTTAACTACATCGAGTTCCACGACGCCCGCGTCGAATATCGAATCGATAGAAGTTTCCCAGGTACTTGACGGTTTTGATTGCGATGGAAACCACATATGTAAATTGCCACTTGAGTGCCATACATTTCTTCCAAAATGCGGTTCGCTTCCGCCTGTTAATCCTAGGAGCACTGCATCCCATTCGTAGGGCTTATTACTAATCTTTGCGATAATAGAGTTGAATTCGAGTTGCTGAAAATGAATTTTGCATCCGATAGACTCGAGGTCTTTGCGGATAATCTCGGCAATCTTGAGACGTACATTGTTACCGCTATTTGTACAAAAAGAGAATTCGAGAGGATGCCCCTCTTTGTCTTCGAGAATGCTGTCGTTGTTTTTATCAAAAAAACCAGCTTCGGCTAAAAGCCTTTTAGCTTCTTTGATGTTATACAAATACGTTGTGACCGAAGGATTATAAAAGTACCCTTCGGCAGGAGTCATGGGAGACCATTGCGGATACCCGAGGCCATTCATGACGATACGAATCATGCTTTCCTTATCTAATGCATATGCCATTGCTTTGCGAAACGTTACATTGCGAAACCACGAAAGCTTTACCGAATCTACAAACGGCTTGCCCGTGGCGCTGTCCCGGCCTGTGTTTTGGTTAAAAAACAAGAAGTTTGCGCCAGTATTGGGTCCAAGGCGAAACACGGTAAAACTACCATTGGCTTCGTCTTTTTTAAGCCCAGGGAAATCCTCTCCTTTTGCTGCAAGAAAATCTATATCACCCCGTTTAAAAGCAAGGAGTTCTGCATTTTGATCTTGAACAATAGAATAAATGACGCGATCGAGGTAGGGAAGTTGATTTCCGGTAGAATCCTTTTGCCAGTAGTGGGGGTTACGCTTAAAAACAACCTTTTGGGAAGAAATATACGATTGCAGGCAAAATGGTCCGCTTACTACCATAGAATCGGGGTTGGTACGAATCCCAAGCGCTTGCGCGAATGTTTTTTTCTTAACAATAGGTGCCCAGATATGATGAGGAAGAATTTCTTGAGACAGAGACCGCAAAAAGGGTGCAAAGGGAACGGGAAGCTTAAATTGCACTGTTGCACTATCGAGGGCTGCTACGTTAAGGGGTTTGTTATTGATGAGAAAAATATCGCGCGATGAACAAGGGTTGATGTCGTTATTGTAAATAAGTTGATTAAAGGTAAATTCAACATCTGCCGCAGTAATAGGTACACTATCCGACCACAAAATGCCAGGCCGCAAATGAAATGTCCAGGTGAGACCATCAGCAGAGATGTCCCACGATCGTGCAAGAGATGGTTCTGGTAATCGGCTAACGCCATTAATACGAACGAGACCTTCATACATATATTGCGTAAATTCGCTCGTTGACGTTTCGGTTGCAGTGATAGGGTTAAAGCTTTTTGGATCGGAAAAGGTAGAAAGAATAATTTCTCCGCCTGTTTTTCCAACAGCGGGAACGAACAATTCGGCTTTTTTCTGAATTGCCATATAATCAACCGGAGCTGCATCACCGCTTTTGGATGCACTTTGCTTGTGGCAACTTGTCAAGCTTAAAAGAAGGCTGACACTACACAGAGAAATAAGAGCACGATGCATAAAAACTCCTCAAAAAAAAGGGCTCGAATATGTTCTGATTTAATTATCTGTGGCTTGGCTCATAAACTGTAAGCATGCAAACCGCGTAGATGAAAATAAATCAAAAGAGAGCTTGTTGTGCACAATGAATGGTTTAAAAAGCAGTATATCTTCAAGAGTTTGATACAGTGCTACAAAGTCTTCTGTTGTCGAAATGAACTATATTAGTGCCACAAGCTTCAAGGTATAAGAATACTTTCGCTAAAAAAGGCCACTTCATGAATATTCGTCTTGCAAAACCGCTCGAAAAAGCTCTACGAGCTGGTCATCCCTGGATTTTTCGCAACGCATTGGAACCTTTCAAAGCGCTTGCTGGGGATGTGGTAACGGTACTCGATAGGGGCGGCAATTTTTTATGCAGAGGGCTCGCCGATGATGGCCCTCTTGGTGTTCGGGTATATACTATAAAGGATGTTCCCCTTGATGATGCGCTCTTTCGCACCCGAATACGAGCCGCTCTACAAAAAAGATCCTTACTCTGGTCGAATGCAACCACCGCATTGCGATTGATTTCTGGCGAGGGTGATTTTTTACCGGGACTCGTTATTGATGTATACGGATCTTTTGCAGTTATGCTGTGTGATGGCCTATCGCTTTTAACTCGTAAAGATCTCCTTGCACAAATCTTGCAGGAAGAATTGGCCCCCTTTGCTGTTTCTACGCTCTTGTCTCGGACACGGAGTGGGCACGAAAAAAAAATAGAAGCACTCTTTGGCCCGCTTCCGCCGCAGGAGTTCCCGGTGCGCGAAAATGACATGAACCTTATTGTAAACCTCATGGAAGGACAAAAAACAGGGCTGTTTCTTGATCACCGCGACTCTCGCATGCACGTACGATCGTTAGCAACGGGTAAACGCATGCTTAATTTATACGGCTATACAGGCGGATTTTCAATAGCAGCCGGATTAGGCGGAGCGCTCGAAGTCACCACGGTTGATAGTGCAAAACCAGCTATAGAACTAGCGCATAAGAGTTGGTTGGCAAATAATCTTGATCCTCAAATTCATAGTGGTGTTGCAGCGGATGTTCCTACATTCATGAAATCGCAAAGAACAACAGAGTTTGATCTTGTCGTTGCCGATCCGCCAAGCTTTGCGCCAAAAAAATCGGCTGTCGATGAAGCACTCAAGGCATATACGATGTTGCATTCGTCGGTATTTCGTGTAATGAAGAGCGGTGGAATTTACATCGCAGCATCATGCTCAAGTCATATTCGTAAAGATATGTTTGAGGCCACAATTCAAGATGCCGCACAAGTCAATAAGCGAAAAATTTCTATTGCGGGCATGTGGGGTGCAGGCAAAGATCATCCCGTATTAAAGGCTTTTCCCGAAGGAAACTATCTTAAGGTTTTTAAAATACTCGTTCAATCGTAAGAAGGAGGGGATTGTGAAAAAGGTATTTGTAATTCTTGGGTGGATTGTTGGCGGAATATGTGTGCTCGGGATAGTGGGTGGCTTAGTGGGCAGTATTGGTATGGGAGATATTAAAAAACTCACCATTGTAAATGTCGATATTTCCCAATTGCCCGATGGAATATACTCGGGATCCTACCATAAGGCTCGTTGGACATACGATGCGAAAGTAACGATTAAAGATCATCGTATTGTTGAAATTGTAAATACCAATGCAAAGATGAATACCATGGGGGACTTTAATCAAAAAATCGCTGCGGCTATTATCGCACAGCAATCACCAAACATCGATGTGGTTGGCGGCGCAACGGTAAATACCCGGGCATTTGCGAAAGCTGTTGAGCTTGCGCTTGTTGAGAAGAAATAATTTAGAATGGTATGATAAAAAGATAGTACTGTATGTTAAGGGTTGGCTATCCTGGCCTATAGTCACTAATGACATATCCCTCGGTTCAATTAAGTATTCCCTCTTCTTGAAGCCATTAACAAAGTTGCAGGTTCGCAACACAAAAAAAGGCACAACGCCGTTAATATTTAAAAAATAAATAATCTGACACATTCCCTTTTATAACAAAGCGGCCTTGCAATGCCACTTGTTGCATATGAGGGCCGGGCCTGTGATTCAATCTTGGTTGCATACGTAGCGGGCCCTTGTGCTGTGGGAGGAAGAATGCAGGGTTGGATTCAGATCTCCTACCTAAAATGAATTGTATTGATGTAAATTTTCTTTTTCCTTGTAGAATGCGTTTTGTTTGTTTCGTGTAACAGTGCGCTCGGTTAAGAAGAAAAGTAGGTATGCCTAAATGGCTTAGCAAAAAAGTTTTGTTGGGCTCCGCGCTTACCTAAGTTATTGAAAAATAGAAGATTAGCTAAATCGAAAATCAGATGCTTCGAGGTATCATACTATATATAGTTATTGTGATATATGTTGATACTATATTTTGCGTTTAATTATTTAAAATACTCTTGATATTGGATTACCAAATGCCTATATTATTACAAGAATTGAGCTAGAGACTGGTGCCTTCATACAAAAGGAAACACATGGCTGTAAAACGCGTCGAATCTGAAAAAGAGCTTGTTGGAGCATTTCGCAAAACTACAGCATGGCGCTTTATCACCGATTTTGCCGAGCTAGCCAAACGTGTTCCTGCTATCGATAAAATATCCCAGCTTCATCGTACCGATACCGATGGAAAATCGGAGTGGTTTGTAACTCTCGATGGCGCACCGTTTCAATGGATTCAGAGAGAATCCTATTTGGGGGCATATTGGCGCTTGTCATTTAATTCTATTGGTGGCGATTTTGATTCTTTTTCTGGTGCCTGGACACTCCGCGATTTAGATACAGGGTTGCATGTGCACCTTGCTATTGAATTTGAGCTTGATATACCTGTTCTCGAATTTGGCATTCGCGATGAAATAAAAAACAGAATACAAATATTTTGTGAGTCTCTTATGAATGCTGCAGTTGCATATTGCGCAGAATCCGCCACAGACGAACGAAATAATCCCCGAGCTGATATTCATACGTATACTGAATTATGTATTAATAGAATACCCGTTCGGTCGATGGTTAAAAACGCATCGCGTAAGGGACTCTTAGTTATCCTGGAAACCATGCCTTCATTTGGCAGCGTTGTAACGTTTCTGGGTCTTGGCGTGCGGGGATCTCTTATCCCAGAAGTTGGACAATCGCATTATGCACGGGTGATGTTTGATCGCGAATTGCCTCAAGGAGAGTTTGATGATCTCTGTTTTCGGCTTCGCACTTCTTCGCATCGTAGCTCTAATCGCATTAAAGTAGAAAAAGTTGGAGAATGCGTATATCCTCGCCGATCGGTTGGCGTTTTGGTGCATAATATTTCTGCTAAAGGAATGCTTGTGAGTGGTCCGCGTGATTCTCTCGGACTCGAATCGTTTTATATGCACGGCATTACAATAGACCCCAAAGCAATCTATGCCGGTCAGTATGCCTCGAGCTGGAGAATTGCATTTGCAAACGACCTTACCGAAGAACAAGTTGCGCATATTGCAGAGTGCCTCCAGAAATCCGACGGGATTGATGTTAAGTTTTACGAAACTATTTCTATGGCTCCAGGTACTGTGCGTGTACAACATGCGCATAATCTTAATCTCATAAAGCAAGTGTAATTATGCAGTTTAGTGGTATAGGTAAACCCCGGGTGTTAAACATCACATAACAATAAGAGAGCTTTTTAAAAAGGCTTGTATAAAGCAAGAAATTATGGCTTCTTCTGATCGTGTTAAAACAGCCCTCATTGGACATCCCCTCGATGCCCTCATGTTTCGAACCCTTATTCAAAAACTGAGGCCCGATAAAACCTGGCGCGATGAACTCCTACTCAAAATTTTTGAGTGGTCGCATTCATTTAAACTTAGAGAAATTCCAGATATTTCATTTGATGGGGTTACGACGGTAGATGGCTCTGTTTTTATGGTGCCATTTATACCCGAAATGAAAGAAATTGCCCTCCAAAAGGTTGTTGACAAAGTCATAGAATCGCTTGAGCTCGCACATGCAGATGGATGTAGCGTTGCGGCCATGGGTGCGTTTACATCTATTGTACTGCAAGGCAAGGAAGAGGCGCTCGAACAACAATACGGATTGCGAATCACTTCGGGAAATACCCTCACCGCAGCAGCAATTATCGAATCGGTTGAAGAGCTGACCCGGCGGTTTAATATTAACATAAGCGAAACCACGGTGGCTATTATCGGTGCGTCGGGAGATATCGGGACTGCATGCGCCTGCTGGTTCGGCGGAAGGGCAAAGAAGCTTTTGCTTACGGCCCGCGGGTTACACCCCCTTAAGCAGATGGTAGAAAAATACGGAAAGTATATAAGCTGTCCGTACGAACTCTCATCCGATAATTCTGCTGCTGCAAAGCAAGCTCGTATCGTGATTTTTGTGACCAGCGCCTATGGGGCAATTGTAGGTCTCGAGGAATTTTCGCCCGGTACTATTGTCTGCGATGCATCTGCACCTCCTAATGTGCGCGTTGGAGATGTGCTACGTCCTGATGTTTTTGTGTATCATGGCGGGATCTTGTCGCTTCCTGTTGATATGAGCGTTGGTTTTGATCTTGGGCTAGCGTCGCCACGGCACTTTTTTGGATGCCAGGTAGAGGGATTACTCATTGCTATGAATCCGCATTTGCCAAGTTCATGGGGCCGGGGCCAAATTACTCCTGAGAAAGTAGCGCAATACCTGGAAGTGATTAAGCAGTATCCAAAACTTGGGTTGCCATTTACTATTGGCGACAAAATATATTCAGACCTCGAACTGGATGCATATTCAGATGTAGTATCTAAGGCTTTCCCAAGAGAGTAGGTAAGCCTTTACCGCTTGCTAACTTGTGTTCGTATGCTAAATACACCATGAATTTCCTAACTATTTACATTTAAGGCATTGGTGCATTATGAAGCTCCCCGACGTTATTAATCCGGGTCGTATCCTCTTTCGCGACCACACCTATTCACCAGATGAAGTTCGTAAAAATATTGATGATTTTTCTCGGCACCTTACAAAGGTACTCCCTCCAGATCGACCATTTATTTATTTGACGGGCGTCAACCATCCCAAGTTCATTTTTGCTTATTTCGCAATAATCAAGTCCGGGCGCATTGCCGTGATTGTGGAACCCAAGGTTGGGCGGATTGAGTGGGGTGAGATGCTCGAGAAGGTTCCACCCTCCGCCGTTATACGCATTGACAGCGTGACATTGGATTGGAATCTCGAAACCGAGATCGACTTGCTTGAGAACGGGGCAGAATATACCGATGAGCTGGATGATGTGTGCACAATGATTTTTCATGCGGCCGATGATGGGTATGCGAAGGCGTTGATGTTGACTAATATAAATCTGTATTCCGATGCGACTGCATCCTCAATGGCATATGGCACTTCTTTGAGCAGCCTGATATGTACGCTCTCTCCTTTCTGCCACCTTTACAGCATAACAGTTGGCATTCTAGCACCTCTCCTGGCGGGCTGTGATCTAAAAGTTTTTCCTATGGATCAATCGGAGTCACTGGAAAAGGTGCTGCTTCAAAAGCCCACGCATATTATTGGCGTTCCTGTTTCTTTTTATCTGTTGCTAAAGAACAAAATCCATTCTCATTTATTTCTTGAGAATGCTATTCTGATTTGCGGTGCATACAAGCTATCAACCACTTTGTGGAAACGCTTTAAAATGGAAACAGGCCTGGAAATTAAAGAGGGCTATGGCCTGAGCGAAGCTTCACCAGTGTGCACATGGAACCATCCTGCAATGGCTTTAGATCCGCAATTGGTCGGGACTCCCCTTCAATGTTGCCGTTTACGAATTCTTTCTAAAGAAGGTACTGAGGAAGAAACCGATAAGGAAGGAGAAATTTTCGTAGCTGGCGAAAATGTTTTTAAAGGCTATTATCAAGATTCGTATGCAACCAGTGCTATACTGTGCCAAGGTTGGCTTCGTACGCGGGATACTGGCAAAATTGACAAATGGGGTCGATTATGCTTAACAGGAAATACAAGACGGATGCTCAATTCGATGGGGAAAAAAGTTTTTCCGGCAGAAATTGAGCGAATCATCAGTCGACATACAAATGTAGACCAGATCGAAGTTTATGGTAGCTGGAATGAATTATCCGGACACTCCGTAAAAGGTCGTGTCCACCTTAAACAACCTGGACAAGATGCTTTAAACGAGCTTAGGGATTGGTGCAAAAAAAGCATCACATCGTACAAAATTCCCAAACTTTCCGAGATGTAAACCCATCTAGACTGCTCTTTTCTTATCCATTCCTTTATTAAACGCCGCCAGAACATTTGCCAGCGTAAAATTATCGAGGATCGAAAGCGGTAGATCGACCCCGAATTCTGCATCGATCCTCAAGCTTACCTGCGTGATTTGCACAGAATCAAGTCCCAGGTCGAGTATGACATTTTTATTAGGGTCGTACTCTCTCGGGTCAACCCCCAGCTCATCCTGAATCAGGTCAAAAAGCTTTTCCAATATCTCCGGCTCAATTCCGCTTGTTTCCATAAGTTGCCCTCTTTCTATATTATTATGATTCAACATTATTATGATTCAACATTATTATGATTCAACATTATTATGATTCAACATTATTATGATTCAACATTATTATGATTCAACATTATTATGATTCAACATTATTATGATTCAACATTATTATGATTCAACAC
>JBBRUX010000030.1:0-48149 GCA_038247415.1 Chitinivibrionales bacterium | reverse complement strand
GTAGCATTTCCTGCAGCTATCCTCGGTGGAAAACTCTCAAAAAGGCGTGGTTGCAGCCGTATTATTGTAGGTGCGCTTCTCATCTATTGTTTACTTGCGGGTTTTGGCCCATGGCTTTTACACTCCACCACGCTTTTCTATATTTTCGCAGCTGCCGTAGGAATGATCCAGGGCGTTGTGCAGGCACTCTCGCGATCCTATTTCTGTACCATGATTCCCAAAGAGGAAAGCTCTGGATATTTTGGAATTTACAACATGATAGGCAAATGTTCGGTTGTGCTAGGGCCTTTATCGGTAGGTGGCGTTGCCATGTTTGGGCAGTATGTTGGCCTAAGCGACACCAATGCATCGCGACTTGGAATGTCCTCAATTACGATATTCTTTATTGCCGGACTTGCACTTTTTCTTACGAGTAAACAGTTACATAAGAAATTGACCAAAGTATGAAGAGTACCTTCGACAACTCAATCGAGACTAATTTCGAAATCAGGTCTCTTGATACAGCTCTCTCGCGAAGTGAATATCAGGCTCTCAAACGAAATCCCATCATATTTGTGCTGGATAATTTGCGGAGTGCCTTTAATGTTGGATCAATTTTTAGAATGGCAGATATTTTACGGGTCGAAGAAGTAGTTTTGTGTGGATATACGCCCTACCCACCCCATGCAAAACTCGAAAAAACCTCCATGGGTACAGTGAATTATGTAAAGTGGACGCATTTCCCAACGACACTCGTTGCAGTAGATCATATCAAGAAACAGAACACGGCCATATGGGCAGTAGAAACAACCTCTGCCTCAAAACCCTTTCACACAGTCGCATACCCGCCACGAATAGCGCTCGTTTTTGGCAACGAGGCATTAGGCGTTAACGCCGAAGTAATAGCAGCATGCGACGATATTATCGAGATTCCAACGTTTGGATATAAGAATTCTATGAATGTAGCAGCAGCGTGTGCTGTAGTAGGTTACAAGGCCGTTGAGATGATCAACGGTCTTGTACGCGAAGCATTATAAGAGAAGAATAAAAATTAGCGAGTTTCGAAACGGCGGCCATCACGCATGCGTTTTCGTTTAGCGGCGTTAATGCGGCGTTTGCGTTCTTCACTGGGCTTTTCGAAGTGACGATATTTCTTGATGTCAGACAATACACCAGCACGTTCGCATGTTTTAGAAAAACGGCGCAGGGCTCGTTCAATCACTTCACCATCGCGTACTTCAATTCCGTTCATGAGACCGGTTCCTCATCGTAAAAAGGGTGTTCATCAACTTAAATGTGTTACAATTTATTAAAATAACATATCGAAGAGGCAAAAGGCAATTATTTATCGAAGTACTGTGAGTAAAATGAGACAGTCTATTTCTCGGTGTGCTTATTATGGGCTAAAAGTCAAAATAAATTAGGTAACAATGCAATGCCTATATTGCATTTTTACAGTCAAATTGTAACATAGTAGTTGCAAAAAGACTTTGTGTGCTGTGAGGTTTCATCGCAGTCAAAACTCCATTTAACAGGGTTTTCCCTAATGTTTTTACGAATGATGGCACCAATTAATCAGGGAATTATCTGTTGATATTGATTTTTGATTGGGGGTTGTAACATCGATGTCCGTCGGGGTTCAATAATTTGAACCCCGACTCTTGTGTCAACGATTCTGATTTTCCCATGAACATGATCCGGCATCAGGATGAATTCATCAATTTTCTCATGTGGGAAATGGCTTGGTATATCACACCAACATTATTGTGCTTTCGATCATGAATACATATCGCAATGAAATAATAACCAAGTTGCGCATAATCGAATCCTTGCAGGCGTATTGATTGTCGGTTATGTTTAATACCCGTAGACATTATTATTCGTCGCATCTGTCGCGAGATTGTGCCACAAAAGCCTTTAGCGCAGCAAGAGCCCGATCGCAGTCGGATTGCGTGGTATTTGCTTGAAGCGAAAATCTAAGTCGTGCTGTGCCAGCAGGAACTGTAGGCGGGCGGATTGCTGGAACGCGGATATTGTGCGAGAGTAAAAAAGCTGATGCCTTCATAGCATTTTCGTCGGAGATCATACGAGCGGGAATTATGGGAGAAATCGTGTTGAGCGTAGAAAAACCAGCTTCTTCAAGAGACACTTTAAAAGCATTTGATTTTTCTAATAGTAAACGACCTAGAGCTGTGTGATTGCGAAGATACCGAATTGCGGCAAGATTCCACGCCAATACCACTGAGGGCAAGGCAGTAGCATAGATAAGACTTCTGGCATTATTGACAAGAAACTCCCGCATGAGCACTGTGCCACAAAAAAAGCCGCCTAACCCGCCTAGAGCCTTGGAGAGCGTTCCCATGCGAATGTCAACGCCATCTTCACAGTTGCACGCTTCAACAAATCCAGAAAGGGTGGCGCCAAAAACGCCCGTAGCATGAGCTTCATCTACCATGAGGAGCGCGCCAAATTCGTGACTCAAAGAACACAAATCGGCAAGCGGGGCAGCATCGCCGTCCATGCTAAAAATGGTATCCGTAATGATGATTTTTTCTTGTGCAGTGCACGATGCAAGCCGATTTTTTAGATCGGACATATCCACATGATGGTATCGCTGCACATGAGCACCACCTAGTTTTATGCCATCAACAATTGAAGCATGATTTAAACGATCGGAAAACACAACGGTGTCGCGCGTACACAAGGCGCTGATAATCCCACAGTTTGTCTGATACCCTCCTGTAAATACAAGAGCCGCCTCGGTATGCTTCCAATCTGCAAGTTCGTTTTCTAAAGATGTAAACATACTCGATTGTACGCCAATAAGCCGCGATGATCCGTTTCCTGCAACATCTCCATCACAAAGCATGAGAGCCTCTGCATGAATTTCGCCACAGGTATGCAAGGAACAATAGCTATTCGAAGAAAAATCAATTACCCCCTTAGCAAGCGAATGAGGGGTTACACGCAACAAAGAATGCTCGCGCTTATGTGCCAATTCTTTGGCAATTCGTGTAAACAGCGGAAGATCACGCATAGACAACCGAGGAAATTGCTTCCATCGTGAGTGCAATCATGATGTCTATGTGTGCCGGGGTAATGGTAAGTGCGGGAATAAAATACAGTACATTACCAATAGGACGAATCAGCACGCCGAGCTCATGCGCCTTATACATAATGCGCATAGGAATGCGATCTTGACGAGGAAATGGTTGCAACGTGATTCGATCAGCAACCAGTTCAAGCGCCCCAACCATACCAACGCAACGAATATCACCAACACAGGCTAAGTCTGCGCATTTTTGAAGCGCTTGTGCGAAATAGGCACAGAGCACGTCTTTACAGGTTGGGTAGTGTTCTTCTGTAAGAATTGTCAAGGTAGCCACAGCGGCAGCAGAAGCAATAGGATTTCCGGTAAATGAATGACCATGCTGAAAAATACGGTCGTCTGGAAATGTTCCCTTAAACTCTTCGTAAATACCTTGGGAAACTGCAGTGAGGGCCATGGGCACGACACCTCCTGTTAATCCTTTAGCGCAGCATAACATATCGGGCATTTCGGAAATGTGTTGACTGGCCCAGAATTTACCAGTTCTGCAAAATCCCATGGCAACTTCATCGGCAATTGCAAGAACATGATACTGCTTGCACAGCCCTACAATCCGGCTCAAAACCTTGGGCGGATACACCCTCATTCCAGCAGCGCCTTGAACCATCGGCTCGTAAATACACGCCGCAATCGAATCGTGGTGGCGCTTAAATATCATCTCTAAAGAATCCATGCACTCTGCCTTACACGACGCGACATCTTTACCAACCGGACACCTATAACAATAGGGAGAATGTGCAATGAGACGATCGTGGGGGTTAACCTGAAAAAGATTGTGATACATTGGGATAGCCCCTACCGACATTGCCCCAAGCGTATCGCCATGATATCCGGCCTCAAGCGAAACAAATCGCATCTTTTGAGTGCCGCGCAATGCATGATACTGCATAGCAATTTTAAGCGCTACTTCAACTGCAGTAGACCCGTTATCCGAAAAAAAGAATTTTGGTAAATCGGGAGGCAATACGTTAGAAAGTAAACGAGCGAGTGTAACGGTTGTATCCGAAACAAATCCCGCCATGAGAATATGATCGATTTTATCAAGCTGATCTCTAATTGCATTCATGATTGCAGGATTATTATGCCCTAAAAGGCTTACCCACCACGAGCCTATAGCATCGAGGTATTCTTTTCCCGTTGCACTGTACACATACACACCTTGCCCCCGTGCAATCGTGACTGGAGGATGCTCTAGCATATCGGAATGGTACGAAAAGGGGAACCATATCGATTCGGGGATATTATTGACAAAGTCCATGGACAAATTCCTTAAGCGCAGTATCTACGGTTGCTTTATAACCTATTTCAAGAAATGGGATATGTGAATAGCGATTTTTTAAAAACTCTTTATTGCTTACCCGAACAAAATCTTCTTCGAGATGATCACAATTATTAAAAATAATCCCTCCACAGGTTAAACCTGCAAGAACCAAGCGATCATAAGACAATATTGTATGATTAAGCGTGCCTAGTTCTGGGGTAGTAACAAGAAGTACCGGAAGCCCTAATGCACACATGCAATCGAGCATCGTTGACGTTTCTGAAAGCGGTGTACACACGCCACCCGCACCCTCCACTACAACAAATGCTTGTTGTGACAAGGCCTCTACGGCTTCCACAATTGGGGTAATAGAAAGACTAACTTGTGCACTTTGAGCAGCCAGATGCGGAGAACAAGCCAGCTCAAATTTATACGGCACGTGAACATCATTATGCACGCGGATCAGATTGACTGCATGACGAACATAATCAAAATCGGGCGCAACCAGGGTACCATTTACCAGTTTTTCGCATCCGGTTTGAACAGGTTTGCAATAGGTAACTGGCCGATATTCGGTAACTGCAGAAGCAATAAGCGCACTTACATACGTTTTTCCCACATTAGTGGAAGTACCACTAATAAAAACGCCTTTTTTGGGTATTGCTTGCGACATTTCTATTTCCTTAAAACAATTGCAGAGCCAGAATAACTTTATTACTTAAATAAAGTATACATCATCGAAGGTGCCAAAATCCTCATTTTCCCACCGTTTAATCCTTCCCAGAAACTATTTTTTGCCACTACCTTAGCACATGCACAGGTGTATATCGTGTATTTCATTTAACGGAGCCTCTTTTTTATGCATGAATATCGTACGCATACCTGCAATCAGTTGCGCAAAGCAGACAACGGATCTACCATTAAAATCTCTGGATGGATTCATAACCGTCGTGATCATGGAGGAGTCCTCTTTATCGATGTGCGCGATCATTATGGAATAACGCAGGTAGTTGTCTACCCCGAGGCACCCTTTCAATACGAAATTGGGCATCTACCCAAAGAGACCGTTGTCAGCTTCGTAGGCGTTGTGATGCTTCGCTCGGCCGAAAACAGTAATCCTAAAATGGAAACAGGCGAGATCGAAATCAAAGCATCAAGCTTTACGATTCTTGGACCAGCCGAACCGGTTCCCTTTCCGGTATTTCCAGAAGAAATAGCTCCCGAAGATATGCGCCTCAAACACCGGTATCTCGATTTGCGTCGTAGTAAACTTCACCAGAATATCATTTTACGTTCCAAAGTAATCTCATCGATGCGCAAACGCATGATCGATTTTGGATTTACAGAATTCCAAACACCCATTCTCACGAGTTCCTCTCCCGAAGGAGCGCGCGATTACCTGGTACCATCACGGGTTCATCCCGGAAGCTTTTATGCACTTCCCCAGGCGCCACAACAATTCAAGCAATTATTAATGTGCTCGGGATTCGATCGCTACTTCCAGATAGCTCCCTGTTTCCGTGACGAAGATGCTCGTGCAGACCGATCTCCAGGTGAGTTTTATCAACTCGATATCGAAATGTCGTTTGTCACCCAAGAGGATATTTTTAAAACGCTCGAAGAATTGCTTCATGGCATTTTTTCCGAGTTTTCTACGATGCAAGCAACACCTCCGCCATTTCCACGAATTCCTTATCGTCAATCTATGCTCAAATATGGTTGCGATAAACCAGACCTTAGAATTCCTATAGAAATCCGCGATGTTTCCGACATATTTGCTACCGCCGATTTTAAAGCTTTTAAAGAAACTGTCGAATCCAAGGGTGTTGTGCGAGCAATTCCTGTCAAGAATATCGCATCCCAACCACGCAGCTTTTTTGATAAACTTGTCGAATATGCTCAAAGCATCGGGTCTAAAGGATTGGCCTATCTTGTCTGGTCGGAGGAGAAAGTTAAAGGACCATTGGCAAAGTTTCTCTCCGATGACAACATGAAAAACATTGCCTCCCGCTGCGATGTTGGCCTTGGCGATGTTGTCTTTTTTGTTGCTGCACAAGAACACGAAGCCAACAAGATCTCGGGAGATCTTCGCACCAAACTTGGCAACGACCTCAATATTATCGACAAGAGCATCTTTAAATTTTGCTGGATTGTTGATTTTCCGATGTTTGAACTCGATCCCGAAACACAAAAGCCGGTATTTAGCCACAATCCCTTTTCCATGCCTCAGGGCGGACTTGAAGCGCTCCTTTCACAGGACCCTCTCACTATTCTTGCATATCAATACGACATTGTCTGTAATGGTATTGAATTGTCCAGTGGGGCTATCAGAAACCACCGCCCAGATGTCATGTATAAAGCTTTCGAAATTGCGGGATACGACAAATCGGTTGTTGACGCAAAGTTTCCTGCTCTTATTCAGGCATTTCGCTACGGCGCACCACCTCATGGTGGCATTGCTCCCGGAGTCGACCGCATTGTCATGCTCTTGGCTGGCGAACAAAACATTCGTGAAGTTATTGCGTTCCCCATGAACCAAAAAGCGCAGGATCTGCTCATGAATGCCCCATCGCCTGTTACCGATAAACAGCTCAAGGAGCTTTCTATCCGCGTAACACCCATAGCGTAAGATTATTTGCAGAGCATGCCGCAGCATGCTCTGCAATTTAAACTGCAACTCCTTAAAAAAAACTCCCCACCTTCAATGTTCATTGTTGTATATTGACGGCATGAATATCAAATTCGGGTACTCTTTCTTTCTGCTTTATTTCTTAGGATTGCAACTTCTTGCCGGAGCTTTGCACACAAGCACAGCGGATGTTCGCATATCAGAAATTATGCGCGATCCCCTTGGAAACGAAAGCGTTATCGGAGGCGGAAAGAGCAACGAATTTGTAGAATTCACAAACTTTGGACCAGAAACACTTGCGCTTGGCAACCTCTTCATTAGCAATGGGATAACCGTCGATTCAATTATTCCTTTCGCTGCATTTACTACCGAATGCACATCATGCAAGTGCACGGCAACGATCCTTGCTCCAGGCCACGCAGCCCTCATTTTTGACAAGGAATACCTTTCGGATCAAAACGCCTACCGATATTCTCTTGATACAAACGCTACTATTCTCACAGTCAATCATATTGACCTCTTAGGGGGAATTACCGCAAACGATGGACTTTTTATCTATCGGGGCACACGAAGCAGTATCGATTCCGTTATCTGCACAGCCCTTGATTCGGGAATAGCACCCACATTTCAAAACACAAAGCTCCCACTCCATGCGCGTGTGGCTTCACGGGAAGGAACCTCCCTGGTGCCGGATTTTTTCATTCTCCCAACAAAGAATTACTTCCCAGAAAAAACGAAAACTTCAGCGGGATATATTGACAATACCAAAGGCATTCTTCGCTTCGAGTATCAATGCCTGGATACCATACAAAACACCGTTCTTTGTTCTCTTGGCGTGCGACGTTTTAACGGTGGACCACTCAATACGGTTCGTGTTACCGGCACTTCGGAAAACTCAACAGTATTTCTTGTTGACACAACTTTAGAATCTCCGGCCTATGGCACGCTCTTTTTTTGTATGCGTCTCCCGCTGGGTATAAACACCTACATCCTAACAACACACTCGATTCGTGATAGTGCCTCACTCTTTATTAGTATAGCAGAATTCGCACAATCATTGCCCAAGATCTGCATCACTACACTGAGTCCCCGAGCAACTGCTACTTCGCCTGAATGGGTCGAATGCTTTAATAGCGGAACCTTTTCAAGCAATCTCAAGAATTGGACTATTGGATCCCAATCGGTTAATGTTCCCATCACGCAAACAGATTACATCCTCGAAGCTAAATCGTACTGCATTCTCACCCCCAACACATCTCTTTTGCGCGCTGCCTTTCCCGGAATTCCCTTTCAATGTATTGAAGTTGCCAACTGGCCAACTCTTGACAATTATCACGATACTATAATTATTGCAAACACACGTCATCAAACCATCACAACTGCTCACTACACATATCTTTGGTATTCGAATTGGAATTTCCAATCCCTCACACGAACCTGCGTTGCGTGCACGTTATCCGATTCAGTAGCATTCATGCTTGCAGAGCACCGTACTCCAGGGGTTCCAGAAGCTCGACTTCCGTATGCTTCGGTAACATTTTCAATGAGTGTTGGCCCAACTCCCTTTACACCAAACAAAGATCGCATCGATGATCTTCTTGCGATAAAACTTCTGCTTCCTCCTCTAAAAACTGCAACCATTACCATACGGTCGATGCGTGGAGATAACATCAAGCAATTTACTCAATGCGCATCAGGGACCCTTTTCTGGGATGGCAGATCATCCTCAGGGTCTTTGGCACCCCTTGGTCCCTTTTTTGTCCTTGCACAAAGGGACGATCAACCGACCGCCTCGCCTTTGCGAGCAAAAGGCTTGCTATGGCGATAAAGCGTACCATACTTATAGTTCTGCTGGGCGGGAGCCTGCTTCACGCATTTACGCAAGAGCCCTTTACAAGCGGCTTTTCTATGGGTTCATTGGGGACAATTCAAAGCCCTCTTATGAAATCTTCATTATCGTTTGCATCAAATGCACTCTGGTTGCCCGATAGTTTTCGGTATGGATTCGCAACGTCTGCGTCTCTTTATTTTGATCCCATGGGTGGCACTGCAACCGATCTTATCAGCGCAGAAATCTATGGGGCATTCCGCTTTAAAAAAACGAGTTGCAGTCTCTTTTTTTCTCAATTCTCGGCCCTTGGGATGTATTTCGAAAATGAAGTGCGTACAAGTATCGGGTATACAATTACCAAACATGTTGCCCTAGGAATTGATGCACGAACCTGCTTTGCATATTTGAATGTGGCACCACAAAAAATTCGTACTTACGCAGCACTTTCTGCGACTGTGCGATTAGCTTCTCAGGCAGGATTTTTAAGTGGCTCGGTACGCAATATTCCGATCATTTACAAGAGCGCTATTGCTTATGGGGATCCGCTTTTGCTTGGATGCGCACTCGAAACCGCTCCCTACAAAGGAGCACGAAGCGGTTTATTGTTTGAACTTACGCCAGGGCGTCATCAGATTATTCGCTTTGCACTAGCAGAAGCTTTGCAACTGTCCCAGAATTGCGCGATACTTGGCGGGATTGGATCATCCCCATTTTCGGTGAGTATTGGCTTACTTGTGGGAACGTCGCAGTATGGTTTTTCTGTAAACACCATAAAGCAAACAGATCTTGGATGGTCTAAGGGAGTGTCATTTGCCTATGTCAAGTAACTATTTACGCGTAAGTACGCAATTTCTCGATAGACGCTTCGTTGCGCAAACGTCGCAAGGCATTTTCTTTAATCTGCCGGGCACGTTCGCGCGTAAGGTTAAACCTCTCACCGATTTCTTCGAGGGTATGAGGATTTTCTTCACCAATGCCATAATAAAGACTCACAATACGTTGTTCACGATCGGGCAGATAGCTCAACGTGCGGCGAAGCTCATCTTGCAGAGCATGCTCAAAACATACCACGTCAGGAACATCATTAGCTTTGTCAACCATCATGTCCATCAGGCAAGAATCTTCGCCAGTTTCAAAAGGTGCATCCAAGGAAACATGCGAATCGCCAATTTTAAGTGTGTCGCGAACTTCGTGCAACGTAAGACCGAGTTCGTCGGCAATTTCTTCAGCTTCTGGTTGCCGACCCTTGCGCTGCTCCAGCTTCTTAAGGGCTTGACCAATTTTATAAATGGTGCCCACGCGATTGAGGGGAAGGTTTACAATGCGAGACTGTTCTGCCAGGGCCTGCAAAATAGATTGTCGTATCCACCAAACTGCATACGAGATAAACTTGAAATTCTTCGTTTCGTCGAATTTTCGGGCAGCTCTGATAAGGCCGATATTACCTTCGTTGATAAGATCGATAAGGGGAAGACCTTGGTGCTGATAATTGCGGGCAACACTTACAACAAAGCGCAAATTAGAAACCAGGAGTTTGACCAATGCTTTGCGGTCACCCGTCCTAATTTTTGCAGAAAGCTGCGCCTCTTCTTTGGGAGGAAGTGGCTTAAAGCGGGAAATTTCATTCATATAAAGAGCCAGAGCCATATCATCGTTAATTCCGCCTGCAATTTTCTCCATACAGTATACCTGCTTTCCTTGGTTCCGAAGAACGTAATTTCCTGGTGTAGTAACCGAAAATCATGGTGCTGCATGTTCGTCTGCCGGTTTCCCAACTCCTGCAAGAACTGCACAGCAAAGTTGCCCGTATGTGCACTTAATAGAATAATAAAGTATCTAGTTAAGCGCTTAGATTGTCGCGAGGTTATAAACTCTCTTTATACAGTATTCCCATCATGACATCTTGTGACAATATAAGGAATAAAAGTTTGAATTACCATAAAATGTTTTGCGGAAGCATAATAATACTTTTAGCCCTAGCAACAAATCTGTTTGCGCAGCCCATTCGCAACACTATCATTCCAGCATCAGAACATGAGGCATATCAAGAACTTAGCCGAGGTGCGCTCAGCTATTCAACGTACTCTGCGCTTAAAGTATGGTACACAAAACCGCTTTCTATTCCCGATGGAGAATGTGACGAATTAAGGCAAGTGTTCACCTTTCTGAATGCTTGTGAGCTCCCCACGATCGACACCTTAGCCGCGTATGTCCCTTGGAATACAAGCGCTCAAAAACGTTTTCTCAAAGATTTTCCATCGCTTATATCTTTTTTGCCACTTACCACGTTCACACCCCATAATACTGGAGCTTTGGCAACGAGGCTTTCATTGACAAAACACTCAAATGTAGACACCATCGAAACAAAAGTAAGTTTTGATGTGCGAACACCTTCACTTTTGAGATTGTCAAGCGTGATCTCTCTATCAGAAACCATTGCACGATTTTCGCGTCGCTCGATTATTATTACACCCTCAAAAGAACTTGCTGTATGCGTTGGAAACTTTTCGGCAGATCCCGATCATGGCATGTTTTTAGGTACACACCACTCTCTTGTTGGCAGCGACAAAACACTTACCAACAATTGGCTCTACGGTGACAACTCGCTTTACAATGGAGTTAAGGCATCATATCGGGGAACAATTCTCCAATCCACAAGTTTGGTTCATTATGGCTTCGATGAATCTGCTGCGCTTTTAAATCTCACAAGTCTTTTTCCCCTCTGTGCTCTAGAAGCAAATGTAGTCTATGTGCATCGCAATGATCCTGCGCCATCCGACCAGAATCGTGGGTTAACAACCCTACGCCTGTCAAGTATCTTCCACTCGGTTATTCCCTATATTCAAATAGGTACCACGCTTAAAAACCAAGCATCCCTTCCCATATTTGCAGGAATATCCGTGCGCCATCAAAAGCTCTTCTATTCTCTTGACGTGCAGCGTTTTCCGGCATATTTTGACACAGGCCTCTCCCAAAGCTATAAGCATAGTACGAATGCACTTGACTTAACTAAAAGTTTGATACCCTATCCACTCTATTGCATCTCATCTATGATCAAAGCTTCGTGGCTTCAAGCATTGGCAACCGATTGGCAAGCAGAATGCATTGCAGGCGATACCGTACAATCTATCGGATCAACAATCGGAACATCGTTTTCATGTGCTTCCCGGACTGTATCGTGCAGGATACGCGGGAATGCTTTGTTGCCCCTACAAACCTTCACCTCAAGCGCAACATTAGTATATCACAACGATTTTTCGCCAAAGATTTCCTGGGGTTCTCAAGCCCAAATCTCACAAGCCACACTACATCCACTACAAGAAGATCTTTCGATAGTTCTGGAAATGTCGCCTCTTGCAGCATTGTCAATTACCCCGCGCATTCTTATTTCTGGAGGCACCCAGACACCTACCACAGGCAATTTCGGCATTTCTCAGAAACTGAAACTATCCGAAGAGTCTTCAATGCAGGTTCAGTGCAGCGGAGCCCTTTTTCCTCTGTTTGGAAAGGATGTAGCAATACATGTGAATGCGCAGATTAATTTGTAAAGCAAAGATGGCAGTTGTGTTAGTTATTGAAGTGGTACTGGAGAAACGAATTTTCTGGTAGGCGTTCTAGCGGGGCTCGGTCCTGCATCTATGATGTTTGTCACTCAATTTTTTAAATTTAAAAAAATCATACATCACCCGTTTCAACCAATTAGTGCATATCATTTCAAAAATGACATAACTCCCATATGCGCAGAGTAAAACTAACCCCAGGTAGACAAACCCATACCATGGTTGATACCATACAGAAGACCATTGGAGTTTTTCGAGTATTCTTAAAAGAAACACTTGCACAATAAGGTGAGTGAGATAGAGCGAATAGGAAATGGTTCCCAGAAAAACGGCAAACCGGGGAACAGGTAATGGGTTAGTCTTAACATACAATGTCAAGCTTAGCATCAGCAAAGAACTTGACAATCCCCACCCAAGAATTCCAAAACCCGCCTTAATGCCAGACACATACTGACCAACGAAAAGGCAGATTGCGATACCTAAAATTCCTTTCGCAATCCATCGGTTAGGCACATTGATTTTTGAGACGTACAGCAAGCCAATACCCACTCCGATAATGAATTCCCATAATATTGGATTTGTTACAAAGGAAAGATACGAGGGATTCTGCCATAGCGGGGCTCTTGTATCGAACGTAAAATGACCATAAAATAGAGGAATAGCAACCAGTAGAATGGCAAAAGTGCCGAAAGTAAAAATCCACCTTTTCTCTTTAAAAAAAAGGGAAATGCCAAAAATGAGATAAAAAAGCATTTCATAATTTAATGTCCATCCAACACCCATAGGAGGATGACCAAATTCTGGAGGAGCCCCATGCAAATTCGCCGGTACCCATAAAAAAGATTTTATGAGCACTCCTATATTTTCCCCTTGAACAAACCAGGAGGGGCCGCGATCAAAAAACACATACATGCTTGTTGCCGCCCAATAGAGCGGTAGAATACGCGCAATCCTCTTTATGAAAAAATCCGCAGGCGTCGAGGAAATACCACGCGTTTTCGCAGTGGTAATTGTCATGATAAAACCACTGATAATAAAAAAAAGATCAACCCCCATCGCACCATGCGAAAAGATCATCTCCCCCACGTTCAAACCGCCAAAACAAAAGTGCCATCTGCAATGGCAGAGAATAACCATTACCGCTGCTATGCCGCGCAAGGCCTGAATACTTTCAATTCTTTTCATGTAAGTATTGTATAACGTTTTTCAAATGAAGACAAACCTTTTCGACTGAATCGTCTGGATTTATAGTTTTTCACGCTCAAAAGGAATTCTGAATTTTTCGGGTCCAGAACGCCCCTCATATGCATTATTACATCCCTCGTCACAACTTGTTCCTCTACCCAAATTTTGCACCCTAACGCCTGAAGATTGAGTTTGCCATACGGGCTAAGAAGGATCTATTTTAACGAGAGAACTTGATACTTACACAATGCTAACAATTGCACTTGTAAAAGTGATACGGATCTTTTAAAAATATGCGACCTACAAACAAACGTGAGCAACCAAAGGTAATAAGCATGGCCGTGAATTCTCTGCAAACAAGTGACAACAAGGTATTTGATACCAAGAATGATCTGCCCAACACTCCACCAATCTCCATTCCATTGCATATCAAAAAATTCATAGAAACGACCCTGCAAAAAGATCCTGAACCAATCTATGTGTATGATATATCTCAGATTCAATCTGCATGTAGTGCATTTAACCTGCCGTATGAACCGCTTTCAATCCATTTTGCGACAATGGCTAATAGCCACGCAGATTTTCTGAACTGTATCCGCGATCAAGGAGCTAATGTTTTTGTCAACTCTATCGAGCATCTTAAAAAAGTGCAGACCCTTGGTTTTACCGGAAAGCGCATAATGTATACCGCATCGGCAATGAGTGCCTCAACAATGCATGCCGTGCATGCAAGCGGTGCAATGGTCAATCTTGATTCTTGTATGCAAATCAAACAGTGGCAATCGCTGTATCCCTGTTCTGAATTCGGCATTCGGTGTAATATTGGTTCTCTGGTTGATGCAAAGAAGACCCGTGGCGGGTATTTTATCGGCAAGGAGAGTCGGCTGGGGCTCTTCCCTGACGAAATAAAGGCATTGTCTGGCAACCTATACGTCAATGGTTTGCATTTGTATGTTGGAACCGATATTTGCTCCATAGATTATTTCAAAACCTGCTATGAAGCACTGGCTTCTTTTGCACATCTTTTCCCTAACCTCGACTATCTGGATTTAGGCGGAGGCTTTGGGTTAACTAATGAGTTAGGAAATCGATTTGATTTTGAAGCCTATGGCACCATGGTCTGCGATTTCATGTCTTCTGTCAATGCAAAATTAGGTCGTACATTACAGGTAATACTCGAACCCGGACGTTGTATTGGCGCTCTGGCAGGCTACTTTGCTTGTCAAGTTATAGACATCAAGCAGGGCGAGACCGGACAATTCTGTGGTGTTAATGCTTCTTCTGTCCAATTTCCCCGTCCGCTCTTTTATCCGGACTCTGCCTTTCATCCGGCACTGCTCATACCGAAAGCTGGCTCCCTGCCAGGGCCGCTCTGTCGGACTTCTGTATATGGGTGTTCTACCTATTCACGCGATTTTCTGGCTCGGGATATACTTCTCCCGTGCGCACATCCAGGGGATATCATCGTGTTTGGCGAAGCAGGCGCATATTGCGCCTCAGCATATACTCATTTTCTTGGTTTTGCGCCTGCCAAAGAACTATTTCTATGATTATCCGTAAAGTAGAAAATGATGTTGAACTTCGTGCATTTTATCAGATTACCTGTCTGATTTATAAAGATACTCCTTGTCATCGATCAACCGAAGAATCCATTGTTAAAATGCTGGTTTCAGGGCCCTGCACATTCCATACACACGCCCAGGTGCAACCATCTCTTTTTTTGCACGATAACCGGATTGTAGGACGATGCGCTTTTATATACGATGACAACCTTCCCGAATATGTACAGATCGGGTTTTTTGAAGCTCTCCCCCACATTCCAGAATTGCCCGCGGCTCTTATCGAGTATGCCCGGGAATGGAAACCTCATATTAAAAAGCTAGTCGCAGGTCTGAACGGGCACCTGAATTATGGCGCCGGAATTCTTCTCGATAGGTTTGACCAGCCGCCGGTTTTTGGCCTTCCCTATAATCTGCCTTATTATCAGCAGTATTTTTCCGGTTTTTCTTGCAACACAACTATTTCATTTCGATTTTCGCTTACTCCTTTTTATCAATGGAATATTGAAAAAACATTATCGAAAATTGATACTCAGGGCTTTACCATTCGATGTATGGACAAGAATAAATTGCGCCAGGAGATAGATCTCTACACCTCGATCGACAACAGCTCGTTTACCAATACGCGTTATTGGTATTGGTCGAACCGAAAACCTAAAGAAAATTTCGAACTCTTTCATCCTTTTCGATTTCTTTTAAAAAATGAGAATCTCATTTTTGTCGAAAAAGATGGCAAACCTGTTGGCTTTTTACTCTGGTATCCCGATTTCAACGGTTTAGTGGGGCCTGGCCAAGACATTGGCATTATTGACGTATTAAGATATCGTTTTTTCAATCCACTCAAAACATTCCGGTTAACCGAAGTGGCCGTGCTTCCCGAATACCGTAAAAGCCCTGCAGTCATCCTCATGATTCAAAAACTCATTCCTATTCTTAAGCAAGAAGGATACACAACCTGTGAAGGGGGATTCATTTTTGAGGAAAACCATAATAGCGTGGTTATGACAAAACGGTTGCTTGAACGGGCGATTGGCACGTCACTTGCGCCGTATAGGAAATACGGCATTTTTGAAAGTCAATTGTGATGCCCAATTTACAACGATACACCGCTGCACGTGAGCTTCCTGAAATGTGGGATTCGCATACGCACAGTTTTTTTCAATGCAGAGCATTCCTGCATCATTGCGAATCATATAACCCTTGCAACCAGCGCTATTATAGTATCAATGATGCAACTCAAAACTTTGTTGGCGTAATTGTTTATACCCTCAAAATCGATATTCTCACCTATCTGGGGATTAAAAGCCCCATGCAGATGCACATTGTCGGCATTCCCTGCTCTGTTTCGGCACCGGGAATAATCGGCGATCATGCGCTGTATCCGGATGTACTCAATGCAATTCGCACTCATGAAAAAGGTTTCATCTTGACACTGAATCTTGACCAGAATTCCGGATTTGAACCTTTCATTTTGGGACGGACCTGGCCTACGGTAATTCTTAAAAATCAATTTAACTCTTGGGAACACTACATCAGGAGCATCCGATCATCCTATCGTCGCCGGATACATAGCATAGAGAAATTCGCACAGCGATACGCAACTCAAACAACCGGATGCAATACCTTCAGCGATATTCACTACACTCTCTACGAAAATGTCTTAAAGCGCAGCAAAGGCAAACTTGAGCATTTGTCCTTGGAGTTTTTTGTGAATCTCCCATTTTCATTCCAACTAACAACATTTACACACAACACAATAATAAAAGGCTGGGTAATCACCCAGGATAGCAGAACTGGAATATTTGCATTCTTCCTTGGCGGGCAAGTGTATGACGCTGATTCATCAGATCTTTATCATGTCAAATTGCTGACCCTTGTCAAACAGGGTATAACGGCACATGCGCAAATAATCGAGCTAGGGCAAAGCGCCGTAGTACCTAAAATGCGCATGGGCGGAGAGCTCTGCGAGAAGCAAATGCTTGCCTGGCATTCGATACCCCTCATCCGTATCGCTTTACGTGCGGCACGAGGATTGCTCTCTTACAATGATTACGCACCGAGCACACGCGTTTTTCAAGTGGAGAATAAGTGAACATCCTCCTCGTCCGTCCCCGTCCATCGCCAGAGACGATCGGATTGCAGCATGTCATGATCGTGGAGCCACTGGAGCTTGAGGTTTTAGCAACACTCATTAGGTCTCCCAATATGCCTATTATAGTTGATATGATTCTCGAAAGAAAATCTTTGCTCCATTTTTTGAAACTGCATAATCCCGGTATCGTATGCTTAACCGGTTATATCACCCATATTCCCGTGATTATTGACTATTGCGAAGTTGTCAAACGATACAATCCAGCGATTCATACCATAGTGGGTGGTGTTCATTGCGAAGTTTGTCCCGAGCACTTCGATCATCCCAGCATCGATTATCGCATTGTCCGCAATGCTACCAGGGTATTTCCCCTACTATTAGAGCACTTAGGGTCGTCGGAAAAACTTCCGCTTGGGATTCTGCGTAAGACAGAACAGTGCATTAAGGAGGATTTACCGCCCTTAGATTTCTTTTTCCCGCTGCCAAATCGTACGCTAACGCACACATATCGATCCTCCTATTTTTACATTTTTCATTCACATGTCGCTTTGCTGAAAACATCCTTTGGGTGCCCGCACTCGTGCCGGTTCTGTTTTTGCAGGGCTATTACCGATTCTGCCTATGCCCAACGCCCTTTGCAGGAAGTCTTCGATGAATTGGCTACAATTGACGAAAAGGAGATCTATATTGTTGACGATGATTTTCTTGCGTCAAAATCGCGACTCGAAGCTTTTTGTAGCGAAGTTGAGCGTTTAGGCATTCGTAAACACTATCTTGTGTATGGCCGAGCCGATTTTGTTGCGGCCAATCCCGAATTGATGGGGAGATTTCGAGCTGCCGGGTTAAAAACAATCATTGTCGGTTTCGAATCATTTTTTGATGATGAACTTGCAGATTACAACAAAGGGAGCACGAGCCAAACAAACCGAACTGCAATTAAAGTGCTGCAATCTCTTAACATAGATATTTATGCAACAATTATTGCTTCGCCGAATTGGGACAAACATCGCTTTTTGGAATGTGCAAAAACATTAATCCAGCTGGGTATAACCTATGTCAATGTTCAGCCATTCACTCCATTACCTGGCACAGCTTCTACCATTTCGTCCGATGACCTGGTTATTTCCCCAACTGCATATCCGTTTTGGGATTTGGCGCATGTTACCGTACGACCAACGCACATGTCAATTTCAGCCTTTTATCAGGAAATCATTCAACTCTATGACCGAGTTCTATTCAGGCCGTTAGTTCTCATTCACTACATGCTGAGGTTCTCGCCACAGCTCTTGTGGAAAATGGCAACAGGGAGCATTCGCGTTCGAAACCAGTATTTGATCAAGCGTAATGAGGCTCGTGCAGAAGAATCTAAAATGCTCTAATCTCGGATTGTAGGAAGCATTCATTAGATTTTTAGCGTTATTTTGTAACAGTCAATTATAGTGTACTCAGTCAAATAGAATCATCTTCTTATGCCAAAAATCTACTTTATACAGCCAACCCAATACGCCCCCGATCATACCTTGTGCAAACAGAAACGACTTCATTTGCCCGGTCTTGTATTCCCTCTTCTGGCGGCCATGACGCCCTCGCATTGGCGTGTCCAGGTTACGCTTGAAGTTATTGAAGAGGTCGATTTCGAATCCGATGCCGACATCATCGGGATAGGTTCAATGGGCCATGCAACATTTCGGGCAATTGACATTGCACACGAGTTCCGTAAACGTGGCAAATGCGTTGTTATGGGTGGATATATGGCATCGATTATGGTTTCGCAGGCAAGCAAACATGTTGATTCGGTAATTATTGGGGACGCCGAACTCTCATATCCCATGATGCTTAATGATTTTGAGCTGACCGGACGTTTACAGAAGATATATAACAATCCGATTCAGTCTCTAGAAGGATTGCCCCTACCTCGCTACGATATCCTTACTAATAAAAAGATAAACGGAATGCTTCCCGTGCAAGCGGGTCGCGGATGTCCACATACCTGCAGTTTTTGCTCGATTGCCTGTTTATATAAAGGCAAATATCTGACCCGACCCATACCTGAAGTACTTCGTGATATCAAAGCAATTCGCAGTCTTGGAATCAGACGATTCTATTTAATTGACGACAACATCGTCTCCCGCCCCCAATACCTCGAAGAATTGTGTGATTCCATCAAACCGCTCAACATGTCGTGGGCGACCCAATGTTCGCTGGAATTATCGCGTTACCCTCATTTACTTAAAAAAGTCCGGGCCGCCGGAGCCACTATGATGAGTTTTGGGGTCGAAAGCATTTCTCAGGAAGGGCTTGACGCATTGGATAAAAAATGGCTGCGCGTTGACAATCATCAACAATCTATCAAAACCATTACAAAAGCAGGAATTGTGGTAAGCTCCGAAATGATGCTGGGTACCGACGGCGATACGCTTGCAAGTATCAAAGCAACCGGTGATTTTATCCATTCAACCCGGATTCCCATTCCCCGGTTTTACCTCCTTACCCCAATGCCAGGAACGCGGTTATTCGATGAGTTTAAAGAGCAGAATCGTCTGCTGACAACAGACTTCGAACTCTATACCGGAACTACCTGTGTTTTTAAGCCCAAACACATGAGTGCCGAACAACTCACACAGGCCTATTGGCAACTCAATGAAAGAATTTTCAGTATTGGGAGTATACTGTATCGCACCCTTTTGCATCCATTGTTCTTGAGACGACCATTAGTGCTTCTGTTTGCTTTTTTTGTCAATTTGCATTATCGGCGATATATTCGCCGGCATATTCCACCTAACATTTTTTAACCTATGCAAAAGTCAATTCGAGATTATTGCCAAGATTCAATTTTTCAATCTGCAATAATATTGCTTTGTAAATATTTCGAATACGAAACAACAAAACGATGCGCATACTCATTGTAAAAACCCGCCTCCATCCCGGTACAATTCGGCTCGATCGACTCATGAAAACCGAACCCCTAGAATTGGAGTATTTGTATACTGCATTGGAAGATTATGATGTATCAATTTTAGATCAGTATACATCAACCCGAACCTTGCTAAAAAAATGCCGTTCGCTGCAGCCAGATATCGTTTTATTCACTGCATATATTACTCAAACCAATTGTGCACTACAAGATGCTACTGCCATTAAAAAGTGGTATCCAAAAATAAAAATTTTCATCGGCGGCCCGCATGCCGAAGTTGTTCCACATCATTTCTTTGCACCTTCGATCGATGGCGTAGTTGTTGGCAATCACCTTAAGACTATTCAAGCAATTGTCAACTGTATTGCTCAACATCAGCCATATTATGCGGTGGCTGGGGCATATTTTAACCGAAATGGCCAATTTATCATTGCTGCCGAAGCGGACCCACAATCTTTAATTCTCCCCCACCCCAAACGGATTCTTCTAAATAATCGTAGTAACAAATTCTCTTTTGTTCACTATCTCGATTGCGCTTCGATCAAGACTTCCTGGGGATGCACCGGGGCATGCACTTTTTGCTTTTGTCGTGAAATGAATGGGGGTCGCTATGCTGCACGACCAATTGAAGATGTTGTCACAGAAATAGCGGGGATACAAAACCAGACGATTTTTATTGTTGATGACAATTTCTGCATTAACGAGCAAAGGCTTATCCGGTTTGCCGAATTAACCGCTTTGCAGGGAATAAAAAAGACTTTTATTGCTTATGCCACAGCCCACTTTGTCGCGCACCACCGTGATTGCATTGGGCAGCTTGTTAAGGCTGGGCTATCGGCATTAATTGTCGGATTGGAATATATCGATACGCATTGCCTTGATGCAGTCTCAAAACATGCAACACTACAAGAAAACAACGACACTATTGCTCTATGTCAATATTTTGGAATCGAACTTTTTGCGCTGTTCATTGTGGATCCAGACTGGGAACCAGATAATTTTAGAGCACTGGCTCGATATATCAAAAAGCACCACATTCAATATGCAACATTTTCGACTCAAACACTATTTCCTGGGACAGTAGCCTATGGTCAACAATCATATTCTTCCGATGTAATGCGTACCCATGCTTCGCAATTATGGCGATTCGATCTGCTACGGCTTCACAAACGCCCTAAGCATATGTCACCACTACGGTATTATCTTTGGCTGTTCTATTTGTATATGCTACCAAGTCTCACTTTCGCAAGCCTTGCCAAACTTATCAATCGTTGCGGTTTTCGTAAGACCGTTCAAATTATCAGTATTAATTGTGTTGTAGGAATAGAATTTTTTTGGAAATTACTATGGTGGAGATAATACTATGATGTCATCACGAATTTGGGAGTTCTGGGCCAACAAATACGAGAGATTATGGGCTCAATATTTTGCTTTAGGGCCCACTCGGCGTGAGGTGCGAACCCAAATCCGGCAGAAAACACCGCATCCAACGAATATCCTCGACCTCGGCTGCGGCGTAGGAGAACTGGTGAACGAACTTGCCATTGAATATCCCGCCTGCGCAATTACCGGCATAGATACAAGCTTGGGCATGATTGCTGCGGCACAAGAGCGCCATTGTGTCAACAACACGGCATACCATGTTGCATCTATCAACGAAATAGGCGAATATGGGCCATACGACGCAATCGTATCGACAAACGCATTTCCCTATGTTCCCAAAAAATCCGAAGCATTAAAAAAAATGTATTCGAACTTGAAACCTAACGGACGATTATTCCTTGCACATGCGACACTGGAAAATCCCTACGATGCCCTTTTTCTTGTTTTTGTCAGACTCACGGTAAGTAAAGCACAATACTTCTCGCAAAATCGTTTACGGACAATGATGCAAGAAGCCGGTTTCACAATTGGCGATGTCATCCGGATCTCGCCATTCTTTTTCATTCCATCCATATATTTAATTGAAGGGATTAAATAGGCGGGAAGTACATCAAAGGCATCACCAAAGATTTGAAATTGTCTCATTATTTTGCATACACCGAAATGACCATTTATCTTTAGTGCTCTCGGTTGACTTATAAATTCGAAATATCTGTAACGAAAAGTGAAGTTTCTCAAAAGAGAAGCGAGCAGTCTTGTCGCAAGTATATTTTTCTCATAACACTCTTCTACACAATTTTCTCAAAGTATCCACATGCACCCCACTCTGCGCTTGTTGTCATTTTTCTGCTTGATCGGGACACTGGTAATAACTTGCTCCCCCACTTCAAGAACTCCAGCTAAAAATCTATCATTTGCCGTTCTCAATGTAGGCCAGGGCCTTTCACAAATTAGCATCACCAACGATAGCGCCATAGTCTGGGATATGGGGTCGGCAAGCGAATGGTATCGGTGGTATGCAGGTTATTTAACCCTTGGCTCCCCTCCTCTACAAATGATTGTTCTCTCCCATACCGATGAAGATCATCGCGGGGGATTATCGCTTCTTCCTGAATTAATAAATTTTAGCGGAAAAGTGATGGTTGGCTATGGGGCAGATACCGCGCTCATCCGCAGCGAGGCGGGAGTCTGGAAAAACCGAATTGTCTTTTCTGTCAAAGGAGAAGACGACTCTCTATGCATTGATGCAGATGTATCTGTGCACTTTCTTTGGCCGCCAAAAGAGGAAATTCCAGAGAATCCCTTAACATCCAGTGAAATGAAAAACCGGTACTCGCTATGCGCACAATTAAGGCACAAAGACTGTTCTGTGCTGATTACAGGCGATATAGATTCTATTGCAATGAGGGAAATTGGCAAGAGGAAGGGATACAAAATAACAGCAAATATTCTGGTAGTACCGCATCATGGCTCAAGTTCAGCGCTCGAACCCACTTTTTATGGATATTCGCAACCCCAATGGACAATTATCTCGTGTGCGCCGCCGCCAAATGAATATGGGCATCCGGCTCAATCCGTTCTCGACTTCCTGGGGGCACTTCGATATACTACACTGTCAACATTTATACACGGGTCAATCACATTCAGAAGCAACGGCTATTATTGGGAGCGACAGTAGCGACTACTCACCTGATATCGTCATTGATGCAACAAGCTTTTTATTGAGGGGATTTGCCCGAGCTTTAAGAATCCAAAGATATTCTGCATAGCCACCCGCTAAACCGTATCGTACGCATATTTTATCCTGAGCTACCATAAACCGTTCCTGATAGCGCACGGCATCCTTAGTCGTGAAAGAGTCGCGATTAGCGATTGCAAAAGAATCGAGTGCTGGATTGACAAGCATCCAGCTTTTAAGAGCTTCCGGTCTAATCAGTGAATCAGATGGAGGAGTAAAGGTAGGTTTTTCGAAGGCCTTTACCACCTGTTTAGTTACGGTGCCAAGCTTTTGCGTTTTTGGCTTTGATTTTTGACACGTTGTACATAAAAAAGCTACCCCTAAACTCAGAATTAAAATCCTGCCAAGAGAAATCATGGGTGCTCCTTCTTTTGCGTGGGTGTCGCATGCTATATTGAATAGAGAGGCCTACAATGGGCTAAATTTCTATTGGATAAAACTAATTTGTAAGCCATCCCAAGTCAATTCATACTATGCAAAAAAAGACCAAAACGACCGCCTCTGCCCAGGCTACTACTCCAAAAAAAAGACTCGGTCAACATTTCCTTATTGCCCAAAATATTGCGCATGATATTGCCGCAGCAATACCTGCCAAACCAAACGAACAGATTATCGAAATTGGCCCGGGCAAAGGAGCACTCTCCGTTCACATCGAAAAAAGGTTTCCATCATTTCATTGCATTGAAATCGATGACGATGTTATTCCAGAACTTCGCGCCAAGTTAACGGGGCATGCCTGGACACTGCACCGAGCAGATGCACGTACCTTTGATATAAGCACAGTCGGTACGAAAGTGCATATCGTAGGCAATCTCCCCTATAATGCTGCTGCTTTTATCTTAAAAAACATCTGCTTACAGGCACGAAACGTTCTCTCTGTTACCTGCATGGTACAGCGTGAAGTTGCCGAAAGAATTGTATCCGCCCCTCATAGCAAAGAGAATGGCTTTCTATCTATATTTTGTCAATTTTTTGGATCCCCACGCATTCTCTTTCATGTTCCCCCAGCATCTTTTTTTCCTCCGCCAAAAATCGAGTCTTCCGTTTTCACGATGAATATCTTTGCGCATCAAAGCTTTCCTATTCCGGAACATTTGTGGGAAGATTTCTTTGAACTCGTCGATTGCGGATTTCGCATGCGAAGAAAAACCTTGCTTAACAACTTAAGTGCAACATACCCCAATCTTTCAAAAACTGTTCTTGCCGATGTTATTGCCAAAGCCGGAATTATCCCCACAGCTCGTCCCGAGGATTTAGGGGTGACCACGTGGTGCACCCTTTACAAAACATTATCGGAGCAGGCATAGTGTTTCGCACGATGGCGCTTTTGCTGCTCTGCGCACTGAGTGGCTATGCACTCGATATATCCTGGCCACAGGAATTGCAGCCACCAGAGCGGGATACAGCTTCTTCCCTACAACATACGAGCCTTAGTACAAAACAGATCGTATACCGCCAAACCGTTAAATCATCCAATGTTTACAGCCTTGTCAAGTCTGAAAATCTTACACGTTGGGAACAAAACGTTCGGTACGATCTTTTCTACGATCGCGTCCTCAATATGCTAAATCAGTACCTCGATGCATCGGGAGCCGTTTATCATACACTGCCCCAAGATACTTCTGTGCGGCTGGGCCTATCCTATTCCCCCTGGGTTGTTTACAACAGGCGCAATTTTAGCGGATCCAGCCAAGGATCTTTTGATATAGGCCCACTTATCTCAATTAACTATCAAGGGGTTCCCGCCGAGCTGCGGGCAGGATTTTCTGGCCGAACCTGGGGACTTAACCTTCCCGCAGAAGTAGCAACAACATCATTACAAAATTTTTACCACGACCAGGGAGTGTTTGGCTGGTTCTCGCTGGGCGATTCATCACGTCCCGTTTACAAGAGCCCTCTTTATTTTCAGGCGCACGGGTATGGCCGCAGAATGTCAACATCAAACTTGCTGTCAACCATCGCATCGGCACTAATAGCCTATGATTTTGGGACAAGCGATTCTCTTTTACTCCGCATTACCGACTCCCTTATTCTTGGTAACGATGGCGTACTCGAAGATGCAACCGATGGGAAATCGCTTTTCGTAAACACCCCATCACGCAATGGACATATAATTTCTGGGCTTGGGGGGATCAAAGGAGCTTCGCGATTTCATCTGATTCCTGCTCTTTTTGGCGGGTTTTCATTGCATCAAAATCGCTACCCCGATCAGCCAACCGATCTTTTAGACCGCCGTAACACACAATCTTCTTTTGCTCTGGCGCTCTCATCAGACGATGGCGCCCCCCTAGTTTACGAAGGAGGACTTGGATTTTCTTTTGAACAGGAAACAAAGTTGCCGGGCATTCAGTTTTCGGGAATCCTCACATCAAACAATACCGATTCCCTCAAAATACACAACAACGATTATAACGGCTATAGCGCAGCGTTTAAACAAAAAATCGGCAAATATTTTCAATCAGGGGCCGGTGGCGCATACACATTCAGCATTAGTAGAGCCACGAGGCGCTATCCCAATTTTTTTAAATCTGGTCTAGATACTATTCGCAACACATCAGAAAATCATTGGCTCGATCAAGTTCATTCAATTTCTATTATTCCCTACAGTTCTGATGCAGTTTCTGCGGAATTTACAGGAGAGTACGAACAGTCGCATCTGATCTATCTTAAAAAAGAACACAGCGCATCAAATACTAAAAACTCAATCTATCGATTAGGTCTCTCTCTTTCTGTTAAACCGCATGCAAACCTCCTGGTAACCGATCAGATTGCAACCGATGTCAAGATGTCTGCGGCCGATTTCCCCATGATTAATCCTAATAATTTTCGTTCGAACTTTCCCTATGGGAGAACCGCAAGCAACACATTAGGATCCACATTCGACATTCTGCCATGGGCAACACTTCTTTTTCAGAATAACGAAACGTTTTGGGATGAAGGCTACCGATTTGATCCGCTGTTTGTGGATACCCTGCTCGACTCAACCATAACCCAAAAGTCTTGGTTTTATGCCATCGACCGCACATCCTTCATTCACGAATTCAAGCTCTCTTCAAAATTTACCATTGGCACATCGCTGTCGCTGGAATGTGGAGCAATGCTTGGTATTTCGCAATTTATAATCTTTGACGGTAACAACTATGTTGTCAATGCCCTTCAAGGCCAGCGACGCATTACACCATTTCTTGACATCGTATTTCTACGGGAGCAAAAAATTGCTGGCAACGCACACATCGCTAAAACATTCTATCGGAATTCAGAAAGTTTCTGGGATATCTCAATTGCTGCAAAGGTGTTTTTTTAAGTGACTACAAAAAATCTATTCGCATCCTTTGTGCTAACGTGCATCGCGAGCATATTCTCTTTAGGGTGTTCTATTTTCACACCATCAGATCCTATCGAGGCTCCACTGCAACTTGTTGCAGACCGATTTTCCCTCAGTGCTATTCTTGGTGGAACGTCAGAACAATTTCAAAAAACAGATTACGAAACTATTTTTTCCGATGCCTATACCTTCTACGATGCTATTGGGAGGCAGTTTACAAAATCAGACATGATAGGACATCTATCAAGTCTTTCTTCCGATCTGCCAGCAAGCAGATACACAATAACAGTAGATTGGGCTAAACTATCATCACGCGCAGATCCGCAGGTATTCACACGCAACGACACACTTCAGGTTTATCGACATTATATAATAACCATTGACAGCGCTCATGTACAATCAACTATTTTGATTCAATCTGATACCGGAGATTGCCGCATCGATATTGCATTTTCTCAATCAAAAAATACGTGGACAATCCTAAAATGGCAAGACGAAGCTCCTCAGGGATTTTTTCATCCACTTTACACGATAAAAGTGCATTAATAGCCTTAATGCGCGTATCGTATTATTTAAAGAAATATGCCTTTCAAGCGCTCTGTGTGCTGTGTTTGCTCATCGAAGTCTCGTGTAATTTCCCCTTTCTTCCACCCACAGGCAAACCTCTTACCGAAGCCGGAAATTCTCGAATCTCGCCCACAGGACTTATCAATCAACTTTTTATAGCCTACGAAAAGCGCAATATCGATCTTCTAAAACCCCTCTTCGCTCCAGAAAATGCTCCCGATCCATTATCATACCGATTTTATATGGCGCAGAGTTTTGCAAGCGAAAAAATCCAGACTGGAACAGTACTGCGATCAGAAATAATTCCAAATGGAGCGTTTCAATCTATTTCTTCGGGTACCTATTATTATTGGGGTCGTGATGAAGAAATTCTTAGGCACGAAAGACTTTTTGGGGGAATCGACGATTTGCAATTCAAAGCTAAACCCGTTGTGGAAGGCGCTATTCGTTATACTATTCTAGCAAACGTAGAAACCCTCGGTGTAGCACCGGGAAACTCTGGCTATTACATCAAGGAAGTTTACGATACGATACAAGCCGAATTTAATCTCGATGGTGGCAGTATGACCATTTTTGCTCCTGATCTCTATTCAGGGCCGCTCGATTTCGACTTGGGACTCCAAACCTTTATCCTCAACCGGGATCCTAACGATTCAACGCTTTGGGTTATTTCTCGATGGTTTGACTTTGGACTCTAGCGATGTTTAAAATGTGTCATAAATTTGACAACTTCATCTACAATACGCTTGCTCTTTCCTGGAAAAATCTTTTTGACATGTTCTAAGAGCGCAAAATCTTCTGCCTCAAATGATCCGAGCACCAACGAACAAATGGTGTACATAAAAAAGCCAGCCCCCAGGGCAATCAGATAACCTGCTCCATTAAGACGCTGGAGAAGGATTACTTCCATGACCACACCCATGAGAATGGTTGAAAAAACTATCTTGACAACAGATACAATAGGATAGCGCAATTTCATGGTTTTAATAGTATACGCCAAGCCTCCCACCGATGCAATAACAGTAGTTATACCATAGCACATTGCTGCTCCCATTGCACCATGAGTTCGAATTAGCCAGATATCCAGTCCAATATTGACAATAGCTAAAACGGCACCATATTTATAAATAAAGGATTGTTTTTCAAAACTATATAATACAGCCGATGAGGGATTGCTGATACTCGAAACGATAAGCGCACCAAACATAATCTGCATTACATGTTGTGCCCCCGAAAAATCGTGTCCGTAGACATACTTTAATATTCCAAACGAAAGTAAAATTCCCGCGACACCAACAGGAAATACAAAGAACGCAACATACCGGGAAGATATGAAAAAGAGCCGCTTCATTTTATCCTGATTACCTTCCCCATAAAATGCCGACATAGCCGGAAATAAGATCCGCCACAGCGTTGTTGGTATAATACTCATGCAGTTTTGAGCAAAGTTATACCCTAAATTAAAAAATCCAATTTCAGCAGCACTGCAAAATCTTCCCAAGAAAAAGTTTTCGCTCTTGTCCCACACAATTTTATCACAGCACAAAATAGCAATAACACTTGCGTTATATTTCACAATGCGATTTTTAAGCGTACCCTCTGTTGCTCCCAATGCAGGCGGCCACACGATGTTTTCCTTCATAAGAAAAAGGGCATACACAATACAATTTACAAAAGAAAAGAATAGCATAACCATCAACAAACCATTAATGCCATATCCAAGCATAAGAACAATTATTTTAGCAATAAATGACAGTGGCGATACAATCAGACTAACATACGTAAAATATTCAAATTTCTGAATGCCTTCTATTGCCGCAGAAAAAATTGCAGTTACAACACCTGGTAGTAATCCCACAAAAGCGAGCAAAAAGAATAATGATTCTTTAGGAGTAAAGAAATAATCGGCAATACTCGATCTAAAAAAGACTAGGATAAGCGTTGCGCCCACAGCACACGCTACTTCTATTTTTAAAACAAACCAGACTATCGATCGTATTGTCGCAGTATCCTTTTTTGCATGAAACTCAGCCACAAATTTAGTAATAGCATGTATAAGCCCCATTCCAAGAGCCCATGAAAAAATGCCCGTGAACCACAGAACCAGCGAAAATATTCCGAAATTTGCAGGACCCAAAGCCCGTGTAATCCAAATTGATACAACCCACGACAAAAGCCTCATAAAAAAGGTATTAAAGAGGGTATGGATTCCGTTTTTAATAAGTCGGGCACCCATGAGCGGAGAAGACATAGCTATTTTTCCTTAGCGGTTTTTAAATCATTATTCAAAGGCTTCTGCCTAGTCAATTCAGGTTTCTAAACACTATCCGCCCTATCATCCTGCGTTACACTCGCTTTTCTATAAACCATTTCGATATGTTTACAAACCACTGGTGTATCACAATGTGTGGCCACCCATAGTTGGCCAAGCACACCCATTTTTTGGGTTTTTTCCGGATTTTCTGCACACCAAACAAGTTCGTTAGCCAGTGCAGCAGCATCTTCTTGTGTAAATAATATTCCATTTTGTCCCGAAGAAACGATCTCTTTGAAACCCCCGCAGTCAGATGCAATAACAGCAATAGACGAAGCCATAGCCTCTAAACAAGCATATGAAAAGTTTTCCCACACCGAGGGGAAAATAGCCACGCAAGCCATAGCCAGGTAGTGCGCAACATCGCTGGTTCCGTGGATCCATTCGATCATTTTTTCCAGATGTAGTTCTTTAATAAGACGACGTATAAAACTTTCATAGGACTCTCCATTCGCCATAATTCCGTATGCTTTTCCCACAAGCATAAGCTGTGGAACAGTGCATTTTTGTGCTGCTTGAGCATACGCACGCAACAGCACATGTACCCCTTTACGGTACTCGACCCTGCCAACAAATATCCATTTTTCTCCACTCGATTTCACATAGTTCTTCACGGGTATAGGATTAGGATACTGTTCAATCCCTTTAATATGCCATGATGCACACACAATCTCTGCCAATGCTTTTGTGGGAGAGGAAACATAACGTGCATTGCGAATGGCTAGCTTTTCGCAATAGTCAAGCAAATAACTATCGAGAGGATGTTCGCGAATGGAATCTAGTTTTCGTACAAGGTTCCAGGGAGTATGCAATCTAACCACAAGTTTTTGCCGTAGTGCGTTCCGAGCAAGATAATAGCCTTCTGCTCCACAATCTGGCACTTCAATCACATCGGGTATGCAACCATCTTGGATAAGCTTTGCTATTGCCTTAAACACTTCTTTTGCCCAAGCCAGCCGAATGAGCGTTTGCGGGATGCACGTATAGCATACTTTGCGAAGCGGGTATGCAAACCGATGCTGTGGAAGGGGAAAAGAACCATGCCCAAGCAAATGATGCATAATTCCATCAACCTGAGTAGATGTAGGCACATCGTCAATGCTGCGGGTTATAACATGTACTTCATGCCCCAGAGCATGCAAACCAGTTGCGCAATGCAACGTATAGGTGGCAATCCCGCCAAGTGGCGTATAGGAAGGAAATTCGCTGCTGACAAGAAATATGCGCACAATACCTCATGCATCGTTCAATAGATATATGCTTCCTATCCTAAGTGTATAATTATTAAAGAATTAATTCAATGAGTTAGGCAAAAAGCGAATGCATTTATCGTGGGAAAAGCGGATCTCATTAAAGAAAAACCTTACCGGCTTCCAGCATACAATTCGTATTCGTACAACCTGCAGTCGAGCGATCCATTTGAAAAGGGGGTTTTTCGGCTTGCCTTAAGCCCTACATGCTTTACTAAATCTGTATTGCCGGTAAAAACATAGCCCTTATACCCCCCGCACTCATGCTTAAAAAAACTGCCAATGGATTTATAAACCTGCGACAAATCTTTATCAGCACCAATACGAAACCCATACTCTGGATTCATAACAATAAGAGCAGGACTTTCTGGCAGAGGTGTTTGTGCAAAGTCGCATACATGGAAGGTAATATACTGGGCTACGCCAGCCGTTACAGCATTTTTCTGAGCTGCTTCGACTGCTAAAGGATCATGATCGGTGGCAATAATAGGGGGAATATTTTTTGAAGGACTTGCAGGAGCATGCTCTTTTTTTATGGTTGCAAACGATTCCTGGTCAAAGCCCTTGATGTGCATAAAACCAAAATTGGTACGCAAAATTTGCGGCGGGCGCTTAAGCGCAACATATGCAGCCTCAATAGCCAAGGTACCACTTCCACACATCGGATTAACAAATGCCACACTACCGGTATAATGCATAGCATGCACAATACCTGCCCCAAGCGTCTCCTGCAGAGGCGCCGCAACCGAAATTGTTCTATATCCTCTACGAGCCAATGATTCCCCGCTCGTGTCTAGAAATAAGCGGCACAAGGTTTGTTGCCAAAACAAATGTATAACCACACCTGTGCGATCGGGTCCACTATTGCAGCGTGTACCACACATCTCTACAAGCCGATCCACAATGCCATCTTTGCAGCGAACATTGGCATAGCGAGAATCACGAATAGTATCGTTTGCAACGGTAGATGTTATACTTAAATACTCAGACGGATCAATGAGAGTCTCCCAGGGGCATTGGCTTACATAGCGATGCAGATCATCGCCATCAGTGCAAGAAAATTCCGAAAGCATAAATAACACTCTGTGCCCTGTAGAGAGCATGAGATTCAAGCGCATACAATCTGCAAGTGTGCCGTCAAGCGTTACCCCTGTTGGAAAACAATCTATGGGCGAAAACCCAAGATCAAGTATTTCCTGGCGCAAAAAAGGAGACAATCCTTTAGGGCAGGTAACAAGTATGCGAGATTGATCTCTATCAAAGTTGTTTGGAAAGCGATCAAATGTTCTTAATTGTGAATTATTATGCTGCATGCTATTTACTCTGATAAAAGGGTGTAGAAAAAAACACGTGATGCAGACATTTAGAATATTGCATGGGAACGCTAATGGCGCACAAAATAAAAGTGCCCTCTTGACATACCATCAAGAGGGCACTTATTAATGGGGTGACTGACGGGACTTGAACCCGCAACATCTGGAACCACAATCCAGTGCTCTAACCAATTGAACTACAGCCACCATAACTTTTATTCAGTTAATAATGCATTAGTCCAGGAACCAGGGATTTCCTGTTTTGCAATACTTGGATATGCAGCAATAGATTTCCCTGTATTATCTGAAACCATAACACTAAAACCAAAGCGTCGACCAACAAAAGATTTTACCATGCCAAGGTCAGCCCAAGGAACTTCCACAACAAAAACACCATTGACAACTGAAGATTTACCCGTTAATTCCCATGATGTTTTTGTATACCGCAGAGTATCTCCAACCATAGCTCGCTTGTAGCAAACAGCTGACAGGCTATCTTTTTCAGCCCCATAAACAAGCAAACGATCTGAATAGGCAAGGAAAGCATTTTTAGCATTCTTTCCATCGATAGCAAGTGTGACAAGATCTTTAGACCCCGCAACCTTTTTGCATGCAAAGAATACCGATTGATCATTCCAAACAGAACCTATCTCATAGGTTCCGACTTTGGTAAAAGGCTTTTTTCCGATTGCTGCTGCTGCTGCTGCACAATCTGCACCATTTGCAACTTTACCAATTTTTAGAGAATCTTTGGAAGCAACTTTCTCTATTGCCAATACACCAACCGGAAATACAGATCCTTTTATAGCAGTATCCGTAAGCGCCCACTCAACGGTAACATACTGAGTCCCGCCTAGCATCGAGCCTTTAACAGATCCGAGCTTAATATCTTGACTAAAAGTTTTTGCCAAAACCGTTTTTGATGCAACAAGGGATTTCTTCCCATTGTCTACAGTATACGATGTAAATTTAACTGATTTCTTTGCGATACGAGCAGTATCAAACTGCGCTTTCACAAGAATAGTTCCATCACGTTGTGTTAACCACGCTGCAGGTGAATTAATGACAACATCTTGTGCTGCAACAACCGCTGCACAAGAAAGGAAACCTGCAAACACAAGAGTCATTTTCATAGGGTTCTCCAAATCAGAATTGTGAATCAGCCCTGAAAAATCCGGATATAAAATAGCTTATGCACTGCAAAATTCAATAGAAAAGGCATAACGGATTCCATTATGCCTTATCAAAAACCATTGTTACCTAAAATCGATCAAAGAATTATAAACCATAACCTTTTTTGATTTCAGCTAAAGAAAGACCCTTGTAATCACCAGCATGTCCAGCAGTTCCAAAAGCTTTCATTTCTTCCATCATCCAAACCTTAACGGCTTCACGAGCTGGCCCAAGGTAGTCACGAGGATCAAATTTTTCTGGCTTAGTAGCAAATACCTTGCGAATTGCAGCGGTAATTGCCAATCTACCATCGGTATCGATATTAATTTTTCTCATACCACGCTTAATAGCGTCTTGAATCATTGCTGTTGGCACACCAACAGCATTCGGAACATTACCGCCATACAAATTGACTTCGTCAACCATATGCTTAGGAACCGAAGAACTTCCATGCATAACCAAACTTGTTGTAGGACATAGCTTATGAACTTGATCTATAATTTCAAGTGCCAATTTAACTTCATGACCAACAGGAAACTTGTAGGCACCATGGCTTGTTCCAATAGCAATTGCTAAAGAATCAACGCCTGTTTGCTTAACAAATTCAGCTGCTTCATGAACCTCAGTTAAATGAACCTCAGATTCAGTCTCATCTTCAATCCCACCAAGGGTTCCAATTTCACCTTCAACCGAAACACCAGCAGCATGAGCAATACGCACAGCTTCTTTGGTTATTTTCACATTGTCTTCAAATGATCGCGTTGGATGTTTACCCGAAGCGTCTTTTGTGCTATAGTCGAGTGATCCATCAATCATCACAGATGTAAATCCAAGTGATATGCACTCTTCTATTGTGGCAATATCGGGACCGTGATCTAAATGCAATGCAATTGGGATCTCAGGATACTTTACATTAGCCATATAATTAACCATTGCAGCCAGCAAACCTTTATCTGCGTACTTAAGTGCATTACGGCTTACTTGGATAATAACTGCAGATTTTGTTTCTGCAGCAGCAGCGCAAATAGCCTGCAATTGCTCCATATTGTTTACATTGAAAGCACCAACGCCATATCCGGCTTTATTTGCTTCATCAAGTATTTGCTTCGTAGTAACTAAAGACATAGAAATTCTCCTTACAAATAATGACCCATTACCTGATATTATTCAGCTGCCTTTTCTGCAGCTGGCTTCTCTAGGGCAACATCTTGAACCGATGTTACAACTTTTGCTTTTTTTGCTTTAGGCTTAACAATTTCTTCTCGTTTACGACCAACAAGCTCAATAAGTGACATAGGCGCATTGTCGCCTTTGCGTTCACCCATTTTAAGAATTCGTGTATACCCACCCTCACGCTTTTCAAAACTTGGTCCTATATCATCAAACAATTTTTTGAGAATTGTTTTATCACGAATTGTTTCTGCAGCAGTACGAATAGAATGCAAATTATTGCTTTTTCCATAAGTAATGAGCCGTTCAACAACACCGCGGACAGCTTTGGCTTTTGCAACGGTAGTTACTACACGTTCTTTGTCGAGAATAGACATTGCAAGGTTGGAAAGCATTGCTTTTCGATGACTTGCAGTTCTACCGAGTTTCTTACCTGAAACTAAATGACGCATGATTAAAACCCTTGTGCTTGAATTTCCTGTGTATAGTCTATTGTTATCGTAAATCCATCGAAGAATCTTTTTCTTGACCCATAATCTTATCAACTTCCATTCCAAATGAAAGGCTAAGATTAGAGAGAACCTGATTCAATTCGATAAGAGACTTACGACCAAAATTCTTGTATTTTAGCATATCAGATTCATGATTTGAAACAAGATCAGCTAGCGTATGAATATTGGCTGCCTTCAAACAGTTATTTGAACGAACAGAGAGTTCCAATTCATCAACACGCATTTTCAGCAACTGACGAAGCTTATCGGTTTTTTCATCGGTTACTTTTTCTTCTACTGGTTCAAGCTCACCCTCAAAGTTGATAAAAACTTCAAGATGATCATGCATCAATTTTGCAGCATAACCCATTGCATCTTCAACATTTAAACTGCCGTCAGTCCAAACATCCATAATTACTTTGTCAAGATCAGTGCGTTGACCAACACGAGTATTTTCAACAATGTAATTAACTTTAGTGACAGGCGAGAACATTGAATCAATTGGAATTGTCCCTATGGGATCTTCTTCACGCTTATTCTGTTCAGCAGCAACATAGCCTCTTCCATCAGAAACCCGCATTTCGATCTTGAGGCGAGCATCTGCATTAATAGTAGCAATATGCAAATCTGGATTTAAAATTTGAACATCAGGATTCTTTTCGATATCAGATGCTTTAACAACGCCATCGCCAGTTACATCAAGACGAATAATTGCATCTTCATCGGAAAGAAGCCGGACTCGTAATTGCTTAATATTAAGAATAATATCGGTAATATCTTCAACAACACCATTGACACCACTATACTCGTGAACAGCATCATCGATTTTCACCGAAACAACTGCAGCACCTTGCAACGAGGAGAGGAGAATGCGTCGGAGTGCATTTCCTACAGTATAACCCCAACCTCGTTCCAATGGCTCAACAATAATTCTACCGTAATTTGGAACGTCATCCGGATTGCTTATCTGGATGGCTTTGGGCATGAGCAAGCTTTTCCACTTCATCGTAAAAGCAATCTCCTCACTATTTGGAATACAATTCGACTACAAGCTGTTCTTGAACATCCATTGGAATCGATTTACGTTCTGGCATACGAACCACTGTACCCGACAATTTAACTTTATCAACAATCAACCAGTCGGGAAGCTCATGAGTCGCCTTGAGCGCAGAGTGAATGACATCAAGGTTTTTGCTTTTATCTTTTACCTGGAGAACATCATTAGCTTTAAGTTGATAGGAAGGAATATTAACTTTCTTTCCATTAACAAAAAAGTGATTATGTAAAACAAGCTGCCGTGAACTTGACCGCGAAGGAGCAAAACCCATACGGTATACCACATTATCAAGCCGTGTTTCTAACAAGCGCAACAAATTTTCACCAGTCACACCATCTTTTTTAGAAGCCCGCTCAAAATAAAGCCTAAATTGATTTTCGAGAATCCCGTAAATACGACGAATCTTCTGCTTTTCTCGAAGCTGAGTATCATACTCTGAATTCGATTTACGACGCTTGGTTGAACGCATTCCAGGAGGAGTTGGTCTCCGCTCAAATGCGCATTTTTCGGTGAGACACCGATCGCCTTTAAGAAGAAGTTTTTTTCCTTCTCTTCGGCACAATCTACATCTAGCTGCGTGATACAAAGCCATAAGTAATTTCCTTATATCCTTCTGCGTTTAGGGGGACGGCACCCGTTGTGCGGAATAGCGGTAAAATCTTTTATTGATGATATTTTCAAGCCACTCGCAGCAAGAGCCCTGATAGCACTTTCGCGACCATTTCCTGCGCCCTGAAGATGAACTTCAACACGCCGAACACCAGCATCATACGCAGCTTTTCCAACAACATCAGCAGCTATCTGGGCTGCAAAAGGAGTGCTTTTGCGTGAGCCCTTGAAGCCAGATTTTCCAGAAGAATTCCAACAGATGACATTACCTTGAGGATCAGTCACATTAACGAGCGTATTATTAAAAGTCGCTCGAATATGCGCAACACCTTCAGTTGAAATTTTTTTCTTTACTTTTTTTGTAGTTTTATTCATCGGAGATCCTTATAGATTGTTATCATTTGCTTGGTGCTTTTTTCTTACCGGCAATAGTCTTTCGAGGACCCTTGCGAGTACGGGCATTTGTTCGAGTACGTTGACCACGAGCAGGAAGACCCCGGCGATGTCGTAAGCCACGATAGCAACCGATATCCATAAGCCGCTTAATATTCATGCGTGTTTTGGAACGGAGCGTACCCTCTATTTCAAACTCACCGTCAATTATTTTACGGATCCTGTCGAGTTCTTCTTCAGTAAGATCTTTAATCTTGCGATTAAGATCTATTCCTGCTTTTTCTAAAATCTCGCGAGAAGAAGTACGACCTATACCGTAAATATAGGTAAGCCCAATCTCACTCCGTTTGTTGTTCGGTATTTCTATACCAGCAATACGTGCCAAATGTACCAACCTCCTCCTGAGCGGAAATATTTATCCCTGACGTTGTTTATGCTTGGGATTTTTTGCACAGATAACTCGAACCACACCTCTGCGCTTAATTACTTTACATTCATTACAAACTGGTCTAACCGATGCTTTAACTTTCAAAATAATCCCCTTTAATACCAAAACTTAATATGAACGTCGACCCCGCAGACGACCTTTTTTCAAAAAGCCATCATAATTTCTTGTCTGAAGATGCGATTCCAACTGCTGAAGAGTATCAAGTGCCACACCCACTACGATAAGAACGCTTGTACCACCAAAGTAGAAAGAAATATTTAAAGCTCCCATAAACATAAATGGGACAACGGCTATCAGCGCAAGAAAGATCGATGCAGGCAATGTGATAAGCGTTAGAACTCGATCAATAAACTCGGCAGTTTTCTTGCCAGGTCGAATACCTGGGATAAAACCACCGGAACGCTTTAGATTATCTGCAATATCGATAGGGTTAAATATGATTGCCGTATAAAAATAGGTAAAGAATATAATTAAAAGCGCATCAAATATCGAATATAATGGTTTTCCTGGTTGAAACATACCCATAAAACTTTCAACCAATTCGGATTTTGGGAAAAAATTACCAAGCATACTTGGCAAAAACATGAGCGAAGATGCAAAAATCATAGGAATAACACCAGCCATCAGCAATCGCAATGGAAGCACTGTATTCTGCCCTGCGTACATTTTTGCACCGACAACTTTTTTAGGAGTTTGTATCGGAATTCGACGCGTTGCTTGATACATTACCACAATAACAAGTGTGAGTACAAAAACAACAGCAGCAATAAGAATGCTTAAAAATGGGTGTCTTGTACCAGAAAATATTTGCTGAATTTCAGCTATAATAGCATCTGGTAAGCGTGCTACTATACCAATAAAGATGATAAAAGAAATACCATTTCCAATACCACGATTGGTAATCTGCTCACCAAGCCACATTATGAAAATTGTTCCAGTAGTGAGGCTTATTATTGTAACAAGTGTAAATTGAATACCCATCATGGAAGGTATAACAGCATGCAAGCCCGTAGTTGGAGAAGTAATGCTTTGTATCCAGACACTTGTTGCGGCGGCTTGAATGATTGAGAGCAGAACCGTGCCATAGCGAGTATACTGAGTTATCTTTTTTCTTCCCTCAGCACCTTCGCGTTGCAATTTATGAAAATAAGGAAATACTGTGCCTAAGAGCTGAATAATGATCGAGGCACTAATATAGGGCATAATACCTAAGGCGAAAATGGTAGCCTTATACAAAGAACCACCAACAAACAAGTCGATCATGCCAAAGAGTGAATTTTGCGATTGAGCAAAAAAATCCGCAAGCACCGAGGGATTAATGCCGGGTGTTGGGATATGACTACCTATCCGATATATAAAGATCATTCCAATAGTAAAAAGAACTTTTTTCCGAAGCTCCGGTACTCTAAAAATATTAGCAAATGTTTTAAACACGAGAAATTTCCTCTGCTTTTCCTTTTGCTTTTTCAATTTTCTCTTTTGCAGATGCAGAAAATGCGTGGGCCTTAATTACAACACTTTTTGTAAATTCCCCAGTACCAAGGATTTTTACAGCATGCGATGCATTATGAACTAAACCTTTATCGCGCATCCAAGCAACATCAATTTCTTTTTCTGAAAATTGAATCTTGTTTATATCACGAAGGTTTACAATCTGATATGTCACTGCACGAGCATGCACAAATCCAAATTTTCCAATACGGCGCGACATTGGAGTTTCCCCACCTTCGAAGTAAGCCTTTTGCTTACGTCCACTTCGGCACTTATCTCCATTATTACCATACCCAGAAGTAGAGCCAGAACCGCTACCGGTACCTCGCCCAACACGATGTTTAACTTTTCTGGATCCGGGATTTGATGCTATTGAATTAAGAGTAACCACAATTCTCTCCTTATTGTTCTTCTACAGTAACCAGATGCCGAACACTACCTACCATACCACGGATTGCCGGGGTATCAGCATGAATGACACTTGTACCATTTCTCTTTATACCAAGTGCCTTAATTGTCCGTTTTTGATTCTCCAACCGTCCAATAACGCTCTTCACCTGAGTAATCTTGATTGATTTAGCCATACGAATAGTCCCTCTTGTTAATCAGCAATCTGCCGAAGAGCTTTAATCTGCTCTATGGTCTTGATCTGCTGCAAACCATTTAGCGTGGCACGAGCCACATTGTGAGCATTAGTAGTTCCAAGGCATTTAGTAAGAATGTTGCGAACTCCTGCAAGTTCAAGAATTGCACGTGCAGGTCCACCAGCAATAACACCAGTACCAGGCGCGGCAGGTTTAAGCATGATGCGAGCAGCGCCCCATTTACCAATTACTTCATGAGGAATTGTTCCATCTACAATACTTACTGTTACCATTCTCTTTTTTGCGTTATCCATGGCTTTACGAATAGCTTCGGTTACATCCTTTGCTTTTCCCATAGCGATAGACACTTTGCCACTGCCATTACCGACAGCGACTAATGCATTAAATCCAAACCGACGTCCACCTTTTACAACTTTTGCAACGCGATTAACTGCAATAAGTCGTTCGTTGGCCTCGTTATCGGTTTTTGTTGTCAAAGCGTCTGAATTGCTCAAAGCCCATTGCTCCTTTCAAGTACTACGATCAAAACACGAGACCTTTTGCCCGTGCAGCTTCAGCCAGGGCTTTTACACGTCCGTGATAGGCGTATCCTTTGCGATCGAATACAACCGTTGTTACACCTTTATCTTTTGCCTTATCAGCGATAATTCCACCAATTACTGCAGAAACATCAACCTTAGACTTTTTCTCGGCTGCAGCAAGAATTGCTGCAACTTCTTTGCTAGTGCTACCAACCTGAGCGATAGTTGTTTGTGAAATGTCATCAACAATTTGAGCATACATATGCTTAAGTGTGCGACGAACACAAAGACGAGGACGATCAGCTGTACCTTCAATTTTTTTGCGAATTCTAAAGGCACGCTTTTTTCGCTCGACAATTCTCTTCTTAGCTGTTTCCATGTGTTAATACTCTCTTTATATTCCTGTGATCACTTGACCGCGGCTTTACCAGCCTTGGATCTAACAACTTCACCAATATATCTAATACCCTTACCCTTATACGGTTCGGGAGGACGGACTGATCGAATTGACGATGCTACTCGTCCCACAAGCTCTTTATCGATACCTTCGATAAAAATTTTTGTCTGACCCTCTACGGTAAAGACAATTCCAGGCAGGCATGTGAAATTTACTGGATCTGAATAGCCACAGGCCACCTTTAAATCTTTTCCTTTAAGTTCGGCCTTATAACCAACTCCAACAACTTCAAGCCCAATTTTATATCCATCAGATACACCGATAGCCATATTTTGAATGAGCATGCGGTAAAGGCCCCACAATGCCTTAATATCAGCAGACACTACTTTGGGCATACACAAAACATGATTGTTTTCAATTGTCACTGTAAAGGTATCAGGGATTTCCCGTGTCAACACACCTTTTGGGCCCTTGACTGACACTAACTTTCCGTCTTTTTTAACCTCAACACCCTTAGGAAGGGCTATAGGCATTTTTCCAATACGAGACACAATGAAACTCCTGTTTGCTTAAGTTTTCAGTTACCAGACAAGACCGATAACTTCGCCACCGATATTCATCTTTCGACAATCGCGATCTGTTATAACACCCTTTGAGGTTGTTACGATTGCAATACCCATACCGTTAAGAACCTTGGGTAATTCATCAACAGATGCGTAAACCTTACGGCCAGGTGTACTTACTCGCTTGATGCCCTGAATAGCACTATTCATGTCATCATCGTACTTTAGGAGCACTTTGATTTGACCTTGTTTGGCATCCTCAACAAAAGCATACTTGGCAATGAAATGATTTTCATGCAAAATACGTGCAAGTTCTTTCTTTAACTTCGAAGCTGGTATTGTAACAGTCCGCTTCTGGGCCTGAATCGCATTGCGTACACGGGTAAACATATCCGCTACCTGATCAGTCAACATCGCAATCTACTCCTTTGGGAACCTGTTAAAATCATTTACCAGCTTGACTTAGTAACTCCAGGAATTAATCCTGCAAGCGCCATTTCACGAAAGCAAATTCTGCACAAACCGAAATGTTTATAATATCCGCGTTGACGGCCGCATTTCCTGCAACGGTTATACGCACGAACTGCAAATTTTGGTTTTTTTCTACACTTTTCAATCAAGGCCTTACGCGCCACTTCATTTCTCCTTGGTTATTTCCGAAATGGCATACCCATTTCTTCGAGTAATGCCAATGCATAGGCATCGGTTTCTGCGGTTGTGCAGATGCAAATATCCATACCATAAATTGAGCTCACTTTATCCCGATCAACTTCTAAAAATACTATTTGCTCTTTGATGCCGAGGGTATAATTTCCACGACCATCAAATGCCTTGCGTCCAACACCACGAAAATCTCGGATACGAGGTATTGCAACAGCAACAAGCCTGTCGAAAAATTCATACATTTTTGCAGCTCGAAGCGTAACTTTACAACCGATTGCAAGATTTTCACGCAGCTTAAAATTTGAAATTGCCTTCTTAGACCGAGTGATAACAGGCTTCTGGCCAGTGATATCACGAAGAATATTTGAGGCTTCCTCAATAAGTTTTGGTTCAGAAACAGCTCGTCCCATCCCGATATTTAAAACTATTTTATCGAGTTTTGGAACTTGCATGACATTTTTAATGCCAAGGCGTTTCTGCAAAGCAGGAACAACTTCTTTGATGTATTTCTCACGCAGACGCGGGAGAGGTTTTTTTGTTGCAGTACTCAATCTACCAACTCCTTAGCCTTTATTGAAAAACGAACACGTTTGCCATTTTCAAGGGTTTTGATCCCAATACGTGACGGCTTGTTTGATTTGCCATCGATATACATCAGATTAGAAAGATGGATTGGAGCTTCTTGCTCTAAAATACCGCCCTGCTGATTTTTACGATTAGGCTTTGTATGACGCTTAACAAGGTTTTTACCCTCTACCATGGCCACACTTTTGTCTGGTATAACACGAATAATCCGGCCACTTTGACCTTTATTATCGCCAGCAATAATCATCACATTATCGTTCTTTTTAAGTCTTAAAGACATATCTTCTCCTGTCTCACAGTACTTCTGGTGCTAAAGATGCAATTCGCATAAATTTTCTTTCACGCAACTCCCTTGCAACTGGCCCAAAAATGCGGGTGCCTTTAGGTTCGCCAGCGTCATTTACAATAACTGCTGCATTATCACTGAACCGAATAAAAGTACCGTCTTTACGACCAAACTCTTTTCTAGTCCTCACGATAACCGCACGAGCAACTGAACCTTTTTTAACTGGCGCATTTGGAATAGCATCTTTAACTGCTACAATTATTACATCGCCAACATAGGCATATCGACGACGAGTACCGCCCAATACTCGGATACACTGGACTTTTTTCGCACCAGAGTTATCCGCGACATTTAAATTCGTTAACACTTGAATCATGGTGATCCCGACCTGACTTTAGTATGTAGTTGTAGACAAGACGTTATTTAGCTTTTTCTACTATAGCACCAACACGCCACCGCTTTGTCTTAGAAAGCGGACGGGTTTCGACAATACTAACTGTATCGCCAATACCACAGGCATTTTCTTCATCGTGAGCGACATATTTTTTATTCTGCCACAAAATGCGTCCATATTTAGGATGCGTAACTTGACGGCGAATAGTGACAATAACTGTCTTGTCCATTTTATCGCTGACAACAACTCCGACTCGTTCCTTGCGTGCATTTCTCTGCAACATTGGCTTTCCCTACCGGAATGAAAGTTATTTGCTGGTTACTTTTTTCTCATTTAGAATCGTTTTTGCACGCGCAATTTCGCGACGTACTTGGCGAATTCTAAGTGGATTACTTAATTGCTGCATTTTACCCTGAAAGCGAAGATTGAAGAGTTCTTCTTCCATCCCAGCTACTTTTGAGCTAATTTCTGCAGGTGATAATTCACGAATCTCTTTTGCCTTCATAAGTTTATCCTACTTGATCAAGTTCGACGAATTTTGTACGGATCGGAAGTTTTTGCGCAGCAAGACGCATAGCCTCTTTTGCAACTTCACTCTTTACACCTGCCATCTCAAACATCATCGTGCCAGGACGCACAACAGCTACCCAACCTTCAGGAGCCCCTTTTCCTTTACCCATACGAGATTCAGCAGGATGCTTCGTATACGGTTTATCGGGAAAAATACGAATCCAGACTTTGCCACCACGTTTAACAAAACGTGTCATTGCAATACGTGCCGCTTCAATTTGGCGAGAGTCGATCCATGCAGGCTGTAAAGCCTGCATTCCGAATTCACCGAAATCAAGCTTATTGCAACGAGTAGCCATACGCTTCATGCGACCACGTTGTTGTTTGCGATACTTAACCTTCTTAGGAGCTAACATGTTGTATCTATCCCTTCCTTACCTTATGCAGCACGGGTTGATTCACGAGAGTCTGCAGGAGCATGCTTTTCGCTACGATTAATTACTTCGCCTTTGCAAATCCAGACTTTCACACCAATGCAACCATACGTTGTATGAGCTGTTGATGTTGCATAGTCGATATCTGCACGCAGAGTATGCAACGGAGTGCGACCTTCTTTAAATGTTTCTACGCGAGCAATTTCGGCGCCATTAAGTCGGCCACCAATAGTAATTTTAATACCTTCAGCGCCCATACGGATTGCTGTTTGTATAGCTTTCTTAATAGCCTTTTTGTAGGCAACACGCTTTTCAATCTGGCGTGCAATATTATCACCAACCAGCTGAGAATCCATTTCTGGCTTCTTAACTTCTTTGATATTAATTTGTATTTCTTTTTGAGTAAGATGCTGAAGTTCGCCTTTGAGACGTTCTACTTCTTCACCTTTTTTACCAATAACAATACCTGGTCGTGAAGTATTGATGGTAACAATAATTTTCTTTGCAGTACGCTCTATTTTTATACTTGATATTCCGCCATGCTCAAGACGCTTCTTAAGATAGCTACGGATAACAAAATCTTCGTATAAATAGTCTGCAAACTTATCTTTTGCATACCAATTAGACAGCCATGTTTTATTAATACCAAGACGTAAACCTGTAGGACTAGTTTTCTGACCCAACCTCTTCCCCCTTAATCCGAAATAACGAGAGAAATGTGACACATACGCTTTAGAATTCTACCACTCCGACCTTGTGCCATGGCACGAGAACGCTTCAAAGTTGCACCTTGATCAACGCGTACATGCTTTATTTGCAGTACATCAACGTCTACGTTAGTTTCGGTGTGCTTACTCTGCATATTTGCAACAGCAGCTTTAACAAGCTTCGAAAAATCACCAGAAACATTTTTCTTAATGGTGAGATCGAGAAGGCTCAGTGCCTCGCTAACTTTTCTACCTTTAATTGCATCGGCAACAAGACGCGCTTTGCGTGCAGTTGTTCCGACGTGTTTTGCTGAAGCCACAGATTCCACAAATTACTCCTTACCAGAAATTGGCATTATGCCGATGCACCTTTATCGGTTCTAACATGGCCGCCATGACCACGAAATTGACGAGATGGCGCGAATTCACCCATCTTATGACCAACCATATTTTCTGTCACATATACTGGGATAAACTTATTCCCGTTATGCAATGAAAATGTAAGACCGACAAATTCAGGCAGAATAGTTGATCTCCTGGACCAGGTTTTGATCACTTTTTTCTGTCCCGACTTATTCATGTCGACGACTTTCTTAAGCAGGTGGCCATCAATAAACGGGCCTTTTTTCACTGAACGAGCCATAAATCATTTACCTCTTCAGTTCTTTTTTGTTCTACGCTTCACAATATCTTTACTTGAAGTTTTTCGTGGATTACGTGTTTTAAGTCCTTTTGACTTTTGACCCCAAGGAGAAACTGGATGTCCACCACCAGATGTTTTTCCTTCTCCTCCACCCATTGGATGATCGACAGGGTTCATGGCAACACCGCGAACGTGAGGACGCTTCCCCAACCAGCGATTTCTACCAGCAGAACCAATAACAACATTCATATGTTCTAAATTACTTACTTGACCAATAGTTGCCATGCATTTTTCGCTCACATTGCGCACTTCTGTAGAAGGCAACTTCAATTGAACAAGACCATTTTCTTTTGCTATAATTTCGGCTGCGTTTCCAGCACTGCGCGCCATTTGGCCGCCTTTACCTTCACGCATTTCAACGTTATGAACAAGAGTATTAAGCGGAATATCGCGCAAACGAAGGCAATTACCATCTGCGATAGGAGTTCCATCCCCTGATCCCACAACCTGACCAACTTTCATAGTAACAGTAGCAAGTATATAGCGACGTTCTCCGTCGGGATACTTTACAAGAGCAATATGACAAGTGCGATTAGGATCGTATTCAACAGTTTCTACAACACCCGAAATACCAAACTTATTTCTTTTAAAATCGATGATTCGATAAGATTGTTTTGACCCACCACCACGATGACGCGATGTAAGACGGCCATGGTTATTTCGTCCACCGCTCTTCTTTTGAGACACCAGCAATGGTGCATAAGGAGTATCGGTTGTAATCTGATCTCTTACAAGAACAGTTTTGTAACGCAGTGTTGGAGTTACCGGACGGAAAGATTTCGTTGCCATATATCTTCGCTCTCTATGCTTCGTTTCTCAGATAATCGTGATTAAACTTCACCAAACTGCTTTATCGTTTGACCTTCGGCAAGCTTAACAATTGCCTTTTTGCGATCTGACCGATAACCAGAAAACCGACCCATACGCTTTTGCTTACCAAGCGTAATGATCGTATTGATTTTTACAACCTTGACATTAAAAAGCTTCTCGATTGCTGCCCGTATTTGTGTCTTAGTTGACTTAAGCGCTACTTCAAAAACATATTTGTTTTGTTCAGCCCTAAGCTGGGTGTTTTTTTCTGTTATCGATGGACTGTAAATAATTTGATGATGGATACTCACTATGCTACCGCCTCTTCAACTTTTTTGATTAATTCCTGTGAACCAAAAACAATATTATCGTTCTTGAGAATATCGTATGCAGTTAGTTCGGAAACAGGGGTTACCTGTAAGCACTTAACATTTCTGCCTGAAAGATACACATTTGGATTCTCTTTTGCATCTATAATAAGCAAATTCTTTTTACCATTAACATTCATGGCGCTCAGAAGAGATACAATTTTTTGAGTTTTTGGTGCATCATAGGCTAATTTAGACAAAATTATAATTTTGTCATCTTTTGCACGAGTAGAAAAAGCACTCTTCAAAGCCAATCGGCGCATTTTTTGAGGGATGGTTGAATAATAATCCCGTGGTTCTGGACCGAAAGCTTTTCCACCACGCACCCATAAAGGAGATGTGTTTGAACCTGCACGTGCACGTCCAGTTCCTTTTTGCTTCCAAGGCTTCTTTCCACCACCACTTACTTCATCCCGACCTTTTGTCTTGGAAGTACCTTGGCGTTGATTTGCCAAATAGGAAGTAATAACCTGATGAAGAAGGTGCTCATTAACCTCTGCATTAAATACAGATTCTGGTAGATCAAACTCGCCTACCGATTTGCCTTCGTCAGAAAATACTTTTGCCTTCATAAAATGATTAACCTTTATAAGAAATCGTTACGATTATTTGAACTTCTTTACAAAAACGACACCATTCGTTGGGCCAGGTATTGCACCACGCACAATGATAACACCATTCTCTTTATCACATGAAACTACTGAAAGTCTCTTTACTGTTACTTGGCTATTACCATGATGTCCAGCCATTTTTAAGCCTGGAAACACACGTGCTGGAAAGGTATTAGAACCAACAGAACCACGAGTGCGATGGTTTTTGCTACCATGAGTTTCACGTCCACGACGGAAATTATAACGCTTGATAACACCAGCAAAACCTCGGCCTTTTGATGTTCCCACAACGTCAACTTCTTTGGTGTTTTCAAAAATTTCAACACCAATTCTTTGACCAGCAGCGAGCTCTTTATCCGATTCGTCAATATCAAATTCTTTGATAATTCGTGTTGCAACGCCGCCATGTTTTTTAACATGACCAAGTTCTGGCTTTGTTAATTTAGTTTCTTTGCAAGCATCAAAACCAAGCTGAACTGCACTATAACCATCATTTTCTACTGTCTTGATCTGATGGACAACATTTGTACCAGTTTGAATAATAGTTACAGGAATTGATTCACCTGTCTTTGTATCAAACAAACGAGACATTCCAACTTTTCTACCTATTAATCCTTGCATATATCAGCGTTCCATTTTCTTTTGATACATGATAGCATTCTCTGCTTCCGCAGAAACAACACCAGACTAAACTTTAATTTCTACATCAACACCAGCGGGAAGATCAAGCTTCATCAGCGAATCAACCGTTTGGGGTGTAGACTCGAGAATATCGATAAGTCTTTTATGTGTTCTGGTTTCGAACTGTTCACGCGATTTTTTATTAACGTGCGGCGAACGTAATACCGTATAAACCGACTTTTCGGTTGGCAGTGGAACTGGTCCAGAAATTCGGGCACCTGTTCCCTTTGCTGTACGAACGATGTCGGAAGCCGACTTATCGAGAATATTGTGATCGAATGACTTCAACCGAATTCTAATTCTTTCTCCAGCCACGATTTGTCTCCTCGTTACTCGATAATTTCAGTTACAACACCGGCACCAACAGTACGACCACCTTCGCGGATTGCGAAGCGTAGTTCTTTTTCCATTGCCACTGGAACATGAAGCTCAACTTCGATTTCTGCATTATCTCCAGGCATAATCATTTC
>JBBRUX010000029.1:0-49865 GCA_038247415.1 Chitinivibrionales bacterium | reverse complement strand
ATTCTTTGGGTCCGCTTATCCATAATGGCCAAACCATCGAAATGCTCCGTCAGCGAGGTGTTAACCCACTTGCAGATGGTGAGATGCCGCCTGTCGCATCTACGGTTATTATTCGCGCTCATGGTGTGCCACCCACAACCGAACAAGAATTTAAAAGTCAAGGACATTGCATTGTAGATGGTACTTGCCCTAAAGTTAAGACAGTTCATAAAGTCATCGAAAAATATCGGGAACTAGGCTATTCGATAATTATCACCGGTGATAAAGGTCATGCCGAGGTTGTCGGGTTGCTGGGGTATGCTAAGGATGCTGGTCATTTGGTGCAAACCGAAGATGATATTACCCACCTGCCTCTTGTTCCGCGTGTTTGCCTCGTTTCGCAAACGACCTTCGACACCTTTCTTTTTGGTAAAATAGAACAGGCTGTTCGGGCTCATTTTAGTAATGCCGAGATTGTTGTAAAAAAAACTATTTGCTCTGCTACCGATAAAAGACAAAACGAGACAACCGAGCTTGCGTCTCGAGTAGATGCTCTTATCGTGGTTGGTGGCAAACAGAGTGCAAATACAAAAAGGCTTGCCTCTATAGCACAATCGCTTGGGAAACCAACACAACTTGTCGAAACCGAAGAAGATGTCGATTTCGACGCGATTGCAGATTGTCAAATAGTGGGTATAACTGCAGGTGCATCAACGCCAAGCTGGATGATTAAGCGCGTGGTAGAATATATACAGTTTATGGCGCAGCAAAAAAAACGAAGTGTGCCTAATTTGTTGTGGCATGGCCTTGATGTGTTGACAAATCTAAATGTTTTTGCTGCACTTGGTGCATGTGGTATGTATTATCTCTCCTGTGTTGTGCAGGGTATTGTTGTAACCTCAAGCCAGTTTTTTGCTGGTGGGCTAGTCTTTTTTTTGTATTTCTTTGCAATTTATCTTTGGAATTCTATTTCAACCTTAGAAACGACACAGCATCTCGGTATTAGCCGCTATCGATTTTATCTTAAACATCAAAAATTATTATTTCTCCTTACGGGCATTTCGCTTGTTGGCTTGCTGGGCATTTCTTTTGCGCTCTCGAGAGCTCTTTTTTTCCTCATGAGTTTTTCAACTCTGGTTGGAACAGTATATCATAGCACAATTGTTCCTTCGTCTCTGCAGCGCTTCTTTCGGTATCGTAATCTAAAGGATATTCCCACAAGTCGCGATCTTTTTATTGCGTTGGCATGGAGTGTTTTAGCGGTATGTGTTCCGATTGCGATAGCAGGAACCGTTCATTTTACATTCTCGATGCTTTTTGTGTTTTGTGAAGTTTTTATTCTTGCTTATCTGCGTTCGGTGATATTTGATATGCGGGATATCGAGGGGGATCGGATCATGGGGCGCGAGACTTTGGTAACCTTTATAGGCGAAAAACGAATTCGCAAGGCAATTGTGGGGATGATTGGGGTTTCGGTATTTACCCTTGTGTGTGTAGCGGCAATTGTTGCGCTTCATGATCAAGATCATTGGAAAACAGCATGCGCCAATTATTTATCTCAAGTCCCGGTTTTTGCTTATTTGTACCTTTTTATGCGATTATCGCAAGGTCATCGTCTTCCACGAGCCTCGCTCTTTAATATTCTCGTGGATCTGCAATTTGGCATTGCAGTAGTATGTGCATATCTCGTAGCTTATATTTGAGAGGAAATGCGCAATGGGAGCTCAAAAGCTTACGTCTAGTACCAAGAAATCCAAGGTATGTTCCGATAAAAAACACCCTTGCAAAGATTGCTCCTGCTGTCAGTTTTGTGCTGATAGTCGCTGCGAAATGTGCCGGGGAACAAAAGTGAAAAAATAATTGTGATTGAGCCAGTTTAAGCGCTATTTTTTGAAACGAGTTTTTATTCAAACGTGTTGCAGATCGGAGTACTGCTCGGTGAAAGGTAGCGATGTAACACTTAAGGGCGTTTCAAAAAAATTTGGTGATTTTAGTGCTCTTCATTCCCTCTCGGTATCTATTAAAAAGGGCGAATTTTTCTCGCTGCTTGGCTCGTCTGGGTGCGGCAAAACCACGGCAACATATGTTAATTGAGCTCGATGCTATTCATGATAAAGTTGGTATTACATTTGTTTATGTTACGCACGCTTAGCAGGAAGCATTGTCAGTTTCTGATCGTGTGGCAGTAATGAACGAAGGAAAAATAGTGCAGCTGGGAACGCCCAGAGAAATCTATGACCATCCCGCAGACGGTTTTGTGGCTGGGTTTATTGGCGAAACAAATCTTCTACGCGGTCAAGTTACTTTCGTTGGGCCATCTTTTGTAACGCTCGATGTTAAAGATGTCGGTCTTGTTAAGGTTAAAAAAGATAGGCCAATTACTATTGGGGATACATTGCTGGTAACCGTTCGACCAGAAAAAATTCGCATTACTGCAGAAAATCATGTTGACACAGCAGGCGAGTTAACAGTGCTTAATGCTGTGGTTGACGAACTCATTTATAGCGGGTTTCAAACCAAATTTTTTGCACGAATTAATGATTCGATAACAACGCTGCTTGTCTTTCAGCCGCATATCGATTATACACAGGAGCGTGCTGTTATTAATTGGAAAGATCGCGTGTATGTTTGGTGGGGTAGTACCGATGCGTATATCGTTGAGGTTAATCCATCATGAAACGGTCGTATGGCGCTACCTATTCTGCTCCTGTGGCTCTTTGGATTACGTTTTTTTTTGTTATCCCCTTGCTCATTATTTGTTGCTATAGCTTTATGGCAAAAGGGCTCTATGGTGGCGTTGTCAATCGTTTTGCGCTCGATGCTTACACTGCCTTAGCCAATGCAGCGTTTATACGAGTAACGCTATCTACACTTTGGATTTCGAGTATCGCAACTATGGTTACTATTCTGCTTGCGCTTCCCGCTGCATATTTTATTGCTCGGTCGGAGCATGCAACGGTGTATCTGTTTCTTGTTATAATTCCTTTTTGGACCAATTTTCTTATTCGTATCTATGCCTGGATTGCTATTTTGGGGAATAATGGATTCCTTAACGAGCTGTTATTGACAACGGGCGTGGTTACTGCGCCCATTCAATTTCTGTACAATCAATACGCCGTTATCGTGGTGCTCGTGTATACCTATCTTCCCTTTGCGATATTACCACTCTATGCTACCATAGAGAAGTTTGATTTTTCTCTGCTCGAAGCCGCTCGCGACTTAGGCGCAACAAAGTTTCAATCAATTGTGAAGGTTCTGGTGCCTAATATACAATCGGGAATTATTACCTCTGTACTCTTTGTATTTATACCCTCTTTTGGGGCCTATGCAGTTCCGCAACTTGTGGGTGGACGAGATTCTGTGATGCTTGGAAACATTATTACTCGTGAATTAACCGTTACACGCAACTGGCCATTGGCAGCGTCTATTTCGGTGGTAATAACCCTTATTACAACATGCGGTGTTCTGCTTTTTATGCGATTACAGAAATCGAAGTCATCGCATGTTGTGCTTGATGGGAGGTCTCTGTAATGCACAAAAAACGTGGATTCTCTCTTGTCATATTTTCGTGCGTTATTGCGTTTTTCTATATCCCACTTGTTGTGCTTATAGTGTATTCTTTTAATGCATCTAAAAGCATGTCGCTGACTGGATTCTCTTTTGTATGGTACCACAAGCTATTTTTTGATTCTCGTGATTTATGGTCGGCGTGTCTTAATAGCCTTCTTATCGCAGCTGCATCTGCTAGTGTAGCAACTATTTTGGGAACACTTGGAGCAATTGGCCTGAATTGGTATACCTTTGCATTCAAACGCTATATTCAGGTTGTAACCTTTCTCCCGCTCATTCTACCAGAAATCATCATCGGGGTGTCATTACTTATTTTTTTTGCAGGGATACATTTCAAGCTCTCCCTCCTAACCATTTTTATTGCGCACACGACCTTTAATATTCCGTTTGTTATGCTGATCGTACTTTCTCGTCTCGAAGAATTCGATTATTCTATACTTGAAGCAGCGCGAGATTTAGGGGCACGTGAGATTGACACATTGTTTAAAGTTATAATTCCACTATCTATGCCGGGCATCATTTCAGGGTTTCTCACGGCAGTTACCCTCTCACTCGAAGATTTTGTCATCACCTTTTTTGTGGCAGGTCCAGGATCGGCAACATTACCACTGTATGTTTATTCCATGATTAGATTTGGGGTGTCACCGGTTATTAATGCACTTTCGGTGGTCATTATAGCAGCAACAATTATTTTGGCTTTTTCAACTAAAAATATTTATAAATATATTATTGGTCGGTGATAAAAAGGAGAATGCAATGAAGGTATTTCATTTTGTAATCGTAGGTTTGTTAGCGTTCTTTGGAGCTAATTGTCAAAAGGATAATAAAAGTGGTGCTTCAAAAAAAGCGGATACAAAACTGTATATCTTTAACTGGACGTATTATATGCCCGATCAGGTTCGCGCAGATTTTGAAAAAGAATTTGGCGTACAAATTGTCTATGACGTGTATCCAAGCAATGAGGAGATGTTTGCAAAATTAAAAGCAGGCGGAACAGGCTATGATGTTGTTTTCCCGTCTGGGGATTTTGTTTCCATAATGATGCATGAAGGCATGCTTGATAGCATTGATCTTTCTAAAATCCCTAATTTTACCAATGTCGATACTGCGGTGCTTAAAAAGATTAAATTCGATGCGGGAAATCATTGTAGCGTTCCGTATATGATGGCTTCGTCAGGAGTTTGTGTTAATAAGAAGGCAGATGGTACCTATGATAAATCGTGGAATATCTTTGCCCGATCAGATCTTAAAGGTATGATGACCATGCTTGATGATATGCGTGAAGTGCTTGGGGCTGCATTAAAAACACTTGGATATTCAGTTAATTCCCGCAATCCAGAGGAACTCGAAAAGGCTAAAAATGTTGTTTTGACATGGAAACAAAATTTGCTCAAATTTGATGCTGAGTCATTTGCAAAAGGGTTTGCTGCAGGAGAGTTTTCGGTAGTGCATGGCTATGCCAAGAATATCTTTCTGGAATATGATTCCACCAAACGTGACGAAGTAGATTTCTTTATTCCCCGCGAAGGGGGTCCTCTGTATATGGACAACATGGTAATCCTCAAAGATGCTCGCCACAAGGAGCTTGCTTTAAAGTTTATCAATTATGTTCACCGCCCGCAGGTGTATGCAAAAATTTGTGATTTTCTTATGTTACCGTCAATTAATGTCCCAGCACGAGAATTTACAAAAAAGAAGCCTCATTATTCAATAGAAGCGCTTTCGAAGAGCGAATTTAAAGAGGATTTAGGCGCAGATCTCGATTTGTACAACAAGATCTGGCAAGAAATTCGGATTGGTAATTAATCATTGCGGAGCATTGCTATGGGTAGTCCTTCATCGGAGCATTTTGACAAAAACGCTCAAGACAAAATCAATCAGTTGCGTAGAGGATGTCTCTTGCACGCTACCGAAATTTTGGATGATCCCAATTTCTCCAATACGCTTGTTGTGCTCTGTGCCTATTCATCGGACGGAGCGTATGGCCTTATCCTTAATCGACCAGCGCACATGCCTCTTTCTGAAGTTTTTGATGTAGAAGAGCCTTTTAAGCAGATTGTTCGTACGGTATATTTTGGTGGGCCCGTTCAACAAGATGCACTCCAAATAATCTCAAAAACAGTAACTCCAAAAAGCCATTCTCTAGAGCTTTCGCCCAATTATTATCTGGGGGGCGATTGGAATTCTCTCTCTGAAATATTGACAGCTTCAGCCTTCGAAAATCGGCTTTTTCTTGGCTATGCTGGTTGGATTACATCCCAGCTCGAGATTGAAATTGCCTCATCTGCATGGGATGTATATCAGTGCGATTTGGAACTGGTTTTTGAGTATGAAGAGGTTCTTCGAAGTGGCGAACATGCCGTAGTTTCTCAATGGCTTAAGGTGCATTCTGTTCCAGGGGGTTCTGCTTGACAAAACCTGTGATCTATTCGATTGCTGTTTTTTTTGCAATGATTCTTTTCATACTATTTTTTCTTATCTTTGCTTATACTCCGCGTAAGAATATACGCGAACTCAGCGCAACAGATCCCGTTTTCATGAGAGTTCACAAAAGCCAAAACATGCTTTGTGTTCCCATATCCGGGGACCCTCGAGAATCTGCCCAACGTTGCTTTGGCGAACTCTTTAAAGCCTTTTATATGCTAAAGAAAACCTATCCGTCAATCGCTATTAAATCCCCTCGCGCCCGATGGAATCGAATCGATCCACTCGATCGGACAACATGGAATGGATCGTATGGAATTCCACTGCCATCAGCTATTTCGATACTTCCCGAAGAAGTAAGTCGTCGAGTACCCACAGTGTCAATTGCAGTATGGACATACGATACACTTATGGAACTTACAACCATTGGGCCCTATTCGGGATATTTTCGAGCGCTCAATCGGTTAGAGGACTTTGCAGCCCAATCGCAGTTTATGCTTGGCGAGTTGTATGAAGAGGAATACCTTCTTGGTCCTACAATATTAACAAAAGGGGATCAAAAGAAGTATGCTACGAAAATTATGGTAAGCTTACGACATGCGTCAAGTTTCTAATGTATGGAAAAGGCTAGAGGTTTTCATTCTCCTCTGTGTGGGTGTGCCCCTCTTAAGGAGCTTTTTTTGCAATTACGATTCCATCAAACCAACGATAAAGCCCTACGGCTATTGAACTGAGGAGCGTGGGGTATCCTCTTTCGAAACACTTTAAATAAAATCCAACATTTGGGAAAGTCCTGATATTTCTAAACCCAATGGTACGCAAGACGGGGATTGTTTTAAAAGGTGCCATACCTAATTCAATTGCAGTTGGGTTTTTTTTAAGGAATTCTCTATCTGCTTTCCGTTTGCCATTATTCCAGCCCGGTTCAACCAAAATTAGCATGCCGCCTGACTTTAGGTTTTCAAATGCTTTGCTTAATGCAATTTTCCATCCGTGGGTATGGTGCAGGGATGCGAAAAATAATACTACATCATAGGTGTTTGGACTCGTGTATGTTTCGAAGCATTCTTTGATAAATTTTTCCCCATGTGAAAATGGTATAAGCATTGAGTCGTCAATGTCATTACCCACAACAGTATGGCCAGCTCTTTGAAGCCATTCTGCTGTCCAGCCAATGCCACACCCACAGTCCAAAACAGAACTTTTTTTTGGAATCATTTTCAAAACAAATGCAATTTTTGCTATTTCTTCTGCTGCAAAATTGTGGGTGAAAGGTGATTGCAAGTATTGAGAATCTTTTTTTGTAATGTTTTTCCACATGTTATCCGACATGCTGTTTTACCTCCTGAAATTAGGGTACAGGCTCGTTTGATATTTTAGATTCGACGATAGTGGCGGAACCAGCTTTTTTAGTCATGCTAAAAAAGTTGCTCCATGCACCTTTATCAAAGAGCAAGAATAACCCGCCAATAAGAAGCTCCGAGATAATCGAATAGAACCGGGTTATGATCGCGCATAAGATAGCTATTGAAACGGGTACAACACTTTTAAATACAAACACAAATACCCCTTCACGAACACCTATGCCACTGGGGGTAATGATACTCACAATTCCAATCAGCCAACTGGCTGCATTGACGCTTGTGAAATAAAAAATTTTGGAGAGAGGGATCTGGTAAAAAGAAAGAATAAAGAGAAAGGACTGAACCCCTATACCAATCCAGAGGATGCTATATAAAAAGACGGTCAGAAGAATTTGCGGATAAGTAAAGGTGATTTTTATTGGTTCTTTAATCCATTTTTTACCAAGGATATTTAATGCCGTCTCTACAACTTTGGGATGAAGCGTTCCGATCATTCCCAGTGAAACTATTGACAATATAATAACGTATGCCTTAGGGAGAAATAGATTCAAGGTAAAAAGAGAAACAAAGAAAGCGCTGCTTAAGAAAAAAATGCTTTCAAGAAGGGTGCTCACAAGGATAGCATGCTCGGATAATCCAATTTTTTTGCCCCAATAAATGCGCCCCATGTATTGCCATATTCGGCCTGGGATATAACGAGCCAGCGAAGAATAAACACCAACCCTCCATAAAGGAAGAAATTGTGTTTTTTGATTGAGCAAAGAAAGTATGTATTTCCATAAAAGAATAGGGCATAGGCCAAGCACAAACGCAAAAATCATGGATCCAATGAGATAGCGGTAGTCAAGTCGCAATTCCTGCAGTGGGATTTTGTGCCAGTTCTGAATAAAAATCCGAGCAATGATTCCTGTAATCGAAAGGACAACGCATACAGAAATGATTTTAAACGCAAGAGAATTCCGATTAATAAGAGCCATGTTATTCTTCTATTATAAGGGGGCAGGTGGTTCACTTCCCTCATACCGTTTTGGGTCTTTTCCATAGGTAATATTAATATATTCTCCATGAAATGGAATTGGTGTAAGAGATTCACCAGATTGAATCATTGTTTGCAAAACATTGGTAATTTCGATTTCATTTCTAAGTGCTGATGGGGGAGTCTGTTGTATATAGTTAAATACTTTGGGGCTAAAAAAATAGTAGCCCATTCCGCACCATCGGTTAATAATGTTTTGAGGTTTTTCCACCACTTCAATAATAGTATTGTTTTGAATATTGACCGAATAGCTCTGGTGTATGGCTGCATCGTCTTCGGTATGCCAAATTCCCACACCTTGCTCCATGGATGGTGGAAATGAAAAGGTTCCCTTGCAGCAACAATCCCCAAGAACCACAATAAAGTTATCAGAAATTAAGTGGTGCGTTTGTGCAACCGCATGCGCGATACCCTTAAGCTCTTTTTGTTCTACAAATTGCGCTTTGATAGGCAGTGTCTTTACATAATCGATGACCATTTCTTTTTTGTATCCCACAACAAAAATAAAATCGTCTGCAAGGGGAGTCCAGAAATCAATGACATATTTGATTGCGGGAACTCCATGAATTGGCAATATTACTTTGGGCATATCAATTGTAGCTGGGTATGCCCGAGTCCCTTTCCCTGCCGCAAGGATAACGCAGGTCGTTTTTTTAGTATGCCAGGGAAAGGCGTTGTTCTTCATTAAGAAATTGCATCCTTATACAGTCGAGTGGTAGCAGCTTTAATGGCATGATTATCAAATTTCTTGCGGATATCAATATGTGCTAGTTCGCCCATGTTTTTCGATTCATCTTTGTTTTCTAGAAAATAGCATATTTTATCAGCAAACTCTTCGGGTGAAAGGGGATTAACATAGAAACCAGTCGTTCCATTGATAATAAATTCGCTGAGTCCACCTATGTTACTTGCAACAACAGGCTTTTTAAGAGCAAGAGATTCGGTTAAAAAGAGTGGAGACATATTGTCCCATTGTTCGGGAATAACCACTATTTCCGAAGTGAGCAATAAATCCTGAATTTCTTCGGGTTTTTTCTTGCCAAGAAAATTAACCTTCTCTGAAAGGTTTTCTCTATTCACAATGTCGGTGAGTATTTCTTTATAAGCTTTATTGAGCGAGTCTCCCGCCAAAATAAATGTGGCTTCTGGATACTTTTTAGTAACAATCGCCGCAGCCTTAAGGAGAATATGGGCTCCTTTGTTGGGAGAAAGCCACCCTACAAAAAGAATTGTGTCTGGAACAATGGCAGGTTGGATACCTTGGCTTTCTTTAAAATCAAAAACTTGGTGGATTACAGCGATTTTTGATGCTGCAACTCCATGACGAATCAGAATAGATTTTGAGGATTCCGATAAAACGGAAAATGCAGTAACCTTACAAAAAAAGTGTGTGATAATTAGTTGACGAAAAAGGAGCGGAAGCTTTAAAAAAAGTGATGGATTCTTATCTTTGGGGCGATAGCAGCTTAAGCATTGGCGCTGGTTGAGTTTAATGCAAGGAAGATTCTGTCGTGTAAAAAATGTGTCTTTGGGGCAATAAATCCAATAATCGTAAACAGAATAGATAATAGGAATTTTAAGGCTTTGTGCCGCAGAAACGAGAGCGCAGGAAAGATTTTTGAAGTTATGCAGATGCACAACATCGGGGTTAGTGTTTTTAAGGAGTTTTCTAAATCGGAAATGAATAAGGGGATCGAAAGGAATAAGGATAACCTTAATTCCATAGAGTAAAGAACGAAACCGGGCTCCGAGAATGTCTTCAAATCCCCGCAGGGCAAAGTGCGATACATAAGGCGGCGCAGGTTTATCTGATGGTGTGGTCACAAGCATTTGATTGATTTCAGAGGATTCTGAAAACATTTCGATGGTGCGTTTTGCTGCTTGCTCGGCACCGCCCCAGGTAGCATGCATCTGCGGAAAGCAATCGGTAACATGACAGATTTTCATACAAAAGTCCTATGTATTCGGTTCATAATCTTTTTCATGTCAAGTGACATGTAAGAGATAAATGCGCTAGGACCAAAATGGGTAAAAAGCCTTATTCTGTTGAGGAAGATTTTAAAGAGCTTGCGGTTTGACCCCCCAAACGAAAATCCTCGTGTTAATTCGTAGAGCTTTTTCTGTTGCACTTTAGGATAGATGTCACCCAGAGGTTCTGCATTGTCTCCGTAAAAAACATGATTTTCTGCAGATTGAGCTGTAAACGGGGTATAAAAACTATGGTTCATATAAATTGGCTGCTTAATGGCCCAGCGGATAGATTGCATATCGCTTTGGTAGGTTGACCCCGGGAGTCCGATAATAAAATAGCCGCTTACACTTTTAAAGTGCTTTTTAGCAATCGTGATCGCAGATTCAATCTGATCGATTGTCTCTCCTTTTTGGATTTTTAAAAGTACCGCTGGGTCAGATGATTCAATTCCGAATCCGACAGTTGTACATCCTGAATGTGCCATTGCTGCGGCAAGCTCATTATCGAGCCGGTCTGCTCTGAGGCCATTGGTACACATCCACTCGAGGTTTAGTTCCTTTATACGTGCGCAAAATTCTAGTGCGCGATCTTTTTTTAGATTAAAGCAATCGTCAAGTATTGTGAATGTCTTGATACCCCATTTTCGTTTTGCTTCGATAAGTTCATCAATGCAATGCTGTGCAGATCGCGGAAACCAGTTCCGTTGACGGCTTTGGCAATAGGTACACGAAAATGGACATCCTCTGCTTGTCATAATTGGATAGGGCCAGGTGCCTGATTGCCAGTTTTTTTGAAAAATTGAAAAGGTATCAAAAAGTTCGTAATTGGGAAAAGGAAGTGAGTCGGAAAAGTCCATCGTATAATCGATATTGTCATCAAATCGTAGGTAAGGGTAACAACACTGTATGTCAAGAAAACCACTGACGGATACGATCCGAGAATGGGGATAGTGTTGAGCAAATGCTTCTTTGATTTTTTGTGCTTCGCTCGCGGACCTTGATTGGTACGAAATACCCAGAGTATCGGTTTCGTTTTCCCAAAGACGCGAAAATGGAGTTGGCATGGTATTGAAGTCGATAATTTTTGTGTTTGTGGCAGTAGCTGCATAAGCGAGTGCTAGATTTGGAATATCGGTATTGGATTGGCTTGAAGGATTTACAAAAATCATAGCAGTTGGTTCCCAAATTTAATGCGCGATCCATAGCGTAATCACATCAACTATTTTTATATACCTTTAAAATAGGTTTTGCTCAAGTTTATTCCACATTTTCTAAAGGCGCCATAGAGAATGACTTTAAAAGCACTTTTTCTTGATCGGGATGGAGTTATTAATCAGGATAGCGGGTATCCCCATACAAAAGAGCAGATTGTTTTTATAGAGGAGATATTTGATGTTTGCAGGTTGGCTCAAAACATGGGGTATCTGCTCATTGTGGTAACAAATCAAGCTGGTATTGCAAAGGGTCTTTTTACCGAAAAGGACGTAGAAGATTTGCACGATTGGATGAAAGAAGAATTCGCACTCCGGGGGATCACTATCGCAAAATTCTATGTGTGCCCCTACCATAAGGATTCTAAGATTGATCACTATAAAATCGATTCCCCGCTGCGAAAGCCTAACCCAGGTATGGTATTGCTTGCTGCAGAGGAGTATAATCTCGACTTATCTGCGTCAATCATGGTTGGTGATAAACCTTCAGATCGAATCAGGTTGCCCAACCTAAAAAGTATCATTGTCAAGAGTAAATATTCTCTTAATGATTATGATATAGCAAATATTTCGGAGCTTGTTTCATTTTTGTGCTGAAATTTGGAAGAGCGTAGCAGAGATTGCAGGTTTTGTAGTACTTGCTACAAGGGTAAAATCTTTTTGACTATTTTTGCACACGCTCGTGCGATTGTATAGATGAATCCCCATCTGACCGTATAATCAAGCGCATGTGCTTGACAGGATTCACAACAGCATAAGCAGCTTATGCATTTTGTGTAATCGATGGTAATTTTTCCCTTGAGTTCAATACATTGAAGTGGGCAAACCTTGGTACAGCTTAGGCATCGAGTGCATTTTTTAGGATTCTTGAGAACAGGGCGCTTTAAAAAAACCTTGTTTTTAAGGGTTATTATTTGATCCTTGATCGGAATCGTTTGTGGAGGAATAATAAATTTTTTTGCGCAATCAGCTATGCTTTCGCCATGTATTTCTATAGATGTATATGTTTCCAACTTCTCTTTTGCGCGTGCTAGATGATTAACATGTGCTATGTCGTGTCCCATAATTCTCACCGCCGTTTCGTCAACGGCAATAGGATTGATGCCGCCTATTAAAATTCCTAATGCAAGAGGTGTCCCATGAATAGGACCGCTTTTTCCACTTAATGCCACGGTGCCATCAATAATAGTAATAATTGGCTTAATCGACCTTAGTGTGGCAAATAAGTCGACTATCGATGCATCGATATTGGATATATGCGCAAACCGCCTGCCTCCTTTGGAAAGATACCCAAAGAAGTTTTTAAGTCCAAGTGAAACGGTAGTCAAGCAATGGGTCTTTAGTTTTGGCATATTTATTATTGCATCAAACTCAGAAATGAGCGAAGGCAGAGAAACGTGTTTCATGTCTAGCTTAAGGGGAGACTCAATTGTCATACGTTGAACGTGTTCAGTATTAATAATACTGATATCTGTTCCAAATAAAGACCGCACATTAAGGTTTTCGAATACTTTGTCGGTATCGATCATTGCAGCCTCAGCAATACAAATTCGGGTAACTCCATTCGTGCCAAGAAATGAAATAACTGATTGTATAAGGGAGAGCGAAGTTGTAACACCAGAGTCTGAAGGAAAGTCATTTACAAAATTAGGTTTGATTAAAACCGATTTTATAGGGCATTGAAAGGAGGATTGCGCATCCTCCCAAAGTTTTTGTAAAAAAGCAGAAATATCTTCTGTTTTGTGAAGGAATACCTTTGGAGATATCCCATCTTGCTTTACAGCCAATCAGATACTCCGTATTCTTGCTCACGCGTTGAAGTATCAAATCCTCTGCACCCTGAACAATATTTAGGCACAGCTCCAGAATATCGAGGTATAGTCTTTCGAAATTCCTTATATCGTTTTGAGTTCCAGATTTCCTTAAAATCTTTTTCGAAAACATTGCCAAAACTATTTTTAATTAAGAAATCTCTATCATTTGACATAAGGACGCTACAACAGGGAAGCACATAACCACCCATCATGATATAGGGCTCTGCCCACGCAACACATTCGCGCATTGGGCGTTTTTTGTCAACCTCGTGGCTAGGGTGAGACCATGCATGAGGGAGTTTGTGATGATCAAGCTTTTTGTTGACATCATCGATCAGCTGCTGATCGGGTTCATATACCCAATCCTTGATGTCTTTAAACTCCAGAAGCGCTGTCATTTCGACATGGTTATCGTCTCCGTCAACGTAGTGTTTCATGCGATATTCATTGACAAGATCTGGGTATTTGATCAAGTCCTGATAATTGTCCTTAAAAAAGATAAATCGAAAGCAAAACTCGGGGAGTGGCGATTTATATTTTTTTCGAAGTTCTCCTAAATTACGAACATTTTCGAGCACTTTTTCAAATTTTCCACCAACACGAATCTTTTCGTACACTTCTTTTGTAGCGCCATCACACGACAAAACAAATTTTCCTACACCATATTTAACCAAGGATTCAAGTTGCTCTGATGAAAGTGCTGTGAGACTGTCAATAACTGTTGTATAAATATGTCTCTTATCACAATACTCCAATATCTTGATAAAATCTTTATTGGCAAAAGAAGAACCTTCGCCGGTAAGATTAATGTATTTGAGGCGAGGGAATTGGTCGATAATATACTTGAATTGATCAAACGTTGTATCAAGCTTCTTGTATTCTTCGTCTGGCCAGTAGGTATGTTCGCATATTGTGCAACGAAGATGACACCGCGTTGTTACTTCGATTTCAATCATATAAGGATAGGGAGTAAGCCACGGAAACATCATTTCAATTGGATCGAGGAGCTGAAGTCCAACACGTTCGCCGCGAGCAAATAATTTTACAAAAAAGAAATTGTAAAAGCCTCGTAAACCGCGTGTTTTAAGCAAGAACCTAAGGGTTTTTCCATATTGAAAGGGAATTTTAATAAAGATGCCTTTAATAGTTCGAAGTACAAAACGGTATCCTTGAAATGCCATGTGTCTAAATTTTTTCAAAGCTTTTCTCCGGTAGGGGGCGCTACTAAAAAATTGGTCAAAAAAAGTGGTTAGTTTTGAAGTCTGTAAAATAGCCATTTCAGGCTGAAAAATCAAGTAAACTAACTATTCTTATAATGCTCTCTTCAATTTCCTCTGAATTTTTCTGATGTTGTTTTTTTCCCAGAACCGCCACTGTTCATAATATTCAAATTTTTTCTCTGCTTCTCTAAAAGTTTTCCCATGAACCAATCTGCGCAACGTGCGTTTTTCTGGTGGCAATGCAATGTGGAGCATCTCATGATACATAACCCCTTCTATGGCAAATGCAGGCACTTCTGGTGAGTCATAAACTCCGCCAATCGTTATTAAGCTAACAGATCTACCAGCCTTGTCGATTTTATCTATTTGATACGATGTTAATGTTGCGGGCTGTCCAAATCTTAAATAAGAAACAAGCGTGTCGTTGAAATAGTGATGATTGAGAGTATTAAAAATGGTACGCAAATTATAGTGCTTGCCAACTTCTTTGGCGACAACGCGCTCGGTATTAAGGGGGCGATGCAGCGATTGTTGAGGTTGTTGTGTTGCAAGATAATTCCAAATAATAGTTTCTAAGCTTTTTTTAGAAGCCTTAAATTTTTTAGGGCTTGCATGCAAAAAGAGGTCGCCCCATTGCAATAAAGTTAGCTTGATTGCTTCGGGACTATTTTCGAAGAGCGAAGGGACACAAAGAGTTGCTTTTGCAGGAAATCCGTGTTTTCTAATTCGCCACCCTCTTTTCAGGCGTGGGCTAAGCTCAATACTTATTCGTTCAAATCGGTGCTCTTTAATAAGTTGTTCGAATGTTTTTGGGGTAAGGAGATCGAGTTCTAGCTGAACAGTGTTCATGCAGGATTCCGAAGAAGGGAAGCATGCAGTGTTGGAATTTTTTTAGCAATCCATTGCGGTGTAACTGGATTCTTGGGGTCCAGAAGCGCCAAATCGGTGTCGAGGGCATGGAGAAAAGGATACCACTCCTGATGCAAGGGCGACTTCCATGTCCACAAAAGCGTAAAGAGCGCTTTACGTAGGCCCGAGATTGTTGCACCTGATAGCGTAAGGTGCTTTAAGGGTACTGAATTAAATGTCCCAAGTAAAGGAATGATGTTTTTGATTTCTTTGGGAAAGCCTGATTGAGCAGCACTTTGCTGCCAGCCCTTAAGTGGGTTGTTCTTAGAAATATAGCCATTAAGCATTCGTAAATAAAAGAGATCTGTGTGCAAGAGCCCTGTCGGGTTTATCATGAAACCACGAATATTTTTAAGCATGGAGGGGTTTCTCCCGGTCAGCGGACTCAAAAAAAGTTTTTGAGGACAGTAGTCATTGGCGTATAAATTATCCCAAATAATAATATTATTGTGAAACGTTTTCAGGACAAAGTCAATTGACGATTTGGTAATAGTTGGCGAAACAATCTTTTGTCCCGTCCAGAATAGGGGAATGTGCGCTGGGATTGATGTGGCCAAATCCTGCAAATACTGAGAAGTTTTTGCATCTTTTGTTTCTGCCATTTGGTCGGAATATACGGTGGGGCAGAAGATCATGGATGTTTTGGGAAATCTTCGCGAGATATCGAGGGTTAATTTTTCGAGTAAAGCTGCATGCGCATGCCCTAGTGAAGAAAATGTTTTTTTTGATGCTTGTGGCAGCATGACCGGAATGTCATCCATAAGCAGCGCTAGTTCGGTTATCCCACCTTCGCACCATGTTGAAAACTTTTTTAGAAGCGTCTGGTAGTCGCTTTTGCTTGTGTAATCAAATGAAAGGCCAGGAGCCATGGCCGGAATGACCGAGGTTTTGTTTTTTTGAGCGCACTTTACAAAAATAGAAAAATCTTGGAGCCATGATTTAGTGTAGGGCGTACGCCATGCATAGCGGTGAAAAGGATCTTCTTTTGGGGCGTACAAATAGGTGTTGAGGTTAAGCGAGGGAAATTGATTAATAAGAAAAGTTCGTTCCTCCCAGGAAAGCATCTTTCCATAATAGCCTTCGATATATCCATAGTATGATTTCATTGTGTTCCTAGTAGTCTGGTCAAGTATTAGAATGATATCTATCTAAAATACTTTACGTATACGTAAAGTATAGTGGGATGTTTGAGAATAAGCGAGGGGCCTGCGGCTTAATGTCATTTATACCATCCACTAAAAATTGTCACCTATAAAAAGGTTAATGAGGCAAGGGTGAGATTACAGAACGGATTAGATGGTGGTGAAAAAAGACAGCTCTTGACATAAGCAATAAAGCTGCCTTGTAAGAATTATTCAAACTTAAAATACAAATGTCAAAGTAAAGCCTGTAAAGCCAAGTATCGCAAGGGCACCACAAATAATTGTTGGTACCTGTAATTGTGTATAGCTTTCTTTTGAATCATCATAAACTTTTTTCAATGTAGGCTTTTTGAGTGTTGGGGCAGATTCATAAGCTTTTAAATCATTCTGCATAGTTTGATAGTTCTGTATTGTTTGCACTCCAAAAATTCCCAAACCCACGGTACCTGCGATGCCAACCCCTAAGCACGAATAGCGAATGATGCGTTTTTCTTTGCTGATTTTTTTGCCATTAGCGGCAGCATTTTCGGCCTTGGCAGGAGAAGGGTCATTTCTTGTTGTTCTTGTTACCGTAGCATCCGAATTGTTTTCGGAAATGCCATAAGTATAAGGTAAATCATCTTGAACCATTTGGATTTTATCATTTATAGTAAAATGGAATTGACCGTTTGATCTAAATTTTCCGTTTTGTATAGTAATATTTGGGTTCTGTGATTTTATACCATACACGGAATAGCGCAGAAAAATATTTTTAAAATTAGCGCCGGTTGATTCTCGCCCAACCAAGAGACCGTTCCAATCGAAGGGATTGGCGAGCTGTTTGGAAGCTGGGTTGTATTCGCCGTCGTTTATGGAGGTAAAAACGATTGGGTTGGCATCGGTGCCAGCAGCGTTAAGTTTACCCAAAATATGAAGCCCGGCAAAAGGCTTGAAGAGAAATATGCAGCCTGATTTAAAAGTTACTTCTTGCTGTGCAGGAATTATAATGTCTTGTTCTACTATATACGGGTTGCCTGTTCCATCGAAGGTCATTTTGTGGATGTCACCTGCAATGTGTGTTTCGGCCATAATAGTAAACCAAGAACAGGCCACCAAGAGAAGAATTTTGTAGAGCATGGGCGAAGATTCTTTCGAGAAAAATTAAAAGTAAACAATTGATTCTATATACAATATAAAAATAGGTGAAGGTATATTTTTTTTCCAGCATTTTTAAATCGGTGGTGCGAGATGGTGTTATAATACCGCGAAGCCCAAAGCATTTATATTTTAAAATCTGCGCCAGTTGCTGTTCCGCTGAGTTAATGTTTTCTGGATTCTTGCCTATATCATTGTAGATTCCAGAAAGATTAATTAATTTTTGATACAATTTAGGGGCGTTATTATTTTTTGGCTTTGAAAAATTAGAATTTTGAAAAAGGGGAGTTCAGTGGGCAAAAAGGTTATTGTCACAGGCGGAAGCAGAGGAATAGGTAAGGCCATTGTCCAGCAACTCGCATCTGAAGGATGGGAAGTTGTATTTAATTATCGTGAATCAGCTGCTGCTGCGGAGGCCATCGTCAAGGATATCGTTGATAATGGTGGAAAGGCAGCATGCTATAAGTGTGATATTTCCAATTTTGATGAGTGCACTTCGTTTATTGCTTCTGCAAAAGAGTTTCTTGGCGATGTTGATGCGCTAGTAAATAATGCAGGTATAACGCGGGATACGAGTCTGTTTCTCATGCAGCCTGCTCAATGGCATGATGTTATCGATACGAATTTGACTGGTTATTTTAATATAACCCGCAATCTGATTACCTATTTTATGAAAAATAAAAAAGGTGCAATCATTAACATTACATCTGTGAGCGGATTTACAGGCATTGTAGGGCAAACCAACTATTGTGCATCAAAAGCAGGAATAATTGGTTTTACACGAGCTCTGGCTAAAGAAGTTGCAAAACTTCAAATTCCCGTCAATTGTATCGCTCCCGGATTCATCGAAAGTGATATGACCGCTGGCCTTGGTGAAAAGCATATCGATGAAATTAAAGCGTTAGTACCAATGAAACGATTAGGCAAGGCAGAAGAAGTTGCGCAACTTGCATCCTTTTTACTTTCGGGAAAAACCCCGTATATCACCGGGCAAGTAATTACCATTGATGGTGGGCTCACGGTGTGAGGATTTCCTTGCAGGTGAGGAATAGGGATTGTTGTAAGATACTTTTATGAGGTAGGTAAAAATGTTTGATTATTCTGAGGTTTTAGCGAATGTTCCCCATAGGTATCCATTTTTATTGATTGACAAAGTCATTGGGTTTGAAGCACATAAGTTTGCTATAACCATTAAAAATGTATCGCTGAATGAGGCTCAGTTTTCTGGGCACTTTCCAGGAAAACCAATTATGCCTGGGGTTTACCTTATCGAAAACATGGCGCAGGCAGCCTGTTTTTTGCTTGCAAAATCGGGCGATGGGATCGACGCCAGCAAGGTCTATGTCCTTGGAAAAGTATCAAAGATGTCGTTTCTGGCACCTGTTTTTCCGGGTGATATTTTAACAACCCGCGTTAATTTAGAGAAAAAGTTTGGCTCTATGGCGCTAGCATCGGCAACAGCTGCCGTTGGCGATAAAATTGTGGCAAAGGGTGAACTATACTTTTCTGCGATTCCGTCGAATTAGAGATGGTTGTTTTTTTAAACCCGCTTAAGTATTTTAGATGTTTGCATTTATTGATTGTGTAACTTTGTTTTCCCCTATCTAAACTGAAAAAACGATGACTCAAAAACGAGCTTGCATTACAGGCCTAGGAATAATTGCTCCAATTGGCTGTGGGATTGAAAAATTTTGGACTGCAGCATTAGCTGGCACCAATGGTATTCGACCCATCACTTCTTTTGATACATCAGATTTTAAAACAAAAGTTGGCGGTGAGGTTCTTGATTTCAATCCAACAGATTTTCTCGCACAAGGCGAGATTGCCCGGATGGGGCGTGCTAGCCAATTTGCTGTTGCAGCTACGCGTATGGCGCTTGCAGATGCAGGACTAGTACTAGAATCCGAAGATTCTTCCCGCATAGCGGTATGTATGGGAACAACCATGGGGGAGCCACAGATACTTGAACAAGGTATCATGGCAAAATATAACAATAATAATTTGGAAGATGCCATCTCGCCGTTACTTCCCCGGCAGTATCCCTGTAGCGTGATTCCCGCAAATGTGGCACGCTCTTGTAACATTAAAGGTCAGGTTATTATTATTCCTACGGCATGTGCTGCAGGAAACTATGCCATTGGTTATGCATTTGATTTAATTCGTATGGGTCGAGCCGATGTTGTGATTGCCGGTGGGGCGGATCCTTTATCAAGGATTGCATTTACTGGGTTTAATCGATTGCTTGCTACAGCCGATACAGCTTGTCGGCCCTTTGATAAAAATCGTGAGGGTATGGCTGTTTCCGAAGGTGCAGGGGTTTTGATTATCGAAAGTGAAGAGCATGCTCAAAGACGCAATGCACCGATATATGCTGAAATATTAGGGTATGGTCTTGGTTGCGATGCCCACAAAATGACTATTCCCGATCCCGAAGGACTTGGGGGTATTCTTGCTTTTCAAAAAGCACTTTCGGCTTCGAACATTGCGCCTACCGACATCGATTATGTGAGTGCGCATGGGACTGGAACCGGCGAAAACGATAAATGTGAAACCATGATTCTTAAAAAAGTGCTTGGCGATCATGCTTATAAAGTAGCAATTTCCTCATTAAAGTCTATGATCGGTCACACGATGGGCGCCGCTTCTGCAATTGAAGCGTGTGCAAGCGCTCTCATGATTAAGCATCAAACTGCTTTGCCAACAATTAATTACGAAACTCCTGATCCCGATTGTGACCTAGATTATGTACCTAATGTATCTCGCGCAATTAAAATAAATACGATTGTGTCAAATGCTTATGCATTTGGAGGCAACACTTCGGCAATTGTATTACGTCGTTATGTGAGATCCTGAAAGCTTTTAAACTGGAAATAGTGCTACTCTATGGAATTTTCGCGCAAAAAAATAGTTATCACGGGTATTGGAACTCAAAGTGCATTGGGAAGCAATCTTTCCGATGTTGCTAAAAGCCTTGCCGGTGCTCCAACGTTTGCCGAAGCTCAAAATAATGAGTTTCACCAGTGGGCTTCCCCGATTCCCGTTTTTGCTCAAGCCTCCTTTGATCCAGAAGTTGTATTAGGTAAAAAAGGGCTTCGAACAAAGGATTGGGCAACCAAGTTGCTTCTGGGTGGAATAGAACTCGGATTTAAGGAACTGTTTGAGCAAACACCCGTTGCAGACCGCCCTGGATTGTGTGTCGGAACGACATTTGGGAGTATTCAGAGCATTGGTGATTTTTTATCGGATTCTATTGTAAACGGTGTTAATAGCGTTAATCCCCAGGCCTTTGCAAATACTGTTACCAATGCGCCAATTTCAAACGCGAATATCCGCTATGGCGTTCGGTCTCTGAGCGCTACCGTCTCTACAGGGTTTAATGCCTCTCACGATGCCCTTTTGTATGGCTGCGATTATTTACAGCGCGGGTATGACGATTGGATTATTACCGGCGGTTTTGATGAAGTAAGCTACTATGGGCTCCTTGGTTTTCATCGGAGTGGCGTGCTTTCTAAGTCTGGGCGCATGCAACCTTTTGGTGTTGCTGCCGATGGTTTTGTTGCTGGAGAAGGGTGCGCAATGTTTCTGCTTGAAACAGAAGAACATGCAATTTCTCGAGGTGCAACTATAATCGCTGAAATATCAGGTCTTGTAAGCGCCTTTGATCCTTCAATAGATCCGCTCTCAAATTCTTATAGTACTGCGGTGTTATCACGTGTAATTGGCGAAACCCTCGAAATGGCGGGCATCCAAAAATCAGATCTTGCTTTTGTTGCGGCGAGCGCACAGGGTTCACCCAAACTCGATGCATTAGAAGCTTCTGTGCTGGCAGCACAATTACCTGAAGTCCCTGTTACCGCATATAAAAGCAGATTTGGCGAATGCTATGGAGCAAGTGGTGCCTTATCGCTTGTCTGTGCGATTTCAGACCTACAGGAAGGTGTAGTTTCAGCAACGTTTGGTGATTATCAAGCATTGCCGAACCTTAATCTGGTTCAAAAGACCAGACCGATAGGCTCGCAAAAAAGTATTTTGATTAATAGTATCTCATGCGATGGCTATGTTTCATCGCTTGTTGTTAAGCAGTATGTCTAAAGCCGTTATAGATCACATCACTTATAGAGGAGTGCCGGATGAATGCTCTAGAAATTAAAGAAATTGTACATAATCTGATAGTAGAAATTGCTGAAGATATGGATGTTGAGGCTGAAAAGGTAACAGACGACGCCCATTTTATTAAGGATGTTGGTTTGGATTCGATGGCTCTGCTTGAAGTACTTGCAACTATGGAAAAAAAGTTTGGCGTTGCAATTCCAGAAACTGAATTTCCAAATCTAACGACGGTAAATAAATGTGTTGCCACAGTCGAAAAATACCTGGCTTTAAAAGCGTAATTACGCGTTTCGCACATTGATTTTTGGTAGGCTGATTTGCTGAGAGCAAATCAGCCTTTATTGTTTATACAAAAAGAATATTTCGGAAATCGATTATGGGATTAAGTGAACAATTTCAAACTCCTGCAATATTTGCAGCCATTCAATCGTCTTCATCAATAGAAGCGGTCCGCGATCTCATTGTGCAAACGGGACGAAATTGGTTCTTGGAACATCCTGATCAGCGTTCGACAATTTACAAAAACGCACATTCGTTTGGGCTCCCTTTAGATGAGACTTTTATAGAAGACTTCTCATATAATCTTTTTTTGCATTATTTTGAAAAACTTCTGCCTCTTTTTGGTGGTGCACGGGAACTTTCCGATTTTGTACAAAAAAACATCGATTGCAGCGATGCCCTTGCATGTATTAAAGATCAACGATCGCGAGGAAATGGGTTGCTTTTAGCGGGAGCGCATTTTGGCGCAGTTGAGCTTATAGTTCCAGCACTTGCCAATAATTTCATTCCGGTAACACCTGTTTTAAAATTTAAAACGGCTGGATTTTCAAAGGCCGCACGAGAACGAGCCCAAGAAATGTATAAGAGCGGTTTCTTTGGTGAAATAGATTTTGTTGAAATTGGTAAGCCCGATACCATTGCAGCGCTTGATATGGCAGCAGTTCTGCGCAGGCAGGAATGCTTACTAACAATGCTCGACGAAAAAACAGATTATTCGGTGCCCGTTACACTTTTAGGCAAACAGGTGTTTGGCGGGGCAGGGCTTGATCGTCTTGTTAAGTTTACGCGTGCAAATGTCACGGTAGCATTTATTGCAATGGTTCGAACGGGTGATCTATCCTATCGGATTAACATTATTCCTATTGATAATTGCCAAGAAGAATTGGCTCAAAAATTAGCAACTGCGAGTGAACAGGTTATCAAGAAAAATCCTGAACAATGGTATTTTCTCCACGAAGAAGTTTCGTTTGTAACATAAGAAATGTACCATTTTTTTTGGGAACCAGAGAAGAAAATTCATGCAAAAAAAAATAATAATAATTGGCGGGGGAATTGCAGGAATTGCGGCCGGGATTTATCTGCAAAAAAATGGATATGATACGCTTATATTGGAGCAATGTTCGCAACCCGGTGGTGTTGCAGTTTCTTGGAAACGTAAAGAATATGTGTTTGATGGAGCAACAAATTGGTTGCCCGGATCTGCCTTTGGAATTAATTTTCATGCAATGCTTAGAGAAGTGCTGGATTTTTCTAAATTATCGTTTGTCGATTTCGAAGAATTTATGCACATCGAGCATGAAGGTGAAATTTTTCATGTGTATTCTGATGCAATGCGACTTAAACAGGAAATGCTTCGCCTAGCGCCACAAGATTCTATAATAATAGAGAAGTTTACAAGTGCTATCGTTGCTGCAAGCAAATGCAACGTGCCCTTGCAAAAGCCGCTGCCACTTTTTTCGATCTTCGATTTCGTAAAAATCGGGCTTACCTCTTTACCGCTCGTACGTCTTTATATGGTTTGGAAGAATCTTACCATTCGAGATTTTACAGAAGGCTTCAAGAGTAAAATGCTTGGATCCATGCTTAGAAAAATATTTCCTCGGCATGATTTTTTTTCTGTATTAAGCATCATTTTATCCTTTAGTTGGATGCATAAGAAATCTGCTGGGTATCCCTTGGGAGGTTCCTATGCTTTACATACGCAGCTTTTAGATAATTACAAAAAAAGTGGCGGGGTAGTACGGTGTAATTCGCACGTGAATGAGATCACGCTTCAAGATGGGGTTGCCATTGGAGTTACAACAGCAGCTGGAGAAATGATATCGGGAGATTATATTGTTTCAGCTGGGGATTTGCGTTCGTCGTGCTTTAGCCTGTTGCCTACGCACTATGCCAAGAGCAATACAAAGCTTCTTTCCGATGACCATACTCTGTTTCCCGGTATGATTCAAGTTTCCGTGGGTGTTGCAAACGCGCTTGTAAATGTGTGTCATAAAATTGTGTGCGCAATGCATGAACCCTTAATGGCAGGTACCGATTGCATTGTCGATATGATGATTCGCGTGGGTAATTTTGATGCAACCTTTGCTCCTGTCGGGCATGCCACGCTTATTGTTCATCTCAGAACGACCGATCCACACTATTGGATTGATTTAAGGCAGAAAGATATCGCCCATTATAAGGTGGAAAAAGATCGCGTAGCTCGTCATGTTATCGAATCGCTTGAAAAAAGATTTGGTAATATCAAGGATGCCCTTAAAGCGATCGATGTCGCCACGCCTGCTACGTATGTTCGGTATAATAGCGTATATAAAGGGAGCTATCAAGGCTATGCCCCAACGCCAGCAATGATCGGAAAATCATTTGCCCCTACCATTGCGGGTGTTAAAAACCTGTACTTGACAGGGCAGTGGAGTGTGCCTCCTGGTGGAATACCCCGTGTAATTATTGCATCACGGCATGTTGCGCACATGATATGTGCACGAGATAAAAAAACGTTTATAGCGCAGGAAATATAAATGCAACGTTATGATGTTATCGTGATAGGGTCGGGAATTGGCGGGTTAACATGTGGGTCATTCCTTGCTCGGGAGGGTTTAAAGGTTCTGGTACTTGAGAAGCATTCTGAGATCGGTGGATACGCACATTCTTTTAAGCGGGGGCCGTTTCAGTTCGATTCTGCCATTCATTCGGTTCCCATGGCGCCGGATGGCATGATCATGCACTTATTGCGACTTTTGAATGTTGCTGATAAGGTTTCGCCAATCAAGCTTTCTTCATTAATTAAAGTAAACTCAGGCCGCAACTCATTTACTATCCCCGTTGATTCTGTGGATATCGTTGCGTTTTTAAAAAAACAATTTCCTTATTCTTCCGATGAGATTGATGCGTTGCTTAACGATATGCGGCTTATTTTTGAGACAGTTTCTCGCCCTGTTTTTAGTTTTGAAAAGTACTACATTCCCGAAAATGTTGAGTTTTTGAAGAGATACAATGGGCTTTCATACGCCGACTATCTCGCATCATTTATTAAAGATCCAACACTACGCGGCATTTTTCATAGTATGTGGCCTTTTGGGGGAACTATACCTTCTCAAGCCCCAACCATTTTTTATGCTATGATGTTTGCAGTTCATTTTTTTGAAGGATCATTTAGTCTTGTTGGAGGATTTTCGACGCTTGCAGAAGCCTTGGGTGCTGCACTCACGCAGCATGGTGGAGAATTGTTGACAATGAGTGACGTAGAAAAGGTAGATGGAGACGAGGCCGGACGCAGGCATGTGCATCTTACCGATGGCGCTGTGTTTGAGGCAGGTTGCATTGTAAGTAATATTTCTCCCTATGAGTTTCACGAAAAAATTCTTGATCAACCTCTACGCCGTAAGCTTTTGAGTAGAAGGCTTTCTAATCTTAAGCCTTCCGTTTCTGGAATTGCAGTGTATTTAGGCTTATCCCAATCAATTGCCGACATTCTTCCCGATACCATAACATTTTGCTTTAATGGCACCGAAGAGGAAATTGGAAATCGAATTAAAACTAAAATTACCCCGCTTAATGATCATCTCGTGCTATTGCGTCCACCCGATGAGAAGGATGGAACACATCATACACTCATGCTCTTGTCACTTGCTCATGCCAGTATATCATCCTCTTGGAAAAATGATAAAAAAACTGCCGCAGATGTACTTGTTGAAGAAGCTGCAAAGCTTATTCCGGGATTGAAAGAAAAAATTGTGAGCAGAACCGATGCAACTCCAGAAAGTTTTAAGCGGTATACTAATAATACTGACGGTGCATTTTATGGATTTGAAGACGTTGTTGACATGTATAAAGAAGCAAAAATTCCTTTTCAAATTCATCTGCCCGATATTTACTTTGCAGGACACTGGGGAAAACCCGGGGGCGGTATTTGGAATGTCATGTACAATGGGTATTCTGCAAGCAAAATTATTATGTCAAGAAATTTTGAGGCCATATCTTGAGTTTGTAAAAGCACGTGAGTATAAACAGGTATCCTCTTTAAAATATCCTCATGCGGATTTTTTAGAGGGTGACGCGAACTCATTACGCCACTGTAATGTAAAGGAGAATGACAATGCATTTCCGTCTTATATATCCTAAATTCAAGAAGTTTTTAGAAGGTCATGCCGAATTGTCGGCACTGTGCGCCGATCATCTTGTTGGCAATTATACCATGCCTCCGTCGCTCGCACTTCCTATAATCGCTGCACTTATTCCAGCTCCGCATACCTGTTCGTTAACCGATGATAATATTGGTCAATTAATTGATTTTGATGAACAGCCCGATTGTGTAGTGATTTCGTGTTTTACTCCACAAGCCCAGCGCGCATACGAAATTGCCGATGCATTTCGTGCTCGTAATACCATGGTAATAATTGGTGGTATTCATCCATCGGGAGCTCCTCAGGAAGCACTGCTCCATGCGGATGCTGTATGTGTTGGTGAAGTTGAACCGGTATGGCAGGAAATTTTAGCAGATCTATTGGCCACAGCGCTTAAGCCGCTGTATCGTGCATCTGATGGCTACGATCTTTCGCAGTTGCCTGTTCCCCGGCGTGATATCTTTGCCAAAGACCTTTACGTGTGGGATGCACACCTTGTCATGGCTACACGCGGCTGCATGGTCCGGTGTGAGGGATGTCCAATTCCTAATAAAGAAGGTACACAATTGCGGTTACGTTCGGTTGATGCAATTGTCGAAGACATCCGCTCTATGCCCTATAAAGAATTTTACTTTACCGATGATACGCTTATGTTTCCCGGAAAAAAGTCTATGAAGTTTTTAACCGCAATCATGGAAAAAACCGCAGAATTGAATGTAGAGATATTTCTTGCGTCAACCATGATGATGATTAATGATCCCTTGTATTATCGAATGCTTAAAAAGGGTGGTGCAGCCTCAATGTATACCGTTTTCGGATTTGATCGTGCGTCACGCCAATTGCTTTCTAAAGAATGCACCTCCGCAGAATGGCAAGCGGGAATAGACCTGGTACGCATGAATGAAGATGCTGGGATTCATTTTTTTGCATCGTATGGCATTGGTTTCGATGATCAGGATGAAGGTGTTATTGATCGGATTCTTAAATTTTCTGATAATGCGGGTATTGACCTAGCGGAATTTTACATACACACACCATTTCCCGGCACTCCTTTCGGAGACGCAATGACTCAGCAAAATCGGATCATTCATCGGAATTATAATCAGTGGAATACAGGCAATGTTGTATTTAAGCCACTTCATTTTACGGTAGATTCACTTCAGCAAGGCTTTTATCGTTTGTGGAATGATTTTTACAAGGATAAAAAGCCCGTGAATACTATTAAGTCTTTCAATGTTAATTTGACAGAATGAGAGTATTGTTTGCTTTGATTTCCCTGCAGTAATATTACTGAGTATAATTCTCCAAAAACTTTTTCATTTTTTCCATTGCTGCGGTGAGATCGTAGATGCTTTGGCGCCCGCCCAAAGCCGTCTGGATAATCGATTGCGCTGGAACATTGCTGCATAATCACATCGAGGCAAGCATGGTAAGGCCTTCAAGGTAGTCCTGGGCGCCAGATTTATTGCCAGAAATTACCATCTATCCCGATCGGAATCCTGCAACACGATAGGTTTTAGAAAGCCCATTGAATGTTACAAAGAGGAGGTCGTCCGCCAGTGAAGCTGTTGACACATGGTTTAGATCGTCATAGATAATCTTGTCGTAAATTTCATCTGAAAAAACAACAAGATCATGGTGGCGAGCCAATTCAATGATTCCAAGAAGAATTTCTTGTGGGTAAAGTGCCCCCGTTGGATTGTTTGGATTGATAATGACAATCCCTTTGGTATGAGGCGATATCTTTTTTTTGATATCTTCCAGGTCGGGTAGCCATTCCGATTCTTCGTCGCATATATAATGTACCGGTGTTCCACCGGATAAATTGACCGATGCAGTCCAGAGTGGGTAGTCGGGAGAGGGAATAAGAATTTCGTCGCCAGGATTAAGGAGTGCTTGCATTGCCATCACAATTACTTCGCTCACCCCATTGCCACAATAGATATCTTCGATTTCGACGCCTTTGATATCCTTTTGTTGACAATACTGCATTATCGCTTTTCATGCAGAAAACAGCCCCTTAGAATCGCTATAGCCTTGGGTAGTTGCAAGGTTAATAATCATGTCATGAATGATCTCATCGGGCGCAAAAAGTCCAAATGGAGCCGGGTTACCCGTGTTGAGCTTAAGGATTTGGAATCCTTTTTCTTCAAGTTTCTTGGCTTCGTCGACTACGGGCCCACGGATATCATACAAAACATTGTTAAGCTTATCGGACTTGGTAATAAGATAAATAATGCTTTCTGACTTTTTGTTAGGCGTCGTTGTTGGGGCGCGCGATGGGGATCTGTAAGGGGCAGGATGGAACTACAGTGATTCGGTGCGAAAGTTTTGATATACTTGGTATTCAGTTTAGATTCGTTCTTCAACAATTTTTTTTAAGCCAACTTTGATACCCACGCGAATGATGAATTCGTGCGAAAAACTTAACTTTTTGAATAGTGTGCTCTGTTTCAAGCCTTTTTGCCCGCGTAAAGCTAGAATCAAATCACGTCATTTTTAAGTAGCTATAGTCTTTTCAATACGCGCATGCTTAACTCCTAATAAACCGTCAATTGAAATGTCTTCATCCAGATCAGGCCAGCAAATGCCATATCCCGACGGAGATGTTTTTAAGGTTATATTTATTTGCGTGCCCATCAATAATAAGATTTATTTCATCACCTAAAAAAAAATTTCCTTAATGTCATAATGTTTTACAATATAAGGAGAATTCATGAATCGGTATGAAAATTGCCTTAACAGGGCTTGGTTGTTTGTACTAACTTGCCCTAACGCTTAAGAGAAACGAATATCTGCAATGAACAGCCTTGAAAAGCAATCCCAATGAACATTTTAGTACCAAATTACCTCCATCGATACGTAAATGAGCCAAATTCAATGCACTAGTTCTTAATTACCCAATAAAACTGCCCGCCATTTATCGGCACGCACATTGCTTTAATTTACACTATAAGATATCCAAAATGTGCACTTTTCAAAGAAGGATGTATTGTATGATGGTAGCAAGCCAAGACAATCTATTTGATTGTGCTGTCTCTGGTATCCGAGCAACAATCATATTTCTGGAACCCGTAGCAGAGAGCAATATCGACAGGTATAAAAATCAGCTCCTCGAATGCATAACATCGCCCTATGAGTTTTTTATCATTAAAATTTCAGCGTCATGTCGGCTCTCGTCAATTGGGGTCCAGCTTGTTGAATGGTTACGAAAAAAAATAGCAGAGCAAGGTCATGCAGTTGCGATCGTTATGGATCGCAGCGCAGCGCGATTATTGCACCCTACAAGCTTTGGAAGGCTTCTCTAAAGCTTGTAGGGTTGCTGCAAACAAAGTGTAACCTGGCCGTATGTTTTCCCGATCAATTTTTATTCTTCGGTAGTGCTCAATCTCTGTTCTGCAAGGCCATGTTGGTTTCGCTCTTACGGAACAATCACCGTCTTCATGCATCCTGACGAAGGATCTTTCTGCAAAGCTACTGCCTCGTTGAATGACGCTAGCGGAAACGTATGCGTCACGAGCGCTGCGCCGTTTATTTTTACGCTTTGTAAATACTCCCGCGCTTCAATATAATCGCGCATTACCGAACTGTTGGCCCCATGCACGCTTAATTCTCGATAGTGGATTAGATTCACGTCAATAGGGATAACTGGAGCAGATTTGGGCATTCCGGCAAAAATGGAGAGGTGTCCATTGCGGGCGAGGAGCGATATTCCCAAAGGCGCAAGTGCAGTTACTGAAGCGGCAATCACTACTGCGTCAACGCCGCGTCCTTGCGTAGCATTTTTTACCCAATCAACTGGATCCGTCTTCGTTGAGTCGACAAAGTTGTCGAAGGGCAATCCGAGTTTCTGATGTAGTGCAAGCCGATCGGGGGACACATCCATGATCGTAATGGTTTTTGCTCCCCGCGCACGGGCAACCAGACCGTTAAGAACACCGATAATTCCGCCGCCGAAAATTACGACATGATCAGCTTTTTCAAGCGGTAGATACCGCATACCATTGACGCAGCAGCTCAGGGGTTCAAGAAGAGTCCCCACCAACGTGTCCATGTCTTTCGGTACTGGGATCAGACACCCTTGGTCAACGCTATTTTTCGGCATGATCATATATTCTGCAAATCCGCCGTTGTATTGGTAGCCGATTGCAGTAAACCCTTTTTCACAGAGATTCTCCTGATGACGTTTGCATGAAGGACAGGCGCCACAGCCGATAACGGTCTGAATTGCATACCTGCCGCCCACAGAGATGTCTTTTAAGACGCCAGCCCCGACAGCCTCGACAATACCAACAATTTCGTGGCCGACTATTGGAACGTCAACTGCTTTTTCTCCACTGAGCACGCGTTGGTCGGTTCCGCAGATGGCGCATGCGGAAACTTTAAGGAGAACCTCGCCGGCATTCGGGGTTGGCTTTGGAACATCAATGACTTCAATGACCCCGGGGGATTTGATGACTGCTGCTTTCATGATACATTCCTTTTCGAAAAGAGATCGTTTTGTAACAATTGTTATTAAGGGGAGATTGGATTGTCGCAAGGGGCCTCATGATCCCTGCTTCCACGCGCCTGCTTTTGAGGATGCAATAGCAATCTCCAGCGCCCGTGTAGGGCCCACTGTTCGCAGCTTGTCGCCGAGGTCTGCTGAAATAGGCGGAAGAGCTCCAACAGACGCAAAAAACTCATTGCGGCTTTGAGCAGTAGGATATTCGTTAATCGCCTCTGCCCCACTATAGGGAAAATCACAGAATCTACCGAGAGTTGTATGCCCGATCATCACGTGCGCCCCTTGATGAATCTGGGTCTTGAACTCGCTTAACACCTCACAGTCAAGATCATCAATGGGAACCTGACCAGCTTTGTTCATTTCGGTACCAGCGTTGATCGGCATGTCAAGCTTTTTGGCACAATCGAGAATGGCGCGCAACTTGGTGACTTTCTGTGCCTTGACAGCCGTGTCGGGAATATTCCAGTTGCGGTCGGGAATTATGTTAAGAGCCATCGCTCCCAGACTCTGTGAATGTTCCAGAAGCGTCCTTGGGTCTGCTTCGCCAGTGCTAGTGCCATCAAGCCACGATTCCATGGGTATTGCCCCACAGGATTTTACCCACGCAAAGAAATCCTCAACAAGCGGGAATGTCTTGGCGGTAGGGGCCTCATACCCGATCCCGCCCCGTTTTGCAAGACGGTTGCGTACTGCATCTTCTAGTCGCCCCCGTTGACCAAGCAAAATAAGTGTTGCTTCGGGGGTGCTTCCCAGAAGTGATGCCCAGAAGCGCACCTGGTCGATCTCCTGCGAAAACACCGCAAACGAGCGGTTGATATAGGTGGAAATGATGTGCCGCTCGGTAGCGTTTCCCGAGGGAGTGAGGGGAATGACGTCGCGAACATAATCGATGGCAATCTCCGGAAGCATCGCGTTAATGCGTCCGAGAAGCGCCTTGTTTCTCTGCGCCGATGTATCCTGCAACATACCAAGATACTCACACTGCTTTGACGTTTTTTTTGGAATCGTGGTAAACCCAGCCCCCATGCAGTAGCTGACCCCCGGTTCTCCCGGCGAATCGATCTCTTTATCTGCAAACGCGCTCATGAAGGCTCGCGTTTCCAGATTCGCAGATGCCCGGAGTCCCAACGCCTCGCCGGCACTCAGAAACTCTTCGCATCCATCAAGCCCATCAAAATCGCACAGCCCCGCTGCATACCACCCGTTCTGACGTGCCATGATGGCTAGGTGCATGGGGGAATAGCCTTGCGCATTGTAGGAGAAAAAAGAGTGCAGATGCATGTTGACATTGTCGCATAGAACAGAGGGCAACTGTTCATTCTTGACGATGTGCTGCAAGACTTTGTGTCGAATAAGGGGATCGTAAGAATCGAGCCCTTCGGCCGACTGTGTGTCACTCATAATTTTATTCCTTCCCGAAATGAATCATTGCCTTCACCACGCCGTCGCGATAATCAGCCACTAAGTTGAATGCTGTGGGGGTTTCTTCAAAAGAAAAGTGGTGAGTCGCCATGGGCATAACGTCAATCTCTTTTTTATCGATCATGGCCAGCGCCGATGCCACGCAATCGTTTTGGCGGCGCACATTCTGAATGCAAATTTCCTTATGCCGTAGTGTGTCGATACTAAATGAGATGCGCGACTCGCGCGGGATACCTACAACCATAAGTTTTCCTCCGGGTTTAAGGAGCTCAAGCGCCATGTCAAGCGCTTCCTGCTGCCCACAGCACTCGAATACCACATCGAGTTGTGACGGTTCGATTGCTGCAACCTCTTTGACAATATCGCATTTCTGGGGGTTGCCGGTCCACGTGGCGCCCATGCGTTTAGCAAGCGCAAGACGTTGGTCGATTTTATCGGTCATAAAAACCTTTGATGCTCCCTGGGCCAGTGCCGGCAAAAGAACACACAGACCAATGGGACCGCTTCCGAGAATCCCGACGGTTTTGCCCTTCAGGGGGATTGATTGTTTTACAGAATAGACGCCAATTGACAAAGGTTCCGAAATCGCTGCTTCATCGAAATTCATGCTGTCGCTGATGCGCACGCAGGACGTTTGCGGCATAACAATATATTCCGACAAGCAGCCGTCTGCTTGGCCTGGGCAGCCCAAGAACCGCAGCTTACGGCAGGTGTGTGGACGTCCGGCCTTGCACTGGTCGCAGGAGAAACAGGGCATAGCTGGCTCTATGGCTACGCGGTCGCCCACACTGACATGGGTAACAGCTGATCCGATTTTTTCTACAATCCCGGCTCCTTCGTGGCCAACCGTAAAGGGATATTTAACAATCTGGCTGCCGATCTTCCCATCGACATAATAGTGCACATCCGATCCGCAAACACCAACAACGGTCATGCGAATAAGGACATCGGTGGGGGTAGTGATTGATGGGGTGGGGACTTCTTGCATTTCGATCGCGCGAATTCCGGTGAGAACCATTGCTTTCATAGACAGCTCCTTGGAAGGTGTTTCGATTATGAACTGGTAAAATCTCGCAAAGTCAACGGACATCTGCATGTCTTGTAAACAAAATATGATACATTATTTTTTGGGCGAAAACATTGTCCCCTGGTTAAGGATTCTTTGCGGGTCAAAAACCTTTTTGAGGGCGCGCATTTCATGTATGATCGCTGTGCTGTACATCAGCTCCAAAAAAGCGATTTTGCTCTTGCCGATGCCATGCTCGGCCGAGACAGTTCCGCCCCAGTCTACAATGGTGCGGGCCCAGGAAAGATAGAGCTTCTTTCCACGGTCAAGCTCTTCCGGGTTAGCCGGAAGAATGTTGACATGAAGATGGTTATTGCCTATATGCCCGAAGATAACCGCGGTCAGCTGTTCCTCTTTGATGCCTCTGTTGTAAAGGTCTATAACCTGTGTAAGATGGCTGTCGGGAACTGCCATGTCGGTCCCGAGTTTGACAATTGCCGGATAGGTATGGCGCCTTTGGTCTATGGCAAGATTAATCGCTTCGGGGATTGCGTGGCGGAAGTATTTGAGCCGTTTGAGCTCTGCATCGGTGGTCGCTCCCCACGTTGCTTCATCGGATCCTCCAAGGGCGATGAGTGTATCGGAAGCTGCACTCATCGCCTCCATTGCCGTGTCTTCGGTCTCTGCATGATATTCCAGATACACAGCACTGCCAAACGAGGCATCAATCTGCGGAATCCCCTCAAATGCCGGATTATTTTGTTTTTGTAAACGCAGAAAATCTATTGCTGCGGCGTTGAAGAATTCGATGGCCACGGGTGGCAACGGCTGTTTGCGCACGAGCTCAATCAGTTGAATCGCCGCCGCTTCAGTGGGCATAAAGGCGACGAGTGCCATTGCTGCAACCGGCATTTTTGATAACGCTATGTCAATAGATGTAATAACACCGATCGTTCCCTCCATGCCGATAAAAAGCTCGATAAGATCCATATCCGCACCTACGCGAAAGCCGGCAACGCTTTTCCCTGCCGGTTGTGTATATGACGGAAGGGAACCCGCAATCGTTCGACCCGATTCGGTAGCCACAGAGAAGCTGCGTCCGGTCGTTTGGATTGTGCCACGTTTGAGCGACAACACGTCGCCTTCAGCTAGACAAATGCGAAGACCGGCAATATGATGCGCTGTGGGCCCGTACCGAAACGAGCGCGCGCCCGATGCATTGCAGGCAACCATTCCGCCGATAGTGGCCGTTGTTTCGGTGGGATCGGGGGGAAAGAAATAGCGACCAGATGCATTCATACCCTCCAGGGCCTTTATCGATTCTGCCGACCAGCCCGCTGTATCGAAATCTCCTTTGATGAGCTGCTCGTTGAGGTCGGCTAGTCGTACACCTGGCATCACGGAAACTATCCAGGTGGCGCTTGACGAGTCGTACTTCATGCCCATCACGCGGTTCATCTTCTCCAGATTGCAGATCACTCCACCCATGGGGACCGCCCCCGCTGTAATGCCAGTTCGGGCACCTTGGATCGTAAGTGGCGTCCCCGAATCGTGACAGTCGCGCACAATGGCACGAACATCAGCTTCACACAGAGGAAACGCAATGGCATCGGCCCTGCCAACACGCCGCGACTCATCGCGCAAAAAATCCTCGTGCTGCTTATCGAACGGGAGAATGTGTAAAGAGCTCATATGTCAATACTCTTTGGGCTAAAAGTGACTGGTCACTGAGGCTCCTCAGCTAGCAATTACCGGTCACTGAGGCTCTCGAAGTGACGCTCTTGATGAAAGCCATGTGTACCTGCATAGCAACAGCCTAATAATACATTGCCTCCAAAGATGTGTTCACCCCCGGAGCGCCAAAGAGGGGAAGCTTGCGGGTAGTCATAACATTGCCCAGTCGTGCTACATCCTCCTTCGGAAGCTCTTCAATATCACCAAGCGCCAGTGCAATGCAGATTGACTGCGCTGTCAGCTCCAGAAGTTCAATCATGTGCATGGTCCATTCCAACGGTTCGTGCGTCATGGTAACCACACCATGATTTTTCATCAGAAAACTGTTATATTTCTTGATAAAAGGCAAAAATGCATCAGCCAGTTGGGTGGTGAGTGGTTCTCCATAAGGAACCAATGGAACCGGCCCAACCTCGGTCGTCGTTTCGGGATACAGCGGTCGCATCAACCAGTTCACCTCTTTGCTGATGGCAAAAGCGCACAGATATGGCGGATGGCAGTGGATGACTGATCGGATATCAGGTCGCTGTTCAAAGAAGCGAAGATACATGGGTTTTTCGCCGGTGGGGTTCTTGTTTCCTTCGAGCCGCGCTCCTGCCTGGTTGATAAACACGACCGATTCGCGCGTGATATCGCCTTTATAGGTCTGTGTTGGTGTGATAAGAATGATATCATCACTCAGTTTGCATGCGCAATTTCCGCCATAGGCTGTTACATAGTGCAATGAGGCAAGTCGATGACAGACCCGCACAAATTTATCAACCTCGGATGAGTAGGTATCCAATAATGACATAGGAGCTCATTTCTAATAATAATGGTACGGGTTGACAATGATCAATTGTGCATGATAATAAGATACCTGATCCGAGGGCCGAATTCTTGCACGTAGAGGCTGACTTCGAGGATTTATAGGTCGATCTCCTACGCAGATGGTTTGATGCGGGCTTGCCGCGGGGTTGTTCCGAAATAATTGCGGAATGCACGGGAAAAATAAGCGGGATCATGAAATCCAACCATCAGGGCTATGCGCGAAATACTATCGCTGGATTCTTCCAGAAGAGATCGAGCCTTCTCCAGTCGGTATCTGAGAAGGTAGTCGGATAGCGCAACACCGGTTTTTTCCTTGAAAAGATGCGAAAGCCTGCTCCCGCTGAGGCACACCGTCTCGGCCACATCTGCAAGCGATAAATCGCTCTGATATCGCGTTTCCAGCACTTGAATTGCCGTGGCCACAGCCTCTGCCTTTGCCGAAAGATCCTCGTGTTGTTGCGACGACTCTTTTGCAGAAAATGCCCTGCTTGTCAATGTCATGATTTGCAGCACGAGCCCGCTACACATTGGCGCATACCCGTTTGCGCGCCCGGCATACTCCTGGACAAGTGCGTCAACCAGTGGATCGAGCGCCAGCCGTTGAATGCCGGGGAGATGAAGCTTGTATCGAAAAGATGTTTCGCGCCTAAAAAGCGGCTCAACCGAGAAGAGCGCAGTAAATCCGTCGATAGTTTTCAAATAGGGAAATTGACGTTTAAGAAAAGATGCCGGGAACAGTATATTGGCAATGCGTAGCCCTTTACTTTTTTTGTACGCATGAGACTCGCCCGTATCGATGATAAAGCAATCTCCCGCATGAATTGGATAGCTATGATGCTCGTGAATATGCTCACCGCTTCCACGCACCACGTAAACCATCTCGATACAGTCGTGCGTATGGGATCCGAGTTCGGTCTGATTATGATAAAATGCCCGGATGGGGCACTGGGAGAAGTCGTGTGTCCGAATGGGGATGTGCTCTGCCGGAATACTTTTTTGCACAATCAAGCTGCCTCTCTAAGGTAGAGCCGTTGGATGCCGGAGCACTGTTTTTGTCCTGAAGCTTTGAGCCGGATTATACTAACAAAGCCATCATTTTGGCTATAATAAACCCAAAATCACAGAACTTTAGGTAAAGGGAGTTTGGTCTATCAAAAAATATAATCGCCTCGGACTGACGATGCAATTGAATAATGCAGTCGTTTCAGAGAATGTCAGTTTGGCGAGGGGGCACTACCGGTTGAAATAGCGAAACCCGAATCGCAGGGGCGTTCGCCGTGCATTTTATTCTTCTGATCAATTTTCATTCTTCGGTATTGCTCATCCTCTGTTCAACACGCTATAATAATGTAGTTAATAGGTTCATTATCCGAGTTTTATTTCATGCTTTGATAGGGAATACTTTTTATCCCTTAGAAATGCCTTTCATATGTCATTAAGCCGAAAGACGATTCTTATTATCTCTGTTACGCTATGCGTGCTTATCGGTGTATTGCTGCTTGTGTCGCGGCTTGTTTTATTGCAAGGTTTTGCATCGGTTGAACATCATGATGCGGTCAAAAATGTTCAGCGTGTTCGGGAGGCATTATCGCAAAATATAGATAATATTGCTACTAAATCAGCCGACTGGGCGAAGTGGGACGATACCTATTCTTTTATTGAAGAAACTAATTTCGAATACCTCAAAGCTAATTTAAGCGGTTCCGCACTTACCGATCTTGGCCTCGATATGATGCTTTTTGTTAACGAAAAACGACATGTTGTCGCTGCACGGTTTTTGTCGAGTAGTGGCTCGATAGATACGATTGTGCCGACTAGACTAGCTCTGTCACTCTTTTCAGATTCTCTTCTTTTTAAGCATGATTCATTAGCTAGTGTGCATAAAGGGGTCATTTCCTGTGCATCAGGACTCTTGCTTTTTGCATCGCGTCCCATAATTCAAAGCGATGGGAACGGGCCGATTCGTGGAACTCTAATATTTGGTCAATTTCTTGACAACGATGAATTTTATAAACTTTCGCAGCTTACGCACATGTCACTCTTCTTGGTGAATTCTTCGGCAGATACCTGTCGCAATAAATTTAGGAATAAGCAAAACGCAGAAGTCGATCAGATACACATAACGGTAACATCCCTTGACACGCTTATTGGTCATTTGTGTCTGGCCGATTTTCATGGTGTAAATGTAGGAGCTCTTGAAGCACATCTTCCGCGAATCATTTACCATCAAGGGGTAATAACCCTTATCTATCTCTTTGTTTTTATCTTATTGAGCGGATTGTGTTTTGGAGTTGTTGTCGTTATACTTCTCAAAAAATTGGTTCTTGCTCGCTTAGACTTTTTAAGAAATGATGTTTCTAAAATTGCAGAAAGTGCCGATCATTCGTTGCGTGTTGCCGTGCAGGGTGTTGATGAGCTTGCGATGGTTGGCAATGGCATTAATTCGATGCTTGCAGTTTTGCAGAAGGCCGAATATGAGGTGCAAGCACATCGTAAAGAGATATGTTTACTTTTAAATTCCGTGCCCGTGGGGCTCCTTTCACTTAACGAATCTCTTATTGTAAATCCAGCATACTCATTTTCTGTGGAATCGATTCTGGGTAACAATAAAGTCTCTGGAAAATCATTTGTGCAGTTACTTTTATTGGATAATCCTGCAAAAGAGGCAGCGGGAATAGCTATCAGCGAGTTTTTGCAGATGTTTCGCGACGAAGTGTTGCCCGAATATGATATGATTCCTCTCAATCCGTTTCCTGAATTAGCGTATAGCGATAGCCAGGGACGTGTATATCAATGGCTCAGATTAAAGTATTATCTCATTGATAGAGGACAATGCGAGCCCAAACATATTCTTGTTAGCATCGAAGATATTACAGAAAAGAAAAAACTTTCGGAGAGAATTGCAGAATCGGAACGGGAAAATCAGCAACTACGAGCAATAGCAGAAGACCCCGATCTATTTACAGAATATGTCGATGAAATTTCAGGTATGGTTACCCAAATACTTGCTAAAATCAGAGATCTTTCAAGCCCTCAAAACCAGGGCTATTTCGATACTTTAGCAGCTATATTTCGGGATGTCCATACCATAAAGGGCACCGCAGGTGCCTTTGGGCTTGGCGGCATTGCACATTATGCAGGAACTCTCGAAAATCATCTTGCTTCTATGAGTAAACAATCTCATTGTGATGAAGATCATCTGGCTCAGGTTATTGCCAATGTAACAATGCTCTCTACTTCAATAGGAAAAGTTGTTGAAAGTACGCGCAGAATTTTGGGGGATAGCATCTCCGATCATAGTGATCAGCATATTCGTATATCGCTTAACAAAATTCAGCAGCAAACAGATTCTATTCGAGATATTATCACAGAAGGTGTACTTGACTATCATCAGTCAAAAACACTCTCCAATAAAGTGGTTGCTGCACTACGGCCATTGCAATCTATCCCAGCACAGCGAGGGCTTGCAAAAGCGCTTAAAATAATCCCAGGATTGTCAAGAAGACTTGGCAAGAAAGTAGATATTTCCTTTATTGGCGGCGACGTTGAAATTGAATATCTGTGTGCGCATGCTCTCAATACCGTATTGGTTCACCTTATACGTAACTCTTTTGATCATGGCATAGAGGAAGGCTCCGATAGAATAGCTGCGGGGAAATCGTTAGAAGGTCATTTACGGATAGCGATACAGCATGAAAACAACACATACACCATTATTGTTTCTGATGATGGGCGGGGATTAGATGCAGAGTACTTACGATCTCACGCGGTAGAAAATGGCATACTCTCAGAAATTGAGGCTCGGCACTTATCAAAGGATGAGTGTCATGCGCTTATATTTCTTCCAGGATTTACAACTGCAAAAGGGGTTTCGGAGATCTCCGGACGAGGAATTGGCATGGATGCAGTCAATACAGAAATTGCCGATAAACTTGGTGGAACAATTAGAGTAGATTCGGAAATTGGTTGTTCAACAACGTTTACTATAGAAATCCCCGAATCGCTATAGTAAACACATGATCAAGTGCATTCGTTTCTTGGGTGCAATTCAAAAAAGCTTAAGCTGCAGAGTTGTTTAGTCTTCCGATTTATCGGAAGTTCCAAATTTGGCGCTTTTTACTTCTCTATTTGCTAACCGCACACCGCCTGCCTTAACCCCTTTAACAAGATAGTCTTGAATCAGAAACGTTTCGGTTAATACCCGAACACGCGGCTTAGGCTTATATTCTACCGAGATTGTTCCGGTTTCGGCTGTGGTCAGTTTGAGTAGCGTGCATCCTTCGGGCGGAATGCTATATCCTTTGTTAAGTATAAATTGCTCGATTTTACATCGCTTTACATAGGGGTTGCCAGTTGCATCATCGCGGTAGAGAGCTGTAAAAACAATATCCGCTAAGGTTTCTTTGTTGGCCAGACTACAATGAAACATTCCCTTGTCGACAAAGAGCTTGTCGGGAGCATCAATTACCGAATAGGTTCCAGATTTTCTAATCACAAGAATTCTATCGTAGTTGCTCACGTCAAAAAGCGACGAACCATTAACTTCGTAGCCCAAATATCCAGAATCTTTGTCGTAGCGAAGCTTAAGGTTTCGTTGAGCAGCTTCTTTAACATCTACTTTTGTAAACGATACGATTTTTGTCTTACGCGCAGATGTAGGTGCGTGCTTTTTAATGAGCCCTTCCAAAAAGGAGATTGCATATTCGGTAATATGTGCAAGGTGTTTACGAATTTCTTTAAGCCGTGTAAGCATATCTTTTATGTCTTGCTGCGCCCGGTTTATGTCGTGCAGGGAAATTCTCCTAATTGGAATTTTAAGCAGTGTTTCGACATCCTCGTGCACAACAGGCCGTAGAATTTCATCTTTAAAGGGCGCCAAGCCATCAAAGACCGCTCGAACAACAAGGTCTGCGGTTGTTTTGTCTTCTATTTTTTTGTAAATTCGATTTTCGATGAAAATTTGTTCGAGTGTTTTGGCATGGAGCTTATCGTTGAGCTGCTTCTCCTCAAGCTTAAGTTCTGCTCGTAAAACATCAACCAGGGTGTTTGCATTATGACGTATAATATCGGAAACATTCATAATAGCTGGTTTATCATCTTTAATTACTACGCAGTTGACACTAATCGACGACTCGCATTCGGTAAATGCGTACAGTGCATCGATGGTTTCGCTTGTATGTACACCCCGCGCAAGAAGCACTTCAATTTCAACTTTTTCGCCGGTAAAATCGGAAATACCAGCAATTTTAATTTTATTCGATTTAGCTGCAGCTTCAATAGATGCGATCATCGATTCGGTAGTGGAACCAAAGGGGACCTCGCGAATGATAATCCTTTTGTCATCGGAGGTATCGAGTTGTGCACGAACAAGTACTTTCCCGTTTCCATCGTCGTATTCCGAAACGTCAACAAATCCTGCTGTGGGAAAATCGGGGAAAAGCAACAATTGTTCATTATTGAGAGCAGCAATTTCGGCTTCGAGAAGTTCGATAACATTATGGGGAAGAATTTTTGTGGCCATTCCAACCGCAATACCTTCTGCGCCGCTTGCAAGAAGCACGGGAAACTTTGAAGGCAAAACAACTGGTTCGTTATTTCGACCATCGTACGATGGCTCGTAGTGTGTTATTTCCGGATTAAACAAAACCTCTTTGGCCAGGGGTGTTAAGCGACATTCGATATACCGAGCTGCTGATGCTTCGTCGCCTGTGAAAATGTTTCCAAAATTACCCTGTTTATCGATAAAAAGATCGCGATTGGCAAGGTGAACCAGAGCTGCGTAAATTGACGCATCGCCATGGGGGTGATAGCGCATGCAGTGACCAACCACATTGGCTACCTTATTAAATTTGCCATCGTCCATTTCGTACAGGCTATGCAAAATACGACGTTGCACGGGTTTTAGACCATCATCGATATGTGGAATTGCACGGTCCTTGATTACATACGATGCGTATTCCATGAAATAGGAGTTGTAAAGATTATGAACGTAAGCCATTAGATGAGGTTCTCCATAATGAAATCGCGTCGCTCGGGGGTGTTTTTACCCATATAAAATTCGAGTGTTTCGGGAATCGATTTAATTGATTTAATATTTACTTCCACAAGCCGAATATTTTCGCCGATAAATTGACCAAACTCGCTGGGCGAAATTTCGCCTAATCCTTTAAAACGAGTAACTTCGTTATGTGAAAGTGCCGACATAGCAGCATCACGTTCTTTTTCGCTGTAGCAATAGCGGGTTTCTTTTTTGTTGCGAACTCTAAACAAAGGCGTTTCGAGTATGTACAGATGATTTGAGAGAACTAAATCTTCGAAATAATTAAGGAAAAAGGTAAGCAGCAAAATGCGGATATGAAAGCCGTCGTTATCTGCATCGGTTGCAATAATGACTTTGTTGTACCGAAGATTTTCGATGCTTTCTTCGATACCCAAAGCCATCATCATATCGTAAAGTTCTTCGTTTTTGTAAATTGCAGTTTTGTTACGCCCAAATACATTTTGTGGTTTGCCCCGCAACGAATAAACCGCCTGAGTATAAACATTTCTCGTGGTAACAATAGAGCCTGCAGCAGATTGTCCTTCTGTTAAGAAAATAGAAGTTTCTGCGCCGTGTTTGTCGTGGCCAAGATGATGTTTGCAATCTTTGAGCTTGGGGATGCGTATTTCAACACGTTTTGCAGCTTCTTTTGCTTCTTTTTTAACCGAGTTTAATTCTTTGCGAAGTTTCTCATTCTGAATAATTTTGGTTTCTAGTTTTCTGGCCGACTCAACATTTTTATGAAGATAATCGACTACTGCAGATTTAACCTGAGAAACAATGTCTCCCCTAATTTCACTATTGCCAAGTTTGTTTTTGGTTTGAGATTCAAAGAGAGGCGATTTAAGCTTTATGGCCACAGCCCCAGCAATACCATCACGTACGTCAACTCCATCGTAGTCTGCCTTAAAATATTCGTTAACTCCCTTGAGGAGTCCTTCGCGAAACGCGCTTTGATGCGTACCACCATCGGAGGTGAATTGACCATTTACAAAAGAAAAGTATGTTTCGCCATAGTTTGCAGTATGGGTAAATGCGCATTCGAGAAGTTTGCCTTTATAATGGCCAATTTCATAAATTGCCGAATCGCCAACTTCACTTTTAAGAAGATCGTAAAGCCCATCTTTAGATTCAAACTTTTGACCGTCAAAAAGAAGCTTAAGGCCGGCGTTGAGGTATGCGTAATTCCAGCAGCGTTTTTCGATGTATTCGATATTATAGTTAAACTCTTTAAATATTTCGGCATCGGGAAAAAATTCTACATAGGTACCATTAGGTTCTTTCGATGTGCCTTTATCTTTAGATTTAAGCTTTCCAAGGCTAAAAACGGCTTCAAAGAATTCGCCTTCGCGATACGAAACAACTTTAAAATGCGAGGATAGGGCATTAACAGCTTTGGTTCCAACGCCATTGAGCCCTACTGAAAACTGAAAAACTTCGTCGTTGTATTTTGCGCCGGTGTTGATGGTCGAAACGCATTCGATAACTTTACCAAGGGGAATGCCCCGGCCAAAGTCTCGTACGGAGATCATTTTTTTTTCTAGGGTGATCTCAATTTTTTTCCCGTGACCCATGATGTATTCATCGACTGCGTTGTCGATAATTTCTTTAATGAGCACATAAATGCCATCGTCGGGATTTGATCCATCGCCAAGACGACCGATGTACATTCCTGTTCGAAGCCGAATATGTTCTAAGGAACTGAGAGTTTTTATCTTGCTTTCGTCGTATGTGGGCTCTGAGATTTTATTCATGGGTCCTAGGCGTATCTTGGGGTGAACAAATGTACAGTGATATTGTCTGTATAAAAATAAATCGTTTAAAGGCTTTGCTACAAGGGGAGGGGCACAGATAGATCAAAAATACCAAGGGCTGTTGCCTCTTTGGGGGTTTACGATTTTTTAAGGAGGGATTTATAGCAAAATAAATGTGCCACGGAAGGTAGATGGCTGCCGTGGCATCATTCGAGCATAGGGTTTATTTAATAACTGAAAGTCTTTGGGAATAAACAATACCTTTATTGGTTGATAGCGTAACGACATAGAGCCCCGAAAAGGGCACCGTAGTGAGATGCCTTGTGCTTCCTGCACTAACGCCAGATTTATATATCAATTTTCCAGCAATCGTTGATATTGTTATGGATGCATTATTATCGGAAACGGTAGGGGAGTAAGAGATTTGGATAATGCCGTTTTTCTTTGATGATGCCATTGTCGGGATTATTATGCGATGTGCATTTGCCTGTTCCACCGAAACTTCGGGCAACACTGTTAGTTTCCCTATTTTGGTGGGAAGCATGTATATCGCTGGGCACATTCTCCCTGTGGGGCAATAAAATTGTTGTGCATTGTAAATTGAGTAGGTACCTGCTTTGGGGATTTTTCCTGTGAAGGTTGTCCTGCTGCCTGCTGCAATACATCTATAAAGTTTGCACAAAGAGTCGTTTAGTTGATAATTGAGATAGATTGCAGTGTCATCGTAAGTCATTGCCCGTTCGACAAATTCTCCGCAGCAACAGGCAGAGGCATCGTACAGGTGAAAGGTAATATTGTCCATAATCGAGGGTGCAGACGGATCTGTATAGACAGAATCACCATTTGCAGCAGGGGCTGGGATGAGCGCTGGATTGTAAGCGATAGTTGCCATAGTAGAAATAACCGTGTCTTTAATAATCGTCCGGTATCCAACTTTCGAAACAGTAATAGTAACGGGGAATACATTGTAAGAAAGGGGAATGCTATCAAAGCTGTATGCTCCCAGAGAATCGGTAGTCGTGGTAATCGAAGGAATATCAATAATTTGATCGCTGCTGCGAGGAAAGGATACAGTAATGAAACAGGAGTCTATCGGTGGTGGTGGCATAGCGATTGGTGCTGTTTGTGTTGGCTTGGTAAGTATTATAAGGGTGAGCACTTTTCCCGAGATTTTGGCATGAGCATTTTTAGAAACGACTGTTACATCAATGCTTGTGTCAATACGAGGATTTATTACTATTCCGCGGGTGGCATAGTGGGGATGCACAATAGTCATATCATAGGCCCGCGCTAATCCAGTATATGAAAATTTTCCTTGGGTATCGGTTGTTATAGAGTCCATTATGATCTTAACAGGGGGCATAACAATTGGTTGTCCCGTTATATATGGTGTAGCAATCAAAACTGATGAGGGTGATTGGAAATAGATCTTTGCGTTGCTTACAGGGACCGAAAACCGTTTGCTGGGATACGGGTCATCAGAAATTGTTCCAGAAATGACAAGCGCTTGTGTTGCAAAAGTACATAGTGTACATGAAAGCAGTAACGCAATACGTACTTTTTGAGAGATTGAAAAAGAATGGGGAAACATACTATCTCCTTTTGTTTCAGAGAAATGAGAATTCGAAAATTAGGCCAGAAACTTTAAATTAATAAGGCATGATACAAGTGCCATTTCAAATAACCTACTACATTTAGAATGCATTAGCAATAGTTAGCTAATTATTGTGTATTCTATAGAATTAGGGAACTGCAAGTATCTTCCCCATTCCCATAGCCAAATTCTACCCGATTAATTATTTTTGATCCCGGAGATGCGATCGGGCGGCCGCTGATGCTTTATGCATCAGAGGAAAGTCCGGGCACCATAGGACAAGATACCCTGTGATAAGCGGGGGTACCTCTGTAAGAGGTAACGGATAGTGCCACAGAGACTAGACCGCCTCATTGGTATGCTTGCATATCAGTGCGGTGAGATGTGAAAAGGCGGGGTAAGAGCCCACCGTCCGAAGGGTAACCAACGGAGCCGGAAAACCCTATCTGGTGCAAGACCAAGCAGAAAAGTGCCTGCGCAAGCAGGGAGGGCTGTCCGTCCTTACCACTTTTCGGGTAGGTCGCTCAATGGTACAGCCTCGTTCTGTGCCCAGATAAATGACCGCCTCTTCTGCGCGAGCGGAAAAGACAGAACCCGGCTTACAGATCGCGTCTCCATTTTTATTTTTATTTCTCCTGCTTTAGAATGCGCTATGTTTCATCCCTTTAAATGCATTGTAATTCGGCTTTTTTATGCTTGCATGATTTTTTGTGTATTGTCAAGCAATGTGGCAGCTGCAGAAATTCTAGAGATGAAAGATTCCCTTGTTGTAAATCGTGCCGACACCAGTTCTAAAATAATCAACCAGATTTTCATTTCAGGATGCAGGGTATCTAATCAAAATCTCGTGTATGAGCTTGCAGGGCTTGTTCCCGGAATGGAATTCGATTCTACACTCTTAGCCAAGGCGAAAAGACGGCTTCAAAAAACGAATGCCTTCACATCTGTAGCACTTCTATCTGTGTATCATGGCGTAAATTATGATATTTACATTGTGGTGGTTGAAAAATTTTATTGGTCGCTGAGCGAATATGGTGGGGAAATCTACAATCAGATGTATGGACTTCCTAAAACCTGGATTCGTGCTCGTGCTGGGATTGCGTATGGCAATGTTGGAGGGAGATTTGAAACGTTGCGGCTTCGGGTGACGGGATGGGAAAGCCGGTCTGTTTCGATTGGGTGGACAAAACCTTTTTTGCCAACACTGTACTACCTTGGCATTGGGGGCGGCGTAGGCTTTGGACCGGATCGGTCGACACCATGGAACCGTTTTGGTCTGGATGCATCGGTTACTGGAGGAAAAAATGTCCTTACAAAATCCAGAATCTACGTTAATGTAAATCCTGCCTATCGCATTATGGCATATAAAGGGCCTGCTAATTTAGGCGAATTGTCAGGCGCTCATTTCGATACCGTTCTTTATTCGCCACAAGATTTTTTACCAGAGCGTTATGATACTTCTTGGGCTAAACGCTATGTTCGCAGGATTAACGGAGCAGATAGTCTCTGGGATACAGTATACTGGAAGGGTAACCGGACTTACATAGATCCTTCATTACATGATACCAAAGATGATACTGTTTTTTCCGAAATGATGGTAACGGTTGGCACATCGCTTGATTTTAAAGATAAATCTTTCAATCCTCATGCCGGATTGTCAATTTCTAGCTTGCTTACTACGAATTGGCTTTTGCCTTCAAATGTATCGTATCGCTACATAGAATCAAATTCTGATGTGCGATGGTATCATAGAGGGTTTGCCTCGCATAATACGCTTGCATATTGGCTCAAGCTTATCTTACGCGACGGTGATGCGGGGCCGTTTAAGCGTATATCTGCTGGTGGGGAAGGAAGTTTGCGAGGTTATGGAACCGATCAGCTTGCGTGGTGGTTTAAGGGTAACAATAGCCTAGTTGGTTCGATAGAATATCGTTTTCCAATATTCACTATGCCCACTATTGACTTTTCGGTTGTATCTGATTTGTTAAGAGCATATTCGTCGTTTAGTACCCGTTTTGATGGGGCGCTTTTTATTGATGCTGCTCATGTCTGGCAGCATGCATGGCAACCCTTGGAAACCGATCCTGTGTCAGGGCGGGAATTTTTTGATAATGGAATTGGATTTGGAGCTGGAATCCGTTTACTTGCGCCAACTATTGGCAGAAGTGGCTGTTTTGATTTTGGAATTGCTCCCTCTACCGATAAAAATGGCAAGCTACAATTAGCGCCATCGTGGTACTTATACCTAGACATGGCCTACTAGATCACTGGTTATTTAATAGTCAATCTGAAAATGTTGTCGAGGGGAACGAGAACCGTGGCATCTTTGGTTTTTGCCCTGATAGTATTATTGACACTTAAGTAAACTCGCTCGCTTGTCGAATCGCTATTTTTTTGTGCGGATGAAAGAGCGCCTTCATTTTTAAGAACAATGCGGGCTCCATAAAAGAGCTCACTTGCAACTACCGTTGAAATTTCAGGCATGATCTCAATATCAGCTATGCCTGAGAGGGGAACTTCACGAACAGTAGTACCATGCATAATGCGAAGCGTTTGTTCGTCCTCAAGTTTCATGTCTTGTGCAACTATCTCAAAATGAGCGCGATCGGTAATGGATCCCGAAATGCTGCAGCCGCCGCACATAAGAGCGATACCAAAGATTCCGGCATAGTATTTGACAAAGGAAGTCATTCGAGTTCAACTTTCTGCTCATTAACAAATGCGTCAACTGAATCGTAGGTTTTTATAAGGCGCGTAATACCTACCATGGTAAGAACTTTTCGTACCTGATTGTCGGCGGCAATAAGATAGATGGACCCGTTATGGTTTTGCACATCGCAGAGGCAATGGATAAATACACTTATCCCCGCACTGTCAATATACGTTGTTTTTTCGAGGTTGAATACAAAATGATGTTGCTCTTGTGCGATGCATGCAGAAACGTCGTCATCAAGTTTTTTTGTAGAACTTTCGGTTTCTACATTTCCTGAAATTTTAAAAAGGGTGAACCGACCTTTTTGTTCTATAGTATGCTCCATACCAACTCTCCCAAAGGGATAATCCCTTAACTTTCTGGAATTTCTCGTTCGAAAACCAGGTGAATGTTTCCAAGGGTTTCTTCGATAATCGAATCAGACAGTGAATAGCCCTGTCGAATCATCGAAGCACTCAGTCGATCAACTTCGTTAAAAATATCGGATGGTCGTCGCTTAAATCCAACTTTTATGGTATGCTCTGCAATTTCTTTCATGATTGCGTAACTTTTGTAAGATCAAGGACATATCGTATCACCACTGTTTTAAAACAAAATACATGGTGGACAATTCATGTTCATGCATTACCATGAAGTTTCGTTGAGCGACGGTACGAAAGAAGGGATTTTTTTATACACGTTAATAATAGCTTGCCATATGAGCTCAACGTCTGTTACTTTTGGATTAAGCGTGTATGCATTTATTGCTTCACGCCAAACTGTTTCCTGATTTGAGATGTCCCAAATTTCTGTTTCGAGGCGCAATCGTTTTTTTGTCCGGTTCTCAAAGCTCTTTATCGAAGCAGATGCCTTTTGATTCATAACTATGAGATATTTTCCATCGAGTGCATGCCAAACGGTATCACTATTTTGAACAGGAATGACATTACCCAGGTACATGTTGCGAAAGAATTTTTCGAGCATGGCAGGGTTGTGGGTTTGATTAAAGGCTGCGATGAATGATCTCGTTTCAACGATGTTCAAATCTGGTCGGGCGCGTTTGAGAATTTCAATCTGCCGAGCTACCCCGATAGCCGAAGATGTATCGAAACCTCGCGATGTTAAAAGTGGCGAAATGTAAATAGTGGCGCCAGAAAAAGTTTCAGAGCCAAATTCAGGAGACTGGTGTAGGACAGAATCATCAAGATAAATTTTTGGTGATACGCAGCCAATCGCACTTACTAATGAAAGCGTCAGTGCAAAAAGCAGAAGGAATCGGATGAAAAGTGCGATGCGCATAGGGTGATTTATACATTGAATTGTTGAGATGGGAGGTACTCCTAGGATGTACTAATCATCTCATGAGTGAAGGATCGGGTCAATGGGAATTTATCGTTCGTGTGCCTCCAGAAGTACACAGGCGACTTGCATTGGAAGTTGCTGAGTCTGGGCTAATTTTAATGGTAGTGTTTGCATCGGCCATGGCTGCGGGGAACTCCGATTGGGGACACATAACTCAGACACAGCACTACGACGGGAAGATTTATTTCAGCCTCGACATTGACATAAATTGAATCACAAGGAGGAGGTTTCACAAAAGATTTTTCTGGAATGGGGTACCCATCTACTGTTCTAAGGCTTTTGCAAGTTGAATTGCAATAAATTGTATCTTTCAAAAAAAGACGTGAATACTATTTTAAAAATTAAATTTTAACCGATTCCTAATGTATATGCAGTCCAATAAGCTGCTTGTGCGGATACGCGTGTAAAGAATGCGCCAAGCCTGGCGAGATTACTTGGAAGTTTGTAAACAAAACACGCGCCGCACAGCGGCGCATTATCGCCGGCTCTGTATGGTGCAGTACGTGGATGGAACGCCAAAGCCACACAGGCAGATTGTAGCAAAAAATAAAAATGGTCCAGAATAAATCTGGGCCAACTATTAAGATCCTAGCTCTTTGACATTTTCACTCAAGACACTTTAAGACTTCCGCTCTGCTATCGGCAGAAAGAATTTTT
>JBBRUX010000028.1:0-50388 GCA_038247415.1 Chitinivibrionales bacterium | reverse complement strand
ATGTGCGGAGATTGCTCAATTCAAGCCGGGTGAACGCGAAGCGTATGAAGATAGTTTGAAGTATTATCGAGATATGAAGAATTCATTGGATACAGCAAAAGAAGAGGGTTTGATTGAAGGGGCAATGAAGGGGAAGATTGAAGGGAAGATTGAAGGGAAGATTGAGGGGAAGATTGAGGGGAAGATTGAGGGGAAGATTGAAGGGAAGATTGAAGGGAAGATTGAGGGGAAGATTGAGGGGAAGATTGAAGGCACGATTGAAGTTGCCAAAAAACTTATTGCACTAGGAATTGAAGACGATAAGATTTCAAAGGCAACCGAAATGACAATTGATGAAATTGTCAAGTTGAGACAAAAGTCATGATAAAGAGGCACTTGTAAAACTCTCGCTTTTTGTGCACCGGGAATCTTGGAGCAGGTGGATATAAAGGGGAATACAAAGAAATAAGAATCTGGGCACGCCGGCGCCAAGAGCGCCGTCGGGCCTCCTTTCAGGCTCTCACTTCGTGAGCCGGTCTGTCAAACCCTGCGGCACTAGGTGCCTGGGTCTCTTTAGACTGATGGACTCACGGTGTTCATCCATCACACTTCAGCCCTGCCTGTCGCGAAAGTCAACTATCTGAACCTTGATTCACATGATTACCTTTATGATCCTGATTTCTCCCGAGTTCATCATGGTAATCGCATAATCCTGGTAATCATGTTCAGGCCCCTTTCATGTCAAGCGCATTAGCCAGGACTGGAGGGTGAAAGCGAAACGGAGTGAAGCTTTCAGTCTTGAATGCCTCAGGCACAAAGTGACGCATGGCATGAAAGACCGGCTGGCAAAGCCAGAGCCCATAAGGAGGGGCGACGGCAAAGCCGGAATGCCCATAAGCTTATCTTAATATTTTATCAATGGTCCAGGCAAGCTTCTATTTTTGTACATTCCTCAGCAAGCGCAATCTCCATGGCAAGCGGGTTATATCCTAAGGATACTGCCCTGGAACTATCAAATGAAACATCTGCCGGTCGCGGTGCTGGCATTGTTACGTCCTTGTGTAATACATGTTCTATGGTTGCCGAAATGCCAAGAACTGCTGCAACCTTTTTTCCAAAATCGAGGCGGGAAATGCGTGTTGATCCACCAAGGTGCAGGCATTTTTTGTGTAACGTGAGTGCTTTAAGAATTCCTTGGGCAGCGCTTACCCCATCCAGTGGCGTGCGGTATTCATCGGAGAAGAGTTTAAGGGGTTGATTATTGCGCAAAGCACTAATCATCGCCTTAAGAAAGCTTGCGCCCTTTTCTCCCCCATAGCCAAACATGAGTGGCATTCTGCAAATTATCCCTCGTTCACACAATTCAATTAAGGATTGTTCCGCTACTACTTTATGCTCTCCATACACCGAGATTGGGCACACGGGGGAGTCTTCTGTATAAGGAGCCTTGGTGCCATCAAAAACGAGATCTGTTGAAATGAATGCGCAGTGGGCATTGTGGCGTTGCGCTGCTCTGGCGATATTTTGGGAACCTCCAACATTTACTAAATAAGATAGTTTTGGGTCTTTCTGGCATGCATTCGGATCGGCAAGAGCAGCAGCATGAATTACAGCGTGGGGTTTAACCGTAGTAAAAAGATCCCCAATAAAAGCAGCATCACTCACATTTCCCGAAATTGTTGTAACACGCCTTTTGGAAATGGGGCGCTTATTGACAAGAGCGTAAACGGAATATCCAGAATCGAGAGCTTCTTTACAGAGGTTATAGCCTAAAAATCCCGATGCTCCCGTAATGAGCATGCGCTTTTCTTTTTGATTGGGTGGTGTGTCCATTTATATCCCCGATACTGTTGGTTCGGCGCATACCTGTGGATTAGAACTTAAAAATGCTGTTGCGCGTTCATAAATAATTTCGAGAGTTGAGGCACTTTGTATTCCTGAAAAAAGATGATGCCCAAAGAAAAAATTGCGTGCATAATATGCCGAAAATTCTTTAATACGCCCTAGAGCTTTTTCGGGCTCGAAATCTTCGAGGATATACGCGTACATTTTTTGCCAGAGTGCACAGTAATCGATGGCTTCCGGGGCCGGAGATGCAAGAATCCAAGGCTTTACAACTGCCATCCGGCCTATCATGATTCCCCGGCTGTGCTCAAAGGCCTCAGGATTTTGAGTGGCCACGTGAGGGTTGACAATATCCCCATTAGCAATGATGGGTAGCTTTGTCTGGTTGCATACCCAATTAAAAATCTCCCAACGTGCCCGCCGTTTAAGCTTTTCGAAAGAGAACCGCGGATGAACGATAATTGCATCTACTCCTGCATCTTCACAAATCTTAATCCGCTCGCAGAAACGCTCTTCCCAACCATCTTCGCCATTACCTAAACGGCACTTTACCGAGAGGATTCCCGTGTAGTGTGCTCGAATATCCTTAAGAATCAAGGATAGTCGTGGGGCGTTATTAAACAAGGCAGATCCTGCACCGCGCTTAATAATTTCAGGGGCCGGGCACGCGGCATTTATATCGATAGCGCATGGATTGAGCGTATTGAGCCTATCAAGTGCGGGGAGGTAAGCATCATCAACCCCAATAAGGAGTTGGTACCAGACCTTACCCTCTTCAGGCCGTTTTTTTGTGTAAGGAGATTTGTGCAAATCCTCGAAAAGAAGCGCCCGTACCGAAAGCATTTCTGTAAAAATGGCACCATAGCCCCCAAACTCCGATAGCAATCTTCTAAAGGGAGCATGTGTTATGCCGGCCATAGGCGCTATATATAATGAAGGAGAAAACGAAGTGTCTTTAAGCTTGAGTATGGAGTGCATTAAATAGGTCCTTAAAGCTAATTGCAAAATTCACCTCTGACTCCCTTCGACAAGCTTAGGGATCGAGGCCTAAGGGTGCGTTTCGGATCCCGTTCGTTGAGACTGTCAAAACGAAAAGATGTCTTGCAATTGCCTTTTAAAAAAGAATTAAAATAAAATTAAAGCCAAAGCTTTTTCGTCCGATACATAAAATAGGGAAGATTATAATTTGTGGGGAGGGGAAGCGGCAATTTCCTTATACTAACTCCCTGCGAAAGAAACGAAAGGAGGATCGGACGTAATTCGCAAACAGTAAGTTACATGGTCAGATTAACAAGGATTGTTAATCACATCGTTTTTTTTACAGGGAGGTTTCTTATGCGTATTAATCATAATATCGCTTCAATGGTTACACAAGGTGCTCTTTATACTACAAGCAGAGAGCTTAACAAATCACTCGAACGTTTATCAACTGGCCTTCGTATCAACCGAGCCTCAGACGATGCAGCAGGTCTTGGTGTATCCGAAAACCTTCGCACCCAGATAAAAGGTGTTGCACAAGCCCAACGTAATGCACAAGATGGTATTGCCGCTTTGCAAATTGCAGAAGGCGCAGCCAATGAAGTAAGTGGCATTTTACAGCGTATGCGCGAATTGTCGATTCAATCGGCAAATGATACCCTTACAAGTGTTGAACGTGGCTATACACAGCAAGAGTTTTCTAACCTGCGCAGTGAAATAGATCGTATCGCCTCTGTTACTAACTATAATGGGCAAGAACTTATTTCAAGCTCGTCAACACGATTTGGGTATCAAGGTGCAGCCGCTGGTAGTGGTTCTGCTATCTGGATAGATGCAAATAATACCGCAGGAACTGATAGTATTACCATTACTATTGGAACATTGACTTCTACTTCATTGGCCGGGCTTAACACTCAAAATGTGAGCACACAGGCTCTTGCTACTAGTTCAATTTCTGCCATCGATAGCGCAATTAACAGTGTTAACTCGATGCGGGCTTCAATAGGTGCTTCTGTAAACCGCTTAGAGCATGCTGTAAATAACCTTATTGTAGCAGAAACAAATCAGAGTGCTGCAGAATCGCTTATTCGTGACGTAGACTTTGCGACCGAATCAACTAATTTTACACGTAATCAGATTTTAACACAATCGGCGACATCAATGCTTTCTCAGTCGAACATGATGCCTTCGAGCGTGCTCTCTCTTATCAAGGGATAATTGGGCTATTAGGTTGGTTTTCGAATGGCGGGAGGCTTGTGGGCCTTCTGCCGTTTTTGTTTTACTTCACGATCATCGAAATAATAGTCAAATCATCGTGATACGGCGCATCTTTGATGAACATCTTTACATCGCTCATTATGGTATCGATTACACCTTCGGGGGTTGTGCTCTTGTCGCGGTGCAACAGCTCAAAAATGCGTTTAATTCCATAATCATTTTTATCAGGATCATTTGCCTCGTTGAGGCCATCGGTATATAAAAGAAAACGGTTTCCGCTTACAAGTGGGATTGTAATTTCTTCCATTATTTTTTCGAAGGTATCGTCTCCCGATACTAACCCAAGTGCTAGGCCGGCGCATTTGATATTTCGAGGTGGGGCTCCGTTGGATTCTTGCATAATAAGCATGGGGTGCCCCGCTCGGGCCAGGGTCATGCTTTGCCCGTCGGGTGCAATCATGCAGCACAGCGCTGTTACAAACGATTTGTCATCGAGATTTACTTTCATGGATTCGTTTACAACGCATAAAAGCTGCCGTGCCGATTTTGCTGTACGCGCTTCTACGCGGAAGGTGCTGCGTAACATGGTCATGAAGAGCGCTGCAGGAATTCCTTTGCCGCAAACATCGGCGATAACGACAACCCACGAGCCATTTCCAGTTTGAAAATAGTCGAGATAATCTCCACCAACTTCAAAAGCAGGATAATAAACACCCTTAATATCCAAATTTGCAATCTGAGGCTTTTCGCGTGGTGCAAAGCGTTGCTGAATTGAACGAGCCGCATCGAGCTCTCCTTGCAATCGGGCGCGCTCTCCGAGTTCCTGATAATGTACCGCATTACTAACACATACGGCCGCATGGGCAGCAAGGGTTGTAAGCAGTGGAAGCTCGGCATCGTAATGGTGCACATACGGAGATTGGGTAAAAATCTGGATAATCGCGCAGTCTTTATTGTCGGCCAAAAGCGGTAAAACGATATAGCAGGGCAACTCGCTCTGATTAACAAAAGATATCCCGCTAATGGATTCTTCGGTTGTCCAATCGGAAATCATGAAGGGTCGCTGAAGCCCATTGGTAAGGTAGGGATCCAGGGACCTTGTTGCCGCTTCTAGATTAGCTGCATCGAAAAATCCGGGGGTAGCGCTTAAATGCTTAAAAGTCATGTCTTTACGGATATGCAGAACTATTTCGGATTTTGTAAATCTTTGGGTAAACGTGCTGATTATTGCAGTGGCGAGCTCGGAGAGTTTTGTATACTGTGCTAATTCGTACGATGATGTTGTTAAAAAGTTGAGCTGATTGAGTCGTTCGGCAAGCCTCTCATTGGCCTTTTGCAAGTCTGTTGTGCGTTCTGCTACACGCAGTTCGAGTTCGTCGTTAGCTCTTTTTAAGGCATCTTCAAAATTTTTGCGTTCGGTAATATCCCTGGAGATTCCCACAAGCCCCGTAATTAATCCTGCGGTATCGCGGATGGGTACTTTGGTGGTTGAGAGCCATTGCTTCCTGTCGTGCTTGTCTTTTGTTGGCTCTTCGCGATTGATAATTGGCTTGCCAGTTTGTAAAACAACTTGTTCGTCGGAAAAATAGCGAGCCACAAGTTCCCGCGAGAAAAAGTCGAAATCTGTTTTGCACAGCACTTCGGCCTGCGTTTTAGCCCCAAGGATTGTTAAATGGGCGCGATTATTAATGACAAATCTGCTCTCGACATCTTTGATATAGATGTAGTCGGGCATGTTGTCGATAAGAGTTCGCAACTGATTACGTTCGCGCTCGAGGTCTGCTTCGGCTAATTTAATTGCGGTTATATCGCGCGAAATGCCGCAGGTACCAATGATATTTCCCAGTTTGTCGCGCATGGGCATTTTTGTTGAAAGTGCCCAGGTGTCGGATTGGTTCTGGTAAGTTTCTCGTTCTTCCTTGACAATAAGCGGTTTGCCTGAGGTGAGAATTTCTTGCTCATCGTGAAATGCGGCTTCTGCATGTTCGGCAGCAAAAAAATTCCTGTCTGTCTTACCTATTATTTCCAGGGGATTAGCACTTCCAAATTTGAGGGCCCCCGATTTATTGATAAGAACGAATCTACTGTGTGAATCTTTGAAATAAATAACATCGGGAATATTATCGATAAGCGTGTGAAGAAGCCGTTGTTCGTTCTCAAGATTTTCTGTGTGTGCTTGTAGGGCCTTAAAGACTTCCTTCATTTCGCTCTGTTTTGAGCGGAGTGTTTCGATTTCTACAATAAACGATGCAGGATCTGGTGTAGTCGATGCCATAGAGTTGTTCCTGCTAGATACAATCTAAAAAATGTGAATGTTCATACTACGTTTTAAAATAGTTTATCGTGTATCAGTAATTAAAATAGCGAAGATTATGGCCTTTGGCAAACCTAAAAAAACTCCACCCCAGACTATGTGATCAAATTAAATTAATAGAGGGTATTTTTTTGTTTAATCACTTACATAGATTGAAACATACTCGTGGAATCAAAAAAATCAGCAAAAATTTCGTTATTGATCGGTATCGCTGCTATTGTTGTTGGGATCCTGTTTTTTATGTCTATTATGCCAGCCAATAAGTCTTCGAAATCAAAGGAGAGTAGTATGACGTCTCGGACTACCGATGCAACGTTTCAACAGGAGGTTTTATCCTCCGATATCCCTGTGGTGGTAGATTTTTGGGCTCCCTGGTGTGGGCCATGTAGGCTCGTTGGTCCTATAATCGATAAAATCGAAAAGACTGCCAATGGACGCTTTAAAGTTTACAAACTAAATGTAGACGAAAATCCTCAAACAGCCTCGGCCTATAGCATTACCGGGATCCCCTCTGTCCTCATTTTTAAGAGTGGCAAGGTTGTGAAACAATTGGTAGGAGCGCAATCCGAGCAGGGCTATAGTGCGGCAATCGAAGAAGCCCTTAAATAAACGAGCGTTCTGTAAAAGCATCGAGAAGCGCATAGAGCAGCGTGTGCATTTTGTTGTAATGTAAAGCAGCTTCTGCAATAATACGTTTTTCCGATTGTACATACGTGTCGGCAGTAAGTTCGTGCTTGCAATTTTGAATAAGCGCAGCAAGGCTTTGGGGGGTGGTTTCGATGTGAAATTGCAATCCCAATGCGCATGAATCAAGAATAAATGCCTGATGTGAGGTAGCCATAGAGCTTACAAGGTGTGTGGCGCGTGTGGGTAGATCGTAGGTGTCGCCGTGCCAGTGAAAAACAATTTCTTTGTTTGCAAAGGCCGAAAACAAAGGCGAATTCATGCCTGCCGATTCTTTAACAAGAGGAAACCATCCAATTTCTCGTTGCTTGTTTTTGTAAACCGCTGCTCCCGCTGCGCATGCTATCAGCTGCGCTCCCAAACAAATCCCCAGAATTTTTTTGCGCTGTTTGATACAGGCTGCAATGAGTGCTTTTTCTTCTGATAAAAAAGGGAAGGCAGCGTCATCGTAAACGCCCATTGGTCCACCCATGACAACAAGCATGTCTAATGAGGAAATGCTCGGGATTACTTCGCTACGATAAAGATGAATAACGCGAACTTCGTGATTGCGTTCTTGAGCCCACACAAGAATATGTCCGGGGTCTTCGAAGGCAACGTGTTGGAAAAAAGTTATACGCATAGGATTAAAAATAAATGCTGGAATAATCGAGGTGATTATTCCAGCATTTCTGTGTGCAAAAAGACTACTTGGTTAAGATTGCCTTGAGGTCTGCATCAGCCGTTGTGATTGGCTTAATGTCAAATGCATTGACAAGAACCGAAAGAACGGTTGGTGTAATAAATGCTGGCAATGTTGGTCCAAGGCGGATATTCTTGATGCCGAGTGACAAGAGCGAAAGCAGAATAACAACCGCTTTTTGCTCGTACCACGAAAGAATAAGCGACAAGGGAAGGTCATTAACGCCACATTCGAATGCAGACGCAAGTGCCATGGCAATTTTAACGGCAGAATAGGCGTCGTTACATTGACCAACGTCAAGTAATCGAGGGATGCCGCCAATATCGCCAAGCTCGAGGTGGTTGAATCTGAATTTACCGCAGGCAAGCGTAAGAATTACGGTATCCTTTGGTGTTTTTTCTACAAATTCGGTATAATAATTACGACCGGGTTTTGCACCATCGCAACCCCCAACCAAGAAGAAATGCTTGATTGCGCCGCTTTTTACGCCTGCTATAACCTTATCGGCAACCGAAAGAACAGCATTATGACCAAAGCCAGTCATAAGATTTTTGCCTTCGTGTGCCGTTAATCCGCCAAGCTCTTTTGCACGGGCAATAACCGGGCCAAAATCGCGATTTGCAACATGCGCAACATCGGGCCATGCAACTAATCCTGTTGTAAAGACATTCTTGATATAGGAATCTTTTGGTTTCTGAATGCAATTCGTTGTAAAGAGAAATGCAGCCGGAACACCATCAAATTCAGCTTGTTGATTCTGCCATGCAGTACCAAAATGGCCTACGAGGTGTTTGTACTTTTTAAGCCCAGGATAGCCATGAGCAGGAAGCATTTCGCCGTGGGTATAAATGTTTACACCACTACCTTCGGTTTGCTTAAGAAGAAGTTCGAGATCGAGAAGATCATGCCCGGTAACAACAATCGCTGGGCCAGCTTTGTATCCTGTAGAAACAGGAGTTGGCTGCGGATGTCCATAACGAGTGGTATGAGCTCTATCAAGAATTTCCATGGTCGTGATGTTAACTGTGCCGCATTTCATGTTAAGCGCAACAAGTTCGTCAACACCAAGGGTGTTGTCGTTGAGGGCTGCAAGTGCTTCGGCAAGAAATGCGAAGATGGAATCGTCGGTTTCGCCAAGAATGAGAGCGTGATCTGCATAAGCTGCCATTCCCTTTAGTCCATACACAAGAAGGTGCATAAGCGAACGAAGGTCTACATTGGGAGAATCATTGACAATGCTCAGTTTTGCTGCTTGTTCGGCAAGCTTATCCGACGTGACAGAAGGGACAAATGTTGCAGATGCAGGAACAGTCAGATTTTCGCTGGTGCCAAAAATGGCTTTTTGATAGATTGCTGCAATAATACGCTTAATGGCTTCGCCTTTATGAATAATTGCTTCGAGACGGGGGCCATCAAAGTTGACATTGGTAACCGTTGAAAAGAGTGCTTCGATAATAAAAGTATCTACACCACGATCCGATTGACCATGCTTTCTTGCTTGATGAGCATACCAGCCAATACCTTTAAGCTGGTAGACAATTAAATCTTGTAAAGCAGAGATGTCGGGTTTCTTACCACAAACACCGCTGATGTTACATCCGGTACCTTTAGCTGTTTGTTCACACTGATAGCAAAACATTTCCATAAACACTCCTTTTGTAAATTAATAAAAGCGGGATAGTATCATATTAAAATAGCTCTCTTAAAGCCATTCTTCTTTCAAAATAGTTCCTTGGAGGCTTACAACAACAGATTTTATAGGAATCTTTCGTGTTGCCGTTGCGGCCGCTGCTTGCGCAAGGCGCAAAAGCCCTCCACAGCACGGGACTTGCATAATAAGAACGGTAAGCGTATTGATTTTTGCATCGTCAATAAGCGATACAATTTTATCGCTATAGATATTTTGCCCATCGTCAAGCTTTGGGCATGCAATGGCCAGAGCCTTTCCTTTTAGAAAGTTTTTATGAAAATCACCCAGTGCATATGCTGTGCAGTCGGCTGCCAAAAGAACATCGGCGTTTTGATACGCAGGTGCCTGGGGCGACATCAGATGCATTTGAACTGGCCAATGGGTCAAATGCGATGGTCTATCCCCTGCGTCAGAAGACGCATCGGTTGCCGGTGCATCAAACGATTGCGTGTGCGATCCGGGACATCCGGTATGAGGGGTATTCATTGCAGTCTCCTTAAGTAGAGGATTTTCGATACGATTTTCTTTGAGATAAACAAGTGCGATGTTCAAAAATTCGGTTTGATTATGGTCTCTAAGGTGAATAAGATGAGCTTTAATGGTATTTTCGCCCTGCTTAACGATATTTGCCATGACTTTGCGCTCGTCATAGGCTTCGGCTTCGCGCTTTATAGTGGTAATAGCGCCTTGGGGGCAATGACCTAAACATGCTCCAAGCCCATCACACATAAGGTCTGATACCAAACGTGCTTTATTGTCGATAATCTGAATTGCGCCTTCTGGGCAATTTGGGATACATTCGCCACATCCGTTGCAATTTGCTTCATCTATTGTAATAATGCTTCGTTCCATGCGGATCTCCATGCTGTAACTGTTTTTTTTGATCGATGCTGCGATGTCATCAGTGGTACGTAATAAATATACCCCATACGGGGAGGGGCTTTCTTGATGTGGATCAAGAAAAGAGAAAGTTTATAGGATGTTAAAAAGGGAGCCCAAATCCGCATCGTTTCGACAAAATCAACGACCGGGAAGCAGAAGACCTTGACAATATCAACACCCGCAGACGGGTGATTCTAGGATCGTTATCACTTTGTAAGCATCTAACTTTTTTAAAACAAATCTTTCATGTTTCGCAAGGTTGCGAAAACAACACTGTCGGGTGGATTGGTGTGGGTAAACCCGAGCGACGCGCGTAGCGTAAATGAGCTGGTTCTAAAAAACGGATTGGTGGCAAAATCATCTGAGAGAAGAAACGGAACAGAAGGAATTTTTTTGTTTCTGAGTGCGAGGACCGTTTTCCCTCTTTGCACAAGCAGAATGTTAGAAGGATCGATGGTTTTTGCAAACGCGATATTATCCTGGGTATATTCATGCGCACAGTAAACCCAAGTATCAGGAGGTATAGAGCCAAGGCGCACAAACGAGTTGTACATCTGGATTGCAGTGCCGTCAAAAATTCTTCCGCACCCGCAGCCAAAAAGGGTGTCTCCCGAAAATAAAGCGTTAGCCTCGTGGCAATAGAATGACATATGCGACGACGTGTGACCCGGAGTAGCAATGGGCAAAAGTACCATATCTTTAATCGAAAATTCGATGTCCGGTTCAAGCGGTGTCGTTACGAAGGCAAGGCGAGGGTCTTTGGGGCCATACACCGGGCATTTAAATGTGTTTACAAGTTCTGCTACCCCGCCTATATGGTCGAAATGATGATGGGTAACAATAATACCCGCAAGCGTTAAGGAATTTTGAAAAAGAAAAGTTAGTATTGGTTTCGCCTTTGCAGGATCGATAATAACGCAGAAACCCTTTTTCTCTAGTGCAAAGATATAATTATCATCGAGTGCAGGCAGTGTATGAATACGCAGAGTCATTATGTTTTGATGTCGTCCAGAAGTGGGGGATTGCGAATGGCAGCAACAGCTAGTTCGTCGCACCGTTCATTTTCGGCATGCCCTGCGTGGCCGCGCACCCATACCATAGTGATTGTATGGATATCACACAAATCAAGGAGTTTTGCCCAGAGGTCGGAATTGAGCGCGGGTTCGTTTTTGTTTCGTTTCCATCCGTTTGAGCGCCACTTTTTAGCCCATCCTTTACTTATAGCATTAACCACATATTGAGAATCGGTGGTTATGGTAACTGCACAGGGTTCTTTAAGGGCCATAAGGCCAGCAATAACACCCATGATTTCCATACGATTGTTGGTAGTGTTTTTATACCCCCCAGAAAGTTCTTTGCGGTGCGATTCGCAACAGAGAATTGCCCCATATGCACCTGGTCCAGGATTTCCACTACAAGCGCCATCTGTAAAGAGCTGAATCGATTTCATAGTTTCCAAAGGTTAATAGCGAATTGAGAATTGAGCATTAACACGTTGATTAGTGTTCTTTTGCGAATATGATGATTTCTGGAGTTCATAAGATACGGTGCTATAGCCAATATCGAGAGAAACATTTGATTGCAGAATAAATCCGGCACCAGCCGAGAGTGTAGTCTGATTTTTTAAAATAGTAAGGTGTGAGGGATCTGATACGCGGGGAATAGAATATTCGTATGTAAATGGAGACGGATCATATTCATCATATGAGTATCCCCCTCTCAGGATTAGGCTTTTTCCAATTGGAATTTCAACGCCTCCCCCGCCGCCAACCTTAAAAGATGCTTCAAAACTATTTATTGGTGCTGTCGGATTTGGCGTTGTGGCCCGAAGTTCGCTAGAAATAAGCAAAAATGGTAATGAGAGTGCATATCCAAAGGCTCCTGATAGAGGGGATGTCAAAAGGCCTGGATCATCTTCTGTTAGTGTGACAGTCCTCGTAGAATCTGTCAACGTTCCACTAAAACCAAGTGTTTGGGGTAGAACAATGCGCAGCCCAAGGGAGTTTATTTCATTGATTTTATAGAGTATCCCGCCTCTGATACCTACGCCAACATAGCGCCGTATATAGGTGTCAGCCCATGAATTGCTGCTATCAGTGATTCCAAAATAGCGGTAGCCAGAACCTATCAGAAAAGAGACTGCTCCTCCAACACCTAGCCCTGGCGCTACTTGAATACCAAAAGCACCCGTGAAATAATTGAGTTGACCAAATGCTTTGTTAAAAATGTTCGTTGAACCGCTCTTGATATTCATTGTCAAATCGGTTGTTTCATCGGCAGTATAGGGGGAATTGAAGCCAAAGGCACAAGATGCTCCCCCTTGAGAAACCGGAAGTGCCCAAATGCCTCCAAGCTGGCTCAAATGTACCCGAGAAAAAGAAGCAGTGCCGCTGGTTGCACCGTCAGAGGCACTCGATGCTGTTGTAAGTCCATTGACTCCAAAAGAAAACTCTCGGATGGGAATAAACCCCATGGCCCCCGGATTATAATACATAACCGATTGATCGGAAGAGAGGGCGACGCAGTTGTTGGCTAGAGCACTCGATCGGGCGCCAAACCCTATATGCTGAAAGCGAACATCCTGAGCACTGCTGGTGCTGGTTAACACAATAAGAAAAAGTGCTGCGATTAGCTGTTTGTAGTGTATTCGGAGTGTCATAAAGACCTTCTTCTGAGGGGACGAGGTTCTGAGTTTTTTCTGCTAGAATCTGCAGGAACCAGACTTGGTTGTACCGTGGGAGTTTGCTCAACAGCGGGAGATGGTTCCGTTTGTGTGTCCGAGGCATCTTTTTGGAGCTGTTGCTCTTTTGATGCTTCCGAAGGAGCTGGAGCGGGGGTATCCATGGAGCGTCGTATAATGGGCACAGGTGTTACGGTTACCGTTGGGCTTGTCCCTCCACTCACAGAAGGAAGTTTATTAAGCGATGGCGTTGGTGCGGCCTGCGGTGGAGAGGAATCGAGGGTGCGTCTACGAATTGTGCTTGTGGGCGCAACAGGCGTGCTCGGCGCTCCACCACTCCCCGTACTTGAGTAGGATGAGTAGTATTTGCAGCACCCGCACGAAGGATCGTAGAAGTAATATTGAGGGCAGCGGCCAGCATCGTCGTAGTAGTAGGAGCCTTCTCGATACCACCAGGGGTAGTTATTGTATACATACCAGTTTCGATCATATATGCTACTAACGCATTTGAGAAATGGCCTACCAAAAAAATCTTGCGTCCAGTAGCAGGTCTGATTATCGGGTCGGGAAAGGACTTCAACTTTTTCACGTACTACAATAGTATCTTTTCCGTTTTCTGTGGTTTTTCCAGCATAGGGAGCGTGGTTCACAGCTATAAATTCGGTATAACAGCCTGTGAAAAAGATGACCGTAAACGCAATAGCCGAGATGATCAAAACTTTTTTCATAAAACTCTCCTTATGGATGGAAGCGTGAATATTCGGGCATCGTTTCGACGAGCTCAACCACCGGCCAGAGAAATCACACGAGCTGATACACGAGTGATTGGTACTATCGTAATCAATTTCAATCCAGGCACTCATAACTAGCTTATACAGGACACAGGACAAAATAATTTCAGGGCTTTACCTATAATGGTAACTACGAAGATAATGCGTCTTTATTCAGTTATCAAAGGAAAGTTACACTGTGAGCTCAAACTCATGAGATAAGCGTGTTGCGTGGGGACAATAACAGATTTGCAAAAATCATTCTTTGTAATGATAATGCTTAAAAATAATCATAATGAGGCGATAAAAAGGGCGTTTTATGCAATAATATAGTATAATTGAGTGTCTAAAAGGGCCCTCTGGTATAAAAAATAAATAGATAAAAAAAATTATTCTCTTGGAGATTCCTTCACAGGAGAATATCTTTGCAGTATACTATAGGATCGCTTGAACCATAATTTTTAACGGCACGCATGTATTTATGAGTATTGGATCATTATTTAAATCTATTGGCACTCGCTTTATCAAAGTCGTGGGAGAGCCCCAGGAATCGTATGGGGTTATTTTTGTCTATTTAATGGCAGTAATAACCATGCTGATGGGTTTTTTATTTGGGGTTTTTGAGTGCCTTGGTGGACAGTATTGTAAAGCAATACTGGATGCGGTTATTGTTGTTGTTTTTCTTGGCATTATAATTCAGGTATATGTTTCAAAAAGCATTAAAATTGCAAAGGTTTTTGAAGTAATTGCCATTGCATTTTTCTTTTTGTACAATTTTGGTCTGGGCCTTGATCATTTTGGATTTGTATGGAGCTATTGTTTTCCTATTTTTGCATTGTCCCTTCTTGGATCGTTTTGGGGGACAGTACTTACCTTCGGATATATGACCTGTGCCGTTGTCGAAGTGATTGTTTTGCATAAGTTTGGTATCGACACCAAATTTACCATGCCGGATATGCTTCGATTTGTTGGATCGTATAGTGCGCTCTCGTTAGGGATGGTGCTTTACGAAAGAGTACGGTCGGGAAATCAGGCACTTCTTTTTTCAAAAAATCGTCAGTTAGAAAATGCGTTGGTGCATGCTCGTGAAGGAACAGAGATGCTCAAGGGTCTCGCATCAAGCGCATCTGATCTTATTTCATTGAGCTCGGTTGATGCTGTTTTTAACTATGCAGGCGAAACACTTTCAAAAATGGTACCCCATTCCATTATTGTAGTTAATAGCGTTGATGAATCCTTGGGTATCGTGCGCGTGAGAAAAATATATGGTTTGGAAAAATCCCTGCTCTTTAAAGTTCAGAAACTTCTAAAATTCGATCTCGAAGACGCCTCGTTTCCCCTTGAGCCTCGGTTTCGTGATATTTTTAGCACGGGTTGTTTTTATGAGTTCCCCGAAGGCTTAGGAGGATTTTCCAAATCTGCCCTTTCCCGCCCAATAACTAAAAGCATCGAAGCCCTTTTAGGAATATCTACTGTCAATACAATCGGACTTATTCGGGGGGATAAAATTTACGGAGCAATTCATCTTTTTTGTTTTAAAAAGATGAAAATAATTGACACGCATTTTATTGATACCTTCGTTAGGCAAGCTGCTACGGTTATCGAACGGCTCAATGCAGAAAATGATCTTTCTATTCGCATGAGTTTTCAAAAGGCACTTTTTAATACGATACCCAATGCTGTTTTTTATAAGGATGCCAAAGGGCGTTATCTCGGATGTAATGGAGCATTCGAATCGGTGATGGGTGTAAAGGAAGCAGAGATCGTCGGCAAGACTGTCGAGGAGTTGTGGGCCCAACATCAGGCTGAACATTATCGGGATCACGATAACGAATTGCTCGAAAACGGAGGAACGCAAACCTACGAAGGATTCATAAAAGCCAAAGATCAACAGGTTCGGGATGTGCTCTTTTCAAAAGCAACATTTTCCGATGGTTCCGGTCGTATTGCCGGGCTTATTGGAAGTCTTATCGATATTACCGAAATCAAGCAGGCTCGGTTTACAGCAGAAGAAGCAAATGTCGCAAAAAGTCGCTTCTTGGCGAATATGAGCCACGAAATTCGAACCCCCATGAATGGCATTATCGGAATGAGTGATTTGTTGCTAGAAACAACGCTTGATGCTGATCAACGAGATTTTTTGCTCACCATCCGATCGAGCTCCGAAGCGCTTTTGTCAATTGTTAATGACATTCTCGATTTTTCTAAAATAGAGGCAGGAAAGCTCTCTATTGATACCGCGCCTGTAGATCTTACGGCAGTTGTCCGTGACGTAAGCATGATTATGGCGGTAAAATCTTCGGAGAAAAAAATAGATTACACTGTCTCAATCGATCCGCTCATTCCCCGCATAATTTATTGTGACGAAGGACGATTACGTCAAGTACTTGTGAATATCATTGGCAATGCAATAAAATTTACAGACCAGGGATGTGTCAATGTTGTTGTCACCAAAGAAATGATGGGGCCATCGCTTACTGTTATCAAGTTTTCTATTTCCGATACCGGGGTAGGGATTCCTTCCGATCGCATTGGCGAACTCTTTAATCCATTCACCCAGGTCGATGCTTCTTCCAAAAGACGTTTTGGAGGCACCGGGCTTGGCCTCTCTATTAGTAAAAGACTCGTTGAGCTTATGGGCGGGGATATTGGCCTAGAGTCATTTACGACCCAAGGCAATCAAGGATCTCGATTCTGGTTCACAATTCCCTTAAGTGTTAATGCTGCCTCTGCAAGTATCACAGCGCAACCTCAAATTCCTGCTCATGGGGTTCTCAAAGAAGTTGCCTCGAGTCCTGTAACGATGTCGTTGGATTTAAAAAAAGGGAGTATAACCACGGTGCTTCTGGCCGAGGACAATGCGATCAATAGGCGCGTTGCAATAGCCATGCTCGAGAAATTAGGACTTATTGTAGATTCGGTAGAAAATGGCCACGAAGCAGTAGGCATGATTACCAAAAATAAATACGACCTTGTCTTTATGGATATTCAAATGCCCGTGATGGATGGTTTTGAAGCAATCGAATCGATACGAAAAGGACTGGCCGGAAAAGCGAACGAAACTATCCCTATTATCGCAATGACGGCAAATGCCATGAAAGGCGACCGGGAGCGATGTCTTTCTGTGGGAGCCTCTGATTATGTCTCAAAGCCAGTACGGTTGCTCGATATTATCGCAAGCATCAAGCGAATGCTGTCTCCAGATTCAGTTTGTCAACCAGTGGAACAGGTAAAGGCGCAAACCCGAGAAGTTGTATTTGATAGGATCGGTGCATTGGAACGGCTTGGCAATGATAAGGAACTTTTTAACGAAAGCATCAATCTGTTTATGCTGCGCGCTGGTGAGTATGTCAACAAAATAGAAGCGGCTGTCAAAGCAAACAATCCAGATGATACCTGTATGCAATCGCATTCTCTTAAAGGGGCAGCAGGCCTTGTGGGAGCTGTGCGGTTAGCACAGCTGCTTGGAATGCTCGAAAACGCCGCCCGCAGAAAAGAAACAAGTGTTTTTATAGGTCAGTTTGTGGAAATTAAGCAAGAGTTTGAGAAGGTTATTGCAGAGATGAGAAAAGAATAGAAGAGGCGTGTTCCAAACCCGCTTCTTTGCAAGGTCGGGGTTCAAAATATTGAACCCCGACCGAGTAGTTATTGTATTTCCGCCGATTTGATAAGAGGCATATGGGTTTTCCTTGAGGGTGGCAAACCAGCTTTGAGGATTGTATCAAGGGTTGGCCCTTTTTGACCAAGCAATATATCACCATTTATTGGTGTGGAGGAGCTTGGTGAATTCATTGAAGTAATATGCATTATCTTATGAACATCCCATTGGTGTAAAATGCACGGGTTTGATCCGCTGTGAGTGAAACCCAGCAAAAACCATCTGACCCGGCGTCCATAGGCATGGTGATAGTCTTTTGTGTTCCTTTACCTGGATCGACAGGAATAATTTGAATTTTTGTGGTGGTTCTAGCATCTGTCGCGATGAAATAATCATTCCCTGCTGCATCTCGCCATGTGCGGCAACTTCCCGTGTAGCTAACACCTGATGTTAATACTCTTGGTTCACCGGGGAGAGCATTTGGAACAGATACAACTGAATAAGTTCCATTTTTATTGCCGTAAACAATCCTTGTGCCGTCATAAGTAAAAGATGGTTCGTATTTAAAACCAGCTTCGGTGGCAATATCTTTAATGACGCCATCTTTACTGCCCATTAAACCAAAAAACCTAATTAAGGTTATAAATAAATACTACCAAATCTATTTTTAGCATCCACCTCAATTAAATTCAAAAAAGTAGCAAAAAAGTTATATAATCGAAATTATCTAGCCTTTTTAGGGGTTCATTCGTAAGAAAAGAGGATTATTGATAGTATCCAAGTCATATGGGCTCAAAAATAGGCAAACCAACTGATTTTCAAAAAAAAGCAATCTGAATTTGGGCTCATACGATAAAGAACGGAGTCTCTTTGAAACTTTAGACATGAATGTATAGTAATTTCGTTCCATGTAGTAAGTAATTGTTGGCTATTTCAAAACAATGGGATATATTAAATGGTAGAGATTGTGAGAGCGGATAAAAATTGCATTGTGTTGAAAGGAAGTTGTATGAATAAGATGGTAAACGGGTTTCGGTTGAAGGCAGGAATTGTTGCTATTATTTCGATGTGCGGGCTTTTGAGCGCACAAACAGCAGATCAGCTAAAAACGAGATTTGCTACGCTGCTTGGTGCAGATAAATATGCAAAACTAGTCTGGCAGGAAGAAGGCAACAATGAGAGAAAACCCAATTTTGATTGGGGTGGAACGCGGCAAATCAACCCAAATAAGATAAAGGCAATGGATACCAAAGATGGGATTGTCAAGCAAATTGCCGGTGCTAAATTGAATATCCATTATTCCAGTGCAACATTGAGCTGGGATGGAGCAAAAATCATTTATACCGAGAATGTTTCACATCAGATGATTATTGTTGACTGGGCAGATACTACAAAAAAGACCGTTGTCAAGAATTTTGAAGGAGATGGACATTGTTACCAGACTTCTGATTCTAAGAATTGGATGCTAGCAACAGAATATAAAGGCGACACAAGTACTACAGCACGCTTAATGCGCATTAATATTGCCGATACGAGCGAAAAGGCAACCATTTTTACTTGTACCTGGGCTCGTGCGGCATGGGGAGGAACCATTGGCGCCGGCTCAACCTGCTGGGCATCTATTTCTTCTGATGGAAAATATGTTGCAGGTGGGTTTCCTAATTATGGAGCAATTGGCATCTTGACTGTTGAGAGTAGTAGCCTCCATACAATTAATCCGACGGGTTGCTGGCCAAGTATGGCTCGAGATGCAACCGGTGATGTGCTATATACCGTAGGTTCTCATACCCATATTCGTCTTATCACCAAAACTGGTACGGAGACCTATTTGAAGGCGCTGGGAACCAATGTGCTTGGTGGAGAGAGCAATCAATATGAGAGTCTCCGATGGACTTCAGAACGCGATTACATATCTATCTATGCGTATAAAAACTCTTTTAGCACAGAAGGAATTTCTAACCCACGACTTGTAAGAGTTTCGGATTTAAAATGGGCGGCAGTAGTAGACGCGCCTAGCGTAGCCATGGGAAATATGGATGCTTATTTTTACACCGGAACTTCTATTGCTGGTCACGATCGCAGCGCACAATCTGTGTTGACTCAAAGCGAAGTAGCCAAAAACGATATGATGATTGATACAAAAGGGAGAGTTGCTCCTGTATCGGGTTCTGGGGTACAGGGAGTTTTTATTTCACCCAAAAAATCGGGGTTTATACCTTCAAAGAATGTAATACTTAAGTAACGTTTACATTAAGTAATATCTAGTAACACAGTTCGCTCCTTCTAAAAAGAATGGGCGAATTTTTTTTAGAAAGTATCAGAAGCTTATGCAAAAATCTTTTTTTAAAAAACAAGGGGCAATAGGATTTCTTGGTTTGATCATTAGTATGCATGCAACACTCGCACTGGCGAATATGCCCCCTGATGTTGGTGCCGGATTTGATCAACCAAATATTGGCACTACGTATGAAGCATTTCTAACAGGGAATATTTCAGATGACAGCACACCTGTTGAACAATTGGTAATAACCTGGAGTCAAGTTTCTGGACCTGCTGCAAGCCAGATTAAAAATTCTAGTGCTTCGATTACTACTGTTTCATTTACAGCCGCAGGTGTTTACAATTTTCAACTTAAGGCATCGGATGGTACGCTGTTCTCGGTAGATACGGTAAAAATAACGGTACATACGACAGTACCATTTAAAATTAACAAACCCGCTGATGGCGAACGAATTGAAATAGGAAAGTCTTATACGATTCATTGGCAAATGGATATTCCAGCCGGTTGTGAGGTTGAGTATTCTTTGACCGGCGGAAAAAGCTGGAGCAGGATAACCAAAACGAGTGTTTTAGATTCTGTGGTTTGGGACATTGGAACCAATTATCTCGACAGCACACGTGAAGGCATCCTCAAAGTGCAATTGTATCAAGCTCCAACAAATGTACAAACAAACTTTATTCTTGTAAATCCTGCTGTTGCAGAAAAGAAAAAGAGTGGATGCGGTTCCGGTGCTGCACTGGCTCTAATTATTCCTCTCTGGTTACGGGCAAAATCTTATGAGCGAAAAAAGAAACTGGCGCAGAGGGTTAACAAAAAGGCATAAGAGCTTTCTTGTAGGTATGTTGAAAGGATTGTGGTAGAAGGGGCGGCTAAGCCCCGTTACCGCCTCATGCGTTATTCAGAAGATTCCCCAAATTCTTGATGACATCCGTCTTAGTCAATACTGCCTCTGTGCGTGTCGGGGTTCAAAATAGTGAACCCCGACCCCGACGATTCATCAATCATTACTTCTCCCGCCAAACACCCCGGCGCGCATGAGATAATACGCAAGTGTCAATAACGAGCTTACCGCAGAAGCAACGTACGTCAAGAAAGCTGCATTGAGAACTGCTCCGGCCATTCCTGCTTCGGATTGAGAAACAATTCCGGCTTCTACCATGAGCTTTTTAGCGCGGGCACTTGCATCCCATTCAACGGGAAGCGTTACAATCGAAAAAAGAACCGCTGCAGAAAAGATCACCGCTCCCAAAAGGACAAAAGATTGAGAGTGGAGCAGGGTTCCAAGGATTATTACGATATACGATAGCCAGCTAGATATATTGGTTGCTGGAACAAGCGCCGACCGTAGCCCAAGCCACGCATACCCTCGCGCATGTTGAATTGCATGGCCTGCCTCGTGACAAGCAACGCCCGTAGCAGACAAACTGTCGCTTCTGAAAACATCTGGCGAGAGGCGAAGCTTCTTTGCGGTTGGATCGTAGTGATCGGATAAAAATCCGCCAACTTCTTCAATGTCAACATCATTAATACCCGCTTCAGAGAGCAATCGCTTTGCTGCTTGAGCACCAGTTAAACCTTTAGCTGTCCGAACTTTCGAATACTTTCCAAAGGTGGATTTTGTTTTGAAAGTTGCATAAAAAGCTAACAGCAAACCAGGAATTGCAAACATAAAATAAACCGGATCGAAAAACATATTAACGCTCCTTAAAAAAGGTAATTAAAATAAGAGATTTTTGTTACTACGCTTAAAATAGAAAATTGTTGCAACTGCTGTGCCAGTTGGTCATTGGGTCACCTGTAGATCTAAAATAATCCTGTTTTCGGCACTTCTGTAGATCTTTAATTCTTCAATTCTTGTTACTCTCCCCTAAAATGCTACCCAGAGGGGTTGCACTCAGTTTTTGGAGTGGTCACGAGAGGTTTGCAATTGTTTCGATAGCAGCTTGGTATTCAAGCCTAGGTATATGTTTCAAAATGAAACGGTGGGTTTAAATAGTTTTCAGTTTTAAACAGTAATGTTTTAAAATCGGGAAAGTTAAAAAACCTTTAGAGATTCTTATTAGAAATAGCAGAATGTTTCAATGATGCTCAAAATCGTCCCAATATTTTATATAATGCATTGTAAAATGAGTAGTTATGAAAAAAGCACAATGATAATTTTGGCTCGAAAGAGTGGTAATTAAGAAAATATATGACCTAAAAAAAGTATTGGCATACCAGTTGCAACAACCAAGGTGAAGTTACATAAAGTAGGAATTACATTTTTTGGCATTTTGCTCTCGAATAAACAGCAGGAGGAAATTATGGGAAAAATTATCGGTATCGACCTTGGCACAACAAATTCGTGTGTCTCGGTGATGGAAGGTGGAAAACCGGTTGTTATTGCAAACGCCGAAGGTGGGCGCACAACTCCCTCTATCGTTGCATTTGCTAAAAATGGCGAACGGCATGTGGGCTCAATTGCAAAGCGCCAGGCAATAACAAACCCCGAGAATACCATTTATTCGATCAAGCGATTTATGGGCCGTCGACATTCTGAAGTTGGAAACGAAGAAAAGCTTGTTCCCTATAAAGTGGTAGGTGGTGCGAGTGAGCTTGTTAAGGTTCAAGCTGATGGCAAAGAGTTTACTCCTCCCGAAATTTCCGCCATGATTTTGCAGTATCTTAAAAAAGCTGCCGAAGATTATCTGGGAACAGAAGTTACCGAAGCGGTAGTTACCGTTCCTGCGTACTTTAACGATGCTCAACGCCAGGCAACAAAAGATGCAGGGCGAATTTCTGGTCTCGATGTAAAACGCATTATCAACGAGCCAACGGCTGCAGCACTTGCTTATGGGCTTGACAAGAAAAAGAATGAGAAAATTGCCGTGTTCGACCTTGGTGGTGGAACATTTGATATTTCGATTCTTGATATTGGCGACGGTGTTTTTGAAGTTAAGGCTACCAATGGAGATACCCATTTGGGTGGTGATGATTTCGACCAAATCATTATGGATTATATCGCCGATGAATTCAAGCGCGAAAATGGTATCGATCTTCGCAAAGACCGTATGGCATTGCAGCGTCTTAAGGAAGCTGCCGAAAAAGCAAAATGCGAGCTCTCGTCTGCTATGCAGGTTTCTATCAATCTGCCTTTTATTACAGCCGATGCAAATGGTCCAAAACATATCGATATGAATCTGACACGTGCGAAATTCGAGTCGCTTGTCGAGCCACTTATCGTGCGTACCATCGAGCCATGTCGCAAAGCTTTGGCCGATGCTAAACTGACTATTAAAGATATCGACGAAGTTGTGTTGGTTGGCGGATCTACCCGTACTCCTGCTGTTCAAAAACGCGTAGAAGAATTCTTTGGGAAAGTTCCCAATAAGAGTGTAAACCCCGATGAAGTTGTGGCTGTTGGTGCTGCAATTCAAGGTGGTGTTTTGGGTGGAGATACTGCGGTAAAAGATCTCTTGCTTCTCGATGTTACACCTCTTTCTCTTGGGATTGAAACACTTGGTGGTGTTATGACTAAGCTCATCGAACGCAATACCACAATCCCAACCAAGAAGAGCCAGATTTTTTCTACTGCAGCCGACAGTCAAACTGCAGTATCTATTATGGTATATCAAGGCGAGCGAGAAATGGCTGCTCATAATCGGTTGCTTGGAAAATTCGACCTTGTAGGATTACCAGCAGCTCCACGCGGTGTCCCGCAAATTGAAGTCGCATTTGACATAGATTCAAATGGAATTCTCAATGTTCATGCTAAAGATTTGGGCACTGGTAAAGAACAGCAGATTCGCATCGAGTCGTCTTCGGGACTTTCCGAAACGGAAATTCAGCGTATGGTAAAAGATGCCGAAGCCAATGCCGCTGCCGACAAAGAAGAAAAAGAAGCAGTAGAAACAAAAAATCAGGCAGAAAATCTTGTTTTTCAAACCGAGAAAACGCTTGGTGAAGTTGGCGATAAGGTTGATGCCGAAGAAAAAGCAAAAATTCAGTCGGCATTGGATACGCTCAAAGAAAAAATTAAAGAAGGTAAAACTGCCGACATTAAGGAAGCCACCGAAGCTCTTGTTAAAGTGTCTCACAAAATGGCAGAAGAGCTGTATAAGAATTCTCAACAGGCAGCAGGTGCTGCTCCGGGCGCTGCGGCAGGTGACGCGGCTGCCGGACCTACCGTTCATGGAAACGAAAGCCAGGAGCCGCCTAAAAAAGAGGGCGCATCTGGTGCGGTGGATGCCGATTTTGAAGTTGTTAATTAAGTATAAATTGTAATTCCTGTTTTACTCATTATTTATGGAGGTTTTTGTATGAATGTCAAGCCACTCGAAGATCGCATCATTGTTAAGCCACTCGAAGCAGAACAGAAGACCGCTGGCGGAATTATCATCCCTGATAATGCAAAAGAGAAACCACAAAAGGGCGAAATAGTTGCTGTTGGTCCTGGCAAAGTTTCCGAAAAAGGTGCCAAAATCGAAATGGTTCTTAAAAAAGGCGACAAAGTTCTTTACGGAAAGTATTCCGGCACAGAAATTAAAGTCGACAACGAAGAATACTTGATTATGCGTGAAAGCGATGTCTTGGCTACGGTTTAATGGTATAACGAAATTATTTTATTTACTTATAAGGAGTCTTTACTATGTCTGCTAAAATGCTCTCGTTTGATGTTGCTGCACGCGAAAAGCTTCTTCGCGGTATCGATGCTCTTGCTAATGCTGTTAAGGTGACACTTGGGCCACGCGGTCGCAATGTTGTGCTTGAAAAAAGCTTTGGTTCGCCACTTGTTACCAAAGACGGCGTAACCGTGGCAAAAGAAGTTGAACTCGAAGACAAGTTCGAAAATATGGGTGCACAGCTTGTAAAGCAGGTTGCTTCTAAGACATCCGATGTTGCCGGTGACGGAACAACCACAGCAACCGTGCTTGCTCAGGTTATTGCTCGCATTGGTATCAAGAATGTAACCAGTGGTGCCGATCCTATGGCGCTTAAGCGTGGTATCGACAAAGCGGTTAAGGCAATTGTTGAACAGCTCAAGAAAGATTCTCGGACAATTTCTGGCAAAAAAGAAATTGCTCAGGTCGGTTCTATTTCTGCAAATAACGATCCAGAAATTGGTAACCTCCTTGCCGATGCAATGGAAAAAGTTGGTAAAGATGGTGTTATTACTGTTGAAGAAGCAAAAGGCATCGACACAACACTCGACGTTGTTGAAGGAATGCAGTTTGATCGTGGTTACATTTCTCCTTATTTCGTAACCAACCCCGATTCTCAGGAAGCATTGTTTGATGAGCCGCTTATTCTTATCCACGATAAGAAAATTTCTACCATGAAGGATCTTCTTCCTATTCTCGAAAAAGTTGCTCAAATGGGCAAGGCTTTCATTATTATTGCAGAAGATGTTGATGGTGAAGCACTTGCAACTCTTGTTGTCAACAAGCTTCGCGGCACACTTAAAATTGCAGCTGTCAAGGCCCCTGGCTTTGGCGATCGCCGCAAAGCAATGCTTGAAGATCTCGCCATCCTTACCGGTGGTATTGTAATCTCCGAAGATGCAGGTTTCAAACTCGAAAACACAACCATCGATTCTCTTGGAAAAGCCAAGCGTATTGTGATCGAGAAAGAAAACACAACCATCATCGAAGGTTTTGGTAAGCCCGATGAAATCAAGGGTCGCATTAGTCAAATCAAGAAGCAAATCGAAGATACCACATCAGATTACGACCGCGAAAAGCTTCAGGAACGTCTTGCAAAGCTTGCAGGCGGCGTAGCTGTTCTTAAGGTTGGCGCTTCTACCGAAACAGAAATGAAAGAAAAGAAAGCTCGCGTTGAAGATGCTTTGCATGCAACACGTGCTGCTGTTGAAGAAGGCATTGTAACCGGTGGTGGTGTTGCGCTTATTCGCGCTGCCAAGGCACTTGATAATGTCAAGCTTACAGGCGATGAAGCTATTGGTCTTGAAATCATTCGTAAAGCAATCGAAGAGCCTCTTCGTATGATTGTTGCGAATGCTGGTCAAGAACCAAGCGTTGTTGCCGATGAAGTGAAAAAGAATAAGGGATCGTATGGTTTTAACGCCTACACCTGTGTATATGAAGACCTCTTGGCTGCTGGTGTTATCGACCCAACGAAGGTAACCCGTACTGCGCTCGAAAACGCAGCATCTATTGCAGGTCTTGTTCTTACGACCGAATGCATTATCGCCGATGCTCCTAAAAAGGAAGATAAGGCCCCTGCAGGGGGTGGTGGAGCTGGCGGATATGGTGGCATGGATTACTAACAGCTCAGATTGTGTTAGTATTTGATTAAGCACTCGCAATAGGCCGTTAGGGAAACCAAAACGGCCTATTTTTTTGCATGTGAAAAGAAAATCTAAAAATGTGAATCTTGAATTAGTATGCTGCGAGCATCTATTTTTGCTAAACTTATTTGATTGAAACAGCTCTTTTTTTAACCATAAGCGCAGGAGGTTTGAGATGGCAGTTAAGGTTGGTATCAATGGTTTTGGTCGAATTGGCCGAATGGTATTTCAGGCGATTGCCGATCAGGGTCTTTTGGGCAAAGAAATCGATGTTGTTGCTGTTGTCGACGTGTCAACCGATGCCGATTATTTTGCTTACCAGATCAAGTACGACTCGGTTCATGGCCATTTCAAGCATGTCGTCACAACCGAAAAAAGCGATCCTTCAAAAGAAGAAGCAGATACAATTGTTGTTAATGGTCATAAAATCAAGTGCATCATGGCAACCAGGAATCCATCCGAACTTCCTTGGAAAGCTCTGGGCGTAGATTACGTTATTGAATCTACGGGTCTTTTCACCGAGTCAGAAAAAGCACAAGGCCATATCACTGCTGGTGCTAAAAAGGTTATTATCAGTGCTCCTGGCAAAGGCGAAGTAAAAACAATCGTTATGGGTGTTAACGAAGGCGAATACGATTCTGCTAAACACAATATCGTGTCTAACGCTTCGTGCACAACAAACTGTTTGGCTCCTGTTGTTCATGTAATTCTTAAAGAAGGCATTGGTATCGAAAAAGGTCTGATGACTACGATCCATGCTTACACAGCAACACAGAAAACAGTCGACGGCCCATCTAAGAAAGATTGGCGCGGTGGTCGTGCTGCTGCTCAGAATATTATCCCTTCTACAACAGGTGCAGCTAAAGCTGTTGGTGAAGTTCTTCCTGCAACCAAGGGCAAACTTACAGGCATGGCATTTCGCGTTCCTACACCCGACGTTTCGGTTGTAGATCTGACTTTTACCACAGAACGCGATACTTCAATCGAAGAAATCGATTCGTTACTTAAGAAGGCTGCCGATACCTATCTTAAGGGCATTCTTGGTGTAACCAATGAAGAGCTTGTTTCGTCTGATTTTATCCACGATCAGCGTTCGTCCATCTACGATTCGCTTGCTACTCTCCAGAACAACCTTAAAGGTGAAAAGCGCTTTTTCAAAGTTGTTTCTTGGTACGATAACGAATGGGGCTATAGCAATCGCGTTGTAGATCTTGTTAAGTATATGGCAAAGAAGTAAAATTCTTTAAGACGTGCGCCCCCGATTGTGTCGGGGGCGCTTTTTAAATGGCGGGATTACTTCAATACAATTTCGATTTGTCAGATTTTTCCTGACACTTACGTGAAGAGAAGGAGCATCAGATGGCGATTTCTAAGAAAACAGTACGCGATGTAGATTTTTCTGGCAAGCGGGTTATCATGCGGGTCGATTTTAACGTTCCTCTTAAAGATGGCGTTATTCAAGACGATACTCGTATCAAAGCAGCATTGCCCAGCATCGAATACGTGCTTTCTCATGGCGCAAAGAGTCTGGTGCTCATGTCACATGTGGGCGATCCTAAAAAAGACACTCAAAAAGCTCGAGAAAAAGCCGAAAAAGATGGCATATCTTTTGACGAACAGGCCTATCTCAATGGCAAACACAAAATGGCTCCTCTTGCAACCTATCTTGCGGGGCTTCTTAAAAAAGATGTAGCTCTTGCTCCAGACTGCATCTCCGATGCTACACTCGCCTTAGTCAACGGAATGGCTAATGGTGCTATTCTCATGCTCGAAAACACACGATTTCACAAAGAAGAAACCAGCAAGGTCGACGAAGAACGGTTAGTACTTGCCAAAGCACTTGCACGCTACGGCGATATTTATGTTAACGATGCTTTTGGCACAGCTCATCGCGCACACGCGTCAACAACCGATATAGCAAAGCTTCTTCCTGCCGTTGCAGGATTTCTCATGGAAAAAGAGCTCGAATATCTTTACGAAAAAATTGTTAAGAATCCCGAGTCTCCCTTCGTTGCCATTATTGGTGGTGCAAAGGTAAGCAGCAAGATTGCAGTGCTCGAAAGCCTTATTGATAAGGTAGATCATATTATCATTGGCGGTGGAATGGCATATACCTTCCTTACTGCAAAGGGTATTACGTGCGGTGCTTCTCTTATCGAACAGGAAATGATCCCCAAGGCACATGAAATTCTCGAAAAAGCATATCATATGCGCAAATATATTTATTTGCCCATCGATCATATTGTAACGCAGAAATTTGCAGCAGATGCCGAGTCACGCCATGTGGCACGCAATGGTGTTGATGATGGCTGGATGGGAATGGACATTGGCCCTATGACCATCGATAAGTTTACGCATGCGCTTAAAGGCGCTAAGACGGTGTTCTGGAACGGGCCCATGGGCGTTTTTGAGTTTCCTAAGTTTGCTGTTGGAACGAATGCCATTGCGAAAGCTTTGGGGGAATTGCAAGGCGCAACAACCATTATTGGTGGCGGGGACTCTGTGTCAGCTATTAAAAAAGCTGGCGTTGCTGATAAAATGTCGCACATTTCAACGGGTGGTGGAGCTGCTTTGGAACTCGTTGAAGGTAAAGCGTTGCCCGGTGTAAAAGCGCTCAACGATAAATAAGAACACGATTTTTATGGCAAGGATCTCGTTGTACGATCTCCTTGCCAAGTAATGTGGTAGTTGTTTTTTTTGCGTCTGGTTGCATTGAATCTGGACAAATTATGCAACCGGAATTATTTTTAAGAGTCTTTTAATATTTAAAGACAGTCATTTTTTACTACGAGACATATTATGCTTAAGAAATTTATTGCCGGAAATTGGAAAATGAATACAACGGTTACCGAAGCCGTTGAACTTGCTCGTGCCGTTGTGGCAAAAATGGGTGCAACCACCGATGTAGATGTAGCAATTTGTCCTCCGTTTACAAGTCTTTTTGCTGTTTCCGAAATAATCAAGGGTACAACTATTAAGCTTGGCGCACAGGATGTTCATTGGGAAGCCAAAGGCGCATTTACTGGTAAAGTAAGTACCGCAATGCTTAAAAGCGTTGGTGTTACCTATGTAATCATTGGACACTCCGAACAACGTACCTACTTTGGCGAAACAAACGAAACCGTTAATAAAAAAGTTCAAGCTGTTCTTGCCGCAGGACTTTTTCCAATTATTTGTGTTGGAGAAACACTGGTAGAACGCAAGAGTGGTAATATGGAATCGGTCGTGAAAGACCATGTAACAGGCGGCTTTGCTGGTCTAAGCGCCGAGCAAGCAGCAACCTGTACTATTGCCTACGAACCTGTTTGGGCAATTGGCACAGGAGAAACTGCAACGCCAGCTCAGGCAAACGAAGCTCATGTATTTATTCGATCGCTTATTGCAAAACTATACGATGCAAAAACTGCATCTGTTGTGCGCATTCAATACGGTGGCTCTATGAAGGCCGATAATGCCAAATCGCTTTTGAGTGAGAGTGATGTTGATGGTGGTTTAATTGGTGGTGCAGCTCTTAAGGCTGACGATTTTGCAGGAATTGTTTTTCCTAAATAAGTTAACAATCTAGGATTTATTATGGCGTTTCTTTTTGGCTTGTTTATTGTAATTTATGTGTTTGTATGTATTATCCTTATATTCTTGGTTCTTATCCAATCGGATAAGGGTGGTGGAATATCTGGAGCAATTGGTGGTGGCCTCTCGGGTGCTAATGCACTCTTGGGAACGCAAGATACCGCCAATATTCTTACAAAAGGGACAACGTGGTTTGCTGGAACATACATGGCGCTGTGCATCGTTATCTCGGTTTTTTTAAGCCATGGGGTAAGCAACACTGCAGAAAAATCACTGCTTAAGAAACGTGCCGAATCGCAAGAACAAAGCTTTTCTCCAGCATCAGCTTTGCAAGGTCAAACTGGCGTTGTGCCAGCAAATGTTTTTGAAGGTCAAGGGCAACCGGCTTCTACAGAAGGTGGAGCAGTACCTGCGGGTAGTCCTGCACCTCTTGAGGTTCCGGCACCAGCGCCTGCTCCTGCTGCTAAATAATTTGTAAATCTGCAGATTTGTTCTTTATATTGTGCGGTTGTGGTGAAACTGGTAGACACGCTACTTTGAGGGGGTAGTGGGAGCAATCCTGTGTCGGTTCGAGTCCGACCAACCGCACCATATTTTTCTTCTTCTTAGTTGTTCCATTTTTGCTTAATTTCTTTAAGGAATGATTATGCCAATTAAAGGCGTGATTTTTGATCTTGACGGCGTGATTGTGTCAACCGATGAATTTCATTACCAGGGCTGGCAGCGCATGGCCAATGACGAAGGCATTGCATTTGATCGGCATACTAATGAACGGCTTCGCGGTGTTAGCCGGATGGAAAGCCTAGAAATTATTCTCGAAAAATCAACGCGAATTTATACAGAAGAAGAAAAGATTGCGCTCGCAGAAAGAAAAAATAATTACTATAAAGATCTCTTGAAAAAGATAGGCCCTGCTGATATTCTCCCTGGAGTATCTGATATCCTCAAAGGTCTGCGCGCTCAAGGGATTAAAATGGCTATTGGGTCTTCGTCTAAAAATACCCCGGGAATTTTAAAGTACATTGGGCTCGATGCCTTTTTTGATGGCGTTGCAGATGGAAACGGCATTAAAAAGAGCAAACCCGATCCTGAGGTGTTTCTCCTTGCTGCACAATTCATTGGCATTGCCCCATGTGAGTGTCTTGTAGTAGAAGACGCCGAGGCTGGTGTTACTGCAGGGCTTGCTGGTGGTATGAAGGTTCTTGCGGTAGGATCGGCTTCTACCGATGCGCGTGCGCATTTAAGAGCCAATGATATGAGCCTTGTAACGGTAGAGCAGCTTCTTACTCTTTAAAATTCATTGAATCCCTCTTTTGGAATGAGGACAACGGCAGTTTTTAGTGCTGTTGTACTACTCATCTTACGATTTGGCTTTTTCTGCAATTTCAACCCTCCTGTTAACGTATACTCTAATTATTGAAAAATGATGTGATGATAACGCTAGAAAAGGATCTAACGCTATGATTTTCGACACTTTAGCAAAACGCGGAACCGATTTCTTAGGTGTGAAATATCCTATTATGGCAGGAGCTATGACCTGGGTCAGTGATATTCATTTAGTAAAAGCAGTTTCTAAAGAGGGCGCTTTTGGCGTTTTGGCTGGGGGAAATATGCCCCCTGAACTCTTTGAAAAAGAAGTTGACAAAGCAATAGCTGAAATCAATGGGCCTTTTGCGGTCAATATGATTACCATTGCGCCTAACTATCATGCGCATCTTGAAATTGTAAAGAGCAAAAAAGTCCCTTTTGTCATTTTTGCGGGAAGTTTTCCGCATAAGGCAGAAGTTGTTTCGGTTAAGTCTCATGGCATTCGAACGCTTGCCTTTGCCTCCGAAGAATCGATTGCGCAGATGCAGATCAATTATGGCATCGATGCTCTTATTTTAGAGGGTAGCGAGGCTGGTGGTCACATTGGCCATGTATCGCTTGGCATATTGCTCCAGCAGGTTCTTTTCAAATTCGATCAGGTGCCTATTTTTGTTGCCGGGGGTATTGCTACGGGAAAAATGATGGCCCACATGATGCTCATGGGTGCAGCGGGTGTGCAGCTTGGAACCCGTTTTGTAATGACTAACGAATGCACTGCGCATCCTGCATTTAAAGAAGTATTTCGTAAGGCGCGAGGACGTCAGGCAATTGCAACTCCTCAGTACGATTCTAAATTGCCAGTTGTGGCAGTTCGCGCTATTAAAAATAAAGGTACCGATGAATTTGGTAGACTTCAAATGAAGCTTATTAAAGAAATAGAAGCTGGAAGCATTACTCGGGAAAAGGCTCAGTTTGAGGTTGAGAGCTTTTGGGTTGGTGCGCTAAGAAAGGCTGTGGTAGATGGCGATGTTGAGAATGGCTCGCTTATGGCGGGGCAGAGCGTTGGGCTTATCGATGATATTTTACCCATGGCCAAGGTTATAGAAAATCTTGTTTCGGATGCACAAAGCGAGCTCGATCGAGTTGGCACCCTTTTTGGCAAACGGTAACAATGCACTTTTGACGAAAGTGGGGGTTACTAAGATTGAATCCGGAATGTATACTTCTTAAGGTGCATCTGGTGCATAAAAGCGATTAAAAACTGTTTAAGGAGGGTTGCTATGGAGATAGATTCTGTATGGAGCAAAATTAAAAAAGGGTTGCGTGATGGCGCTACAATGTCGGTTGAAAAAATCGAAGAGTATACCAAAATCGGAAAACTCAAAATCGACGAACTCGCTGCAAAGCGCAAAATCGATCGTAATTTTCTTGATATTGGAGAACGGGTTTTCGATTGCATAACTGCACAAAAAGGCGAAGGTGTAGATAAAGACCTTGCTGTTCTTAAAAGTATAGAAACAATCAAGGCGCTTAATTTTGAGCTTGTTTCCATTGCTGATAAAATTCAGCAAATCCACGAAGAAGCACGAAAAAAAGGGCGACCAATAGTTGATGACGAAGAAATAACCGGGATTTAATGAAAAAGAAGTCCACGTTTGTTGTTATCAGGCCTAGTGGCGCACCTCTCATTTTACGGAAGGTGCGCCCTTTTTTTGTTATTGTACTGATAGGTATTATCTGTGCGGGGTTTGCAGGCTACTTTATTCCTTTTAGTCAAATGCGGCTTGACATTGTAGAGCAGAATCAGAAACGAAATTTTGCTCATCAGAATAGCGAACTTAAAGCTCGAACACGGCTTATTCGCGAAGAGCTGCTTTCTCTTAAAAAACAAGCCGAACAGCTCGAAGAAAAGCGCAAGACTATAGTTTTGCTTACACAAAATACAGAAAAAACAAAAGTAAACACTCGCAAAAAAAAGCTTTCACCTAAAAATATCGATGAACTGCTTCAACGGATAGATGCTAATTTGCATGTTGCCACGGTTGTTGCCGGATTGTGCAATCAGAACCCTGCTTTTTTTTCCCGCATTCCTATTGCTTGGCCAATTTTTGGAGCTCCTTTATATGGGCTTAAATTTGGGATCAATAAAGATCCGTTTACTGGAGAGAATCGAATGCATAATGGCATCGATTTTGTTGGAGTTAAAGATGTTTCGGTGTATGCGACGGGCGATGGTCGTGTTGCAAGGACCGAAAATGATCCGGTGTGGGGAGTACGTATAACCATTGAACATCAATTTGGTTTTACAACGGTGTATGCTCATTTAGGAAAAGCATATGTTCAAACGGGAAATATGGTTAGACGAGGGGATATTATTGGAGCCGTTGGAGCAAGTGGCTTGGCAACGGGCCCCCATGTACACTACGAAATTTGGCGCAATGAAAAAGCGGTGGATCCTGCCGAATATCTGATACCGCGTCTTGATCCAACAAGCGTAGTAGCGCAAACTGCCGATCGATTTTCTGCGTCTTCTGTAAATTAACAAGTTAAAATTCAAAATGTGCAGAAATTGCAATCTTCACCCAATCATGGGCCGAAGGGAGTGCTACCGCATGCGTGCAAAAATCTCGGAGAACAAATTTCTCGAGTGCGCAAAACGTTAGAGTCCCAGAGGGTGTTGGGTCGGGCGTAAAGAGTATATCCGAAAGAATATTCTTTTTGTAAGATTGTGGGGTTAACGAGAATTCCTTGACACCCTTACCTTTACCCACAGCAGTATATTTGAGATGGTGCAGTGAAAAATAGGTATCGAGCGCTAGTGGAAATGGCGACACGATTGAAAGCGATACTCGTGAGGGCATCTTAGCTTGTTGCTTTTGTATACTACACATGCCGACAAGGTTTGCATTGAGGGCATCGATTGTGTGGTCGTGTGTGAGTGCTAAAGCAATACTTTGCATGGCACTTGATGCACACTTAATAGTGACAATATCATGTCCCGTAATGGTAGTAAACGGATCGGATTTACTCCAATAGCTACCTTTATATGAACCCAGAGCATCTGTGTGGTGCGGGAAACACTGTGCAAGAGAACCAATGATTGCTGCACCAAGTACTTCGCGGGGTAACCCCTTAGCAAGCGGGTCTACAATAATCTCTATCATAAGCGGAGTTTCCTGCACCTTTTTTTCTTTGAGAAGCGCCTTTAACGCGTCTCCCGTAAAAGGAGCTTTACTGCGCTTGTGCGTTATTACGGTTTGTAATTCCTGGGAATCGCACGCTTCACACCCACGGCATGTTCCGTGATTGTTGGTTGTTCCTAAACAAAAACCCTCGTCGATAGTAGTGAGAACGTTTTTTCTTGATGCCTCCAAAAACGAGTCGGAAATGACATTTTTCACGGGCAAAAATGGCACGGAGTCTTGTGGGTCAATTGCTTTAAGAATGCTTTCGGGAGAGATTCCTACAAGCGCCAATTTGGCAATGACCATGGCATAAAACGAAGCATCTATTTCTTTGTAATAAATAAAGCCGGTATCGTTAAGGGCATTTTTAAAGGCAGTGTAAACTAAGGTATTTATAGGCCTTATAAGCGCCTGAGAAATAAAAGATTCTTCGGCAGTGCACGCCGAGCGGCATTCTGCATGACGCGCTCGTATGATACTTCCAATGCGGCCGACTATCTTTTTGACATCTGCAACGGGAGAGCAGTTGTCAAGTGCAAGAGGAGTAAACGGAAACCGAACAAGTGGTGTAATAGAAAAAATGACTCTCACCTGTGTACGAAACGTTTCCTTGAGTGCATTGATAGTATCTACAAACTGGGCTAATTCAGCAATGTCTTCGTCGTTTTCGAGCCCTGTTGCAATCAGGAATATTTTAAGTTCCCTTATTTTATGAGAGAATACAGCTATGAGTGCATCGCGGATATCTTCCTGGCTAAGACTTTTGGCAAGGTAGCGACGCAAACGTGCAGAAATACCTTCAAGACCAAGTGTAATACTTGTTTTGTCTACTGCATGAAGAATAGGCAGCAAACCGGGATCGTGCGCGATCATTTCTAGTCGTTGACTTTTAAGACCTATCGACGATACACACCGGGGGATATTCCATAAAATCTGATATAAATCACGATGCATCGAAAAATTGAAGCTATAGAGATCTATATCCCAGCAACCAGTACCTGCTTTGCATGCGCGAACGGAAGAAAGAAGCGATTGCACGGAAACTTCGCGATAGGGCTTCTTGTTCCACGACTCGGCACAAAACGAGCAAAATGCAGGACATCCTTCGGAAATTTGGAGCGTGGCTTTACCGTTGTTTTCTGGTTTTGCAAAGAGCGGGGGATGTGTGAGATAGTCGTTGCAATGGAGCGGATGTTCTACCGTAAGGCTTGTTGATTCTGGCTTGTCGGATAGGATAAAGCCATTGATAGAACTAAGGGCCAGAAGAATATCTCGTTTTTTTGTCCCCGATTTTTTTAAAGTATTGATCGTGAGAAAGATGGAGCGTATTGCATCGGTTGAATCGCCGCAGTAGATTCCATCTACCGGGGAATCTTTCCCGCATAAAAGTGCACTTGCAGAAGAGCTTGCGCCCCCTAAGAGAATAAGGGGAATACTCTCGTCATCGAGGCGTTCACCGCGTGAAACGGGAATGCCGCTTTTTGTAAGCACCGTTTCGATATTAAGCATTTCCTGTACAATAGAAAGCGAAAAGGCGATACAGGAAAAATCCCTCGGGCCTCGTTTGGTGTGCGTGCCCAAAAGCCAGGGAATATGGTCGTCGGCAAACACTGCCACATCTGCTGGAGGCGGTAAAAAAGAACAGTCAGCAAAAACGCCTTCTATAGAGCGAGCAATGCCATACAGTACCTGATGCGTAATAGATTCGGAGGTATCTGCAAAAGTCGAAAGCCGGGCAATAAGAATTGTGCTTGAAGCAGTATCAAATTCTTTGAGGTTTATGGAGTTGCGGATAGGTCCACGCAGCCATAAGCCGTAGCCTGCTAGTTTTGGATAAGAAGCCTGGTACCATGTTTGATATGTATTCATAAGGAAAAGAAAATACCTTATGCACAGTGTATTTTATAGAGAGGATCTTTTTAATTGGTTTAATCCTTTAAAAAAGATTTTAAGGTGCACATCCGGGTGTGGTGTGCGTGATTGATGTTTAACCTAAACAGAAAAGGAGGAATGCATGGCCTATAAAATTTCCAGCGATTGCATCGCCTGCGGAACATGCGTACCGGAATGTCCGGTAGAAGCAATCAGTGAAGGTAGTCCGATTTATGTGATCGATGCTGACAAATGCATTGATTGTGGCGCCTGTGCTTCGGTGTGCCCTGCCAGCGCTATCGCTCCACAGTAACTGTTTCGTGACTCCAGATGTAATTGCATTGCCCCGGTGGTCTTTTAAAGACTACTGGGGTTTTTTTGTTGGGCTTGTGCAAGGGTTACAAGCCTCATGCGCTTATTTTTATAGGTAGCTACCGAACGAATTCCGAGGTTGTGAAGATACGGTATGACCTGGTCGTAATTTTTTGCAACGTTTTTTGGGGCATGTGCATCGGAACCGAGGGTGACCATGACTGCATTATGACGAATTTGTTCAACAAAGTGGGTGTATACATCGGGCTCGGCGGTTTGGTTCATTTGAGACCAGAGGTAGCCGTTTACATTTATTTCAAGTGCAGTGTTAGTACTCCCCGCAACTTCACATAGTGCGGATATGAGGTCTCTTACAAAAGGAAAACTACCCGGGGGCAATTTGATAGAGCGCCAAATAAAATCCACATGCGCAATTGCCTGAAATAAACCACTACGCAAAGCTTGTGCTACTGTTTCGAAATAAGCCCTGTACAATTCTTGTGCATCCTTCACGGTGACATCGGAAAGATGCTCCCACCCAAAGCGGGGTATGCAATGAACTGATCCGAGTACAAAATCGAAGGGATGTTGTGCTAGTATGCTCCCAAGCTTATCTTCTGCTCCTTCGATGTAGTCTGCCTCGATACCGACGCGAATGTCGATTCTACTTTGGTAAACATCTCGAAGCGCACAGACTTCTTCTACATAGCGCGGGATCTTATCTTCGTCCATCCCCCAGTTCCAATATCGTTTTTGTTGAGATGCTGTGAGATAATATCTGCCAAGATGATCTGTAAAGCAAATTTGATCGAGTTTTTGAGCAATAGCAGACTGCACATATTCGATAGTTTTCCCTTGTGCGTGTCCGCAGTAGGGTGCATGCATGTGATAGTCTACGCGCATCGAGAATTCCCGTGTTAAACCGTAAGAGCGACGTCTGTTGCAGTGCCAAAGGGTAAGAGCCGTTCAAGCAACGGATCTACCGTGCTTTTCATAAATTCTACAACCTGCATTGGCGCTCGTCCAACAAAATCCGAAATATTAAGGATTGCATCGATATCGGCACGCGTCATATGAAAAGCTGGGTCGGAAGCAATACGATCGAGTAAATCGTTCTCCCGGCCAAATTGCTTTACTTGCATGGCCGCCTCTTGTGAATGGACCCGAATTAATTCGTGGAGCTCCTGGCGATCTCCACCATTTTTAACGGCACCCATAAGAATATTTTCGGTGGCCATAAAAGGGAGCTCGGCGTTAATGTGTCGTTTAATTACTTCGGGATAAACCACCAAGCCATGTGCTACATTTTCCGCAATGATAAGCATGGCATCGGTAGCTAGAAATAATTCGGGTATGGCCAGTCTTTTATTTGCCGAATCGTCGAGTGTACGCTCGAACCATTGCTCGGCTGCGGTAAGGGCAGGCGATACCGAGAGCGTTATTACAAAACGAGAAAGGGCGGTAATACGCTCCGAGCGCATGGGGTTTCTTTTATAGGCCATTGCCGACGACCCTATCTGGTCTTTTTCGAAGGGTTCCTCTATTTCTTTAAGATGAGCAAGGAGCCTAATGTCGTTTGCCATTTTGTGAAGTGACTGGGCAACCCCCGAAAGAATGGCAGCAATTTGGGCATCCAGCTTGCGGGTGTAGGTTTGGCCAGCAACGGGAAGTACTGTATCAAAACCCATGGCATGAGACGTGAGCGAATCAAGTTTCTTGACTTTTTCGTGATCGCCATTAAAAAGACTTAAAAAGCTCGCCTGGGTTCCTGTGGTTCCCTTAACGCCAAGAAAGGGAAGAGTTTCGGTATACGAAAGCAGCGCCTGGGCATCCAGGCACAGTTCGAGCATCCAGAGGGTTGCACGTTTACCAACTGTAACAAGTTGGGCAGATTGAAAATGGGTAAATCCAAGGGTTGCGGTCGATTGTTCGCGCAGTGCAAAATCGCGTAGCGTGTGAATAAGTTTGCGCAATCGTTGCAGAATAATTTTAGAGCCTTCTTTAATCTGGATAAGGTCGGTATTATCGCCAACATACGCACTGGTTGCGCCAAGATGAATGATAGGTTTAGCGAGCGGACATACATCGCCATAGGTAAGCACATGAGCCATGACATCGTGACGTGTTTTTTTCTCGTAGGCATTTGCTGCTGCGTAATCGATATCTGAAATATGAGCTTTTAGTTCTTCGATTTGTTCGGTGGTAATTGGTAAACCAAGCTCTTGTTCACAGGTCGCCAGGGCAACCCACAGCTTACGCCATGTTGAAAATTTAAAGTCTGGTGAAAAGACATATGAAATTGCCTGACTTGCGTATCGTTCGATGAGCGGATTGACGTATGAATCGGTATGTGCCATAGGGGTGCAAAATTCCTTATCCGAGTTGAATGAAAATGCGTATTTTAGAAAAAGAACCTACGCAGAACCTTTTTTAGGAGATGCAATACGTAGTATTGTATTATATCAAAATACACTCTTTGATGCACAGATAAAATGAGAGGAAATAGTATGACAACCTTTTTCGATTTAGCAGCTTCACGCTACTCTGTTCGTTCCTATGCAAACACGCCGATTTCCCCCGAAATCCTCGAAACCGTTCTTACAGCGGGCACTATCGCTCCTTCGGCATGTAATATTCAGCCGTGGACGTTTATTGTTGTAACCAGCGAAGAAGTTCGCCAAGGTATGGGGTCGGTATATATTCGCGACTGGTTTTTAACAGCACCAGTATATATTATCGTGTGTGTTTCTAAAAGTGCGGCCTGGAAACGTGCCGATGGACTATCCTATGCAATGGTAGATGCCGCTCTTGCTATGGATCATATGATTCTTGCTGCCACGGAACAAGGGCTTGGAACCTGTTTTATTGCTGCTTTTGATCGAAATGCGGCCGTACAGCTTTTGCGCATTCCAGCAGATTGGGAACCAATTCTAATTACGCCGCTAGGATATCCTTTAGCAACGCCCCCTCAAAAAAAACGTAAACTGCTTTCAGATGTAGTTCGATGGGAGCATTTTTAGTAATGGAGTTTTTTGACATTGTAACCGACCAAGGACTTCCAACGGCAAACCAAGTTGCTCGTGACGAAGCCCATCGGCAGGGGATCTGGCATAAATCGGCGCATGTGTGGGTTATTAACCCAAAGGGCGAGGTGCTTTTTCAACTTCGATCATGTTCTAAACAAACGTTCCCGGGATTTTGGGATGTTTCTGCTGCTGGACACCTTTGCGCGGGAGATACATCGGTTGAGGGTGCAGCGCGTGAGCTTTACGAAGAGCTTGGCCTTAAGGTTGAACCAGAACAGCTTAATTTTCTTGCTACAGAAAAGGTTAGATATACAAACATTGCTATAAATGTTGATGATTGCGAGTTTACCGATATTTACTATGTTAATCTCGATGTGGGAGTGGCCCAGTGTGTACTTCAAACAGAAGAAGTTTCGGCAGTGCGATTTGTTAAGTATCCTGAATTATGTAGAATATGTAAAGAGTGCCCGCCTCATTTTGTGCAGCATGAGAAGGAGTATGAGATGATAAGGGGGATACTAATTCAAATATCTGGGCGCATCCGGCCTGAGGCCGGTCGGCCCTCCTTTTGGGCTCTCACTTCGTGAGCCGGTCTGTCAATCCCTGCGGCACAGAGTGCCTGGGTCTCTCCAGACTGGCGGAATCACTTCGTTCATCCACCACCCTCCAGTCCTGCCTTGCGCATAAGAGCACGACAAAATCCATTCGGAAATTTAAAGTTTGGCATTATGGTTTGTAAACACCCATCACTTCGTCCCGGATCAGCTTGAGGTTCTTAAGGGTGGTTGCTGCAGACCACCCCTAAGTCAAGCGAAGCGGGCCCACCCCTTCGGGTGTTCCGATGCGGCTTCCTCCATGCTCTCGCTTCGCGAGCCGGTGCGCTCAGCCATGCGGCACTACGTGCCTGAGTCCTCGCGCACTGCCGGTGGCACTCCGTTTACAACTCAGAAATTAGAAGTTTAGTATTATATTCAGTAAACCCCAAGTGTGGGGGTAGGGGGTTGGGCTATCTGGAAAGCATTTTCCGAGTTGGATTTAAAGGGCTACCGAGCCCTTTCCAGCTTAATCTTTTAAATCCTGTTTGCTAAAATTCCGGCTTCGTCAATCTCTCCAACTCCTCCAAATATCTAAAAGCTTCTTCATAGGTATTCCCGCACATATCCTCCATAGGGGTCAGATTTTGACACACCCCAGGATATTCTGGCGTTCCATGAATAGAACACACATTAAAAGTATCAAGATTGCTGCAGCGTATTCCCGCAGCTTTGCCAGCCGGATGATGCGGAAGCGGAGAACTAATGGATATGGCACTACAGCAAGCCCCGCATCCTTTGCGGCAGTGCATGCGCTCTGAGGTCATAAAGAAATAATCTTATTGTGTTTATCAAGTAAAAAAGCTACGGTGTGCAGCACAGCAAAACAGATGGCAAGCCCTAAAAGAATAGCAGCGCCTTTTGCATGGGTGTAAATTGCTGGGTTTTTAGGGATAGAAGCAGCACCTATCAGAATTCCATGAAGGCCAAAAAGAACAAGAGAATTTTTCCCCCACATGCTTAACCCGGCATGTGTAATCGAAAAGATATTTACAAAAGAACAATATGCTATATATACAAGTGGGCAAAGCCCTGCAACAAGAAATACAAAACTTATGGTCATCCTGGCTTTGCTGATTGGTATTCCACAGTAGGCTAATAGAATGCCAAAGATTATAAAAAGCAGAGACACGGCGTAAACGAGCAATCGGGCATGTTGACGGTTGTCGTAGAGTTCGACAATCACCGTAAATAAGAGTAGCAAGGCTGTCCATGAAAGGGCTGCGTAAATTCCTCCATGAGAAGAAGCGAGGACAAGGGCTTGCCACCCATGTTCCAAGCCAAACTGGTATCCAATTAAAAGCAGCGTTGCAACAGTAATTCGCCAGAGCCAATGGAGCGAAAGCATGGAATATGCGATTGCAATTGAGGCGCCTATCGCTTGTAAAACTCCCCACAAGAGAGGGCTATGAGAGCCAGAAAAGAGGACGTCTGCAGATGAAAAAAGCGTACCTATGCCGATGAGCGCGAATGCACGGGATAGGATGTGTCGAGTGGTGTTGGCTCTTCCTGAATGCTCAATGCGACGCACGACAGATGTCCTCAGTGACAAAGCAACCGCAAGCATAAAAAGTGGAGCAATAAAATCGATGATAGTAAGACCGATATCTTTGGGGTGTTTAAGCCACGCAGGTATTCCGTGAATATTTCCAATATAATTGGCTATTACCATAAGCATGATCGTGGCACCACGAAATTCATCGATTCGTTTATTGCGCGTACGTGGCAGGGTTTGAGTTTGTTCCATAGGTTACAAACGGGAAAAGTGATGAACCAATTCCTCTGGTGAATAGAAAATATGGGTTTGTTCGATGGTGTGTATCAGCGAAACAACTTTTTGATTGTAGGGCGCCTTGAGTTGCAGTGAAGCTGCAAGACGTACAATTTCGCCGTGCAGAAAATCTATTTCGGTAGCTTTGTGACGAATGAGACTTTGAATGGTTGAAGAAAAAATATCTCGTTGGCGGCGCTTGTGCATGCGAAGCCACAAGATTAATGAACCAATCCATAAAGGCAGCGCTGCAATGAGCACAAGATCGCGTATTTTAAATCCTGCTGTATTACGAAGCGGGATTTTTGCATGCCTTAAAACGGAAACCGTTTCGCGCAAAATGCGAAGCCCGATTATTCTGAGTTCGGGGTGATCCATACATTGATTAAGGGGCATACTGGTGAGTGCATCGAGGCTATTATTAATGCTATTGACTAAAAGCTTTGCATAGCGAAAGTTTTTAATGGTGCTCACCTTGGTGCATGGCATGATGCTTCCCAGAAGTGTTGCCACAGTGTCAACAGCTTGAGGGGATAACCCGTGGGGATCTCCAACAAGAATAGATCCTTGGGCACCATAGGTAATGACACCGGCAGAAAAATATTGTGCGTTAAATAAAACGATGCCTCCAACAAGGGTGCTTTGAGGAAGCATGGCTTGGCAAAGATCGTCGCACATAACACCGTTTTGCAAAGTAACCACAATACATCCTGCTGCATACGGATGAATGCTTGCGCAGGTAGCGCTTAAGTCGGTATATTTGACAGCAAGAAAGATGATATCTGCTTTAAAGGCAAGAGAATGAACAACAGGAAGGGCTACGCACAAGGAATTGAGGTTTGCTTTAATGGTAAGCCCATTTTTCTGGATAGCGCTGGCATGGTCGGGACGGCATACCAGCGTCACCGAGTGCCCTTTTCTAACAAGGAATGCACCCAACAGACTTCCCACGGCTCCGCTTCCAACAATTGCTATATTCATAATAATTTGTGCTACGCTAAACCAAGTTTAAAGTTTACCATGGTCGTTTGGGGAATTTTAGTTTTTTCTTTATAATGCACAAGAATAGAAGAAAGTGTTTGTTGGGATGCTTTTAAAAAACTAAGATCCAGAATAAATGTTTTAAGCCCAAGCTCACTGAGTTTATCACGCTTCTGCAAAAGGCACAAGGGTGATTGCTGGAGAGTATAAAAAAGGCCATCGCGCTCCACTACACGAAGCGTATTCTTGTGCGCATCGGTTATCGTTTCGTTAAACTGTGCACCGGGGTGTATCCGAGAAATAAAGAGCGGAATCGTGCCGTACAAATAAACCAAACCTTGACTATTTGAAGCTCCCCGAATGTTGACAAAATCATCTTCGAGAGAATAGGTAAATAAACTCGCGCCCGTTTTGAGTACGCCATACTGGGCTGGCCTGTTCATGCAGGGTATCGACCAATCGGCATATACCGTATCTGCGGGACCAAAAAGAGCACGCGTTCCAATGTTGGGGGCCATCCAACGAGAAATCCCTTTGCGTTTACCCGTATCAATAACACCCCTCCAAGATGCAAGCAAACCTTGCGGAATAAATTGCGGTAACGATACGATAAGTTTTTTGCCAAATTTAAGAAGCAGATCGGTGTTATCAAAAAATTTGAGAGTTTGTATTTTGTCAAAAGAAATAATAACCGAGTCTGCTTTGTCGGCAATAATCGGGAGCCAGTCGGGTGAATCGACTTTGATCCAGACTTTATCGGTCCCACGATTTGGTTGCTGTTGCGGTGAGTGGGCAGCTATAATCCGCGATGCAATATTAAATATTGTTTGATATCGGGCAGGAAAACTAGCAGTTTTTGGTCGTGGGGGGGTGTATTCTTTTTTAAAGGCAGTAAGATAAACCCGATCCCCGCAAGCACATGCTCCTTGCTTATCGAGCGTAATGTCAAGTACGTTGTCGCGTGCGGCAATGGCATGTATACGATACGACTCTCCTTCAAAGCCTGTTGCTGGATGGATTCTGATGGTATCTCCAACACAGAGCGCTTGGGAAGTTGACACGCTAATTGTTGTTCCAACACAGGCACTAATGGTTCCAAGATTAATGCCGGTGCCACTCCCTGTTTGTGAATTAATAATGCCCGTTTGATGGGGATCTTTAAAAAAGAGCGTTGTTTTATTGCGCGCCAAATCGTTTTTAAGCATTTCTTCGTATTCTTGGATACGAGATGGATTATCGAGTACTCCTCGGTACGCCTTAACAACTGTATGAACATAATGCGGGCTTTTCATGCGGCCCTCTATTTTAAGGCTTGCAATGCCCAGGGCAACTAATGCCGGAACTTCTTGCAAAAGCGAAAGATCGTAGGGCGAAAAGAAATTCCCCGTAACACCATTTTGTGTAAATTGACGTCTGCATACCTGGGTGCATCTTCCTCGATTTCCGCTTTGCCCCCCAAAGCTGCTTGACGCAAGACAGGCCCCAGAATACGAATAGCAAATGGCTCCATGAACAAATATCTCAAGCTCCAAATTCGTGGCGTGGCGGATGGCTTTGATTTCTTCGAAGGTGCATTCACGGGCAAGAACCGCACGCGAAATGCCCATGCGTTTGATAGCTTCGCAGCCGGCGCTATTATGAATACTCATTTGCGTTGACGCATGAATAGGAAGTTTTGGAAATGCTGCTTGAGCCAACGTTATAAGCCCAATGTCGGCTGCAATAATGGCATCGACACCAATTTGGGAAAGGGCAAAAACAAGGTTGAGGGCATCGGGGATTTCGATATTGCGCACGAGCGTATTGAGGGTAACATACACTTTTACCTTGTGTGCATGGGCATAGGGAACAAGGTGAGAAAGCGTCTTGAGGGTAAAATTGGGTGCGCGCAAACGGGCATTAAAAGCGTCTACGCCTACATACACCGCATTAGCGCCAGCATCAAGTGCCGCGTAGAAACAATCGGGCTTTCCGGCCGGCGCCAGAAGCTCAAGAGAGTGGGGAGTTGTTTTAAAAGGTTGTGGATGCATTGAGAAAAAATACATTAATCCAATAACCAGATACGATGCCGCTACCAGCTCTGAACTGAGTTTTGCATGACCTGATCGGCTACCTTACGCAGGGCAAGTTTTCTTCCTTTTTCTTCGGTTTCCGTTTTAAATTCGTAAATACCTTCGCCCGAAATCGTGCCTTTGTAAAGAGGTTTATCGTTTTTGTTGTCAAGAAATTCAACATCCACGGTTATTTTAACTGCATATTGAGAAACATCAACTTCCCTGATTGCTTTTTGTCCATAAGTGTACGGGTAGGTAGAATACCCTGTTACAATCCCTTTAAGCGTTGCGTCGCCTTTGTCGGAAACGATGCGCAAAAGGTTGCCCGATTGAACGCTTTTTGAAAGCTCATCGGTGAGTGCTTCGGCTACATTGGGTTGTCCGCTTGTGTTTGCTAAAAGGGGAATATCGATAGTTTTCAGATTTTGCGGAAGAGATGACTGCGTAAAAGTATAGACCCCGCAGCTTGGTAGCAACAGGCATAGACCAAGGCAGCTGCAACACAGTACCAATCGTACCAAAGTTCTAAAGAAGCAAGTCGTGTTCATGAATTCGTTCCTTTTAAAAAGCATTATAGATCATCAAACGGAACATACTGTGGTTCGCTGTCAATTTTAAGCGTTTTAGAAAGTTTGTGCGGCTGGTTAAAAAAGGTATCCATGTGTGCAACCATGTCGTTACTATCGGTGCTCTGTTGTACAGCTGACCCGTATGCTTTAATAAATTGTTTGCCATAGCCTTTGGTAACAAGTCGACGATCTAAAACAAGTAATACGCCTCTATCGTTTTCGGTGCGTATCAATCGACCAATGCCTTGTCTAAATCGGATAATTGCTTCGGGTAGGGCAAAGGTAAAAAACGAATCGCCGCCATTAGTTTCGTGCTGCTGTGCAAGAGCCACGGTAAGCGGATGCGACGGAACAATAAACGGAAGTCGCGTAATGACAACAATTTCACATGTTTCGCCGGGAGCATCGATGCCTTCCCAAAAGCTGTCTGCCCCCAGAACAATAATACCTTTATCGGTATGCATCCGGGTGAGCAAATGATGCCGGTTGCCCGAAAGCCCTTGAGCAAGTACTTTTTGACGATCCAGTTTTGAAGATGCTCGTAGCATGCTGTAAACACGATTCATGAGGGCAAGGGATGTGAAAAGTACCAGCATATTGCGTTTGAAGGTGCATGAAATCTGCTCGATGGTTGTTGCAAGTGATTGCGCATACTCGGTATCGTCTGGTTCTGCCATCCAGGGCGCAGCAACAAGTAACGATTGATCCTTTGAAAAGGGGCTTGTGAAACGATTGACAATTGTTTTGTCCTTATGATCGCCTGTTAGCCCAAAGCGGGTTAGGCAAGCGTCGTGGGAGTCGGATGCAAAAAGAGTAGCCGATGTAAATATAACGCCCATCTTGTTGGTGTGCCACACCTGGGATAATATTGCACCAATATCCAGCGATACGCCGCAGATCTTGATCCAGTTTTTATCTACTTTGCCTTCTGCCCAAAAAACATGCCCCGGTGTTGATGCTTTACAGAGGTAGATAAGATCGGCGCGTAATTGTGAGGTGCGCTGATTGCAGAGTGCTGCTTCGGCACCGAGTCCATCGAAGGTGTCTTCTTTTTCGGGGGCGGTGATGTGTTGCAGAAGCGTATGTAACGTATCACCAACATCTTTAAGTGTTATATCGATGTCAAGACCATCCGGGTCGGATGCATATTGATCGGGTGCGAGTGCAGCTGCAAACACCTGGCCATCCCGTGAGTGTGGGGAGGCAAAGGTACTTACGCGTGTTAAAAAGTGTTCCGAAGCTTTGCGCAGCCGTTTAATGCTTGTTTTGAGCGATTTGATAATTGTATCACATGCAGGATTAGCAGGTATCTTCTCGATCTTTTTTTGAAGGTCGCTCATGAAATCGATGTATTGCATGAATCTATTAGTATCAACCTCAGTTCGCAAGTGCTGATGTCCGCTTGCCTCGAGGTGGTGAGCTTCATCGAAAATTAGCCCATCGATAGGTCCAAGAAATGATGTTTCTGCACATACTTCAGAAAAGAAAAGCGCATGGTTGATAACTACGATATGTGAAGACAGCGCCTTTTGCCGTGCTCGTTGAAAGAAGCATTCCCCATACGCAGGGCACGCACGATTTTTGCATTCGTGAGTTTCGGCTGAAATAAGATTCCAAACTTTGCGATACCAACTGCGATTGAATTGCTGTTGTTCTTCGATGTCGCCTGTGGTCGTGCGTTCTATCCACGAGACAAGGGGTAATGCACCGGCCCGTTCGCGTGCAGAAATATAGCCGAGTTCCCCAAAAGCAAGCTTCTGGAAACGTCTGCGACAAATGTAATTTGATCGGCCTTTTAAAACCGAAAACGAGAGATTTGTGCCAAGTGCCTTTTTGACAAGAGGAATATCCTTGGCAATGAGCTGGTCTTGTAGATTGCGGGTATGGGTAGCAACTAAAACTCTGCAATTATTTGCTTGGGCAAACAGGGCAGCAGGCACAAGGTATGCCAGCGACTTTCCGGTGCCGGTTTGAGCTTCGGACACAAGAAAGCTGCGGTCGGATAACGCTGCTGCGCACTCTTTGGCCATCTGTTGTTGTGCATTTCGAATTGTATAAGTGTCAACGGTTTGAGACAACGCCCCATTTTCAGAAAAAAATTCTGTCAGCTTTTCTTGATCAACAGGAATTAGTTCATCGGGATGCAAAAGCTTCTGGCCAATGGGAGGAAGAGTCCTTTTTGACGAATAAGGATGAGCAGAGGGCACCCCAAGCGTTGCAAAGAGAATTGATTTTAAATACGATGCAGGGCACATGTGGGCCATCGATTTGCGAATGTGATAGGGAATCTCGCCCAAAAGGTTGAGGAGTTTGAGTGCAACAAACCCTGATGCTTTAGCATCATCCAGCGCGCGATGCGCAGTAGTTAATGGTACTTCAAGAGCATCCGATACATTAGAAAGAGAGTATCCTTTGAGGTCGGATAGTACAATGCGAGAAAGAAGCGCTGTGTCAAGCTGCGGGGGATTAAGTTCGGCTTTATTGCAGCGAATAAGTTCTGCTTTTAAAAATCCAACATCGAAATCGATCTGATGCCCACACAGTGGCGCAGTGCCAATAAAGGCAACAAGTTCGTCTGCAATCTCCGAAAACTTCTTTGCAGTTGCCACATCGGCGTCGCGGATACCGGTGAGGTCTGAAATTTCGGGAGGAATAGGCTTTTGCGGATTAATGAACATGCTGATTTCGGCAATGGGAACCCCATTTACAAATCGAATTGCACCTACTTCAATAACGCGCTCATTTTTATCATCGAGCCCCGTGGTTTCAAAATCGAGTGCCACAAACTCGGGTACCAAGGGTAAGCTTGTTTCTTGTTCAAAAAGGGGAAGAGGCATAGGTTTTGCAGCAGGGGCTTTTTTGGCCGGTGGAGCAGGTCGTTTTGGTTGTGCCAGCGCACGGAGTTTCTGTTCATCCGATGAACCGCTTAAAAGATCAAAAAGTCGGGGCATGTGTGCCTGCTTATACTAAAGTAATAGAACCAATTTAAAGAATGTACAAAATACTTATCCGCGGGGGATGTTCAAAATCGGGAGGTTATCATCGAGACTGGTTTTGAGTAGCACTAAAGAATTAAGAATTGAAGGCTGTGGGTAAAAAAGAGACTAAAAGAAAAATAATTTCTTTTAGCCACCTTTCAAATGAGGAATCAAGCTACAATGCCTCAATAAATGTACCTAAGTTTATTGCTGTTTCTATAACACTATTCTTTGAGAAAGCCAAATCAACTTGGCAGGGGCCGAAAGAGTACGAAGCGTTTTTGCCGGAATGGTAACGGATGCGCTATTAAGATGTTTTACCTTTTAATCGATTTTTATTCATTCTAAGTTTCAAATTGGAGGCGCAGGACGCGCCAGATTTGATCATAGTGCGGCATCGCCTTAAACGGTTTTATGGTCTTCCTGTCTTGCAAGCGCTCTTATGTCTTGAGCGGTTTACAATTGCCCACAACGTGTGCCGTGGCCGGATTGCCGACATGACGGTGCCCGAGGCTTTGCGAGTGGACACGACTGAAGGTGAACGGACACGCAGGTGCTACCACCAGTGCCGCTGGCATTTGGGTCGAGGTCCTCCGAGCCGCCATGGCTGTGTTGTTTGATGTGCTGACTGCTTTCTTAGGGCCAGCGTTCTTCATTTACTTGCCACGACGGCAAGCAAATATCTTACTTTCTATTGACTTTATGTTTTGATACCTGCTCATACAATTCTGTTAATCCAATTGTCATCGCAGTTTTTAAAACATTCTGATAGCCCATTTGCATATAGGAATCAAGTTCATTGGCTTCATCATAAATTTTGTCTGAAATATTTATTGTAATTCTCTTCGCTACCCCGCCAATTTTCCTACCTTTTTGTATCTTCATTAATTCTGAAAAATCGGTATCTTCAAAATGTTGCAGCCGGTTTACTTTAACCATTTTTTACCTCTTTTGTAAATACATCCTTTTCATTTTTTCGCATTGGACGTACTGTAATTATTGATGTGGTCATTCTATCTACCGGTATCATTAAAAACTTGTCCCCAACCTTTCCGAAATACATGTCTGCTTCTTTATCTTGGGCGCTTACGTATACAAGTGCCGGAACGTCACCATTCAGAACCTAAAGGATTTAACTTTTGGTAAATCCTCTTTCTTCTATTCTGATTAAAACGTGTTGAGTAAAATGCCACATACATCTAATATATGTATAAAAACTTTTATCTGCAATGTTTTATTCTTGCGTGGCCATGGATGGCCGCGCTCTTCGCTGGCCCTGTCTTAGCAGGCAGCATTTCACACAACGTGCGCGCCACTCGCCCGAAGTTGTGGCGTTTGGAAAACGCCAAGTGTAGGCTGGTGGACACGAACTGACAGGCGGGTTGGCTTTGCACCCGCCAGCGGTGAGTGCCCCAGCCGAAACGTCAATTTTGGGCTGGCGCTGTTGTTTGCTGTGTTTTGGCCCTGTCTTCGTTCCTGAGCGCGTGTTTTTTTGTCATTTTCTATGAAAACTTAGCTTTTGAATTGTATGTAAGAAATGCACTTCTGCAATAATTTCCGTACCTGTATCACAACCAAAATTATGATAGGTACAAGGATTTGAATTCTTTGCTCTTGGTAATTCGTAAATGCATGTACCGAATATTTTATCAATCATGTCTTTTTCATATTTTTGATACGGAAATTTGATTATGACTGAATTAGGTATTGAATCATTGAAGTCTAATAATTCAATGGAAAAGCTAGTGTCACTATTATCTAAATAATAGATATGCCGTTGAGTATTTTGACTATTATCTTCGGAATCTTTTCCTACAATACGATTATTCAAATAATTAATAGTCAATTCTTTATTGCAAAAAGCATTTTTTATATTCAACAGATCAGAATTGACAAATGAAGCATTTGTGTAGGGTTTATAGTTAATGTCTTTGTGGTTACAATTTGCAATAATCAAACATAGGAAGCAAAACATAGCAAGCCTTTTCATTTGCCATGTCCCTTTACATATAATTTCTTTAAGCCTGGAAAGAAATGAAGTGAATACGGAGGCTTTGCAAAACTGACATCATTGTATTTCAAAGGTTTCAAGGAATAGTCATATATGTATACCATATTTCCAGGTTTCATAAAACCCTTTGCGCCGAATACAAAGGAAAACACCTGCCGGAATATGATGTCAATCTGTTCGAGACGAGAAAAGAGAAGTATGTAACCGGGGTGCTGGTGGATGTATTGAAAACCAATTGGAACGACGGCTTTCATTCAAAAGCTTTTTATAT
>JBBRUX010000027.1:0-52172 GCA_038247415.1 Chitinivibrionales bacterium | reverse complement strand
ATTATTATGATTCAACATTATTATGATTCAACATTATTATGATTCAACATTATTATGATTCAACATTATTATGATTCAACATTATTATGATTCAACATTATTATGATTCAACACCAGAATTGATTAGACCAAAGCACTAAACTGAATACCGCCTCTTTTCCCTTGTTCAATTTTTGTTCGAATGCTAGAATCCTATATTGGCAATCCTGCTTTTCTCAATTATACACTTAATTGCACCAAGTATGTCTGTTCCAGAAAACCAATTCCAATACGAAAAAACCTCTTTGCTCTCCGCCGGGCAGGATGGTGAGGTTTATCTGGTTAAACGGGCAGAAACCGATGAAGTGTTTCTCTTAAAAATTCTCCGTGATCCACAATCTACTGGCCGCCGGACTCTCGATAGAAAAATACGTTTTGCCCGCGAAACAAACCTGGTTGCCTCGCTAGATCATCCATCAATTGCCCGCCCTGTTGCAACAATCACCGACGAAAATAGCGCCCCCGGCATTATTTACCCGTATCGGCAAGGCTCTACTCTCTCAGCAATTCTTGAATCGGGCACGACCTATTCACCTGCGGATGCAGTAAAAATTATTATTCCAATTATCGAAGCTCTCGAATACATTCACAATCGAGGGATCATCCATTGCGACCTCAATCCACACAATGTGTATGTTGACAAAGACAAGAATGTCCAGATTCTAGACTTTGGCCTTGCTCTTACCGAAGAAGAAGCGCAGCGACTTTCCGAAGGGCATATTCGTGGAACGCCACCCTTCCTTTCTCCAGAGCAAACAGGGCTGAGCAGGCAAAAGATCGATGCACGTACCGATCTTTTCTGTGTTGGCATGATGCTGTTTCGCCTGGCTGTTGGAAAATTGCCGTTTGTCCAAAAAAGTGATGATATGACAGATATCCTTGACGCAGTGCTAAAACAGGAAGTCGCCCCTCAACGAAATATCCCAGGCGTGCTCAACTCAATCCTGCTCAAGGCCCTTCGGCATACCCCAAGCGGGAGGTACCAGACAGCTGCAGGATTTTCCCGTGATCTGCGTGAATCGTTGCGCTTGATGGATGCAGCCGATACGAGCTATTTCACGGCTGGGAAGCAAGACGCCTTAATTGCAGTGAATCGGACACGTATCTTTGTTGCACGTGGTGAAGAAATTGATGCCTTGGTCAATGGCTTGACCCGCGTTCGTGCCGGAGCCTCATGGTCCGGTCTTGTGATGGGCCCTGCAGGAATTGGCAAATCAGAAATCATTACCGAATTCAGGCATCGGGCCGGCGCAAGTGATGTGATCTTTATAAGCACTAAATGCAATCGCTTTACCATCCACCAACCCTATTCGGCTATCCGCAATCTTGTGCTTGAGCTGCTGCATGCTCTGTCCCGCGATCCGGAATCCGGACGTGCATTTAGGGATCAAATTAAAGAACGGCTGCAACCATATTCCGGCGTTATCTGCCGGACCGTCCCCGAGATGAAAGAATTGTTTGGCCAGGTTGATCCGGTAGACGAAGTGGAAAAGGAATTTGAGCGTACCTTTGCGGTGTTGACTAATATGATGAGGAACATTATTGACATAAAGCGCATAGCGTTCATTGTCGACGATGTGCAATGGATAGATCAGGCTTCGTTTTCTACGATCCAGGAAGCACGGAGCAAAGCTGCATCATCGATGCTCTTAGCTTGCTTTCGAACCGAGCTCGATCGGGAAGAAATCCTTCACGGACAATATCTTCACGAACTGGGATTTAATCGAGTATTTAAAATTCGCCCTTTTTCTCATGATGAGTTGATCGATTTTCTTTCTCGCAGGTTTGGCATTGGGGATGATGCGCGATTGCTTGCGACCGCGCTTAACGGACGCAGCGATAACCGCCCGCTCGCGATTGCCGAAGCGTGCCGATGGCTCGCAGAAAACGACGTAGTCCGGCCAGAAGCTGGAACGTGGCGGTTTGATGAAAACAAGAAGAATTTAATGCCCAGCCAACTCGACCCGACATCACTCGTTCTTACAAAAATGGATGGGCTCGATTCGGGAAAGAAGACACTATTAACTTATGCGGCATTATGCGATGGTGCTATCATCACGTCAATAATTGCCTCTGCGAGTGGGATTCCTGTTTCAACAGCGCGCTCATGTGCAAATGAGATGGAAGCACTTGGTCTGTTGCGTAGTCGGCTTGATGGATCTTGCGTTTTTGTGCAGGATGGTGTGCAGGATGCACTGCGAAAAAGAATTTCGGATGAGCATGCCAAGCACTATTACGACGCCTTGACTAAGGCTTTTTGCGAAGCTGCGGAAGGAGAAAGAAAATTTGTTGTTTGTGCTGCTGAATCAGCCATGCGCGGATCGGATTTGGGAAAGGCGATTAATTTATGCTGCAAAGCCGCAGAATACTCGCGGGAAATCGTAGCATCTGAAGCAGCGGTACGATACTGTACTCGGGCAGCAATGATGGCAGCAAGTGAAAAAGGACGGGAGATTGTTGACGGAAAGAATATGGCTGCAATTCGAATTGCTTTAGGAGAAGCACTGATTCTACGGGGAAGAAATGAACAGGCATTAACGGTGTTTACGGAATTACTATCCGTAACCGAATGCGCGGGGCCAGAAGAACAAGCGAATTTGAGATATAGAATTGGAAGCATTCGCCATAGCATGGGGCATTTCGATCATTCGATAATTGAGCTAAAAAAAGCACTTGAGCTCATGAAGCATAATTTCCCAGCAACGAAAGCTCAATTGATTTTCCAATTGGGTTCCAACATACTGCTTCAAGCTGCCTTTTCATTAGGATTGCGCAATATTTTTCCAAAGCAATCAAACCCTAGGTTGAGACTGCTTGTCGGTGTATATAACAAGCTTTCTTTTTCTCTGTATTTTTATGATATGATTGGTTGTTTACTTGCAAATTTAAAGGCGGTCAATCTGGCAGATCGCCTGGCCAATTCTTTTGAAAAGACAGAAGCATACACACTTCATTTAGTTCCATCGTATCAGCTTTTGCTAAAACATCGTGCATTTCATCGTTTTTCTGTAATTCGAAATATCAATGCCGAAATTAATCGTAAAGATGCGGATGCACTTTTTCAATCCTTCGTGGGAATCGTTTGCTACTTTAGTGCGGAATTCGAACGAAGCATCAAAATGGGTTCCGCAGCCATTAATGCCTATGAAGCTATTGGTGATTCAGTTGGCACAATCCTCAACCACGAACATCTCTGGCGCATCGCCCTCATGCAAGGCAACCTCAGTTCCGCCCGTACCTCCATAAATCGCACCCTCTCCCTCTGCCGTCAAACCAACGAACAGCACTTTCTCATCGCCACGCTCGCAGCGCAAAACTACCTCTCCGTCCTCCAGGGCAAACCAGTCAACCAGCAAGAACTCAACGAAGTCAACAACATTCTTTCACGCAGCACCTCATTTCTCACGCATACGCATGTGGCAGCGTATACAAATGAGATAGACATTCTTCAAAACCGGCCTCTCTCCGCACTCAAGCGGACAGGATCCCTTCTCTCCGACATGCTCCTCAAAGGCTTCAATTCCGAATATCTCGTCTGCTTCTTTGTCCAGGCCTGCGAAATCCTTGCTTCCGAGCGGGAAAAACGCCAGAGCGGCCAGAAAGAGCTTCCTTATTCTAATATCAAGCTTGGACTGCTTTTCAAGGCATCCCTACTCTACCTTGGCTTCTGCACGCTCTCCTACCCTGCTCATCGTGGCGCATACTTGCGCTGCCGGGCGCTCTGGGTTGCGCTCTCGGGTCGCAAGAGTAAAGCACACCGGCTCTTTGACCGAGCTGTTGTGGCCCATCACGACCTGGAGATGCGGTATGAGGAGGCAAAATCCCTCCGTGATCACGCTCGATTCCTCGAACGCTGGAATATCCCCGGCCAGGCTCGGGAGCGTTTCAATAAGGCCTACCTTCTTTTCGAAAAGTGCGGGGCGCATCTAGAGTCTTCTCGGATTTCCGGGTTTGTAGATGCTGCTACAATCAATAAAAAAGGTGTACAAGATCTTGCTCCGGCAAAGCCCTCTTCGGCACTAGAGCATTCGACAACCTTCTCGATGGATTCCGAAATAGACAAAATCCGCATTGATATTTTACACGAACTCAGCGCGACCCTTAGCACAGCAGAAAATCTCGATGAACTTTTTAATCGCATTCTTTTGGCGCAAATGAAAGTTACCGGCGCCCGGTTTGGTTCGCTTCTGCTTGAGCAGAGCGATGCAGCCTCCCAATACGATTTGTCGATGGATTATGAGGGCAAAATTTTGCCAACCAAAGAACTTCTTTTTGCGCAATCGATACTCGATCGTGTTAAAAATGGTGTGCCCATCTTAGAAATCGAAAGCGATTTCGCAGATATAAATACTGCAAAACGTCAACAATCGGTGTTGTGCGTACCACTTATGAAAAGTGGATGCTATTTGGGTTGTGTGTATTTAGTAAATGATGCTGTGTCTGGAATGTTTACAGAAGGATCGCAACAATTTGCACTGGTACTGGCCGTTCAAGCTGCTATTCTTATCGAGAATGCCCGCCTTATAGCGCGGTATCGTGGGTTGGCAGAAAATTTAGAGCGCACGGTGCATGGTCAAACAAAAGCTCTTACCGAGAAGAATCATGAGCTCGAAAAGAATACCGTCAAGCTCTTGGAATCTGAACGCATCAAAACAATTTTAACCAATATGATTGTTCATGATATTAAAAATGCCACTATGGGAATTAGCGGAACGCTCCAGCTTCTTATGCGCATACAAATTCCCGAAAAGTATCATGATGTTATTCGGCATGCGAATGATGCATGCGCCGATGTAACAGGATTATCCGTTAATATGCTTGATATAGCGCGCATGGATGAGGGAAAGTTTGTAGCCAAGGGCACACCCGTTACCGTTGATTGGTTATATAGAACCTACGAAAAACTCGCTCGAAATCCACTATTTTCGGAAAAAGATCTTATCGTTACATGCGATAAAACAATGGCGCCAGATTTGTTTTTAGCCGATGAATACCTATTGGAAAGAGTGCTGCAAAACCTCTTTAATAACGCTGCAAAATATACCCCCGATGGAGGGACTGTTGTTTTTTCTGCATGCATGGAGCAGGATCAAACGGTGCTCTCTCTCTTTACATCAGGTGCACCTATTCCAAAAGAATTTGGCGAACGAATCTTCGAAAAGTACTCGCGCATTGATGAACAACAATCGGCCTATTCTAAAGGCCTAGGGCTCTTTTTCTGTCGCATGGCCATGAATGCTCATAAGGGCAAAATCTGGGTAGATCCTGCCTCAAATGGTAATTTCTTCAGAATCTCCTTTCCAAAACAGTCTGCTTTAGCCTCGGCATCTGATCTGCCTAGTGCGCAGAGCAATTAAAAAAATCAAGCAATCAGATATTTCTTTGATTATCCGTTTCAGATAATATATTATCAATAATATGGATAATCCAAAACGGATAATGGAGAACAAGTTATGAAACGGATCCCTTTCATTTTTGGAAAAGTTGTTTCAGGCGACGATTTCCTCAATAGGGAGGAAGAAACAGCATCTCTTACGCAGGCTCTTGTGTCGGGGCAGAATATCATATGTTACTCTCCCCGACGATACGGCAAAACCTCGATGATGATGCAAGTCAAAAAGAACCTTGAGAATAAAGGCGCACTCGTTTTTTTTATTGATCTTTACCGAGTTACGTCCTTGCAAGATTTATACAACATTTACGCTACTTCTATTATAACTACTATTCAAAGCCCGATAACCGCATTAGTGAAAACGCTTCAAACCCTTCTTCCTACGATTAACCCGCGCATTGTTTTTGCTGGCCCAGGGACCCCGTCTGTTGAAATATCTGTCCCTATTCCTGTATTAATAAAATCAGAAACGCTTCACGAGCTCTTTTCATCGCTTGAGAAATATTGCGAGAAAAAGAAGAAAAAAGGAGTTGTTATTTTTGATGAGTTTCAAGAAGCTACTTCTATTAAAGATGGTGAATTGATAGAACGGGAAATGCGGTCTTCTTTTCAGCATCATAAGCATGTCTCATATGCCTTCCTTGGAAGTAAACAAAATCTATTGAAAAATATCTTTAAGGATAAAAGTCGACCTTTTTATAATTTTGGGAGGCATTTTGATCTTGATGTGATTTCTACAGAGCATTGGAAAAAATTCATTCAAAAAAATATGGGAAGAATGTGTTCTGCAGAGATTGTTAATGAGATTGTTGCGCGTACCGAGAATCATCCGTTTTATACACAAATGTACTGTCATTATTTGTGGGTGTATGCAAAACAAAACAATGTAAAGCTTAATGAGAGTATTTTAGATGCAGTGCTCAACGAAATTCTTGGTCGCGATTCGGGTATGATGGCCCAGCTTTGGGAGAGAATAACAATTATTGAACGACATCTGCTTAAAGCTATTGCAGGGGATACGCCAACCAATATTTACGAAAAAGAATATCTCTTAATGCATGATCTTGGATCGGCTTCGTCAGTTCAGAAGGCGTTTAAAAAATTGCTTGATTTAGAGTATCTTAGAAAATTACCAACGGGTATTATCGCTTTTGTTAATCCTTTATTCAAACATTGGATAGTGAGAGAAATAATTTAAGATGAGAAGAGATTTCGGGTTGCGTTGCATTTGACCCGTATTGCTGGCGCCCCCTTTCTTATGTGCATGCGTGAAATTGGTGCAATAGTGGTATTATCCATGAATACGGAGAAAAAAAATGCGTGAAAGGATGGATAGAACCGCGGTTTCATTTGGATCACCGGAGGAACATGAACAAAAAGAAATGGATTTCTTGAATGAAGCTGGGTACGAAAAAAAATGTAAAACGATCACTTACTTAAGGGAGTGTTTTTATAGCACGAAGGCCACTACCGGACGACTTCAAAGAGTTTATCGATTATTTAAACGTAAATAAAGCAAAATATTTACTTGTTGTAGTAAATGGTACGCCCAAGAACTGCATGATTATAAGGGAGAAGGCAGCCGTCGTCGCTGCAAATATGATGATCCGATTGTTAGAGAGAAACATAGGGTACAGGAAAAGATCCTGAATGAAGCCGGTGGCGACTTATGGAATAAGAACTATCATAACGCAGTTTGTGCCTTTGAATTTTCAATCTAAAAAAGCTTCAAAAAATCCCCTTTCCTTTCTAACTCTTTGATCTTGCGCATCTTACTCCCGCATGATACAGTTTAATGTGGGATATTCCTCCCAAGAAACACAAAAAGTGGATGATTAAAACTATGCCGTTATCGGTAGCATGGATATTTCCGCAGAAAAAAGAATGCGGGATTGCGCTGTATGCGAAAAATGCACTGGCAACGTTAGAGCGTGAGTGCCGGGTGGTGGTGCTGGATCCATTGGATTTTATACATAATAAAAAGCAGTGGATTAAGGCTTTGCACGACGTTGACGTAGTGCATATCAACTTTGAAATTTCGCTTTTTATGTATAAGGAAAAAGAATTCTTTTTGGCGCTTATAAAGAGTTTGCGTAAACCTGTGTGTATTACGATTCATGAAGTATACGATCAGATTCCCGGTATCTATTCTAGAACGGCTTTGCGGGGTCGTGGGTTTGTGCTGTGGGCTAAGCAGAAGCTCTACGATTATCAACATCCTGCGCAAGTGGCGCTAACATCTATTGTAAAACACAAATTTGGCTGCAATAATCTGATTGTTCATTATGATTTTCAACAAGGCCAACTTGTAAATATGGGAATTCCTTTACAAGATATAAAGGTAGTTGCTCATGGGATACCAAGCAATGCGGTTAAGAAAAGTCCGCGTAATGGTATAGATGTTGTGCGTCTTGGAGCTGTAGGCTTTTTAACTGCAACGTACGACTATGATTTATTGTGTCGAAGCCTGGTACTACTAGACATACCGTGGACGTTTACCTGGATTGGTGGACCTCGGCCAAAGGCCGATCCACAGGCGCAAGATAAATTTATTTATGCAATTAAGACGCACGGTCTTGAAGACCGAATTACTATAACCGGATGGCAAGAAGATGCAAACAGGGATCGCCAATTGTCAAACCTCGATATATGTGTGGCGCTCTTTAAATCACGAAGTTCTTCGGGATCACTTGCAGCAGCGCTGGGAAGTGGGTTGCCTATTGTTGCATCCACAATTCCGCTAACTAAGCACCTTGCAGAAAAAACAAAATCAATGGTACTCGTTACACACGAACCGGAAAAGATCATGGAGACTATCGTATCTTTATGTAAAGACTACAAAGTGCGTACGATACTCTCGTCGAATGCGCTCTCGTATGGGGCAACGCACTCGTATCAGGCGATGGGCAATGAATTGCTATCGATCTATAAGCATATGGGATCTGTATGAAAATACTCTGGGATGTGCGCTTTTTGTCTACCAACTATGCAACGCGAGGAATTGGCGTACATGCTATACGGATGATAGAATCTGCCTATGCAAGAATGCCTAAAAACCAAACGGTAATTTTTCTAGGCATTAAATCGGATGCTCCAAAGGCATGGTCGTTGTGGAAGAATAGGTGGATCTCGTATCGTCCTCGGTCTTGGAAACTCGATTGTTTTTTGTTGCCACTTATAGAGCTTTTTTACAAATGCGATTTGGTGCATTATTGGGCTGCAATGGGCCCGCTCACAGGTAGCGGGCTTCCCTTGTGGCATAGAAGCAAAAGTGTTGCAACTGTGTATGATGTGGGTGTTGCGCTGTGGCATGAAATACCGTTTTTGGCATCACGCCGAAAAAGTCTTTTCTGGAAAATACAAATCAAGGCACTCCTTACGGTTGATCACATTATAAGTATTTCTGAATCGGTAAGAAGTGATATCAGCACGTTAGTTCCAAATAGAGCAGATCGCATTACAACGGTCTATGTTCCCCTTAGCAAGATCTATTCTATGCCACTCTTTGCAAAAAGAAGCCCTGTAATTCTTGCTTTAGGCGGAGCGCCAAATAAAAATCTAAAGCGCGTACTAGAAGCGTATGCCCTTGCAAAAACGTCATATACACGATTGCAAATTGTTGTGTGCGGGGATCTGGACGAAGACGAGCAAGAGTGGGTAGAGAGCGCCCAAGGAGTAGAGCGCGCGAGTATCGATACTTTTTTTAAGCTCCTGCCAACTGCGGCTGCATATATGGCTTGTTCGCTGCGTGAAGGGCTAGGACTGCCCGTTCTCGATGCATTTGCGTATGCTTGTCCGCTTGTAGTTGCCCAAATTCCCGCTTTCTCGGAGATTGTTGGAGGAGGGGGAGTTTATTGCAATCCTCTTGACACTGCAACCATTGCAACTGCATTGCGTAAAGTGCTTTCTGAAACTGAGGCGTGGAGTAAACGGTCGTTTGAAGCGGGGAACCGCTACCGGGCACTATCTCACGATTCCAGTTTTGCGGTGTGGGAAATATATAAAACACTCGAGCCGTAAGAATACTGTAATTATGCCATTATTTTCTATCATTATACCTACGTGTAACAGACCGCATGAGCTCAAGCACTGTCTCGATTCATTGTATGCGCAACAAAATCTTTGCGCCTATGCAGATATAACGGTGGTAGATGACTGCTCGCATGTAAAGTACAAGGGTGAGTTGAGACATCTCTGCAATAAACCAGGATGCACACTTGTAGAGCAGCCGATGAATCGGGGTGTTGCGTGTGCGCGTAATGCTGGTGCCACAAAGGCTTTGGGGGAATGGCTTGCTTTTTTGGATGATGATGTGATAGTGTCTGCACATTGGCTTACAACGATGGTGTCAATTATGCAGAATCCAAAACTTGCAGAGTGTGTAGGCTTTGAAGGCGCGGTTGAAGCTCTGGGTAATGGCGTGTGGGATGAAGAGGTGAGCAATAAAAACGGCAAGGCTTATTTAACCTGTCATATGATTTACAAAAAAGATATTTTTGAGCGATTGGGTGGCTTTGATACTGCGTTTGAAAAATATGGCCTTTTTTGTGAGGATCATGAATTTGCAGCGCGCATACTATCTTGGGGAGAAATACCTTTTTGTAAGCAGTTATTGGTAAGGCATCAAAGCCGACGCTTTGATTTTTTTCGTATGCTGAGTAGTGCTTCGAGAAACATGAGACATTTGCTTCATAGTGAGTGCTATTTCTTTATGCGCCATCCCGATCGGTATCATCAGTTTCGCTACCGACGTCATTTTTTATTTACTTATGCTGACATACTCCTAAAGCATACATTCACATCATTTCGCAGGAGATCGTTTCGTCAACTCAGTGCTCATCCACTTCAAGCGGTAACTTTTTTTGTGGCTTCAATACTCGAACAGGTTACCGCATGGGCATGCGTGCCCAAGCTTATGCGCGCTCTATTTACGGGAGGTCATGCATTGTATCGGCATATCGATGTGGCCCACACTAAACAATGGTACGCTACTCCAAAAAGCACTATCGTTGATTGGACGGTAAAGCCATCGGCTTTTAAATCACTCACGTTTCCTCTCTTTCATGCACCGGTATACTCGGCAGTGCGCGCAAGCACAAGGATTGCGAAGAAAAGAGTTGGAGGTAGAGCACAATTTTTTGTAAGGCTCGATGATATTTTTTTGGATTCGAACGAAGACTGTGCGCGCTATGCTACTCTTTTTAAACATGCGGGAATCCCTGTTTTAGGAGCACTCCCAGGAAAGTATTTTTCTAATCCTGGGGCAATTTTGGTATGTGAGGCTCTTATACAAGCTCGTGGGACTCTAGGACTTCATGGTTTTAATCATGAGGGAATGTTTGGTCCTTTTATGAATGAGATTTCATCGTATACTTTCCCTTTGTTGCATACGGCAATAGATTCCTGCTTACGAGAATTTCCCAAGCACCTCCATCCAAAAGCATTTATACCTCCCTTTAATGGCTTAGGATCTGAGCATATTCTTTATCTATCGCGTATATTTCCTATAGTATGTGGTGGGCCAGAAACGGTGAGGTTTACAGACGGAATTGGCTTACCCGTGCAGCTTGTTAGCGGGGGCTGGTATGTTCCCTCTCTTTCGCCGTGGTATGGAAAGGCTAAAGACTTGCTCTGTAATGGATTGCTAGAAAATGCATGCACGATATCGGGAGTAAATTGTTGCACGTTTCACGCGCCCTATGAGTGGGAGTATGATAAATTCGAGTCGCTTTACAAAGTATTTGACAGTATCAAGAGCTATGCAGGTACATGGGATACTTTTACTAGTTCGGTAGTTGCACAATGAACATATGGATTGCAGGAGCAATTAACCCCGTGGTTGCTGGAGGCGTTGGCCGCAGCATGTGTAACATGGCGCGGGAATTAGAAGATCGAGGTCATCACATACGGTTGATATATGCGCCTTCTAGGGCACTTGTGCACAACTACCTGCTCTTTTCGCTGTTCCTTGCTATGCGCCTCTGTGTAGCAGGATCTGCTAAGCCTTCCTGGATTATTGGTCGTTCTACCGATACTTTTTTTGCTTTGTTAGTTGCACGGGTGTTTTGTAAAAATACGCGAATTGCATTGCACAGTCATGGGTGGGAAGAAATGGCCTATGCCCTCGAGGCGCGACTACCCAATTTTATTGTGCAAAATCCAACCACATGGAAAGCGCATCTCATTCGTTTCCCCGTATTGCGCTTTTTGGTAAAGAATGTTGACGCATGCTTGTGTGGGACATTTTCAGAAATGCGCTACCTTGCACAAAAATATCCTCAGTGTAAATCTCGATTACGGTATTTTCCCAATGGAATACTCAAGAATAATTATCGCCTGCAAAGCGGGGCTACTCTAGCAAAAGAAAATCCGGTTTTTTTGTGCGTTGGGAGTACTACGTGGAAAAAGAATATTTCGTATGCAATTGCTCTCTTTGCTCATATTCACGAAGAATTACCGTTGGCGAGGCTCTTGCTGATTGGCTGTCCACAATCGTTACTCTCGCAAGAAATTGCAGGGCACTCCCGAGCAATTGACGCCATAACTCTTATTGAGGCGCAATCTTTTGCAACCATGGAAACGTGGTACACGAAAGCAACGTATTTGCTTGCTACTTCACGCTTTGAGGGTGGGCATCCATTTGTTATTCTCGAGGCAATGGCTGCTGGATGTATTGTGATTGCCTCCGATATTCCGGCACACCGGGAAATTATTCAGCATCAAAAAAATGGCTTTATTATTAATGGCATTGCACCGCATGCCGATGCCCGTTCGGTGGTATCGCACGTAATGCACTTAGAGTACGATATGCCATTGCCAAATAGTTCTCCCCTAGTGGAACAGAATACTTTACGTAAAGATACTCTTATTGATTGTGCTTTGAAAACGGTTGCACGGCATAGTCTCTGTCGGCAAATTGATCGTCTCGAAAGGATCCTTTCTGTATGAATTCATCGTGTGAAATAAGCGTGGTTATTGCCTCGCACCGTCCCGATTATATACAAGCGTGCATAGACTCCCTTATAGCATCAAGGGAATTATTTCCTGCATCGGAAATTATTGTGGTTGCCGATTATCCCCATGAGGTACTGGCGCAACACAATTCGGCCATCACGTGGATCTTTCACGCTCATCGGTCTATTTCTGCAAAACGAAACGTTGGGGCAGCCATTGCACGTGGTTCGCTTATTGCCTTTACCGACGACGATTGTTATGTAGATATAAACTGGATTGCATCAGGAGTCTCGTATTGCAAAGAGCATGGGGAGTGTGTGGGTGTTGAGGGCCACACAACTGTGGAGGTTCCTGCAGTTGCGATTGCGGGACCATTGCGTGAATATAAACGCCTTGAAAAACGAGGCTATCGCACCAATAATATTGTATATCGTGCAGAGGCGTTTCGTGCTGTAAACGGATTTGACGAGCGCTTCGAATTGCAGCGAGAAGATATGGATCTGGCATTTAGTATGCTTGCTTTGGGGAAAACGATCGATTATTGTGAAGATCTTTGCGTTACACATAGGTTGCGGGCTAACGAACCATGGGATCTTCTTAAAAGTACCCTGCGCAGACGATGGGATCCTCTTCTTTACAAAAAGCATAAAAGGCTTTACCGAGGTTGGATTGGATCGCCGTGCACTCTTTCTTTTTTAATGAGTGTTGCCTTACAGTTATGTATAGCAACAGCGTTTGCCGGATTGTTGCCAGCACCAGGCGTATGTATTGGCATTTTAGTTGTTGTGCTTAGCTTTTTTGCAGGACGGCGTATCGGGCGATCGAAGGTAACACCCGTGCAATTTGGCATTGAAATACTTTCGTATCTTATTGGGCCATGGATTCTTTTTGCTGTGCTTATTGGTGCATCGTGGAAGTATAAAACGTTCCTTATCTATTGAGGGAATTCCCATTCGTATTGCCTTTTTTTCTAAACAGCTTCCGCTTGATAGCCCCAATGGCGTATCGTGGCAGGTTCATAGGCTTGCCAATGCTTTGGTACGATTAGGACATGAAGTAACGTGCTTTGCGGGAGGCGGTACTCCCCCAGATGCTTTGTATCGACATGAAAAACTTGAGTTTGGTTCTCGAAAAAGTATCATAAGTAAATTTTTGCCAGCGTTTATTTTTTCTCGTATACCTACCAATTCTTTTGATATCGTCCATTATCATGGCGACGACTACCTTTCAAAAGGATCACACACGAGGGTTCGCACGTTTTATGGGTCTGCCTTTTTTGAGGCATGCTCTGCAACAAAACTATCTCGTGTTGCCTATCAATCTCTTTTTTATTTCTTTGAACTTATCTCTGCTTTTAAAAAAGGGCATTGTGTTGGTATTTCCCGCATTACTGCACGCGTGCTTCCGCGAATTTCTACCATTATAGACTGCGGTATTGACAGTGCGGAGTATGCCAGAAATCCAATAAAAACTACAGAACCTAGCATTGTTGCACTTGGAGAATTATATGGAAGAAAACGAACGATTGATGTTATACATGCCTTTTTAACGCGGGTCTTGCCACTGTTTCCTACGGCGCGTCTTACCGTAGTTGGTCCACTACGATACGACCATCCTTCTGTCGACTGGTTTCCTTTTCTTTCGCAAGCTGAAATGGCCGCATTGTTTTCGAGAAGTTGGCTTTACTGTTGCGCCAGTACCTACGAAGGATTCGGGGTTCCCCTTATTGAAGCCATGGCAGCGGGAACGATTGTCGTGTGCATAGCTACAAAAATGCCAGCAGAATTTCTTGAACACGAAAAAAACGCACTCATCTGTTCAAGAAAATCCTTGGGCGCATGTATTACCCGGGTATTTCGAGATCCTGCTCTAATGCATACAATTCGTGAAAATGGAGCTAAAACGGAGGTACACTATTCAATAGATGCCAAAGCTTTGAAATATCAGGAACTGTATCAGCAGATTCACGCAGGTAGAATATGAAATCCAAATTTCATCATATCATTGCTTTATGCGGTATAGCGATTCTTGGGCATCTTATCGCATTCGAATTTTTTCATATTCCCAATCAGCTAGGGCTGGTACTCATTATTGGGCTTGTCTTGATATATCCCATAATACGCATTCCTGTTGTAGGCGTTTACGCAGTATTTTTACTATTACCTTTTGTCACCTATGTTCGTCGCCTTTATTATTTGATGTATGCGCGTCCATCGGCAGACCCACTGCTTATGACCGGCGAAATTATACTCGTACTCATTTTTATTGCGCTATTTTTTGAGTTTAGTGAACGCAGGAAAAACTCTTCTCGTCAATCTTTTGCAAATCTATTGGTATGGTTTTATTTTGCCTATATGCTTATCCGGGTACCGCTCTTAAACGAACTTCCGCTTGCAGAGGCGGCAGCGCAATTTAAGTTTTATGGCCCCACGGTATTGTTCTTTTTTGTAGGAACTATTTTTTCTAGGCATATTCGATCTCTTAAAACCATCTGGGTTATCACCATTATCGTAAGTGTAATTGCAGCGGTCTATGGACTTAGGCAGCTCATGGTTGGATTTTCGGAGGCCGAATTAGTATGGCTTGCTTCTATAGAATTTTCTACGCTCTTTATTAAAAATGTTATTAGACCTTTTTCGTTTTTCCAATCTCCCGTTGCCTTTGCCGACTATCTTCAATTGGGTATTATTGGTATTCTTATGTGCATGTCATGGTTTAAAAAATCGTTCGCATTTGTGCTTCTTGGGCTTGTTCCCTTACTTTTTTATGCGGTGCTTGTTACTTCGGTTAGATCGAGCTGGATTGCAGTTATAACAACATTTCTCTTTTGGTTTACATTGGTTAATGTCAAAACAACAAGGCAGCGTGTTGTAATGGTAGGGGTTGTATTGCTTGGATATATGCTTGTTACGCTGGGTGGCGAAATGATAATGAATGGGGGGATCGATACTGTTATTAATGTCGTTGGTGGAAAGCTTGGCAATAAAGAATCGATGGATTTATTGGTGACTAATCGTACTACGGCACTCACGAGTCCGCTCGAGGAACATTCATTTGTATCACGCGTTGCTCTTTGGAAAAATCTGCTTGTGTGGTCGTCTAATCCAGAACTTGCTATAATGGGGAGAGGTTTAGGGGCTCTTAAAGCCGATTCTCTTTACTTTACCTATCTTGCCGAATTCGGATATCCTGGCGTTATTCTTATTATAATAGTACTTATAACATTCGTAATGGCAGGATTTTCGCTTATTGATTCAACAAAAGATCCGGCAATTACCGTTTTAGCAAAAGGCATTACGGTAATGAATATTGTTTTTGCCTTTGTAAGTATTACAGGATCACATATTCACTACTTTCCGGGTGATGTGTATTTTTGGTTTTGGAATGGGGTTCTCACAGCCCTTGCATTTGCCGAACGGAACAAAGTTAGAGATGCGCAACAGTCACAAAATTTGGAATTAACCAGCCATGAAACTCCTGTTAACGCTTGACTATCCTCCAGAGATTGGGGGTATGCAGACATATCTTGCTCAGTATGTACAGCAATCGTATTCGAAAACCGATTCCGTTGTGGTAGGTACCAATAGAAGCATAAAAAACAATATGTTTTTTACCTGTCCCCATCGATATGTATCAACCCGGCTTTCTCGTGTCAATAAAAAGTTTTCCTTGCTGCCTCTTTTTTGGGTGCTTGTAACTAGCGTATGGTTTAATAAAAAACAGGTGCGTGTTGAGTGTGGAAATATATATCCCTCACTGTTATGTTGGATATTGAGTATTGTAAAGCGAGATATATCCTATCGAATATTTACATACGGCACAGAACTATTGGTGCTGAAACACAAGAGCTTAAAATCGAGAATTATTAAAAGAGTTCTTACTGGTGCAGAAAAATTGTATGTATTAGGGCCCTATACACAATCACTCTTAGAAAACGCGGGTATCACTACACAGTGTGAGGTTGTCGCTCCAAAGATATCGCTTTCTGTCACAGGTTATGAGCAGCGCATTACGGCTCGTAGAATGTCTTTAGAATATTCCCAATTGTCACTAAGAATAGTCTGCGTAGGGCGCCTAGAGGAGCATAAAGGACAAGCTGTTTTGATTGAGGCATTCCAAAAGTGCAGGATTTTGCATCAGGCTCATTTGGTTCTTATCGGAAATGGCCCCTGTTATGCTGCCTTAATCAATCAAATAGACCGGTTGCAGTGTAAAGAATGTGTTACTATAATTCCTCATGCAACTGATACTGATAAGCATGCAGAATACGCAAAAGCATATTGCGTTGTGGTGCCTTCGTTTACAACGCACAACGGAACCGAGGGATTTGGGATTGTGTGCCTTGAGGCAATGAGCTTTGGGGTGCCTTTAATAGTTTCCGATTGTGGAGGGTTGCCCGATGTTGCAGGAGATGCAGCATTGATATGCACACAAAACAACACAGAGTCTTTGTACGAAGCATTGTGCATGCTCTTGCAAACACCACGTTGTGCGCAAGCGCTTTCTGATAAAGGCAAAAATATTTTTTTAGCGCGCCATAGAATTGATCCTTTATGAAAACTATAGTTTTTATAAATCATTGGGCTGCTGGCATGGGGGGAGCGGAACATTCTCTTTTAGATATTTTAGAGAAAAGCGCACCACGTTTTAAAACAATTCTTGTTACCACCGAACCAGGCCCGCTGGTTACGCAAGCGCAGGCCAAGGGAACTATCGTAAAAATTATTCCTTGTTCATCGTTTGTTGCTACAATGCGGCGAGGGAATTTGCTTGTGTCGTGTATGCGCTATCCTACTGCAATTATATCGTTTGCAGCGTATGTAATGCGTTTACAAAAAGTTCTGAAAAGCATTTCTCCAGATATGGTTCATGCTAATGTCCCCAAATCGCATATAGCACTTATGCTCTGCTCGTGGATTGGCTATAAAGGCAGAATATGTTTGCACATGCGCGAAATTTTCGAGCGCTCTTCGCTGCCGTTTCAATTGTACGCAGTATTGTTTAGACCACGCGTTATGCAGTGCATTGCGATTTCCCAGGCAGTTGTTGACGCCTTGCCCCTACGGATTAAAAAGCATTCTGCACTTATTTACAATGGTGTAACAATTCCAGAGCCCCAAAAAAAGAAGCCTCAGGGCATGCCCTTACAGTTTATTTATCTTGGGAGAATTGTGCCCTGGAAAGGGTGTCATCTTCTTATTGATGCCTTTTCACGGATTTGCGCATTACGTCAACAAGCCAATATTGGCTTGTCGCTTGTGGGAGATACGCTCTATTGGGCTCAATCATATCGAGAAACCTTGCAGGCTCAAATTGCTGCATTACCAACAAGTCAACCCTGTGTTTTGTTGCCCTATTCTGTTCGTGCGCAGGAAATGCTATTGGAACACGATGTATTTGTGTGCGCATCTGATAAGGAACCGTTTGGTAGGTCTATTGCAGAGGCAAGTGCCTGTTCTTTGCCGGTTGTTGCATTTGATTCGGGAGGCATATCCGAAATTATTGTGCACGACCAAACAGGGCTTTTAGTTCCCTATGGAGATGTTGACAAACTTGCAGAAGCCATGATCCGCTGTATTGACAATCCTGCATTTTGTTCCGAAATGGGGAAAAATGGATATGCACGGGCGCAATCGTTGTTTAACAAAGAGAAGCAGGTTGAATCTGTTCTTGTCCATGTGCAATCGTGCGCAGAAAAACCGTGTTCTTAATGCAGTAATTTGGGCACTATAAGCGCCGCAGCAGTTACTAATGCAATAGCCCCACCACCAAGAATCGAAATCCACATAATGCGCTTGGTTCGCGTGCGAGCAAGTTCCCATTCGTCTAATTCAAGTGCTGGCGCTGTGTGTGCCTCAGGTGCACTAGCAAAATGTGGCGTTAAGGATTTAGAGACAGTAATCCGCCGTGTTTCGGGAGGAAGATGGCTGTGTGGCATTGTTAAATCGGGAGCGTTTTTTGATTCGAGGATTGCGTGCCGTAGGGGAACCCATTTTTTCTGGTAGAGCGCTTCCCCTTTTTCGAGGTGTGAACGAAATTCACGTTCAACACTTGTTTTATGGATAATAGGCACCCAGAACCCCAATTCGTCGAGTACTAATCCGTCAAGAACTTTACGTATAATTGTTTCGCGAGCATCCATAGGAATCTCGTCTAGAAAAAGGTGACATCCTCACGTAGCAGCACGTCTTTGGTTTTTTTTGCGGTCCCTTTTTTCTTTGGTGGGGCAGGTGGTGGTGCCATGAGTTTAGATGCAATGTCTTCGGCGTTTTGAGATGCGCTATCCAAAAGAATATCGGGCATGCTTGCCTTTGCAGTTGCTTTAGACATTGCGGCGATTGAATTTTCTAGCAGTGCAATGTGGCTATCGATTACTGTCGACGGACCAAATTTTCTTTTGTACGATGCTAATTCTGCTATGCCTTCGTCGTATTGTTGCATTGATGCATAAATTTCTGCGCCAATTGCATAGGGAGCAATTTCATTGCCGCCTGTTTGCTTGGCACGAGCAAGCTGCATAAGAGCCGCATCTTCGTGGCAGCCAAACGATTTTGAAAGTGCGATAGCAATATCACTTTGATAAGACACTTGCTTTGCATGCGAAGTTTTGAGCGTGATGAAGAGCAGTACCAATGCGCCGATGCATAAGCAATTCAAGGCGATACTGAGTATTAAAAGCGGGCTTAAAGAATTATTGCTTTGCTTTGCCAGGTGTGCAACTGCAGAATTAGCCGAAATTTTTTGAAGTTGAATAACAGAATAACCACATTCGTGAGAATCGGGGAATTCTTGAATGATAGTTTCGTATAAGGTACAAGCCTGGGCAATTTCACCCTCAATGTAATGCAGTCTATATGCTTTCTCATATAATTCAAGAGGGGAACTTTCCATACCTATACCTTTCGTTGTAGTAAAAACACCGCCCGAAGATTACATTTTCCGAATGGCATTTTTAAGCAGTGATTTAATCTGCTTGCCCGACATTGAACGAGAACTGTCTGCTGGTTGTGGTTCGAATTTATCACAAAAAAGCCGTTCGTTCCCACCAAATGAAGCAGCACCCGTGGTTGTTCCGGTACGTTTTTTGCGGAATTCTGGACACTTTGGTTTGTGTTTGCATTGAAAGCAGGATGGCTCCGCCGCTTGCTTAACGGTCGAATACCCTTTTTTTTCCGCAAGCTTTTCACGGCTATCAGATTCGTAAGCACGTGCGAGACTTTTGTTTTTAGCAACAAAATGATCGTGGTCTATAGCAAATTTTCCAGACATAATGACTTTTCCCCTTAAAATCGTGGTATTAACCGAAATTTTATGGCCTCTGGTAAAATAATCAATTGCGGAGGTGCTGTTATACTAAAGAAATAGAAAAGATGAGCAGAGAAGGAGGACCTCTTTAAAAGGACCAGATATTGTTGCCAATTTTTTGATACAGATACCGTGTATCAAATGATTGGCGGAGTGCTCACAATACTTTTAACGAAGAATTGCGTGGAAAATTGTCCCTGAAAAGGTAAGTAGGTACTTTCCTTTTGAAAAGTTATACGGTAAAGCAAGTTCGTTGGTCGTATTGCACCAAAGCGATGTAATCGTTTTCCCATCAAGCGAACAGATCCGAACCGTTCCTGTAAAAGGGGTAGAAAAACGAATCGAGCTATTTTTTAAAACAATAGCCTGCGAACCAGGAGCTTCGTGCGGAAGTAAAGAAATAGAGGTCGGGAAAGTGTCGTACCAGGTGTACATAATATCATAGAGCATGATGTGGTTGTTGTCGTATTTGTATTCGCGAACCCGAGTGCCGTAGGAGTCGTAATTATAGCTTAATGAATCGACCATTTTATTGGAAGATCCGTCGATTTCGTAGGTTGTGACCGAATACAAATGAGAGAATTGATAACCCATGCGTATCGTGGCAGTTGGAAACCAGCTCGTTCCACTCCAATGCGATTGGGTTTCGGTAGCTACTGTATTGTCGGAATTGTAGGTCATGTTTCGGGCTTGGGCTGCGGCATATCCCCCTGCACCATCGGTCTCATAAAGCGTGTCGGCACTTAAAAGCATAGTGGTATAAGTATACGCGTGATAGAAAGAAGTGATCCCTGAACTGATTATACGATTCTGGCGTTTTAAAAAAGCACCTTCATAGATAAGCGTATCCTTGAATTTGAGGCTTCCCGCTTTGGAAAGAACCGTTGCGCAGACAAGAGTATTTACGGTATATGTATACCGCACAATGGAAATAGTATCCCCAGAGGTGTCAAGTAGTACCTCAGAAGAAAGTAAGCCGCTAGGGAGGTAGGAATAAGATAGCGTACTTAATTTGGAAGCGTTTGTGTCGATGCCGTCATATACTCTCTTGAGTAAACGATTGCCAGAGGCGTCGTGGCTATAGCGTGTGTACGCGGAAGTTGATGTGCCGGTATGGTTGCTTTTTAACTCTGAAAGGAGGATAAAGCGGGATGATGCTGCATAAGTAAAGGTGCCGAGACACAGGATCAAAAGGGTAATTTTTTTCATGGGTCAACTCCAATGAGATTGCAATAAAAAAGAATAATTGCCGTAGTGATAAGCTTATAAAATGTAATATAGATTCTGCTCATAATAGTACTATAAGGGACTGGCCGCCTTGACATGTATGTAAAACCGGCTAAAGGGTGTTCTTCCAGTATCTTTTAAACCGGTACATTCTGGGTGACACGATTCGTTAAAAAAAACTAGGATATTGTCTTTCTGGCGGTTATGGGATATAGTTCCGTGTAGCGGTGAGGCTCAGTTTTGTCCTTTTAAGAGGATAACCCATAGAATGTATACCCCACAAAACGATCACACTATAAGTAGATAAAGGTTACCTTGTTTAGCATTCTATAGGCAATTCAAGAGGAACTGCATATCTGGAGAAATCAAGTTTTTACAGAGAACAAAGAATTCATTTAAGCGCTTTAAATTAATATTTTTAATATTAGACTTGATTTTTTAAATGAATAGCGCTATATTTTAAAAGAATCTTTCATTCTTGGCTAAGGAACGGTATGGCACATACATGGTATGATTTAACGAAACTTACGGGTACAGCAGATTTTACGGTGCAGAAAGTCAGGTTAACTGCATCGGAAATCGCGATCGAAGGAAACTTCGAATTACCTCCTATGGCCAAAATGTCGTACGAAGATCAAATCTTTGTTGCTCAATTTATTAAGGCACATGGATCTATTAAGCAGATGGAAGAACTTTTTGGAGTGAGCTATCCCACTATTAAATCTCGTCTCAATAAAATAGGTTCGCAGCTTAATTTCATTGAAGTTATCAATAAGCCTGATGCAAACGACGTATTAGACAAACTAGAGCGAGGGGAAATTACTCCCGAAAAGGCAATAGAAAGCCTCAGAGAATAAGTATGATGCCGCTATGGATAAAAATAAAAGTAAGAAATGAAAAAACTCGTCTTGGGTTTTGGTTACCGATTTTCTGGCTATGGCCACTTTTTGGGATTGTAATTCTTGTTATTTCTCCGCTTTTATTGCTTGCAGAACTCATTATGTCTGCAATGCGTAAACCACTTCGCATTTTTTGCATCATGTATAGTATACGGTCACTCATCATTTCGTTGCGCGGATTATCGATACATATAAAGGGTCGGGATAAACAAGAAGTCTGCGTAGTGGTAGGTTAACCTATGTGGTGTAAATCAAAGAAGAGTTTATCAGGTGAGGTGAATATGTCAAACGATCGCGAACGTATTCTCAATCTCTTGGCAACAGGAAAAATATCCGTCTCCGATGCCATGCAGCTTCTCGAAGCTCTTTCGCCATCATCGCAGAGCGCAACGTTTGGAACTATATCACCAGCAAGCTCAAAAACCCAGGCAAAATTCATGTATGTCAAGGTCACAAGCGCAAAAAGCGATAACGTCGATGTTCGTATTCCTTTGGGGCTCATGCGCGCGGGGATTCGGCTTACATCGCTTATTCCTCCGTATGTGCTCGATCATATACATAAACATATGGGCGAAAAAGGGATAACGTTTGACATGAATAACATCAAGCCCGAAAATATAGAAGATTTAGTGAATAATTTGTCGGAGATGGAAGTGAATGTTAATTGCGCAAACGGCGATGTTGTGCGGGTGTATTGTGCTTGATGAAAATTAAAAGGTGTAACGATTATAGAGGATAGACAAGAGCTTGCGGCCCCACGGCGATAAAAGCGTTTCTATTTATTTTTGAGGAGAGATTTACATGCGGCTTGTTTTTAGATCGATAGTGTATTCGTGTATCTGTAGTGCTGGAATTTCTTCTGCTCTGTGCGCAGAGACCATAACGCTTGAGCAAACCATTCGCGAAGTGTGTAGCAAAAGCGATTCGATAGCCATGATGAAGCAGACTATGAAAAAGTCGAATGAGATTGTGCGCGAAAAATGGGCTAACGCACTTCCTGTTGTATCGCTTTCTGGCGCGCTGGGTCAGGCAAGAGTATCGTCCGCAGAGGGCATGTTTAAGCCGATGATTAAGCATTCATATGGTACCTCAGCATCGTTTAACCAGCCGATATTTACTTTTGGAAAAGTGGGAACAGCCGTTAAGGTTGCTACTCAATTTGACAGTTCCACCCATAGCAGTTATGGGCGATCGCTTCAGCAGTTGCAGATGTCTGGGGTGGATGCCTTTTTTGGTGTTGTACTGGCAGATATGAGTGTATCGGTTTCTGAACGTTCTATTGAGCGCAAAAAGGAACTTTCCGAATTTTTGGATAGAAACTTTAAACTTGGCAGTGGGGCAAAAGCTCAACTGCTCATGACTCAGGCAGATATAATTTCTGGAACAACCGAGATTATTACCGCTCGTCAAAGAGCTAAATCGGCACGCATGATGTTTTGCTCTCAGATAGGCAGACCTCTAACCGATAGTATTGATCCCGATACCAATTCTATACTGCCCTTTTTAGTTACGTTGCGCATCCCAAACTCCGAAGAAGCGGTGTCGATGGCGTTGTCAAAACGGGGAGATTATAGATCACTTGATTATATCGAAAAAGCAACCCGCGGTGGAGCAAAAATTTTTCAGGCAATGTATTATCCAACTATTGGCGCAAACGGTTCAGCTGGATTTAACGGCAACAAAGTTGATTCGCTATTTCTTAAAGATAAATTTAGCTGGTCTTTGGGAGTAGGAATGTCGTGGACCATCTTTGACGGATTTGCAAATAGTGCGAGATCAAAGCAGTACCTCTCCGATGCCGATAGACTTATCGTTGCTCGCAAGACTGTTGCTAAAATGATTGAAATTGAAGTAGTATCAGATCTTGCAGAATGCTCTGCTGCAGACACAAATATGGTAGCATCCGAACAGATGCTTGCAGCAGCCAAGGAAAGCTATGATCTTACGAATGAAACGTTTAAAATGGGTAGTGGTCAGTTTTCGGATTTACAGCTGGCAGAGGATCGATTGCGTCAAGCTGAATTAGGAATAGTAAATGCGCGCTACCGACTGCTCAAAAGCAGAGCTGCGGTTCTTGTTGCGTGTGGAAACGATATCGTTAACGTGGAGGGAAAATGAGCAAGCGTCGTGTTTCGTTAAGTATTGTAGGTGCCGCCTGCTGCCTTGCAATGCTTGGTGGTGGATGCGAAAGCAAAACCCAAAAAGCAACTATCAAGGGCACAAAGTCTGCAGATTCAACAGCCGTTAAAGTTGTTGTGAGTGCAGTTGTACAATCATCATTTGAAGATTGGGGTAGCTATTCGGCCGATTTACGCGGTGTGGAAGATGCTTACCTAACAGCGCCCTATCAAGGTGGTCGCGTTGGCTCTGTTAAGGCGATTGGAACATATGTAAAAGCAGGATCTGCACTCTGTGATATCGATAGCAGCAAATATGAAGCAGCCCTGCAAGCAGCCCTGGCTAGTGTTGCTGTTGCTTCGGGGGAAATGGAACGTGCCAAGGCGAATGTCGAAAAAGGATCACTGGGGAGATCGGTGCTTGACGCAACCAATTTAGGGTACCAGAACGCCCGCATGGGATATGAATCTACAAATCGTGCGTACCAGGATTGCCGTTGCGAAGCCCCGTTTGATGGTATTCTGGTAAGCAAGTCGATCAATCGGTATAACACCGTGGCTCCTGGGATGCCAACAGTGCGGCTCTCGCGTATTGACAAACTCGAAGCAACTATTGCTTTGCCAGAATCGGAAGCATTTTCGTATAAAGAAGGCATGGAAACACACTTTTCTCTTTTACAGAACCAGAACAAACTGTATAAAGGAACATTGGCAAGTCTCGATCGTGCTGTTGATACACGTTCTCGCACTGTTTCGGCTCGGATTATAGTCAATAATAGCAATGGAGCCCTTAAACCAGGAATGGTTGGACGGGTGCAGATTTTGCGCAAAACCTACGCGAGCGGGATTGTTGTTCCGTCTAACGCACTCATGCGTATGCAAACGGGCGTTTTTGCAATGGTGGTTGAAAACGGGGTAGCGCATCAACGGTCAGTAGTGGTAGGTGCAACGACAACAGACAGTTCGCTCATTTTAAGCGGGCTTAATGCCAATGATAAGCTTGTCACGGTAGGCGCATTTCAGGTGAGCGAAGGTACAAAAGTTACGTATTGAACCTGTGAAAGTTCGCAGGGAAGCATAATCTAGGGAGTTCTCTTTTATGATGACAAAGATCGCTTTAAAAAATCCGGTATCGGTTCTGGTGCTTGCTGCCATTTTGTTTGTGACCGGGTTAACAAGTTTTTTGACAATGCGCAAAGAGTCGTTTCCAGAAATCAAGATACCATATATTTTTGTGACGACCGTGTATCCCGGAGCAAACCCTCCGGAAATCGAAAATCTGATTACCCAGAAAATAGAAGATAAGCTCGATGGTCTTGACGGTGTCACGCAAATGACATCTTCGAGCAACGAAAGCGTCTCCAATATCTTTTTGGAATTCGATCCTTCGGTACGGGTAGAAGATGCACTCCGACGTGTAAAGGATAAGGTCGATCAATCCAAGGCCGACATGCCTGCCGATGCTAAAGATCCTATCACCCAAGAGCTCAACTTTTCCTCTATACCTATTATAAATGTTGCATTGTATGCCGATTACGATATTGAGCGATTAGAAACCGTAGGTGACAATCTCAAGGATCACATGGCCAAAATACCCGGTGTTTTAGAAGCTAAAATCACCGGCAAACAAGAAAAAGAGATTGCAGTTGATGCAGATCCTGCGCTTTTACGGCAATATGATTTGACGCTCCATGATATTGTGACTGCTATACAAACGCAACACAAAAATATTCCGGGTGGAACGATTAATGCATCGGGATATCGGTTTTCTATTAAAGTAACGGGAGAATTGCAGAATCCTAACGATTTTAATGATCTTATTGTCCGTTCCGAAAATGGAAAGCTCATTAGGGTGCGCGATGTTGCAACGGTAAATTTTACCTATACTCGCGATATTTCATCGTTGTCACGAACAAACGGAAAACCATCATTAACTCTTTCGGTCGCAAAACGTACGGGGGAGGATATTGTCCGCATTGCAGATAATGTGAAAAAGGTTCTTGCGGCCGAATCGGCAACCTGGCCAGCAGGAACACACTATGAAGTTACCTATGATATGTCTCGTAATATTAACAACATGGTAACAGAGCTTGAGAATCATATTATCATGGGGATTTTACTCGTGCTTCTGGTGCTTTCGTTTTTTCTGGGTGTTCGCAATTCGATTTTTATTTCTACAGCAATTCCATTTTCAATGGCAATGGGAGCAATTGTTTTAAGCTATTTGGGCATTACGCTTAATATGGTGGTGCTCTTCTCTCTTGTTATGGTGCTTGGTATGCTTGTAGACGATGGTATCGTGGTGGTAGAAAATATCTATCGTCATTTGCAAATGGGCAAAAACAGAATGCAAGCCGCACTCGACGGAACCAGGGAAGTTATGGTGCCGGTATTTACCGCAACGGTTACAACGGTAGCAGCATTTGCCCCGGTTTTTTGGATGCCTGGTATCATGGGAAATTTTATTAAATATCTCCCCCTTACTGTTGGCATAACACTTTCGAGTTCTCTCTTTGTTGCATTTGTATTTAATCCGGTATTTGCTGCATTAACCATGAACAATAAAGATGCACACAAGCTTGAGGGCAAAGAATTGGAGGGCTGGTTTAATAATTTTAAACAGTGGTACCGACGTGTTCTTAACAGGGCTTTGCGTCATCCTGTTTTTCTTGCACTTTTTTGCATCGTATTTGTTGTTAGTGGAATTATGGCATATGGTAAATTTGGCCCAGGAGTAGTATTTTTCCCCATTACCGAACCTGAAGTAGCTTCGGTAGAAATTGAAGGTCCTTTAAGTCAAGAAATCAGTTACACTGATTCGGCGCTTAAAATCCCCGAAAAGATTTTGCTTAACATGAGACCTGAAATTGCATCGATAAAATCCATCAACACGGTTGTCGGATCGGGAAAAGGAGAAGCCTCTAGCGGAGGATCTACCGAAAGCAACAAAGGATATCTTGACATTGTATTTAAAGATTACGAAGAACGAGAAGTGCGGTCGGATAAAACAATGGCTTGGCTTGCAGATACTTTGCCGGGGCTTGTTCCAGGCTGGAAACTTCGTATTATTAAACAGCAGGACGGACCACCTACCGGAAAACCTGTTGAGCTTGAGATTAGTGGCGATGATTATGCGCAACTGAGCTGGATGGCAGATAGCATTAAAAACATGCTTGAGAAAATTCCTGGACTTGCCAATATCAAGCACGACTACGATCCTGTCAGGCCAGAATTGCGTATCGATGTAGATCGCGAACAGGCAAAACGGTTTGGGCTTTCTACTATGGATGTTGCCGGGGCTGTGCGCGGAGCAATATATGGTACAGAAGCTGCCAAGTATCGCATTGGTAAAAACGAGTATCAGATTATGGTACGGCTCGCGCCCGAAATTCGTGAGAATATTAGCAGACTTAATGAGATAACCGTTTCTAAAGAAGGCAACGAGGCTCCCTTACAAAGCGTTGCTGTTATTAGCCAGGGAGCAAATATTGCGTCAATCAGACATGTTGACGGAAAAAGGACCGTGCAAGTATTTGCTGAGTTGGCTCCCGGACAAAAAGATGAGCGAACTCCAAAGGCTGCAGCAGTGGCAGCTGTCAAGAAACTGAAACCTCCGCCTGGCTATACTATTTTGCCGGGATCGGGAAACAGAAGCCAGGCAGATTCTCAGGCATTTCTCATGAAGGCATTCTTTATAGCAATGAGCCTTGTATTTCTCACAATGGTATTTCAATTCAATTCGCTTTTTCAGCCATTACTGATTCTTATAGGCGTTATGCTGTCGGTTGGAGGGGTATTTTGGGGATTACTCATTGTTAATAAATTCAATGCGATTGTGGGGATTGGGACTGGTGGTCATATTGAATTGCGGGATGTAACATTCTCTGTACTTATGAGCGGCATTGGGATTATTGCTCTTGCGGGTGTGGTTGCAAAAAATGGTATTGTTCTCATTGATTTTATGAATAAGCTTCGCAAAGATGGCCATACCTTGCGCGATGCGGTAATAGAAGGTGGCGCAACCCGTTTACGACCGGTACTCTTAACGGCGGTAACGGCAATGATCGGTCTGCTTCCTATGGCTACAGGTGTAGGATTTAATTTCTTTGAATTGTCCATTGTTACTAAATCGGAAACAACACTCATGTGGGCACCCATGGCATGGGCAATTTTTTGGGGTTTATTCTTTAATACTATTCTTGTGCTGATTGTAACTCCTACGTTTTATTTTGCATGGGAGAATTTCAAGGAAAAACGTAGGGTTCGTAAAGCAGAACGGATTGCACAGAAACATGACTCTTTATGAAGCATGCTTGACGCGCAGTTCGGTTCGATCGTATACGAGGGCTCATCTTTCAGAGAGTGAGCGCTCTGGTATTGTTTCGCTGTTGCGTGAGAGCGAGCCAGGTCCATTTGGGAATAAACCTCGCTTTGAGCTTATTTCACTCTCGGAATTAGAACAATCATCCCTTAAAAAACTTGGTACCTATGGGATGATTCAAGGAGCCCAAGCATACATTGGAGCTGTAATTACACCAGGATCTTATGCATTTGAAGATTTTGGTTATTGCTTCGAAAAGATCTTTTTGCAGCTCACGCAAAATGGTTTTGGTACCTGTTGGCTTGGCGGAACGTTTACTCGATCGGCTTTTGGTGATAAGCTTGCTCTTAAAGAAAAAGAAATTGTTCCGTGCATCACTCCTGTTGGGTTTGCACATCAAACACCAACACTACGCGAAACAATTGTTCGGTTCGCAATTGGTTCAAAAAAGCGAATTCTACCAGAAAAACTCTTTTTTAACGACTCGATTGCAACACCGTATCAATTAACAGAATCAGACACATTTTTTAAGCCGCTCAATGCGGTGCGGGTAGCACCCTCGGCATCCAACAAGCAGCCGTGGCGGATTCTTCGAGAAGGTCAAAAGCCTATTTTTCATTTTTATTTTGCCGAAAATAAGGCATACAATTCGATGTTGCGCGATATTAAAATCCAAAATATCGATATGGGTATTTCTTTGTATCATTTTGCTGCAGTTGCTATGGAACTTGGGCAATCTGGTAGAATTACCGTCGAACAAAATCCTCCACCCCTTGCCGATTTACACTACATTGCTACATGGCGGGCATCTTCATAAGTATCTAACCCGGGGTAGTGTTTTTCCTCGAACAGTTACCCCCGGCCTTTCTTTTTTGTGTTAACTTACTATTTTCTCTGTATATTGCTACAGAGAACAGATATAACACGGAGAGCAAGGTAAAAAAATGATTCAATCTAAAATCAATTGGCGCACACGTTTTAGTTTGATAGCTTACTGCAGTATCTTTGCGGGTACGCTTATCGTCCCACAGTCGTTGCATGCTGCAGTAACGATTACCCGGTTTGTGCCTAACCTTGGTTTCATCCCCCGCGCTGCGAATGCTGATACTGGCATTATCACACTGACGGGCAGTGCTTCGGGATATGCATCACTATTGTATAGAGTGATGCGCAACGGAGTTGCTCAAAGTGAAAAGACTATTATTCTTGGAACCAATGGTGCATTTACATCCACGATAGTCATTAAAGCCGAATGCGCATTGTATAAAGTCGAAATTTTAGGGATTAATGGGCAAAACAAAACTGTTATCGCCTCTGCAGATTCGGTGGTGTGTGGCGATCTGTTTTTGGTAACAGGACAATCTAATGCGGTTGCATCGGCAAGTGGCAGCAGCGCTGCTTCAAATGAAAGCGTATATTTACGAACCTTTGGGTTAACGCATATAAGAAATACCGATACACTGTGGCGATTGGCTAATGCCGATAGCGGGGAAGGATATCCTGGGCATATCGGGCAATGGGAAGCCAAAATGGGTAGACTCATTATAGACACCTATAAAGTTCCTGTGGCGATTATAAATTGCGCAGAGGGAAATAAATCGCTCGCATATTTTACCAAAGATGATCTTTTATCGGGCGGAGAGTCCAGTACGTATATGAAGTGGCGTGTAACGCATTCGGGATGTTTGCCGTTTATAAAAACAATTCTCTTTAATCAAGGAGAGGCCGATGGTGGTAATGGGGGCTATGGTGCAGTTTCCCTTGCCGACTATAAAAATACTTTTGCCACGCTCTTGGGTGAATGGAAAGCTGATTATCCTGCCTTGACCCGGGTATATATGTTTCAAAGCACACCCGATACAGCGTGTGCAAAAATGGGGACTATGGGGCCCATTAAGGAGGCGCAACGCCAGATTGCAGAAACTACGCCAATGGTGAGCATTATGTCAACTTCAGCGGCAGATCATACCGACCCTTGTCATTACGGGTATACGCGAGGTTATGAATTTTTTGGCAATGATATTTTTAGACTTGTAGCACGCGATTTTTATAAGGCCCCGGCACTTTCCGATATCGAACCGCCTTCACTTAAAACCGCCTATTTTTCGGGGCCAAAACAGATAACGCTTGTCATGAAAAATGCAACGGATAAGCTCACCTGGAAACAAGGTTCCGAAAAATCATTTGTATTTACAGGAAAGGATGCTCATGTGACGGCTGGGGCAGTAACTAACAATGCCGTAGTTCTAACACTTGACAGTACCACAACAGGGCTTACAGCAATTTCGTATACAGGTTTGGCCTTTCCATCTCCCGATTCGGGCAAAGGCTGTTTTGCCGATCCTTTGGTTACCAATAAAAATGGTGTTGGCGCTTTGCACTTTGATAAATTTCCCTTGAGCACAAGTACCCTGCGCCCGCACACAGCAGTGCACAATGGAGCTATCTTTTATCAACACAGAGCTCGTATGCTCCTTGGGTCTTTTTCAGGCAGAAGAGGGTTATCATGCGTGCATATTAAAACGGTTGGGCAATCGGTTGCTATTATTGACATTGCGGGCCGGCGAATAAAAGTGAGGTAAGATTTAAAGAGCTTTGCACATGCTGGTTTGGAACCAGCATGTACACTATTAAAACATTAAGCGCTTTTTAGGTTTCCCTGACGGTGGCGCATTGGTCGAACTTGGCGATTTGTCAAAGAAACGATCTGTTGGTGATCCCGTACCCCTCGCACCGCGAGCGCCGTGGATATCGCAAGACTCTGGTAGTTGATCGGATTTAAAAACATCTTGACGCACCGCAGGGCACGAGGCATTTGCCAATTTGTGTGATACTTGACATACTGCTACACGTGTGACTCCGCCCGGATTTTTAAAGTCTTCGAGGGGTAAATTTTTATGTGCTGCAATCATTGTGGGAACCCATATTGGCAAGGCCGCATCGCCCCCTGTCACTCCTCGACCAAGCGATAACCTGTCGTCAACGCCAACCCATACACCACATACAAGCTGCGGGGTATACCCAACAAACCACGCATCGGAATATTCGTTGGTGGTGCCGGTTTTGCCCCCAGCGGGCCGGGTAAACCCTCTGCCTGCAATGGAGGCTGCAGTGCCATGTCGCACCACTTCTGTCATCAGGTCACACATGATGTACGCTGTTTGAGGAGAAATTGCCTCGGTACTTGATGGTGTAGTTTTTTCGAGAACTTTACCATGACGATCCACGATTTTTTCGATACAATAAGGCGCTACCACCCTGCCTCCATTGGGAAATGCAGCGTATGCACATACTAATTCGATAGGCTTAACTTCACACGATCCGATTGCCAGCGAGGGAACTCCCATAATGGGTGCTGTGATGCCAAGCTTTCGTGCATAGTCAACCACGGTATCTCCGCCCACTTGCAAGAATAGTTGAATGGCAGCGAGGTTGAGAGATTTTTTTATGGCGAAGCGCAAGGTAACAGGACCATTGAATTCGCCATCGTAGTTTTGAGGGCGCCATTCGCCCTGAGGTGTTGTTATGGTTACCGGCTGATCGAGAATAACCGATGCCGGAGCAAAACCATGATCAATAGCCGCTGTGTAAACAATAGGTTTGAAAGCAGAACCAGGTTGTCGCATTGCCTGAAAAATGCGATTGAATTTACTCTCTTCAAAATCTCTTCCGCCAATAAGGGCTCTAATTGCTCCGGTGTGAACATCCATGACAATTACACCCGATTGCGCTATGCGGTGTTTGACGGTGTCGGGCAAATGTGCAAATGCTTCTTTGTGAAGAACATAGAGTGAATCGAAATGAGCATTAAGGGAATCTAAGGGCATTTTCCCAAAAACAGCTCTTATTTCTGGCTGCCAGGTAAACATCCTGTTGAGGCGAGCCTGCATGAATTTCATTTGACGAGCGAGCGAAATTTCTGCAGAATCCTGTGCGAGGGGGTCGAGCGTAGAATATATGGTAAGTCCATTGGTATAGAGTTCGTCTTCGCCGTATTTCTGGATAACGTATTTGCGCACTTGTTCGATAAAATAGGGGGCTTCCTTGGAAATATCCTGGGCCGGGTTACTGGGAATTTCCATCGCAAGAACTTCTTTGGCCTGCTTGGCTGTTATATAATGCATGGCAAGCATTGCGTGGATTACCGAATTGCGACGGACTGTAATGCGGGCAATATTTTTTTTCTTGTCGGGGCGGTAATACTCCGGAGATTGAATCATGCCGGCAAGGGTAGCGCATTCGTTAAGTGTAAGTGTGCGCACGGGTTTGGTAAAATATTGGGATGCGGCAACGCCCATGCCATATCCGCCATTACCCAAATACACTTGGTTAAGGTAGAGCTCAAGGATTTCTTCTTTTGTATAGTGAAATTCAATCTGTACCGAGGTCATGATTTCCCTAATTTTTCTCACTATCGATTGTTCGGAGGTGAGATACACATTACGTGCTAATTGTTGTGTTAAGGTAGATGCTCCTTGCGCATAGCCCCGGTGAAGAACATCAACGACCAGAGCGCCAAATATTCTCCGAAGATCCACGCCCCAATGGCTATAGAAGCGTCGATCTTCGATGGATATTATTGCTTGAACAAGTTCTGGGGGAATATCTTTATATGGAACCCAGATGCGGCGTTCCATGCCGAATTCGTGAATGAGAGTGCCATCTTTAGCTAATACCCGAGAAACAATTGATTGCTTCATGTTGATAAGTTCATCGACGGTAGGAAGGGTTTGGTATAAGCGAAAGGTAAACCAGAGCGCAAACATAGCAACACATGCTACGACTAAGATCCCGGCATACACAAAGGGAACAATTTGTTTACCAGTACGAATGCCTCGATCACGCGTAGTTTGAGATGATCCTGCTTTAAAAATCATGGGGCCTTTCATAAAGAGAATTGCATTAATGGTGTGCAGATGTCTTGTGTATTGCCAATTCTTTTTTGAGCTCGCCAAGTGTTACGGGAACTGTTCCAATTTTTGCCACCACGATGCCTGCAGAGTAATTGGCAATTTCAAGAGCATCTTCTAGCGAGTTGCCGGCTGCTAATGCCACGGCAAATGAGGCGACAACGGTGTCGCCGGCACCGCTTACATCAAAAACTTCCTGCGCCCGGCTATGCATATGAATAGCACTTTTTGCACCCAAAAGGGTCATGCCTTTTTCGGAACGGGTAATAAGCACATGGTCAAGATGAAATTTTTTAAGGAGTTTTTTGCCGTGGGTTATTACAGGGCTATCCAGATTTTCTAAGGGGACTCCGGCGGCCATGGCAAGCTCTTTAAGATTTGGGGTAACAAATGTTGCGTGTGCGTAATGAGCCCAGTTGTGGGATTTGGGATCTACAATGACAGGGCAGCGTACATCGCGTGCTGCTGCAATAATGACTTTGCATACTCTGGGCGAACAAACACCTTTACCATAATCAGAAATAATAAGGCACTTAGCTTTAGCAAGAAGCTTAATAGCCCGAGAAATAATTTTTTGTTCGAGCTCTTCGCCAAGTTCAGATGGTTCTTCGAAGTCTAACCGCATCATTTGCTGATGTGCACCGATAATGCGTGTTTTAGTAATGGTAGGAAATTTACTTTGTATAAACGATGTGTTGATATGAGCAGTAGCACAGAGCGATTTGATGGAGGTTTGCTCGGTGTCGTTTCCTACAATCCCAATAAGTTGTGCAACAGCGCCCAGGCATGCAACATTGTTTGCAACATTTGCCGCACCACCAAGCGTTTGCGTTGTTCTGCGAATGCGAACGATAGGCACGGGCGCTTCTGGAGAAATTCGGTTGACATCACCAAAATGATAGCGATCGAGCATGCAATCGCCTACAATAAGAATGGAAGTTTTTGAAAAATCGAGATTCATGCTCAGGCAGATCCTTGTCGTGAAAAGTTTATTGCAGTCGATGCTCTTTGAAAGCTACTCAGAGGCTTTTACGATAAGCGTGGACTGATATTTTTCAAGTTTCCTTATTCTTTATAAAATAGCATGCGCGGGGTGGGGAGAAAAAGCAAAATCAACATTCCTTGGGGTTCGGTCTTTAAAAACGATTAAAAGCGATGCCTTTGAATTGAGAAATGCAGCGTTTCGTATACGAGCGCAGGGGCAGGCGCATAACTATTTTAATCTCTTGGGTGAAATGCTTTTTTCAAAGGAACAGATAATGATATTTGCGTGTCGTATCGGATGTGTTGTGATGACGGCATTTTTTTGCGCGTATGGCGCAGAAAACATTTTTTCACCTGTCAATAAATATCAGCTTGCGACACCGCTTCTCGATTCGATGCGAGCGCGAAGCCTCGATACAGGGTTTGTTCCTTTTTTTGGCTTGCCTAATGATTTTGCATCGCTACCGCGCACGCCAGCGCTCATGGCCACGGTGGGCAAACAAAAGGTTGGTGGAAATATATTTGTTATGCCTGTTATAGATGGTCGTAGTAGTCAATCTATGTATAACTACTACCTTGGGTGTGATATTGCGTACGAATCCCCTCATGTTATGGGAGCAATAACCTATGACGTGCATTCGACCAAGCAATGTGTCCCACAGTCGATTGCCGATACCCTGAGCGACATTAAAACAGAACAGGTGAATACGGGATATAACCACATCGATGGTACTAATGCAAAAGATTTTAATTTTCCCGCAGGATATCTCAAGCTCGCATATAATCCTCTCTCACTGCTTGTTGGTAAATATAAACTTCGATGGGGACCAGGATACAAGGGTAACCTAGGATTATCGGGAACGACATTCGCCCCGTTTTATTTCTATTATTTGCAGTTGTCGATGGGATCGTTGCTTACCGCATCGTGTTTTTTGAATGGGTTGGATGACGATTTTCTTTTTAGTTCGGCAGGCATTCCGCGCTATAGTGCAGGGCAACGGCTGGATATTCGATTGGGGAAGCATTGGCAAATAGGAATATACGAGTTGGTCGATTTTTCTGGTGTCAATTTGTTGGCCCGCTATGCTAACCCATTGCAAATTTACTATTTCGCCAATGTATCGGGGGGTAATAGTGTTAGTGATCCCGGGGGAGAAAGGGCAAGCAATGTCCTTGGTGGCGGGGATATTTCTTTTAATTGTAATCGATTGCGGGTGTATGGAGCAGTTCTCAATGATGATCTCACGATGTTTGACGCAAACGGAAGCCCCAATAAATTTGGCGCCCAAGGCGGGGTGGTGTATTATCTCGATGGGCATGTGCGCGAAATTGGTGCAGAATATACACATGTGAGCTGGGGGACATATACACATCGGAATCCGGGCTTTGGGAGGCATACCTATTTTGGCGAATCGCGCGGATTTCCCTATGGCAACGATATTGACTTATGGAATATCCGTGCGCGAGGAACTATCGTGCCCACTCTTGATTGGAAAACAGAGCTTAATGTATGGGTAAAGGGCGATGGAACACTCGAACTGTATCATTGGGATTTATATGATCTTAATGGTACGCCTGCTCCTGGGCATGGTGATAATCAGGGTGGGGGTGTAGATTATGTTCATGATCAAAAAATGGTACAACTTAATCTTTCGGTAACGTATAATCCATATGCATGGCTTAGTATTGGTGGAACTTACGAGCCATCTTTTACAAAAACAGAGACTGTACACTATGCGCAGGTTTTTGCACGAGCAAGCATTCCTCATATTAAATCGTATTCGACACAATAAGACTGCGCCCAATAAAGCGATGGTACAACAATGGTAAAGTGCTCTATTCGTATATATTGCAAGGTTCTTGCGTGCTTGCTTGTGGTGATATCAGGCCTTTTTTGCGTCATTACCACAGATCCTCCTGCTCCGCCCCTTACCATGAAACGGACAATGCCAGTAGGCGATACTATTCCGCCCTTTGGAATAATTACTATAGCATTTTCGGCCTCGATTGCATCTGGTGCACTTGATCCAGAAATTGTTCCTGCTTTTGGCATTCCTTATTCGACGCATCTTAATGGCAACAGAGATACTTTTTTCATTTCTTTAAACGGGATTCTGCCTGGACAAACGCGATTCGTAATACGGTTTATCGATACTATAAAAAGTATCGAATCGGCGATACTGGCACCGGGAGCAGATTCGATTGTTTTTGTGAGTGGACCCATTTGTAGCGGACAAAATTTCTCACAAAAAACAGCCGATTCTCTTGCATATCGTGTTTTTGGCACAGTGGCACTTGCATACGACACTCTCTATTTTTCTCTTGTGGAACCCGTAGCTTCTTGGAAAATATATCTTAGATCTTTTAATGCTCCTTGTGGTTTATTTGTGCGTGATAGACAAGGGAGAACTTCTTTTTCATCGCTTGATGTCGTTGCATCGGAAACTTTAAGCGTTGTCGATTCTCTTGCAAGACCTCTGGTTGCGGGTATTTTTTCGGTTGGAGGAAATGCACACTCCAATTTTGAGTGTGGCATAATCCCTTAAGAGAACTATAGCTTTGCGATAGTTCGAATTTTTTCTGCAAGCACCAGGGATGGTGACAAGCTTCCCAGTTTTTCGCCCAGTACCGATAATTCCTTAAGAATTTCTTGCCGGTAAGTAGCGTCCTGTGCAATGTTAAGTAAATATTGGCATAATGTTTTTGGATTTGCATCTGCTTGGATAGCTTCGGGCACAATGCGTTTACCTGCTACGATGTTGGGCAACCCAATCATACGGATTTTAATCAATCGTTTCATAATCGCAAAAGTTAAGGCAGACGTTTTATAAACAACAACCAGGGGAACGTGGCACAATGCTGTTTCTAGTGTTGCGGTTCCCGATGTAACCAGCGCCATATCGGATTGAGCAAGCAGTTCGCAGAGCGGTTTTGAAGTTATTGTTATTCCTGGATCAACAATATGGGACGAAATGACCTCTGAGGGCAATCCGGCGTAGCTTGATATGGTAATTGTTGCTTTGGGGTAAGCGTGCTTAAATAAGAGGGCGGCCTGTATCATGGCGTCTATGTTTGCTTCGATTTCCTGATGTCTGCTTCCGGGAACGAGTGCAATGTTCCACTCACCAGAAACGTGCGGATCACGTGCATTTTGAGGTAGTGAGGGTGCTTGTTGGTGATTGAGCGCTTCTATAAGCGGATGTCCAACAAATTCACACTGTGCGCTTCCCTTAGAAAAAAAAGGCACTTCAAAAGGAAAAACTACGCCAATAAAATTGGATATATTTGCAAGTACATCTGCCCGTTTTGCTTTCCATGCCCACACTTGCGGTGCTATATACCAAATAACAGGTATGCCGCAGGCATGCGCCTTTTGTGCCATGGGAATGTTGAATCCGGGGTAATCGATACAGATAAGGGCCGAAGGCTTTTCCTGTTTTATAAAGGCGACAAGTTTTTTTTGCGCACCAAGAAAAAACGGCAGATGTCGCACAACTTCTATAAATCCCATTTTGTTAAATGGGGCAAAAGGCAATAGCGGCACAAAGCCAGCAGCTTCCATTGCAGGGCCACCAACCCCAGTAAAGCGAACCTTGGGACAATCTTTACGTAGCTTATGTATAATGGGGGCTGCATGCATATCGCCGGAAGGGTCTCCGGCAATAAAAAGAAGTGTGGCGAAGGTTGCTGACATAAGCTACTTAGAAGAGGGTGCGATCAAATAACGGCTTGTCAATCATAGCTTGACGATATTTTTTAATATCCGAAAGCGCATCGCGTTTAAGTACCATTACAGCATCGTCGGTGACAACCACTACGACATTTTCTAGTCCCGCAGCCATGAGGGCGCGTGATGAAGTGTTAACGATAATGCTGTCTTTGCAGCCGGTTTCGTAGATTGCTGCCCCGCTTATGGTAGAGTGTAAATCGTTGTAGCCGCGTAAACGTCCAACCGATTCCCACGACCCAACATCATCCCAAGTAAATCTTCCAACCACAACCGCAACACGACGAGATTTTTCCATGATGCCATAGTCGATAGATTCTTTGGCAACCGTATCATAGAAGGTAGTAATTGATCGTTGTGTAAATTTAGATTGTGCTGCTTTTTGGGTAAGATCATAGAGGTCGGGCATATAGCATTTAAATTCTTCGAGAATAACCGATGTTTTGAATACAAACATGCCGCTATTCCAGAGGTATGTGCCAGATTTACAAAAGGCAAGTGCCCGCGCCCCATCGGGCTTTTCTACAAAGCGCTTAACTTTAAAAGATTCGATCCCGCCTGGGCCGCCCATGCCGACTGCTTCGCTGCGCTCGATGTAGCCGTATCCGGTATCGGGGCGAATGGGGGTTATACCAAAAACAACAAGAGAATTTTGAGAAACAGCAAGACTTGCAGCATATCGCAATGCTTGGGTGTATTCTTTTTTTGGCGAAATTGCATGATCCGCAGAGAGCACTGCCATAACGCATTCGCCATAATGTGCATGCAACCATGAAGCAGCCAGAGACACCGCAGGAGCCGTATTTTTTCCAACGGGTTCTGCTATAATATCGTAATTGAGTGACGATGGAAGCGTTTTGCGAATGGCAGCTACAATGCTTCTGCTTGTCACAATGAGAGGCTTAACACCATTTTTACAAAATGCGTCTACTCGACGAATAGTCTCTTCGAGCATCGAGCGATCTGAGATAAGGGGAAGAAGCTGCTTGGGTTTATAGCTTCGCGACATGGGCCAAAACCGTTCGCCAATTCCGCCTGCAAGGATGACTGGTACAACTTTCATAAGTGGATCCTGGAATGGATGTAGAGAAAAATCCCCAACACTGTTGGAGAGGGGAATCAGGAATTTTTTGCGCGCATTTCCAAGATAATATCGTAGGGAATGCGGGGGACACCTATTTCCGATTTACTATGAGCTGCACTATGAAAATCGGAACCACCAGACATGAGGAGGTTATGTTTTTTACAGATCGATTTATAGTGCTTTACATGAGACGGGGTATGCTCGCTATGGTAAACTTCTATACCCATAAGCCCATCTTCTACAAACTGTGGGATACGTTCGTCTACATTGGTTACGCCCGGGTGCGCAAGTATGGGAATGCCACCAGCATGACGAATAAGCTCAAAGACCTCTTTTGGATGCATAGTTTGTTTTTCGACATAGGCAGGTGAGCTGTATCCAATATATTTATCGAAAGCTTCTCGAAAAGAGTAGGCAAGTTCCTCTTTAAGCATGGCGCTTGCTATATGGGGGCGACCTATGGAAGCGCCTCCGGCAATAGTAAGCACTGTTTCGAACCGAAGATCGATACCTTGACGATTAAGATTTTCTACAATGCGACGGGCGCGTTCAAAACGACCTACTTTAAGTTCGGCGAGTCGGGAGGTAAGAAGGGCGTTGTTGACATCGACGAAAAAACCGAGAATATGGATATCCACGCCCGATAATTCGGATGACATTTCAAGACCGCTAATAACTTCGATACCCTTAGACGCTCCGTAGGGATGTCCTGCAAAGTATCCTTCGATGCAATCATGATCGGTTATAGCAATTGCCGCGAGGTTGCGACAAGCCGCCATATCGATGATTTCCTGCACCGTGCAAGTTCCGTCGGAGTGTTTAGTATGGATATGAAAGTCTACATATTTTTTTTCGGAATCTGATCCTACGATCATCAGTTTTTCGTTTCTGGTGTAAGTGTTTAGAATCATATAAAATACGCAAAGGTTTGCGCAGTGGTCAAACCAAACTCATTTCCAGGCTTGTGCCTTAGGTGATTTGAGAAGCTTTAAAGGTGTGATCTGTGGGTATTACCGAGTGTCAGATCATGTATTTTAAGTAGATGGCTACTATCTATTATGCCCGACGAATTTTGCTTCCTGATATGACCCTTTTGGAGCATGGCGGTGTCTCGGTTGAAAATGGCCGAATCCGTGCAGTAGACCAGGCGAGCCATCTAAAACGAGCCCGTACCGATAGGGTTGTGAACCTGGGTGAAATGTTGCTTATGCCTGGGCTGATTAATCTCCACACCCATCTCGAAGAGACCGCTATCAGGTCTAATATTCGATCTCTTGATAATGAATCGTTTGCTGCCTTCTCAATGAAAAAAGAATCTCGGATTCGTAGCATCTCAGATGCTGCTTTGGCGGCATCGGTTCGACTCACCACGCGACATCTGCTTTCTGTGGGTACCACAACCATTGTAGATACGTGTCGAAACATGGGTACTGCATCATTTTTAAGCGAAGAGCCAATACGGGCATATTCGATTTTTGAATTTGGGCGATCTGAATCAGATTTCGAAGAAAAATTAAAAGCATGGCAAGAAACAAGAACCGCTTTAAAAAATAAAAACAGCCGTTTTCTCAGTGGCATTGGTCCACACGCACTTTTTTCGCTGCCTCCACAGGCGCACCGTCGGTTGATTGCCGAGGCGAGCGCATCAGGGCTACTTTACTCGGTGCATTGTGCAGAGTCTGCCGAAGAGCTTCTTGCTTTTTGCGAACAAAAGGGAGATCTCTATTTTCATATAACCCGCAGCATGCCGTGGCCATTTGGGTACACCCCGCTTGGATCGATGCCGTATGCGTTGCAAGAAAATCTTGTGCCCCCGGGGGCGCTAGCAATTCACTGTAATCAGGTTGGGGTTTCCGATCTCGAAGCTCTTGCTTTGCGCAATGTTGCTGTCGTGACGTGTGTGCAGTATTCGCAGGAGCGCGGGCATAAACCCTTTCCCCTCGAGGTGGCACTTGACCGATCGGTATGTGTTTGCGTGGGTACCGAAACACGGTTCGATGCCGGTTCGGGTTCTCTCTTTGATGAAATCTTTGCTTTGCGGATGCTGTATCCTCACATCTCTGCTGCCACGGCCCTTGCAATGGTAACCACAAATCCTGCACAAGCACTTGGCAGAAGTAATGATTTGGGAGCGCTTAAGCCCGGAGCCTGCGCAGATCTTTTAGGGGTGTCTGTTCCGCATGTGGGCTCCGAATATTACCTCGACGCATTATTGCGTGAAGAACCATCTATCCGGTTTGTCATGATTGACGGAGAAGAGATTGTTGCCGATTATTGACCAGGTTTACCTACAGTATCTTTTTCCTGTTTAAACGCAGGCTCGCAGATAGGGTATTCGCTGCAATACCGTGGTTATTCCGCTACATACAAGTACCGTAACAAGCATGGTGAGGGGTATTCCAATAAATGCCCCGCCCCAAAAAGCATTGAGTGTTATGCCAAACCAGCCACTTGAGAACCACTCGAGAATGAGAGGGTGAAGAACAAATATTCCCATGCTTGTGGTACTTACCCAACGAATCCCGTTTTTAAGAGATGTATGCAGTGGTTTGGATCCAAAGTGCTTGATAAGAAGGAATGCTGAAATTGTTTGGGCAACCACTGCAATGCTTAAATAATCGAAAAAATAATCTGAAACTGCTTTTGCATGATTTGCCGAAGCAATGGTATATCCAAGCAGTGTTGTTGCGAATGCAAAGATACCGATCCAGAGCGTTCGCGTGGTATAGGAGGGGGGAAGTTTCCAGGTTCGCAAAAGTGCACCAAGGGTAAAAAATCCAATGTAGACAGGCAGAATATGAGTAAAGTTACCGTTAATTGTAAAGCCCAAGAATCGGTCGGGAATACAGCACAGTATGCTTGCGATAAACCAAAAAATAGTTACATACCATAAAACGTTTCGGGTTGCGTACAAGAGAATGGGTGTAATAAGATATAACCCAATAATAGAATAAAAGTACCAGAGATGATAATAGGCTGGCTGATATACCAGAGAAAGTATCAAACCCAAAGGATTATGATTCTGGCCGCGAATAAGAATGACAATACAATAAAAAAGAGACCAAAAAAGAAAGGCATAGCCTATGCGACTCGCACGTCTTTTGATAAAATCGAGCGGCGCAAGCGGTTTGTTGGATACTAAAAGTAAAGAACCACTGAGCATGAAAAAGAGGGGGACGCCCATTCTACCCAGGGAATTTACAAGAGCCGCAATCCAGTACGAAAACAGGCCACCACTGCCAAACCCTTGATTGAGAATTGCCCCACTTACATGTACGCCCACAACAAGAAGTATAGCAATGGCTCTGATAAGGTCGGGCCACTCTTCTTTAACGAGTACTGTTTGTGTGTTCATGAAAGGTAGACCACATTTGTGTATTTTATAAAATGGAAATATTTAAAATAATCTTTCTGTATAACTGTGGCGCAATTCTTTATAAACTTCTTTAAAAGGCTTATGCATGGCAACCTATAATCCTATTAATTCCTTTGCTTCTGCGGATGCTCTTGTATCGTGGCTTACCCCTTTGAGGGACCAGGGCAAAACAGTGGTAACTACCAACGGCTGTTTTGATATAATCCATGCAGGACACGTAGCCTATCTCACCGAAGCCGCCCGACAAGGCGATATTTTGCTCGTGGGTATTAATAGTGATGCATCGGTAAAACGACTCAAAGGCGAAAACCGCCCAGTGCAGGATCAAGCAACCCGCTGCGCCGTTATGGCGGCCTTGGCTATGGTGGATGCAGCATTTATTTTCCCCGAAGATGATCCACGGCAGTTCTGTGAGATTATTAGGCCAGACGTACATGTCAAGGGTGGCGATTATTCCCGCGAGATGATAGAAACCCCCATTATAGAGAAGTATGGCGGCGTTGTAAAAATTGTATCGTTTGTACAGGGATTTTCTACGAGCAACATTGTTTCAAAGATTCGAGATGCATCATGACCCCACAAGAAGCAATCAATAGTCCTTTACATGCCGCTTCGTTGCTGCACGAGGCATTGCTTACCTCTGGTATTCCTCATATGGCAATTGATGCGATAGACGGCTATCTCGCCGCAATTATATGCGGTCCCTTTCCGCTTAATCCAACGCTCTGGCTTCCGGCGCTCTTTCTTGATGATCATAATCCTGCACTTGACCATAAAGAAAAAGCTGAAAATCTTATAAATCTTGTGTTTGCACGGTACAATCAGATTGTTGCGTCGCTTCATGACAATACCTTCGAGCCTCTTCTTATTGGCGATGTTAATCAGATGACTTCTCTTGAGTTGTGGTGTAAGGGTTTCCATAAAGGTATGATTGCGTTTGGAGAAACATGGATCGCCCAAAGTGATTTGTATATTGTGCGCCTGTGTTTACCCATTCTTTACTGTTCCGATAAAAAATCCACCGAACCAATGCTCGATCCCGATTTGCTTAACGCGCTCACAGAACAGGATTTCGACTTTGTCGAAGAGTTGAAAATGTCAATTCCAAGGATTCGGGATTTTTGGGTGCAGGAGAGTGGCCGGGGGTGAGGCTTTGACAATCTAATTCACAAGTTATCATAAAGGAAAGGCTTAAATAGCCTTTCCTTCTCATGCAATAAAAAAAATATCTACTATGATCTCGTTTACAGCAATATTCTCACGTCAACAGCACACGCACCTTCACCGTCAAACTTGACCATAAGCGGATTAATATCCATCCCCTGAATTTGAGGGAAATCCAGTGCGAGTTGCGACAAGCGGCCAATGCATTCGTTAATGGCAGCTATATCCCGACTTTTTTGCCCGCGTACGCCTGAAAGAATGGGGAATGATTTAATAGACTTGATCGTTTTCCCAATTTGGTACGATGTAAGAGGCGGTATTGCAAAGCTGACATCGTGCAATACTTCTACAAAGATACCACCTAAACCAAACATAACCACCCCACCAAAGCTTGGATCTTTTGATACGCCAAGGATAACTTCCTGACCACCGGTTACCATTTCGACAACAAGTATGCCATCGATGCGCGCAGTGGGGCAATTGGAATTGATGTTTTTCATGATGGTATCGTAGGCTGCGTCGGCTTCTGTTTCATTCTTGATATTTACCAGCACACCACCAGCATCAGATTTATGAATGATATCTTCGGATGCAATTTTAAATACAACCGGGAAACCGATTTTGGCAGAAATTGCCAAAACTTCTTCCTTGTTGGAACCTTGCTGTTGGGCAGGTGTAGGAATTCCGTAAGCCTGAAGGATCTTAAGTGCTTCGGTTTGGGGAAGGTTTGTTTGTCCTATCGCTATGGCCTTATCAAAAACTGCCGCCGCCGCCGCCTTATTGATATTTGTAAATCTTACTGCTTGTGTGGTGTCTGTGTCGATAATTTGCTTGGCAAATGCGTAGGTTGCACCAAAGGCTTCGCACATGGCCTCGGGAAGGCCATAATGAGGGATGTTTGCTTTGCGGAGAATATCCACACCCTTTGCAACATCAAATTCACCCATGAATGAGGCATACACAGGCTTTTTATTGAGGGCTGCTGCCTTGACAATTTCTTCTGCAATGGCTTCGATGTCGGTCATAGATTGCGGAGTGAGAATAACCAGAACGCCATCCACATCTTTTTCGTCTAAGAGTGCGTTGATAGCAATAGAATACCGATCGGAGTGGGCATCGCCAATAATATCAACAGGATTTTTAATGTTTGCGGTAACAGGCAATTTCTTTTTAAAGAGTGCTGTGGTTTCTTCGGAGAAAGATGCCAATGACAAACCTGATTCGATTGCGGCGTCGGTTGCAAGAACGCCAGGGCCACCGGCATTGGTAATAATTGCAGCTCTGGGTCCTAGCGGCAGAGGCATATAGGCAAAAGCAATTGCTTTATTAAACATCTCTTCGATGGTTTTGCACCGAATGATACCCGCCTGTTTAAATGCAGCATCGCATACTGAATCGGAGCCTGCTAAAGAACCTGTATGAGACGACGCAGCAGAAGCTCCCTGAGATGTTCGGCCAGATTTCATAAGGAGAACAGGCTTTTTGGCATCTTGCCAGATCTCTTTACAAATATTCATAAGGGCGATACCATCGCGAATTTCTTCGAGATACAAGAGAATAACTTTAGTTTTAGGGTCATCTTTGAGGTACCGGAGCAAATCGATTTCGGAAATATCTGCCTTGTTACCAAAAGATACAAACTTAGAAAAGCCGATGTGTCGAGCGTGGGCAAAATCCAGTACTGCAGTGCAGAGTGCACCACTTTGCGACAAAAAGGCAATGTTTCCTTCGCAGGGCATTGCGCGTGCAAAGGAGGCGTTAAGCATTGACGTTGGATCGGTATTGATTACGCCAAGACAATTTGGTCCAATAAAAGAGATGCCATGCTTATCGGCAATAGCAAGCAATTCATTTTCCTTTTCGCGACCTTTTTCGCCAACCTCTTTAAAGCCAGCAGAAATGATAATCATCGACTTAACACCTTTTTGCCCACATTGCTCAACAGCCATGCTCGCAACCGCGCTTGCAAATACAATAATGGCAAGATCAACAGGACCTTCGATGTCGGTCACATATTTATATGCCTTTACATCACAGACAACGGTATCGCGTGGACTTACAGGATAAGCAGAACCAGTAAACGTGCCTTTGATAATATTAAGGAATATATCACAGGGCACCGTTCCAACCATGTTGTTTGCGCCTACCACTGCAACTGACTTTGGGTAAAAAATCCGATGAATATTGCCTGATACATCTTTTGTTTGTGACATACAGTGCTCTTTCCGTTAAAAAGTGGTGAATATAAAAAAAGTCATTATGCATTCGTTATAGTACATGCAGTGGTGCCACTACCAATCTTAATGGCAATATATCCATCGGGCATGAGTGCGGTATCAAAACCACTCTGTGCTCTGAGTGCACCCTCTTTGTAAATTATGGCACCTGCAATAACCACAGTATGCGTGGTTTTATTATAAGGCACACACATCGTTCCACAGGTGTTAAAAGGTATTGTAACAATCATCGTGATGCCCGATGTCGTTTTGTGCCATTTACTTTGTACCATGCCATGTATGGTTTCTATAACGCCATCTGCATAGGTTAAGCCAGTGGGAATAGAGGGTTTGATGAAAACATGCTGATATCCTGGTTGCGCTGGGTCGGGAGAAATACCTGCAAGATATTTCATGAACCAAAGACTAATGGAGCCGTACATCGGATGGTTATGCGAATTCATCCCTCCGCCGGTTGCATTCTCCCATCGTTCCCAAATGGTAGTTGCTCCCTGTGCAATCATATATCCCCAGCTTGGGTAGGTCGTTTGGGTGGCAACATCAAAAGCGGTATCTACTTTACCACAAGAAGAAAGAACTTCCAGAATGTATCGCGAACATAAATTGCCCGTTGTTACGTGAGTCTCATGCAGTGCAATGTCGGCAGCAATTTTTTCTGCAAGAGATGTATGCAGGTTTTGTGGCGCGAGTCCTAAATAGAGTGGAAAGGTATTAGATGCCTGGCTACTTGTTGCAAAGTCTTGAGTTTTTGCATTAAAAAATTTCTTTTCGAAAGCAGCAGCAATTGCTTTTGCGGATTTTACAAAACCTGCAGCTTCTTCTGTTTTTTCGAGTATGAGAGCAATTTGGGCAAGCAGAAGGGTATTGTAATAGTAGTAGCCTGTTGACATAAGAGCGCCGGGTGTATGAATGGAGCGCGCAATGGAAGCTGGGTCTACAAACTTTTGCGGAGGAGCCCAATCGCCATAGTTGCTATAGTTTACAATGTAGTCTTCGGCGTTAGATCCTATAAAAGCAGTCCAGGCTTTCATGTGGTCATAATGGTCGGCTAAAATGCGTTTGTCACCATAATGGACATACAAGTTCCAAGGAATAAGCAGAAAGGAACAATTGACAGGCTCTCCGGGAAGACACGTAAAAACATACGGGGCAGTGTCGCGAATTTCTCCTGTTTGTGGATTTTGCGTATCGGCAATATCCTGTTCCCACTTTGTAAGAAGCTGTGCGGTATTAAAATTATAAAGCGCTTCTTCCACGCGAACGGTCGCATCGTTAAGCCATCCCATGCGCTCGTCCCGTTGCGGGCAGTCGGTGGGAACACTGTGCATGTTGCTCTCTTCTGTCCAGATGACGCAGTCTTGTATTCTATTTAAGAGGGCGTCTGAGCAAACAAATCTGCCTGTTTTGGCTACATCGCTTCGTACTTGACGAACAAAAAGAGAATCGAGGGTAGGAACTCCGGGAAATCCTGTTATCTGGATATACCGAAATCCATGGTAGGTAAACCGAGGCTCATAGGTTTCTAATCCGTCACCTTTACAGGTGTATATATCACATCCTTGCGCGGTACGGTAATTTCCCTGATCTATAGTTCCATCATCATGTAATATCTCAGAAAACCGCATTTCGATAGTTTGCCCTTTAGGCCCGCGCACACGCAACTGAGCCCAACCAGCCAAGTTTTGCCCATTGTCAAATACATAGACCCCATCGCGAGGCGAGGTTATGCTTTTGGGTGACATTGTACCAACAATTCGAATGGGTTCGAGGGTTTGCGCAGTAAGAATTCCGAGCGGTGCTTTTGCAGCTACTGCATCAGTCCATGTAGCATCGGGTGTATAGGTGGCAGTATCCCATCCTGATTTTTCTAGCTGGGCATCGTATGTTTCGCCACAAAAAACGCCATTGTTGACTATTGCCCCTGTTGCTGTTTTCCAAGTTCCATCGGCTTGACTCGATACTAAGAGCGATTCTCCCTTGGTGCCCGTTATGCGAAGATCAATGAGAAAACGGGGAAACCCTAGCCAATCGGGAACTTTTTGAGGAAAAGCCTTTATTGTTTGTTCGTTGCCATGCCATCCTTCACCAAGCATAATCCCAAGCCCGTTTTCGCCATTCCTTACATGCGGTGTAATATCGTGGGAGACATACAGCACTCGCTTGTTGTAGTCGGTCCAGCCGGGATCAAGCACATGATCGGAAACTTTGGTGCCATTGATAGAGAGTTCGTAATATCCCAAGCCACAGATATAGGCACGAGCCGAAGCAATCGAAAAAGGAATTGAAAGCTGTTTGCGAAAAAGTGGCGATAATCCCCGAACAGGAGTAGGTGTCATGAGCCATGATCCTTTAATATGCGTCGAATCAAAAAAGGCAATTTCAAACCAGGCCAGCTCAGAAAAAGCACTGGCTTTGTTATCGGCATCCCAAATCATGACTTTCCAGAAATAGCGGGAAGTTTCTTGCAACGGGGTGCCATTATATTCGATATGTATTGATTTTGGTATGCTAATTTTGCCAGTGTCCCAGATATCTCCTGTATCGCGATCAAGGATTTCCTTGCTCGTGGCAACAATGAGTCGGTATGCGCTCTGCATCTGATTACTCTTAGGATGACGACCTTTCCAAGAAAACCGGGGGCGCGATGCTGCAATTCCAAGAGGATTGTGCAGGTATTCACTCGTGAGGTCGAATGCTTCTGGTCCAAAAACGGCAGTGTTTTCCATGAAGAATCCTGGCTGTTGATTGTCAATACTATAAAAAAGTTGAGCGTATAAAATATGTTGCGCTCAGGATATGTGTGGCGATAGTAAATTCTGTCTTCAATTCGTATCTAAATGTTACCCTAATCTCAAAGGTACTTTCATGCGCTTTATTTCACTATTCTTCTTTGGGATAATAACCGCAGGCTTAAGCGCAACCATTACCTATCAGGAATCTCGGGGTACTAAAAGTGTGAGCTATGCTGTGCAATTGCTCAACCTTTCTGCAAACATCTATGACCTTAGAGGATGCAAAATATTCTCTTTGCATGATGCGCATGCCTTTAAAGGAATTTATATAGCATCTGATACGCGCAACGGAGCACTTCGTAAAGCTGCTTTGATGGGGAAATAATGCCTTTGGCTAGATTGGGGCAGTATGCCTCATACCAATTCGTGCGGTTTTGCTCTCCTGAGCGCCAATGAAACAGGAACGACTTGATGCACCATTTCCAGACGCACTGTTGACGGCGAAATGTCTTGTCCATTCGGCCACGAGATTACTCCATACTCTATGAATGCCCGATTGAAGTACCCCTCTTGTTTAAGTTCCGAGAAGAAATCAGACATCATATACGGCTTCATGTCAAAAACACCACGATCTCCATTATCCAATTCAACGTAAAGAAATCCATTAGGGAGTGGCGCAAAGGCCGAAACATCGGAATACATATAAGCCTTACTTTAGAGGGTCGATTTTAAAGACTTCCTTGCCTTCAACAGCAAGCTGCCAATCGGCATTGAGCTCATCTCGATGGATTTCGATCCAGGCTTGGACTAGCCGAGCCTGTTTAGGAGGAATTGAGCCAGCAATAATATCTGCCGTAGATATTTCGAAGGATGCCATGTATTCACCGTAGCGTGCATGAACATGAGGGTGCTTATGCTCTTTGTTGTCGTAGAATAGCAGTTGAATAATTATTCCATAGAACATTGAAATAGCAGGCATTCTTCCTCCTGGTTGAAACATTGATAAAATATCATTTTTCCCAGGCAGAAGCGCTAAAATCCACAATGCAGAAAATTTTCTTGTGGCACTCATCAAAATGCTGCAAGTAGAGAAGCTACAAATCCTGCACATACCTTTAAGGGAATTTATATAGCATCTGATAAGCGCAACGGAGCACTTCGTAAAGCTGCTTTGATGGGGAAATAATGCCTTTGGCTATTTCCAAAGCATGAGAATACCAACACCAATAATAAGCACTGCAAATGCCTTGCGTAGCACTGCTCCAGGCAGTGCAAAGGCAATATTTGTTCCAATGAGCGCGCCAATTATTGCCATGATAATCAAGAGAAGTAGCACTTTATAATTAATGCCAATGTCGGGATTGTTAAGATACCTAATTCCTGATGTCAATGCCATGGGGACCATAATCAAAAGTGCCATACCCTGTGCTGTTTTTTGAGGGGCAGCCAGGAGATACACAAGCGCAGGAACAAGAAACACCCCGCCGCCAATACCGAGAGCGCCGCCGAGAACTCCGCCAGTAAGACCCACAAAAGCAATAAGAATCCACTGTGTTGTGCCAACGAGAGCCATAGGAATCTCCTGATTTATTGTGCGAGAGAAAGTAGTTCTTTTAAGCTTTATGATAGTAACGTGTTTTACGTATAATGCGTGTGTCGGATTTAGAAATAATCTGTGCAGGATATGTTCTGCTTTCAATTATAAAATACACTATTTCGGGGAGCGGTTGATGATGCTCGTTCTGAATACGTGAGACAATGCGGGCTCTTTTTATAACCGCGGTCAAGTCCTGAAAAATGTTTACAGTTTTTGTTTTAAAGTTTAAATCTTTCTCATGTCCATGAGTTCATTTCCTGTAGTATCCTTTTTCCATCCGATATCGTATTTTCTTCTGGCTTTGGGTGTTTGCGATATGTCTTCCATCGTTTTTTTATTTGACCACTGCAGTGATGGGCTTCGACGGGTGTCATAAAGTCGATGCTGCTGTGGGGACGTTCATCGTTATAAATTTTCACTGCTTCAGGTAAGTTTTTTAAAACTGCCTCAAATGTGCGATTATTCTCCGTTAATAACACTTCATTTTTTAGTATTCCGTTGATTCTCTCCGCTACAGGGTTTTCTTCCGGACTCGATGGTGCGGTACAGCTTGATTTAACATGTGCGCCTACGAGTACTTGTAAAAACGCTTTGTTACAGTATTCTCCACCACCATCTGAATGACGGTTATTGATTCAGCAGGAGTGCCAAAAGGACCAGTAACAGCATCTCCGAAGGTATAATTCCAATATTGTATTGTGTCACCAACCGGAACAATATTAAGCAGGTTTCAATTTGCTTTATCGAATATCCTTGAACGTTATCACGGCCAGTTCCCAAATACGCTCTAGCAGCATACGCTGTGTTATTGTCAATCAAATCTTCAAAAAAACCTGTATATTGATCAAAATATCCGTAAACACGATCTCTTGGCCCATAACTATTAACAGTAAAAACATGCTTTTCAGCTTCATCTTCTTCCTTTCTTGCTGCACAGGACGTGCAGATTTTCTTGTTTTGCGTCGGCTCCTGTTTTTGCACTGCCAGCAATTGCTTACAACGTTTCGCCCCACTCGCGCGCCCTACCAGCAGTAATGCGAAGTCTTCTAAGCTTTACTGCTGGTAGGGCGTCCTGGCGCTGTTGTTTGTCTGTACTCGGCCCGTCTTCTCCTAATCCCGCGCTGCCTTTTTATTGATTTTGGTTCTTTTAGCCTTCTTGGCGTTTTGAATTTTGACGAGTTTTTCTACATCAGCCAAATCTTGTAAACGTCCAGTAGCCTTTTTGCTTTCTATCAAGTCGTCAAAGGATATTACCTTAATGCTTAAATTGTCAAGAATTATCATTTCTGCTCTTTTTATACTTTTTGCTGTATCTATTCCGATTGCATGAGATAAAACATCTATCTGAATAGGGGGCCTTCCCATTCTATATACATTTCCAGGAATTTTAAAATGAATTTCATCTACTGCTGGTGCTCCAAATTCATATAATGCTTTTTGCAGCCGTTTAATATTTCTTGAGCTGTTTTCAACTAAAAAATCAATATCTTTTGTCGTTCTTGGATTTCCATGGAGTCCAACAGCCCAACCACCTATTAAAATGTACTCGACCTTATTTGAGTTTAACAATTCTATAAAATCTCGAAAGTCTTCCGGTAGTGGCCTTTGCGCCATATTGGGCCTCTCTTAAAAATGTAATCAGTCGTGATTTCTCTTCATAGGGCATCCTAGCCATATCTAATATATCTTGTCGATCATGCTTTTCGAATGTAGTTAATACAGCTTTCTTTCTGTCCATTTTCTCTGGGATATTGCTTGACTTAGATTTATCAATCATGTCTTTCTGCCTTTTTGTTTTATCAAGATAGTTTTCAGAAGTAATGACTTTTCGTTTTGACTGTGTTTCAATAGCTTTTCTTGTTCGTCCGGCTACCGCACCGCCGTCTTTTGCATCATTTCGCAATAATTTAAAACCGAGACCGGCGCGTTTTTTAGATAGAGTCTGCTTTTCAAGTAAATTAAGCTGAGGCTATTTTCATATCAAGAACCGCAAGTGTATTTCTTTCAAGCCTTCTTGTTCTTGCATTTGACAATCCTTTTTTTCTCCTTTCAATAATTTCAATGTCTGCCCCGGTATGCCGCTGATTGGGAGTGACAAAACCAATTT
>JBBRUX010000026.1:0-52669 GCA_038247415.1 Chitinivibrionales bacterium | reverse complement strand
GGTTTCTTTAAAAGGGTTGCAATAATATACCTTTTTAAGTCGATGTATGCTTCGAAAATCTTATTTTGAGCTCAAGGGCATCTACATCATTTTGAGCTTAGAATGCTGTGATGATTGGGTTTTGAGGATGCCATGGGGCCAAACGAGACGGTATCACATCCGGCACGGGTACGCCTTAAATTATCGGGCTATCACTGGCGACAGAGTCCTCGAGCTGCTACCGAAGTATCTATTGTCAATAATAGGGGAGCGTAGCATACCATGATTCGATTCCCAGAAGACTTATAGTCGGATTCGTTTCCGTAGGCAGGTCTGGGGGTTTCATGCTTCTTCTAGTAATTTCGACCACGTAAAGCCGGAACACCCGTAAGGTGTTCCGGGTCAAAATATTCTTACTATCGCAATTGTTTATTGAAGAACAAAGTTTCCTGTCGTTGTCGATTTTGATCCCACGATTCGAAGCACATAGCTTCCCGGTGCAAGCGACGACAGATTGACACTCGCAGTCTCATTTACTTTCATGCGCATGGTATTTCTTCCTTGCGCATTGTAAATTGTCATCACAGTCTCACTTCCATACGTGCGATAGATATCGCTAATTGTCAATATGCTACCAATAATATTCTTGGTAATTTCCCTTGATTGAAGGCGGATTTTTTGTGAAACAGGGGTTGCTCCAAAATCCATTGTGATCGTTGTTGTCGTAAAAGGATTAAGCCGAACCCTTCCATATTTCTCAAGAATAGGCCCATTCTTGTAATACCCAGCAGAATAGGCAAAATCGATAAATGGCACTAAGGAAATCCCGTCCAGCGAAATTGATCCATTACGATTTGTATATCCGCTCATTGAGGTCTGCAGCGCGGCCTGCTTCGATAACGCCCTGTCATACATCGGGCATAGTACCGGCATTCGGCCCGGGTTTAAAGAAACATAAACGCTTTCCACAGGAGAACCGTTGTTTGTTATTATCATGGAAAATGCTCCAAGCGTATCCATGGTTGTGGGAATAAGCTGAAAAGAAAGAGGCTTGGCAGATTGTGATGCATCGAGAGGTAAGCGTTGGGTATAATAGCCGGCTTTTTCGCCACTGATTGTGTATTCTTTGTTTGCGCGAGGCAAAAGCATGGAAAATGATCCGCTTGCATTGGTGGTTGTTGTCACCGTGTCAAATACTAAAGGAGAATAGCTATAGAAAGGACACACATTGTAAACAATGCCACTAACTAATGCATTTGCAATAGACACAGTTGGCGCCAAGGAAAGAGGATTTTTCATGGCTGTTGCTGTGCCGATGATGGGATACCCTGCAGCTATGGTAATGGCGCCCAAGGTCATGGTGTCAACCTTGACGACATAGGTGCCTGTATTCAGGAGTCCCAAATCGAAAGAAGTTCCATACGACACCGGATCAATAAGATAGATAGCAATACAGGGGTCAGAAAAGAGTGCCTCGGTATATTTGAGCGTGATGGTGTCTCCCTTGATTCTTGTTTGCATGTTCCCATATGTCGGATTGCATGGGGTATGCGATTGCCCGAGAGTGAGATCGAGACGAGTGGCAACGGTTGTGATGGGCAGCGAGGGGGTGGTTGTAAAAGAAGGGTAAATGAGAACTGTGCCGATTTTCGTAACGCGCGTTTTAACAAAAACATCATGCAGCACAACGACATAGGTTCCCCAGGCATGAAAGACTGTTTGCTTATAAGAACTGCCCGGCCATATTATATCTGGTTTCGGTAGTACGGTATCGGGCACAATCCCCATACTATTTCTTGGGACAACATGCAATGTGTCTTTCACAAAAAAGACAGAATCAATACTTTGTGCTGCACCCTCATTGTCAAGAAGTGATAGATTTACTATTTGTGTGCACAGAGGCTTCCCAGAATAAATCGGCATCGCGCCCGAGGAGGAAAGAGTGATTGTCGGATACGGATTATAGTACGGCATGGATACTGCCGCATCTGCAGAAAATAAGCTCGAACCCGCAAGCAGCAAAGCCAAGATTGCGAGAAATTTTTTACCCACCATACAACCTCCCTTTTATGGTAAATGAATCAGCAAAGCCCCAGTGCACTATACTACTAAAGATACCTGAAGATTAAAAGATGAGCAATGGGAATGCTCAGAAAGCGATATTTTTAGAATACAGGCTTCACAATGTTCAATTGCCGACAACGACTATTGTGCGCCAGATAGTCTTGCTTCCGTTTGATAAAAGTGCAAAAAGCGGACCTTTTGCCAATGTGCCGCAAGAAATAACAATGGGTGCCGAATGAACGGCGAAAGCCTTTTGAGCAACAATTTTTCCCGATGCATCAAAGAGTGTTAAATGGCCCGGGTGCGATAAATTGTTGAATGATGCGACGATTTGGTTTTTTCCACGATAGCTCAATGTAAATATACTTGGTCCAGAACGTCTTTTGTTCGGCATTGGTTGTGATGCAGAAATTGTTATAGAGGAAACAATGAAGTTTTTTATGATAGTGCTGCCAGGAAGAAAGGTGATAGTGTCGATGGCCAATGTCTCGCTGCCACGCATGGCGACAACCATGCCGCGGGAGCTGACACCGATTACTGGTACGCTGTCTATTACGTACGATCCGGTAGCGCTTGTGACTGCCAATAATTATCTCCAGTAAAGCAGATTGATTTCGCTATTTGCAACGGATGATGAGGTGCGATAGCGGTGAACAGGTTCCGCTGGAAATTACCGACAGAGTACACACATACGATGCGCCGGGGCGGATGTGATACGACAAGAAGGCAGGTTTTAGAATTGTGCGCATAAGTCCTCCATGTAAAGACAGTTCCTGTTTTATAAGACACTCTACCGCCACTGACAATCAGACCAGTTCGTAAAAAAGGCGTATTCGGCAGAATACAGGAAAAAAGGATCTTGATATTTGCAAAATCTTCGCATACATGCTGCGTGATCGCTTTTTGTAAAATGGAAGGGATAAATCTAGAATGCCCAACTTAACATGATCGGCTCTGCGCATTCCTTCGATCCAGTATTGTGAAAAGCTGTGTCGAAGCATGTATATCGTAATCTTCGCCCTCAGCAAAACCCTGCCCCTTTCCGCCGCGTTTGATTTCGTCAAATTCGAAAATCAACTTCACAGCGCATCGCATTATTGCGAATTGTGAACCACGCAGATCCTCGCAGATTCTAATTCTTATGAGTTTATTCGCCGCAAAAGAGCGATGTGCGCTGTATCTCGCTTCTGGCTCGGATATTGCTTTATTGTTCCAATTACACTCGTTAGCAATGCTTTCATGCACCGATGAGCATCTAAAAACGCTTATCGAAATGTGGTGCCGGTAAGGGGTGAATTCTTTGTGCTGCAATCACCATAGTTATTAAAAGGGAGATCAGGTTTGCCAACAACCATCAAAAGTCAGGCCAAAGGTAAAGGTAGTCCCCTTCATGCGAATGCAACGCGCGTTTCTGAGCAGTTGCGGGAAAAAGCGCGCGCCGATTCTGAGGCGGTCCTCAAAGAACTCGACTCGAAATTAGAAGGTTTGACCCAGGCACAAGCAGATTCTCGTTTGTCTCACTATGGACCTAATGAGATTGCTCGGGAGAAACGTCAATCGGCGTTAATGCGACTTTGGGCAAATATCAAGAATCCCTTGGTTCTGTTGCTTATTGCGCTTGGTACCATTTCGATTGTTACCGGCGATATGCGGGCGGCTGTGGTCATTTTTGTGATGGTAATTCTTGGTGTGGTGTTGCGTTTTTTTCAAGAAACGCGGGCTGATAATGCCGCCGAAAAACTCAAGGCGATGGTTGGCAACACAGCTACCGTAATTCGCGATGGAAAAGAAGTGAATCTTCCTCTCAAGATGCTGACGCCAGGCGATATTATCCGATTATCCGCTGGAGATATGGTTCCCGCCGATGTACGCTTGCTTTCTGCCAAGGATTTGTTTATTAACCAAACGGCACTTACTGGAGAAAGCTTGCCCGTGGAGAGAAAAGCTGAGAAGATGTCAATCGACATACCTAATCCGTTGGAGCTGCCAAACATTTGTTTTCTTGGCTCCAATGTGGAGAGTGGCTCTGCCACGGCAGTTGTAGTACTTACCGGTGAGAAAACTTTTTTCGGAACGCTGGCAGCAAGTATTGTCGGTGAGCGCACACTCACAAGCTTCGACAAAGGCGTTAATCGGTTCACCTGGCTCATGATTTCTTTTATTGCTGTTATGGTCCCCACAGTCTTTTTTGTCAATGGATTGAGTAAGCATAACTGGTTAGAAGCCTTCATGTTTGCAATGGCGGTTGCCGTTGGGCTCACTCCCGAGATGCTGCCGATGATCGTGACGGTAAACCTTTCCAAGGGCGCACTAGCATTGGCGCGCATTAAGGTTATTGTCAAACGGTTAAACGCGATCCAGAACTTCGGCGCGATGGATATGCTCTGCACCGACAAAACCGGGACTCTTACGCAAGGCAAAATTATTCTGGAAAAACACTTGGATGCTCATGGAGACCCCAGCGATAAAGTGCTAGAGTATGGCTATCTAAACAGCTATCACCATACCGGACTTAAGAACTTGCTCGACGAAGCCATCCGTAACCATGAGGACTTAGAACAGAGCCTGAAAGCAAAAGAGAAATTCCGCAAGATTGATGAGATCCCTTTTGATTTTATCCGTCGGCGCATGTCGGTGATTGTCGAAGATTCTACAGGATTGAATACACTTATTTGTAAAGGTGCCGTTGAAGAAGTTCTTTCGCAATGCACGCGCATTGAGGTCCAGGGAGAAGTCATCGAAGTCCTTCCCGAACACGACGCCAAACGACGGCAATTGGCTGATAGCCTTAACGCTCAGGGGTTTCGCGTAATTGCCCTTGCCTATAAACAAATGCCCGGAGCAACCGATGATCCTACCTACTCTGTTAAAGATGAATCGGACTTGATACTCCTGGGTTTTATGGCTTTCCTCGATCCGCCCAAGGAAACCACAGCCGAGACTCTCAAGCGACTTCATGGTCTGAACGTGGGTGTTAAGATTTTGACAGGTGACAACGAGATCATTACTGCATACATCTGCAAAGAAGTAGGCTTGCCCGTCGAGAATCTCTTGCTTGGCTCTCAAATAGAGGCCATGAACGAAGAGCAGCTTGCCGAAGCGGTAGAAGTAACCAGTGTCTTTGCGCGGCTGGCCCCTGCCCACAAGGAGCGCATTATTCGAGCGCTTCAGAAAAAAGGGCATGTGGTTGGATTTATGGGCGATGGTATTAACGATGCACCCGCACTAAAAGCCGCGGATGTGGGGATTTCGGTCAACACTGCGGTTGACATTGCCAAAGAGTCATCAGATATCATTCTGCTCGAAAACAGTCTATTGATATTAGAACAAGGTGTACTCGAAGGTAGACGAGTGTTTGGCAATATTGTCAAGTATATCAAAATGGCGGCAAGTTCAAACTTCGGCAACATGTTTAGCGTTGTTGGGGCAAGTGCATTTCTCCCGTTCCTTCCCATGAAACCGATACAGGTCTTAACTAATAATCTTCTGTATGATTTGTCGCAAACGACAATTCCCAGCGATGAAGTGGATGCAGAGTGGCTTACCAAGCCTCGCAAATGGGAAATTGGTGGTATTCTTCGCTTTATACTCTTTATCGGGCCGATCAGCTCGATCTTCGATTACATAACATTTTTTATTATGATACATGTGTTCAAGTGCCTTGACAATCCTGCCATGTTCCAAACTGGCTGGTTTGTTGAATCGCTTTTCACGCAGACGCTTATCATTCATGTTATCCGAACTAATAAGATTCCATTTTTTCAAAGTTGGGCAAGTCGACCACTCATCATCACTTCGATAACAATTGTCGTTTTGGGAGCGTTGTTGACAGTATCACCCTTGGCGGATATGCTCGGATTTGTTCCACTTCCACCCCTTTACTGGGCTATTTTGGCGGGTATGATGGTGTGCTATGTAATCCTGACGCAGCTCGTAAAGTCTTGGTTTTATCGCAGGTTTGGCGAATAGCGTCATGGAGACACCGCTCTAACTGCCAAAAGATTACTTTCTGATTCTCTTGATTCAGGGCTTTATAATTCGAGATCAGCGGAGTGGATCCGGGAACATATCGCATCGAGGTCAACGATTGCCAATCCGTGGTGCTCTTTGCCTGTTCGCTTACCGTCATGAAATCACATTTTGAAACGGTTTGTGCGAACGTCGATGCGCGCGGAAAGATCGTGCTGGCGCTTGATGAATACCAATGGATGGTAGAATCAAGTCCAGAGCTTCCCTCGGTCCTGCAGCAGCTCTGGGACATGCAGTCGAGCAAAGCAGGGAGCATGGTGCTGCTTCTCTGCGGATCGTATATCGGGTTCATGGAACGGGAGGTTCTTGGAGCAAAAAGCCCGTTGTACGGCAGAAGAACCGGTCAGATATTGTTAAAACCATTTTCGTTTATCGAATCTGGGCTTTTTCATCCCGGCTATTCGCTCGAAGACAAAGCCCGAATCTATTTCCTGTGCGGCGGAATTCCGCTGTACATGCGGTTTTTTAATCAGAACCGCTCAGTTGAGATGAATATCAGAGAGTGTTTTCTTGACGAGTACGCGGCGCTATACCGTGAAGCTGAGTTCCTGCTTCGTGAAGAATTTAAAGATGTCGGTCACTATTACAGTTCACGCTCTGGTTGCTGACAATAGCCCAATATCTATTGAGATTTCCAACTCAACTGTGGGGGCTTCCGTTTCAGGGAAGCAAGCCTGATAGTGGGCTATTTGAGTACGGAGCAACAGCTACGGAACCGCTAGCATGTGCTGGCAAAATTGCACCGCACGACTTTGGGAGATCATCGGGCCGACTTGCTGTGAATGCTGCTGGTCAGCGTTTGCCAAAGAGCTGCCTCGTCTTGCAGCTCTTATCAAGACGGTAATTGTTCCCGCCTTTCGAAAGTAACCCAAACTCTTGGCTAGCGTCGTAATAGGGGAGCACAAACCTGCTCCCAAATGCAAATAAGCTAAACAATAATTCCCTATAATCCGGTCTTTTCAAATGTATTAAATGCGCATTTGTCTTCTGAAGGTGTTACCCGACTATTATACAATCCATCATTCCATCCAGTACCAAGAAACCGGTTTGCAGGGCTGTCTGAGTCGACTACAATCCACGAAGAACCATTAAAATATTCGACCCTTTATGAGGTGACATAACGCGTACCTTTTCTAATAATAGTCCACGTCAATGAGAATTGACAGGGACTATTAGCTATGTACTATAAAGTGTTCTATGCAATCTACTCACCCAATGCTACACCATAAAAGCCAGACTCGAATTTATTCTCACTTAGATTGACATTGTCAATGTAACCCCAAGTAAAAAATTGGAATTGCACCCGACCGCTATCATGGATGTACCACGTTCCATGGTCTAGGACCACACCACCAATAACTGCTATCCAATGGTCTGGCCAAGGCCACAAAGGAATAGTCGAATTTTGTATTAATTCCGACTTTATCATCGCATATGAAACGCCACCCTTATTTTCTATGGTTTGACGAGCTCTGTCAATAGCACTAACCTCTCCAAAGATCCAAGTAGTTTCGGAGCTAGAGTTTGAGAATCCTAACACATCAATGATCCACGTTTCCATTTCAGCGGGAGTTGTGAAGCCGTTTGTTATCCCATTTCCATTGGCATCAACGTCCCATGCCCAATTCGCTTCATCTCGCAAAAATGCCATAGTCATCCAATCAGCTTGATTTTCCTCAGGATCAAGGGGGCCACCAAAGCTTGCTGGAACCTTACTCTTGAGCACATCTTGATCTTTATCAACAACGAGGGTTCTGGTGCGGCCATTGAATTTTGCTTCCTCAAATACTTTTCTACAAAAGTCAACGTATCGCAAAGGATCTCGTTTGAGCAGATCGTACATAATAGCCGCAGGTCCGCAGAAATCAGTCTGCTGTTGATTGGGCCAGTATTTAAATAGATTTGCATTAGGTTTAGGACCAATCTTCCGGGTAATATCGTTAATGAGTGCATTTTTGTCGACATGTGGCCATAACCCTGGTTTTGTTGAAGCAGCAAAGTTGTCGAGGGCAACTTGCTCATCGCTTTTTATCGACACAGTACGAGACACGGTGGAAATAGTATAATACAAGGTATAATTAAAACCAGATCCCCTAAATTTTACAGAGTGATCTCCTATGGCAAGATCAAGGGATTTTGTTCCTAAATCATCATTTTCATCGCCTATACTTGGATTGTCAAGCTCGGTAAGGTTAACTTTGGCATCTAAAGGCGATTCGAATGCGAAGGGAGCATTCAGATAGTGGTCTTGTTTGCTGTTGAGATTAAATTCGAACTGCGCAGCCTGGATTTTATCGACTACAAATGTCAATCTATCCTCATCTTCGCCGAAGTTATCCTCTGTTGTCGAACAACGCAAATTATTCAGTGTAATTACCGTATATGTTGCGGTTCTAACAGATGGCTCCGACGTATCAGAAACGGTGACATTGTAGGTTACCCTGTAATGAGACCCATGTCCAGTGAAATCTATTATTTGATTTAAACCTGGCGTTGTACTTATCACAACAGTTCCTAAGGGGTCATCTGGATCCAACCAATCATCGTCAGTTAGTGTAAGAACAGCTTGCTTTCTAAACATGTAGGAAGCATTTAGCGCCCAATCTTCCCCATCATTAAGATGTCTACGATAGCTATCCCTTAAGCTTCCATCTACTTTTGAATCAAGCAACAAATGGTCAGATGAAAAAATGCTTTCTGTTTCATAGCAATGGATATTTACTACTGTAAGAGTATATACCTGATAGACAACTGGCAAAGCTAGTCCACTCAACAATGATTGTGGCGCTGGTAGTGGAATAGGAGGATTAACAGGAGGTGTCACTACGCCTGGAGCAGCAACCGGCAAGGGTAACGAAAAAACAGGCATATTTGGATTGGTAGTGCATGTTTGAGATGGCATATAAGAAAAATCATTAGAGTTATCAAATGGTGAATTATCGTCGTAATGAATTCCGAAGCTTGTGCTGTTTGCAAACGAGGTTATCTCCCCAGGGGCAAGCACCCTTCCGGTATAGTCCAGTGTAACACGATACCGTGCATCCCCGAGCCAGCTCATTGAGACCAAACAGTTCGGGCTCGAATAATCTTCGAGAACAGGCATTTTGTTGTTTTCTACTGTAATGTAGTAGTAAACAACAAACCCTCGTAATGGAATGAGCCCAGTATTTTCGACATATACTCGAGGCTTAACAAGAGTTGTCGATCCATAGGCCTCGTCTACAAAGCAAACCTTAATGTCTCCATAAACAGGTAACGGAGGATTTCTTATTAAGGAATCTACTGTCGATGGACTATTTACAGCATCCACCCACGATGAACTGTCGAAATATGTGTTATGAGCAATATTTTGACTCGAATGTGCATATCCAACACGCCCATAGGCATTAGGCTCCATAGCATCGGTAATAGTAGCCTTGAGCACATTGTCAACTGACACAAAAAGCTGATTGCCCCTCACCTCAACTTTTAGGGAGAATGTGGTACCAACAGGAAAATTATTTGCAACAACTGTACCTGATCCTATATCCGTTGTGTTTTTGCAGTAGTAAAGCATCGAGGTGGAAGCCTTGTTTGCAGGTTTTAGAGTGAAAAAATAAAAATTATTTTCACTCGTCCAACGAACAACCACTCCTGCAGAAGGACCACTTTTCCTATCAACAATCATTTTTGTGACAAATGTACCGTTATCAGAGCACGGATATTTTGTTAGCAAATAACCTAATTGCCCAAAATCATCTTCTGGTTTCATGAGACCATCGTCTTCTGACCATGGGCAAACTCCAACTATGTCCCATCCGTTAAGGAGGCCATCCAGATGGTCGTCAACAAATCCGCCAATCGCAAAAACTCCACCAGCCATCATAAAAATGAGGCCGGCGCCTGCTACCAAGTGTCGCACAAAATAAGACGATACATTTTTCATATCACGGCTCCTTTGTTAAGAAAATGACAAACAAGTGAAATACACAATAAATGATGTGTTAAACGTGACGATGCTTTTATCATATAAATGCTCCTTCGTTAAGAATTTGCAATCAATTGAAACAAATGGTACATAATGAAAACAAACGGGAAATACTGCAATAAATGAAACAATAATACATGGGTGTGACGTTGAGTCGTCGTTTTTAGAGGTTTCTAACTGTTTGAAATTTCGAGAGATGGGTAATTTCGCAATAACTATGCCAACGCGCTATTTGTTCCTAATTAAGCGCTTATCTAATATTTTTTTAAAGATTTTTTAGTGCTTTGCATGTGCAATTTCTCAATTTGGCAAAACAAATTCTCAAAATAGCAAATCTAACTTTTTGGCTTGAAAATAAGCCCTTGTCTCAAGCCTCTTCTGTTTATTTAGACATAGCATAATGGTCTATATGTAAACAGTTAAAGAGCCTCATTCAATAGGCAAAATTTTAGTAATACGACATTCTTCAGACGGAAGAATGCCCTGCTGTTAGAAATGTTTTAAACATGTGAAACCTAGACAGTGAGGTAGTATTGCGTTTACTTGTTATTCAACAAGAAATCAAACCGCCTTTCAGCTCAAAATGATTTTTTTTCAAAGGCAATATCAGCTAATTATAGATCGTAGGTTTATAGTAACCGTCGGTAATCATTCATATTAAAACACTGTGCAGGAGATAAAGCTATGAGACTAAGAGTTTTCATTCAAATGATTCCACTATTTTGTTTAGCAACGGTCTTTGCCCAACCCGGCGTAAGCGCACCCAACGGGCTCGAAAAGAGAGCCGCGCTATCGTGGTATGATGGAGCGATCAAGGAGAATCTCACAAATAATTGCATTATTGGGAATGTAGAATATGGTGTTGGAACCTACGTAGGCTTTAATGCCGATCCCAATGCAGGGAAACCCTCACCAAATTCGACCTATTACGTTCACGTTGTAGTTTCGGGGGTAGGGAATCCATGCAAGTGTCTGGGATGATTGGTCGCCTTTTACTCTTACTCCGGGAACTGTATATCATTGGCGGTTTACTTTTACGCCCAATGGGGGAATAACCTATTATGGTGTCGATCAGACTTTTAAAACAACCGGTGGGGCTGTTGCCAATAGGGAAAGTGTACCTAAATATGCGGGGATAAACTCAGATGTAAAGGCTGTAGATTTCGACATTTCAGGACGATTTATCCCACGGCCGGTAATCGCAGCTGCACCTTCACACAACCGAAGTCCGGATGCGTCGGGAGTGCGGATACGGGTTGATGAGAAGAATCATCGGTTAGGAAGAATTGTTCAGAATTGGTGAGGTTGCGGTTGAATGGGGGAGTTCTGAAAAGTCACTTTCCCATGTGACTGATTTTGAGCATCAAAACGTGTCTTTTGGGGAAATGTTCTTGACTGAAAATGCACGCTAGCACATGCCATTACGGTATAATGTAAGCGGATGTAAAGATACTTTCTCCATACATCCGCCCCGCTATTTTCCCTCAACGCTCTGCGTTTTTAGTGCGTAAACGTAAGAAGTTTTGTCGCGTCGAAGGCGCCACTCTGCAATCGACATATATATGCTTTGCACGGAAAGGCCGATGCCTGCAGCTGAATAGAATAAGAGCCGTCCTTAAGATTTCCGGCTACAAGCGTGGCTGCCGTTTTTCCCTGCATATCATATACCTTCAGCGTCGTGTAACCCGCCTTTGCCAAACTGAACCTGATCCTGCTATTCGCCGGACTAAGCAGAGAATTTACCGAAATTGATCCTTGCGATTGACAATAGCTACTCCAGGAGAGGCGATCTGTAGGGAATAGCTCTGCGATGAATTCGCGGCACCGCAATGAAGCCTGAGGTAATAGGTGCCCGGCGATGCAATGGCGATTGACATGGGCTCACCACTCACAATTTCTATGATTTATGGCAATAAACCTTTATTTCGCAGTCTATATTCGCTGGCTGTGCAGCCGAACTCATTCCTAAACCTGCGCGAAAAGTACAGGGGATCCTCGAAATTAAGTGCGTAGGCAATCTCGGCAATGGTTAGTCTGGTTTCAACCAACTGTTTACAAGCATCCTCCAGACGAAGTCGCGATAAAAATCGCCCGGGAGTCATGGGGCAATACTTTTCCCAATATCGTCTGAAGGTGGCAGGATGCATTCCCAATTCATTGGCAATATCATTGAAATCATACTCAGCTAAAAGATCGCGTCTCATGCGCCGCTCAATATCCTTAACCATCTTTTCCTCACGCGACATGGGATGTGTTCCACCGCAGGTTAGACTTTCGAGAATAAGCATTTCACACAAAAGATCTATTCTGTCAATAACAAAGGGTTCCTCCACCCTATTGAGAAGTCCCATAAGTTCTTCGATACGTGCAGAAACTACTGGCAGTTGTGAAATCGGCCAGTTGGGCTTTTCGGCAGAGTAAAACTTTCTCTGAATGAATTTTTCGGCAGTCTCTGCATGGTAAATCAGGTAAAGCTCCTTCCAGGTGTCTAAAGGGCCATACTGTTGACGTACGTGGGGAGTTTGAGTGAGTACGCATGGGGCCGTTACCGGCACAACAGTGCCCCGATCATGATAGTTACCCGTTCCTTCGAGAATAAATGAAAAGTTATGCGAGTCGAATGTCCAATCTGTCCAGTTTTTTTTTGCCGGTATATATCCTATGGTTGCAATGCGAAATGGATGGGCGGTAGTGCGATGATATGGCGCCAGATGGATGGAAAAATCACCACCGGTTCTTGATGAAAAATTGCGAATAAAGTCCATATCTTAGAAAATAGTATCCATCGTACATTAAAAGTAACTATCGTAGATTATTACACATGCGATAGATAACTTATATCGATCACGAAAAAGATACATATCATATAAAAAGGAGTTCTCCATGATAACCAGAATCGGTATTGTCGGGTGTGGCAACATCAGCAGCATATACTTTACAAATCTTACCAAACGATTCCCGTGGGTAACCGTTGTTGCGTGCTCCGACCTTTCAGCTGAACGCTCTTTGGCAAAGGCACAAGAGTTCAATATAGCCAGTTGTACCACCGAGGAGCTCCTAGCCCGCAAAGATATCGACATAGTGGTCAACCTTACCACACCGGAACTGCATGCGAAAGTCAACTCCATGGTCATGAGCTTCGATGTGTGGGCGTCAACCGTACCGCGCATAGAAATTCATGGTACCAAAGGATCGCTCCTGGTTCCCGATCCCAACGGATTTGGTGGGCCGGTAAAAATTCGCCGACACAATGATACCGACTGGGTTGATGTTTCTCTGTCAAGTCATAGCTACGGAGACAACTCGCGAGGAATCGGCGTTGCGGATATGGCGCTTGCCATCCAGAACAAACGCCCATTACGGGCATCCGGCATTATGGCTGCACATATTCTCGATGTCATGGTGTCATTCGAAGAGTCCTCAAAAAACGGAAAAGCAATTCATCTTACATCAACCTGCGACAAACCAATGGCGCTGCCTGCCGGACTTGTCGAAGGAAAGGAGTGGTAATAGTATGAAAAAAGCTCTTATTGTATGGGGCGGATGGGATGGCCATGAGCCGGACAAAGTGGCAAATGTCTTCAACACAACACTTGTTAAAAGTGGTTTTGAAGTTGAGATTTCCACAACTCTAGATTCATTTAATGATGGGGAAAAGCTTAAACAGCTCGATCTGATTGTTCCGATATGGACAATGGGCAAATTAACGGGAGAGCAGGAAAACGCCGTATGCGAAGCCGTGGCAAACGGCACCGGTATGGCAGGTTGTCATGGTGGTATGTGCGATGCATTTCGCGAAAGTGTGCAGTGGCAATTCATGACCGGCGGCAACTGGGTATCGCACCCGGGAGGTGATGGTGTAACCTACTCTGTCAATGTCAAGAAAGAATGTGCATCTGTACTTGATGGAATAGAAAACTACATCGTAAAGTCCGAGCACTATTACCTGCATGTAGATCCAGCAGTTACGGTGTTGGCAACAACCACATTTCCGAATGTCGCCTGGTAGCACTCCCCGAACGGGACAGTTGAAATGCCTGTTGCATGGACAAAAAAGTGGGCAGCTGGCCGGGTATTCTACTGTTCATTAGGGCACCATGCCGACATCTTTGATGCACCAGAGCCACTCGAAATCATGAAACGAGGATTTATTTGGGCAGCCGAAGGGAAAGAGTTTGCACAAAAGAATGGATTGTCGGCAGAGAATTTCAAGTAAGATCAGAAGATGTTCTGAAAAACGAGAACTTAATTTGGGCTAATCCAACATTATTCACTCGAGACTCGCTGTCTCAAATCTTTCATGGTTTCTTAATTGCCGCTATTGGCAGTGGTTACTCTATGCTATTAATGAGTCCCATTTTTCATGATGCAGGGCAATAAACTTTCCTTACTATTGAAATTCTCCGTTTTGTAGCGATTCAACAAAAAAAGCGGAAAACTCCCGTACATCTTTCCGTCACGTGCTTGATTCGTAGCATCAAAACATGTATCTTCGACAATGAGCCTTGTCGGAAGAGTGAGTCTGTAACCAGAGTTTATAATGCTTGCGGATGTAAAGAGAGCTTCTTCATGCGCTCGACCTGCAGCCGTGAAATCAAAATTCCGGGATAACTTTAAGATTTGAATTGGGGGCCGACGTGGCCTTGGTCCCGACTACCAGCGGTGGATCAAAAGGCATGACAACGGGAATTGTAGCGAGAAACATCCGCTCTACGGATGGAACCGGAGCCCTCTTGCTGCAGCCTCATGGCCGGATAAACGACTCGGTGGATAGTGCGGGTCTTACCACCACATGGCAGCTATTCCATCGACTATAAGGAAATTCCCACAACGTTCGGTTATTCAAAATGCCTGGCGGACAAAGAGTATATCTTTTATGCTGATGAGCAAAATGCTTGCGAAAATGATTACGCCGACAAGCCGATCGGATTGAATCAAGCGGACTCTAGCCATTTTGTCAATTAATCTTTTGTTAAGGGCAGTGAGATTATCATCCGTACTACCGTCGGTATGACCGTTAAGACAATCATGAATGCTTTGAAATATCAGGATATTAATAGCTTCGGGTTGAAGGCTGGCATTTATTCCGTGACTGTTCGTTCGCAGGGGAAAGAATTATTTCTTGGCTTGAGGATGGTAGTAAATCCATAAAGGATTGGCTACAAATGGGTTGTTACCTCACCTCGGAGTATAAGCATCGTTGCAGACGAATTTGCAAGGTGCACGTGGGATTGACAAAGGCAGAAACGATCGTGCGGTGTGGACTCAATACCGTGGTGTCATCAGGGCGTTCATGAGCTCGAAGTGCAATATTCTTTTAGTGTTAAATTATCAATTTTGCCAATTCTTTCCATTCCTATATCGACACAAATTTTAAGTATTTCCTCAATAGCTGGATCATCGATTAGTTTTTTTTTGCAAAACCAAAAGCCTTCTTTACATCGATTGTTGCATTTTCCAATGCAATAGTAACTTTTGAATCTGTTAGATTTTCATTGGATTCGTATTGAGTCTTTAATGCAAATTCAATATTCTGCAACGCATCTAAAAATTGATTTTCGTCTTGAGTCATTTTTATTCTTTCTTTTAAAGGTAATGCGGAAATGTCTATTCTTACACGTCAATCGGATCAATCACTTTAATTCCACGGAATTTTAAAAAGTCCCGGTCTTTTGAATAAAGCTTCGTTATCCCATGTTCGCGCATTATGCAAACAATTAAAGCGTCGGTGACGACGTTTCCTTTGCAATGAAGGGTTGAGATTTCTTTTGAAAATCTTTTCCAAAGGTTTCCCCCGTCCTCGCCAGGCATTACGACATTCGGTAACTCAAGAATCTGGTCCATTGCTGCCACCGCTTGCGGAGTTGATAACGGATGGGGAAGTATTGCCGGATGGGTGGAAATTCGGATAAAGGCGGAAATGACTGGCCAGGGCATGAACCATGGTTCATCAATAACCGCACACTGTTCGATGAATTTTTTGGCCCCGGCATTGAATTCCGAGTCCTGGTTAATTCCATAAATCAATATATTGGCGTCAACGACAAAACTCAATGGATACCCCGATCCAAGACTGTATTAATAGCGTCTTTGTCTTCAAGCGGGATAGTGGGGACTCCCAGGGAATATGTTTTCAGCAGGAATTTATGAGACTGACCCTGTTGATGCTGCAGTGTTTTCTTCGCGGCAAGCCCCAGAGTGAGAAGTTCGGTGATGGTTTCCCCAAGGGTCGTGTGCGATGCGTGTGCAACCTTGCGGACACTCTCGAAAACAGATTCGTGCAGGGATATTGTCGTTCGTGTCATAGCAAACCTCCTGTGCTAAATATACCACAATATTCATACAGATGCAACGCTATTTTCATCAGTATGTATGATAATAGCCCAGACGGTTTTTGCTCGGTTTACCATCGACTTATTTACGGCCTTAGGCATGCACAACAGCATGCCGGCAAGCTGACTGGCTACCTTTTTTGCAACGGTATTGACTATGATCCCTGGCGGTGAATGCGGGAAAATTGGGTGAAGAAAAGCAAAAAAAAATGCGTTGCGTCTCTTCTTTTAAAAAAAGTTCTTTTTATTATGCGTCTTAAAATAAAAAACCTCACGAAAAGTAAAATCCAGGAGGTCTTTTTCTATTTCGTCATGATAATCAAATATTAAAACTTCTTTGCAAGCTCCTTAGCTTTTACAACTGCGCTTTCAAAAATATCTTCTGCTTTGTCTGGTGTCATGTTCACACCTTCTACGAGCAATGTTTGAAAGCTCGTAATTCCGATAAATCCAAGAATTGATCTGAGGTAGCTTTCTGCATGTTCATATCCAGCCAAAGGTCCACTTGAGTATATACCACCTCTTGATTGGATAAGCAGCACCGGCTTATCCTTTGCTAATCCGACTGGTCCCGTTGCGGTATACATGAATGTCTTTTTCGCAACAATGATGTTATCGATGTAGGCTTTTACCACGGGTGGAAAGTTGAAATTCCACATCGGAGCAGCCAGTACTACTTTGTCAACTAATAAAAATTGATCGATTATTTTTTCATTACTTTCAATCCAGGCCGATTCATCGGGGGTTGGTGGTGCAGGTATGAATCCACCCTGTTTTCCCCAGGCAACAAACCCAATTTCATCAATAGCAGGAAGTTTTTCTTTAAAAAGATCCAACTCAATTATCGTATCTCCTGGATGTTCTGCCTTGTAAGCATTGACAAAAGCTTCACTCAGGCGGAGCGTATAGGAAGTTGCTACAGGTTTAGGATTCGCTTTTAAAACAAGTACCTTTGACATTTTGACTCCTTTGATTTGTTTATGCACAATTGTGTGAACTGTTTTAGTTATACATAAATACGATTTAATGAGGATCGTAATTGCCGTAATTTTATTATTTTCAATTGCGATGTAAGTCGGCTAGCGAAACTGCCCACGAGCAAGCGCTCGATGCCTCGGTGTCAGGGGATATAATCACTGCCCCGGGTAGCATGCCTCCTCGCAAAGGCGAATCTCGTATTTGCCTGCGAAAAGATCATTGAACTTCTTGCGAAGAATACCATGAGCTGGATTGCATTTAAACTCAAAACATTCATCTGATTTTCCGATAATTCCCATACCATGGAACGGGGGATCGTCAACATCAAGGTCGACATAAACTATTTTCGTTCATTACACGACGGCTTGCCCAGAACGCAGGCGCAGATTTAGGAATTTAGGGGCGACCGCGCCCTAAAAACACCGGGCAGTTCAAAGGTAAAAGGATGAGCACCATTCCCGTGAATATGAGTACTCCGGTAATTGAGCCGGAATCGTTCGATATACATACCTCCCACCATCAGAAGCTGGTTCCAACTGCTACGCTCTGGCTCGGTATTGATGTTGGTTCAACTACCGTAAAAGTTGCGGTTGTCGATCCAAAAACGTATAAACTCCTTCACTGGAAATATCAACGCCACTTTGCCAAACAGGCTGAAACGGTAGCGCAGCTCATTGCGCGTGTGCATGAAAAATTTCCTGATGTGCACTTCGATGCTGCTATTTGTGGTAGCGGTGCTGAACCAATTTCCCGCAAAATAGGCGGATTGTTTGTACAGGAAGTGGTAGCAACTGCCAAGGCTATCATCGAGTTTTTCCCTGCTGCCCGTACCTGTATTGAACTTGGCGGACAAGATGCCAAACTCCTCTTTTTCCAAAAGGACCCCGGGCAAGAGAAGTCGTCGGTTTTCGATATGCGTATGAACGGCTGCTGCGCAGGGGGTACCGGTGCCTTTCTGGATCAGATGGCGTCGCTCCTTAATATTCCTGTTGAAAAACTTGACGATCTTGCAATTTACGGAAAGAAGATACTTGAAATATCAGGTCGCTGTGGAGTGTTTGCCAAAACCGATCTTCAGCCACTTGTCAATATGGGTGTACCTAAGGAAGACCTGGCGCTCTCGCTTTTTCATGCGGTTGCTCGTCAGACTATCTCGGGACTTGCCCAAGGAGCACGCATCAAGGCCCCGGTGCTCTTTGCAGGCGGACCACTCTATTATAACACTCAGCTTATACATGTTTTTGCAGAACACCTCAAGCTTACTCCCGATGATATTATTATTCCCGAGCAGCCGCAGGTACTGGCTGCCATGGGTGCTGCTCTTACACTTTCCATTCCATCGCTTGATCATCTGAAATATCGCGGGAGAACAGCTGCGCATCAGCTGCTGGAACGCAGTATGCAGGTTCGGGAAGCCGGATCCACAACCTCTGGACTCTTCTTTTCAAATAGCGAAGAACGCACGGTGTTCGATGCACGTCATGCTGTGCCAGCCTTTACACCACACGTATACGAAACAAATTCGGTGGCTCGGGTCTATTTAGGGATTGATGCTGGCTCTACAACCATGAAGTTTGTGCTGGTGAATGAATCTGGGGAAGTGGTTGATAAATTCTATGCGGCCAATGCTGGTGATCCGCTTACCATTGTAAAAGATGCACTGCTTTCTGTTGCCAACCGGTATGCTTCGCTTCAGGTAAAACTTGAAATTTTGGGTGTCGGCACAACCGGGTACGGCGAAAACCTGATCGCTTCGGCTTTGGGTGCCGATTATCATACGGTTGAAACAATTTCACATGCTCATGCTGCCCTTTTCTTTGTCCCTGATGCCTCGTTTATTCTTGACATTGGCGGGCAGGATATGAAGGCGATCCGCATAAACGATGGTGTGATTACCAGCTTATATTTAAATGAAGCTTGCTCTGCCGGATGCGGATCGTTCATCGAAACGCTTGCCGGATCGCTTAATGTTCCCCTGGTAAAAATTGCCGAAACAGCATTCAAGGCGCATCATCCTTCATCACTCGGATCGCGTTGCACGGTTTTCATGAATTCGTCGGTAACAACCGCACAGAAAAATGGCTGTACTGTCGAAGACATTATTGCCGGATTGTGCCGTTCCGTAGTTGACAATCTCTTTTCAAAAGTGGTTCGGGTACGTGATACTGCACAGCTGGGCAATCGTATTGTTGTTCAGGGTGGCACCTTTAAAAACGATGCCGTGTTGCGGGCTTTTGAACAATATACCGATGTCAAGGTGTTCCGTCCCCCACATCCTGGCGAAATGGGCGCGTTGGGCATTGCACTTTTAACAAAAGAACATTTACTAAAGCATCCTGTACTAACCAGTAGCTTTATCGGGTTCGACGCTTTGCGCAAGCTCACTACGGCCGGTGTTACCTACGATCGATGTGAAAAGTGCGCGAACCGCTGTAAACGGACTATTGTCGCGTTCAGCAATGCTACGGTTCACTGTACAGGTAATCGTTGCGAACGCGGTGCTGTTCAGAGTAGGATAGAAGATGCCGGAGATGGCGTGCATAAGGAAAAAGTTCCTTGCGCAGTGCGATTTCGGAACTGTTCTCTTGTACAGAATTTTATTGAAAAATCTATATTTACTGTTGCGAATCCCATGACCATTGGCATTCCGCGCATACTCGAGTTCTACCACAGCCTGCCGTTCTGGAAAACGCTCTTTTTAGCTTGCGGGCATTCCGTGCTCCTATCGCCCCCGAGTACACGATCACTGTATGAATTGGGTGCTCGCTTTGCCGCATCTGACAGCATCTGTTTTCCGGCAAAACTTGCGCATGGACATGTGGAGCATCTCCTTGCCAAAGGTATTGACCGTCTCTTTATTCCCGCCATGCGTTCGGTGCCCTCGGCTATGGCACATACTCAGGCTGTCAATACGTGCCCCATTGTGCAAGGATATCCGCTGGTCATTAACGAAATGAATCAGCCTCATCTGCATGAAAAAACGGTTATTGTCGATGTGCCAGCCTTTAATTGGGAAACCATTGCCATGCGCAACAAACAGGTAGTTGCGTTTCTTATGGCGAATTTCAAATGTACCAAAAGTCAGGCACGTGCAGCGGTTGATGTTGCGAACAAAGCGCAGAAAACGTTTGAGGCGCAGATGGTTGAACAGGGAAAAAAAGTGCTTGACTGGATAAGTCTTAACAATCGCATGGGGGTGGTTCTTGCCGGTCGACCTTATCATACCGATCCGCTTATTAATCACGGTATTCCCGAACTCTTTTCATCACTCGATATTCCGCTTCTCACGGTTGATGCACTACCAGGTATTGACGCATTGGATTTACGGAATACACGTCCGGAGCTCTACAATCCGTTTCACTATGAGCTCTATGGTGCAGCGGTCTTTGCGGCGCAGCATCCGAATCTGGAGCTTGTGCAGCTGGTAAGTTTTGGATGCGGTCACGATGCCATTATCTCCGATGAAGTTACCCGTATTATGCATACGCTTTCGAACAAGGAACCCCTCGTGCTAAAACTTGACGAAGGTGAAGCAGGCGGTGCGCTGGGCATTCGCATTCGCTCGTTTGTAGAGTCGGTACGGCGCAGGCGTGGAATTTAAATTATGAATGCCCCAAAACTTCCTCGCCCTTTTGAAGTGATTTTTAATCGCATTGATGCAAAAAAACGAACTGTCTGTGTTCCTAACCTCTCGGTTGGTTTTTCGGTTATTGCGGCTGCGGTCATGCGTAAACTCGGTTTCAAGGCAATTCCTCTGCCCATGGCAGGAGCACGTGCCAAGGAGCTGGGTAAAAAGTTTGTTCATAACGATATGTGCTATCCTGCGCAAATTAATATTGGCGAAGCTCTAGCCTGGCTGGAAGCCGGAAAGGTTCCCCCATCGCAGGTTGCTATCGCACTTGCCAAAAACTGTGCTGATTGTCGCGCTGGTCAATATTCGGCTTTGGCGCGCAAAGCACTTGACGAGGCAGGATATCCTGATGTTGCTATTGTTACTACTGGCACCGATACTAAAAAAATGCATCCTGGTTTTAAGATGGGACTACGGTGGAACCTCTACATTGTATGGGGGATAATTGTTACCGATGCCCTGCATCGCATGCTTCTTTCGGTGCGCCCATACGAAAATATTCCCGGTTCAGCCGATATCCTTTATGATAAGCACTTGCACGCAGTGTCAAGTGGACTCGAAAAATCCACGCAGAAGTGCCTGCAAGCGTTTCGGCATGCTGTTGACGAATTCAACTTTTTTTCGGTCAAAAAAGAAGTTTCTCGCCCACGCTGTTTCGTTATTGGCGAGATACTTATGAATTACCACGATTCGGCCAATGGTCACGTGGTGAGGTATCTGGAGAAGCACGGGTTCGAAGTACTGCTGCCCGATATCGTTACATTTTTCTGGCGTTCGGTGGTTGCCGATCGCGATCGTGTTAAGCGGGGTATGGCTAAGAATCCGTTGCTTACCACGCTCGTTTCAGAATTAAGTGATTGTTTGTACTCACATATTTTCAACAGGGTTGACAAAATTTATAAAAAGTTTACGGGGTATCATAAGGGAAAAACAGTCAATGAGCTTGCCGATCAGGTTAAAGGCTTTGTCGATATTTCCATAATGGCTGGCGAAGGGTGGCTGGTTCCTGCCGAGATCATGTCGTATGCGCAGGATGGCGTTAGTGCATTCCTGATTATTCAACCGTTTGGATGTATGCCCAATCAGGTAACCGGTCGCGGGCTTATAGGATCACTCAAAGAAAAGTTTCCGCATATTCACATTCTACCCATCGACTATGATGCCGATACAAGCCAGGCAAATATCGAGAACCGGTTGCAGATGCTTATTATGTCAACACGACCGACAGGAAATGCTTGAGCCGGACAGGGCATACAAGCGTAAACCTGCCTTGATTGACGTCGAAGGGTGCCGAATAACTCTGAAAAACCATGTTCAGCCTGTTCAACGAACAACTGAGTATCGCACAGATTTTACAAATTCCTCAGATTGCATCCGACAAATGTATGTCCCTGGCGCAGACAATATTCGTGCATTTGCAAATATGAGTTCCGTCCAATACAATTTGTTGAACGCAGAATCGTAGGCTAATCCTTGCGGCTGAGAACTCGGGGCAAGATTGAGCTGTCTTGCTATCGCACCTGAATCGTTGGCGGTAATCAGTAGGGGAACAGAAAAATCCGATTCAATCCATGCGATCGTCGAAGCAGTGCTGCTCATCGATAGCCCAAGCAAGGCGGCAACCGTTACGAGAAATTTATACATAATTACTCCAAGTCAATTTCGGGCTGGAAAAATTCCCTGTAATGCAATAATAAAGGTCACGCAATTGTAAGGGGGCATGTTAGGATGGGGCTGACCACCACATTGTGGTTCTAGGAAGCTGAAAACGCCATGCGGGTGAATGGCGCGGTAGTTTGGGCTAACGCAAGCCCAGAGGGTGAGAGCGCACTGTTCAATGCTGGTGCCGGCGTGTACAATATTTCGGTGAAGTGCCGGGACTTGGTGTACAGGGAATAAGCGCATTGTTCGCCGCTAGGCTAAAATCAGCAGAGAACCCGTGAATTGCTTTCTTACAAAACGCACGTTATGTCGAAATTTTGCATATTTCATGCATTATGATAAAGATTCAGTACTGTACTTGTTATTTTCGACTGCAGCAATCCTAATTTATAAGAGGTTATTGCAAAACTCTTCTCAGTCACCCTTCGACTACCTCCTCAGAGTATAATCGCACCAGTCATCGGGTTAGGCCACCCCGGTTTCTCGAAAGTCACGCTCTCCCTCTTGTTTTTTGCAGTTCCTATAAGTATATTAGTCCTTGAGTCAAATTATTAAATACGTTTAAACTCCTTACATAAGTTTTAAATTAAACTATTTAAGGAGCATCTGCGCGCCCAGCCCCCAAATAGCTACTGCTTATTAGTTGTCAAATATAAAAAATCGCTCATAATAGCTGCTGGTATGGCAGGTAACTATGTGAGCTGTAAATAAATTTATACGAGATGGAAAAGAAGTCTTCCTGCTCAAGACACGTCTGGTTCCGTTAAAGCTCATAACTAAAAAGCAAATTTAATGCGCTTAAAAAAGATAGTACATTGGTTCATAAACCAGATCGTGTTGGATATTGTTGTAAAGCATGGCACCTGGTTCTTCTTTAAATTTTTCTGCAAGGGCGAAGTGAGAAATATTCAAATCTTACGAGACCTCGCCGACAAGCCTTTCATGATTGCTTTGAACCATACCAGCCATTTGGATTGGTTTATGCTGTACCCTTTATTCAACCTTGTGCTCAATCGAGAGGTTTCATTTTTAGCAAAAAAGGAGTTGTTCCAATCTCCCGGCTGGAAGCCATTCATGGATTATGCTCAATCGATTTCTCTTGACCGAGAAAAAGTTTCTCCGCAAATTCTGCGAGAGATGATACGGGCCGTTCGCGCCAATAAGATTATCGGTATTTTTCCAGAGGGTACTCGCTCACAAGATGGAGAAATGCTTAAAGGCAAAGAAGGTATGGTGAGGATCGCAAGTGCGCTGAATGTCCCGATAGTACCTATCGGACTTTCCGGTTTTAACCGAGTATTACCCAAAGGTAAAAAGATTCCCAAGCCCTATAAATGCGTCATCATCATCGGAGAACCTGTAAATCTATCCGCAGAATCGGTGAAAAACTCAGCGGGCGAATGCACCGAACTCGTTATGAAAAAGATCGCGCATCTCAGTAGCCAGGACTATTCCTTCTCACATTCCGACAGTGTATGAGCAATCAGCTAGAATTACCAGCTCTTGGCGGTGTTAAGTACGCGATCTTTGATATAGACGGCACAATCTCGCGTACCAATATCATCAAAACCTATTGCTTTATAAAAAGGAAGCTTGCCAAAAGTAGGGTTACGTTTCTACTCTGGCTTGGCTTATTGATCGTGATAAAAGTACCCGTTTATGCATGCATAGATTTTTTTTCACGCGATCTTTTTTTAAAGCGGTTCTACCAAAAATTCGAAACATTAAAATACTCAGAATTATCAATGTTATGCAAAGAGTACTTCTGTAAAGAAGTTGTAAATCTGTTTATCCCCGAGACTATCGAACTCATAGCGAAACTCAAAGAGCGGGGTTTAGAGATCGTATTGATATCGATGGGGATCTCCCCGCTGGTAGACCAGTATGCTGCATTTTTTGGTGCTGCCTATCATTGCATAACCATACGGGATGTAAACAATCAGCCAAAGGTCGTGGTTTCAGAAATAAATGATTTTAAATTAAATATTGTTAATCGATTTCGCGCTAGCGAAGTGATCGCTATAGCAGATTCTAAGCATGACCTGCCTTTACTTACATATTGCAAGCACGCAATAATTGTCGCAAACGGAAAAATAAAGCCTTGGATGAAGAATGTCTGCGGTGCAAAAATCCTCCCAATTCGCACTCGATAAACCACAATACTGGCGTGTTAAAGTTGATTCTAAATCCGGTTAATCGCGACTAGCTTGCCATATTTACTTGTCAACATGTGCCAAGTCTTTTGTAGATAATAATATTCATTAAAGTCCCCTGGCTTGATCAAATAAGCGGTAACGCTTGCTTTGCTCATAAACTCAATTTGTCTTATAAATTTAGTAAACATTATCACAAAGGAGCTCGCAATGATGCGTAGTAACCCCGTTTCAGCAGGTCTTTTTGGCCTAAGTCTTGGCTTATTTGTTCTGATTGGGCTATCGTGCAGCCTTCCCGTAGAGACTACAAATCCTAGTAATCATCCACCACAACTTACATTGTTGGGGCATAATCCAGATACAACCGTTGCCGGTGTCGCCTATGCTGAGGCAGGTGCTGTCGCGACCGATGCAGAAGATGGAGCTATCTCTATTAATGATATTTATGTAGCCTATGGGTCATTTAACGATACTATCCCTTCTGTCGGGACGTATACTGCTCGATATTATGTTCGGGATAGTAAAGGGTTAATCGATTCGGCACATAGAACGATTGTCGTGATTGCTGCCAATTCAACTAATCATGCCCCTCAGATTACTTTAATGGGCGACCTTGTCGATACCATACCACCAGCAATAGCCTACACAGATCCAGGCGCAACAGCCACAGATGTCGAGGATGGAAACTTATCAGATTCTATTTATGTTGTTTACGGAACTTTTAATTATGCGAGCCCTGTTATTGGTACTTATAAGCTTTATTACATCGTCATGGATCAGGGCGGCCTTGTTGATACTACAGCTCGAACCGTGGTTGTCAAAGCGGGTGCAATGGCTACCTCAGATACTATCCGGATTACCGATCCGGTAAGCGGATCAATTGTTTACAAAGATACAACTAAGGTCTATCTTCTTCCCGCAAGCAGCCTTACTATCACTGTCGGTGCCTCGATTACTTTTGCAAAACGAGTTCTGGTGATCAACAAAGGAAAGATCTATGTACACGGGAATCTATCGATAGACTCTGGTTCAGTATTCCTGATGGGTAAAGATGGCTGCATCGAAACCTATGATGGCCAGCTCAATATCCGTGGCTCCGATTCATTGCCAGTGTATTTCAAGAACTTGACTCCAGGGCAATTCTGGGGTGCCGATCCCAATTCAACCCCTTCGCCGTGGGCTGCCTTTGGAATAAGTATTGCCACGGGCGCAAATGCCAACTCTACCATCCAGCATTGTGTTGTTGATTCTGCCACTACCGCAATCAATATTGGTAAAGATAGTCTACTTCTCTCCAATATCACAGCTCGTTTTAATAAGTATACGGGTATCTATTTCAACGCCAGCGGTCCGCGCGATTCAACCACGTTTATCGATATCAACCTTATCGGCAACGGGGCCACGGCAGATTTTTATCCGTTGGTAATTTCTGCCAATTTTCTTGCACAATTATCCGATTCCATTTCATTTAATACCAACTCAAACAATGCGGTAGAGGTTGTTCCGGAAATAGTGACCGCCAGCGGAACTTGGAAAGCCCTGAATGTTCCGTATGTCGTTCGCTACAATTCATATATAAACATCAGTAATCCTAATGGTGTGATAATTACGGTAGCTCCCGGTGCGCAATTCAAGTTTACAGCAGGTACCTATGGGTCCTATATCCAGATGGGCAATGGCACATTAAAAGCAAATGGCACTCCATTAAACCATATCAAATTTGAGGGGTTAACAAACGGTACTTATTGGGGGCGGGATTATGGTACTGGGAATTACTCTGCAAATTATGGGCTCTATTTCACCTCAAATGCCACAATCGCAAGTTCTGTCACCTACTGCGATATACAAGATGCAACCAAAGGCCTCAGTAGTGATGGGCCTGTGACCGTTGCAAATTGTACATTCACCCATAATAAATACTATGGCATATATGCTACAACTAATGGCAAGGCTGGGATTGACGTCGGATCGTGCAGCTTCTCCAATAATGGCGCTGGTACCTCCTACCTTGCACCGTGATACCGAAATAGTATCGGCTGTCTCGATAACATGATTTGTTATCGAGACGGTCTCTTTTTTTTGGAGCTTTATGCTGGTATCCACAGGTACAAATGGTATGATTTAAAGCCGACAAGGTGACAGCAGAAGCGGATTCATTGCACGATCTACCAATACTTTTATTGCAAAGCAAAGAGGATATACAGAGGCTCATTTCGAGAGCCTCAATGAACGATTATATCAAAAGTCAATCAGTTTTGAACAGGCACTCAATAGAAAAATCACCTGTATCACCGTGCTGCATCTCGTTTGCATTGACTGATGCGCTTAAAAGTATTTAAAAGAGGGCTATTGGTGTAGTTCGTGAATGCGAATCAGATCGAATTACGCGCATGAAATAAATGCCTTTCATGAGGTTGTTGGGCATGTTCCAAGTAATTTGATGCATGCCTGCAGATGCATTGTGCGGTGGGGATTTCCACAGTAGCTTCCCGCTTGCCACAACTATTTCAATTGAGAAAGTACAAGGTTTTTCAAGGGCTACGTTAAAAGCCGTTTGCGATGTCGATCTTACTAAGTGCACCCCAAAAGTGCGCGGTATGTCTGCATTGACGGCGTGCTCAATTCCTGCCTTGAGAGTATCGGTTCCCGAAAAAGTGAGATAGCGCGCAGCAGTAATATCTGTAAGAGTTACTTGCTTTGGAGAGAATTTATAGTCTGGGGAAGATATGGTTGCAGTACCCGACCAATGTAGCGGTAATCGGATGGTATAATTCCCGTTGATATCAGTGAATGCGCTATCCCCTTTGTTAGAAAAAACGATAGTGGCTCCAACAATTGGGTTGCCTAGCGCGTCTTTTGCAGATCCAAATACTTCGGGCGTTTTCCAATCGGCAAACCAACTTGGGGGATATACTCCTTCTGAAATGGTTGTTGGTTGGCCAAAACAAGTGATGATAGTATCGCCGTTGCTTTCTTGATTTTCAAATACAATGCTCGTTGTTATTCGAATATTAGATTCGGTGACATGACGTTCGGCGGAGAAAAAATCAAACATATAGGAGCCATTATTTTTTAAAAATCCCTTTGGTAAATTATCTAAGTTTACACTGGCAGACAATGCTCCATGAATACCGCCAAGATCAATTACGAGACTGTCATTGATAAATACCCATACATCATCGTCGCCAACAAATGAAAATGTTTGACCCGATCCTTGCACATACGTAAAGGGACTATGGAATTCGAGCGTAAATGAATAATTATGATTATTATTATTTGTTTGCAGGTAGCCAAACGATTCTTGTGGTGGATCGCTTAAAGAATTCTTTTGTTTGTTGTTGTCGAGAGGAAAAAAGACACTGTCACTAAAAACCATTTTGCAATCGCTATAGAAATTAAATTTCAAGGGAACTAAAAAGGGCCTATTAGAAACGGTGTCGTGGGCAATGGTGTCGTTGTACCAGACTCTAAAAAATTCCGGTCCTGCAAAACCTCCACCACATCCCATACCTTTAAGTTTTGGTCCGCGATTATCGTAGGGAAACTTTGATTTCATTTCGGTGGTATCGATTCGTTTTTCAACTGCGCCTTGGCAAGAAGTATTTGACCAATGTTCAAAATCGGGGTTTCCCCCAGGAATTGTAGTGTTCCCATTCATATATTCTTTTTGATCGCGAACTTTTCCAAACAGTGTTATCGTGCGAACGAGCGTTTGGGCAGATAATGCAAACACAAAAACACTAAGAATAACAAAGGTTGTTGCATAATAAAGAGGTGCTGATTTGTGAGAATACATTGGAATCCTCCAGAATTGCAGGTTAGGTCATGTTTGATGAACGATATATTTAAATACAGTGTCTCTAAGTATCCAAGCCTCAGTGATGTCTACACTCAATAAATATACTAGAATACCTAAGAAAATGCTTGAATAGTCAGATTCAAGTTCTGCTACCTGATGTGGGCATTTTCTGTTGCGCCTTAAAGATTTTTACTGACAAGAACGGCGCAGTGGTACTTTTTAATTGATTGTGAAGTGATTCTTTTTCCCCTGAGATCAAACGATTGCTGGGGAATTTTATCTGATGTGTCAAATAAAACTACTTTTTGAAATGGTCCTGCCTTTGAGGTGCTTTTTGTGTAGTAATTTGTTACGCTCGTTTGAACTCCTGAGAAAAGATACATATATGTTTCTGCTTGTAAACTATCAACAGTAATGGATGTTTTTCCGGCAATCGGTATTGTTTTTCGCAAACCATCCCAGCCGTACATTTCAAGCTTTGTCGAACCTGAAGGAATCTTGTTTATTGTAAATTTTGTTCCGTAGTGATTCGTCCAATTTGGCAAATTCTGAAAGACCCAGAGCTTCTTTCCGTTTCCTTCGAGCTCGTATTCCCCTGTTGATTTGGGGTCTGCGCGTGTAAACGCCATTCCGCTGCTCAGGCGGGCAACCAATGCATAGGTCTCGGCGCGCCTAACGGGGGAGTACGGATTGAGCGAAGCACACAAGCCGTAGCCCGAGTCTTGCTCGACTGTGGAAAAAAGCGTCCAGGCTAAAACCATCTTCGATACAACGGTACCATTGTTCCCTGCCACGCCGAGGTTATCCCATACTTGTGTCAGGAAATATTGGGCTGCTTTATCCTGGGATATCCTGCTGGCTATAGTGGGAACGCCTTCGGCCCCTGTCCTATTGTAATTGAATTCCGAGCAGTAGAAGTTGATGTCGCGGGTTACTTTGCACGCCTGCTTGACCGCATCAAAGTCGTGTTGTGATGAGTGCGAGTACCATGCCAAGGGCGCCCAGATACTGGCGTAGGTATGAAGATCTATTCCGTCAAGTTTTCCATTGTTGAGCAGATCGGTAATCGCCTGGGCATATCCTTGGCAGGTGTAATTGCTGTATGCGTTGGGTGTGGCATAGCCGCCGGGTAGCACCTTGAGCGCTGTGTCAACTGAGTGTACACCGTCGGCAAGCCCCTCAAGCGCATCATGATACTTTTTTTTGTCAATTCCTTGATTGATATCAGGTTCATTGATTGCCTGATAGATGGTTACGCCCCAGTTGAGAATGTTCTGAGAGACTAGCCAGGCGCTGTTTGGGTGAAATCGGGTCGCGAAGTTTTTGCCGATCTCGATCCACTGAGACTTTATGTTGATAGGGTAGGGGAAGTCAGGATAATATTCAAAGAGAAACGTTGGGGTAATTCCCGCTCTGTAGCACCAGATCATTGCTGAATCGAGCCGTTTTTCCGAGGTTCCGCCCGTGCCGTATTGATCGTAATAGCCGGAGTTGGCAAGCCGGATCATCTTGACTCCGTTGCTTTTGAGGATAACGAGCTTGGTGGCAATTTCTGATGCAGTGACGTTTTCGTTAATGTTACCAGAGCCCATGATCGCAGCCGGGTCGGACCAGACGGGTATGACCATAAGAATAAACGCTATATTGGCGATCAACAGTTTCCCTTGAAAGTTTTTCATGTGATTCCTTGTATACTCGTGCATCGATTCAAATGTGGGGGTAGTTTTCTTTTGTCATGTCATATCGAACTTGAGTGGCTATGTCAATTTCGAGTGTTCGCAATAGTAATTCATTGAAAATTGCTCCCTGTGTTCATGATGCAAGAAGGGTTTGCCCATTGATTATTGGACATTTTATTCTAGAATTCAAACCGCTGTCTTAATATAATAGCCCGAAACCTTTCATCATAGTCGATGCAGCAGAATAAATATTCAGGAAGAACATCATAAACAAACGTGTTTGCGAAGCCCACAGCGCTTACAGAGATTTTTCATGCTGGGACGACTTTAAAATTACAAAACTATCGGATAATTTGCTATTATCCGATTCTACCTTATGGTCGGCAAGGCGCGGGCAAAACGATATGTTTTGTATCGGTGAAAATGCCAAAAAATTGGCGACTATACCTGAAGAATAAATGTTGCTGCAAATCCTTCAAACCCGACTAAATAGTATTTTATTGCAATGTCTAATATTCTTAACGCCTCGATCTTCTTTGACGGCCATATCGCGCTTGAATGGGAAGAGTGCACCCTCACCGAAAATCCTCATCGTCGACGACTGGAATCGATGCTGCTTGATATAGAAAAGGGAGGTCACAGCTCTGTCCCACACTGGTTGATAGTGCTGGGGCTTTGCGACACTGCAACCGCCCTTTCGCCTTCGCTTGATTTTTGGCGTACTTTCGCCGCTGCCTGGGGTTTGCTGTATTCGAACTAATCCCGAAAGTGAAACAAAAAGAGAGTCCTTTTCAATTGATCCCGACCATAGCCACATTCAGTCGACTATTGACATAATGCCATCAATGACCGGCATTGAACATATCACTCTAGAGTTTCTGAATGCGCTCTGGATGCGGTTGAACGAATATTTTCAGGTGGCCATAAAAAAATCCGCAGGCTCTGTGGAAGCCTGGTTCGAGTCGCTTACGCCGCAGCCGCGCCATATCGACCGGATCCACTTTCATCTTGTCGAAAACCGCAAGAACGAATCACGCCCTTTTGCATTCCTGGCAACCTACACTGTACGTATCGATGCGAACGGGCGCGTGCGTCATCTACCTCTCAAATCGGCACTACAGGAATTTGGTGAAGATCAGGTAAAGCTCCTCGAACTACTTGCTACTGTCAAGAAAGTGGCAAAAAACAACACTCTTATTGCCACCTTTGATGCATCAGGTGAGCTCTTTAATCCAATTTAGTTGACACAAGGTGAGGCGTTCGAATTTCTGCGCGGTGTGCCTTCCTATGAAGAAGCCGGCATCCTGTGCCGCATCCCGCGATGGTGGCGGGGGGTGCGAAAGTCTGGGGTAACACTTCGGCTGGGCAATGGCACGCCAACAAAAATCGGCGTTAATGTTCTACTCGACTTTTGCCCGGTGATACAGATCGATGATATAGAATTGACGGAGGCGGAAGTTCAGAGCCTTCTGGAACAATCCGCCGGACTCGCGCTTATTAAGGGCAAGTGGGTGGCGTTCGATCCTGCGTCACTCAAAAAAACGCTTGAAGCCTTCGCGCAAGCGAAAGCGCTTTCCCGGTCTCAAGGTCTCACGTTTGCTGATGCAATGCGAATGCTGATGGGCACAGAAACTGAAAGCGATCTACTGGTTCCCGGAGCCCAGATCGGGTGCGGCGAATGGCTACAATCGATACTCGATAAGATGACAAACCCGACGCTCGTTCGCTCCATAGCACCCTCCAGCGCGCTCATGGCAGACTTACGCCCCTATCAACAGCAGGGACTCAACTGGCTTTTCTTTCTTCATACGCTTGGTTTTGGCATTTGCCTTGCAGATGATATGGGTTTGGGGAAAACGGTGCAGGTTCTTGCACTCTTGCAAAAAATCAAGGGCGGTTGTAGCCTCATCGTGGTGCCTGCATCACTAATTTACAATTGGCATTGCGAAGTACAAAAATTTACCCCCGATCTCAAAGCTGTCATCATTCACCCTCAGGCTGGGTTGTTTGATGAGAGCGAAAGTGTAATTGACTCGTGCGACATCGCTATAACCACCTATGCAATGCTGAGTCGTAGCGCCTGGATTTCGAAACGGACCTGGAATTATATTATTTGCGATGAGGCGCAGGCGATAAAGAATCCCTCTACCCGACAAACTCTTGCCGTCAAGGATCTTAAAAGTGCGCATCGCCTTGTGATGACCGGAACGCCCGTGGAAAATCGGATCACCGATCTCTGGTCTCTCTTCAATTTTATTAATCCTGGGCTACTGGGAACATTCACCGAATTCAAGCGTTTTGCCAAGACACTCAACGATCATCCAGAAGGATACGGTCGTTTGCGCAAGGTCGTGCATCCTTACATTCTTCGGCGCGTCAAGTACGATAAGTCAATTATTAATGATCTGCCCGGCAAGGTGGAAATGAAGACCTACTACACATTGTCAAAGTGGCAAGCTTCGCTTTACCGGGAAGTCGTTTTCGCCCTCGAAAGGGAGCTCGGGCAGGTTGAGGGCATCCAGCGCAAGGGAATCGTGCTGGGGTATCTCACTAAATGTAAACAACTCTGCAATCACCCCGATCACTACGCAGGCTCTGGTGGTTACGATCCGGAGCGTAGCGGCAAGTTCGACCGGTTGGCCGAGCTGTGCGAAACCATTCGAGACAAACGGGAAAAAGTCCTTGTGTTCACACAATTTGCCGAGATAATCGATCCGTTGCACACGTATCTTGAATCGCTCTTTGGCGCTTCTGGTGTGCACCTGAGTGGATCAACCTCGATCAAAGCGCGCAAGGAGGCGGTCGAGCAGTTCCAGAACGGCGTAGGGTATGTGCCTTACTTTATCCTATCCCTCAAGGCCGGAGGCGTGGGACTCAACCTGACACAAGCGAACCATGTGATCCATTTCGACCGCTGGTGGAACCCGGCAGTTGAAAATCAAGCCACCGACCGTGCCTATCGTATCGGGCAAAAGCGCAACGCTCTATGGGGTTTCGGCACGGCTCGATAATCGTCCGGAGCTCTTCTTTACATTGAGGGGAATCAAGGTCGAAACCTTTGTTGGCGCAATGGTGAAGCAGGAGAGCACAAAAATTCTTTCGCGCGCTAAAACAAAAAGCGCTCGGATCATTGCCGCACCAAAGGAAGAGCTTTCGGACCTCTTTGGGATTGACATTGACGATTCATGCCCAAGAAGTGAAAAACCGGCTCCCGTCAAGGATGACGCAACCATCCAGAAGCGAAAGCGTGGACGCCCGCCAAAAAAACTGCCTGCCGTTTTGGCAGAAAAAGCTGTTCCCGCTAAAAAGCGGCCTGTTAAGAAGATCGTTAAACTCAAGAAGTGGAAAACCAGCTGATTTCCGGCGCGATCTCCTCTACATGAATCGGTTGGATCATGATCAAAGCCATAACTGATTCCTAATCCAAGGGCGTTGCAGTTGCTACAGTCAAGTTGACTAAGTGAATGTACTTTCTTTGTTAACTTGTGCCTATGTAAATCATCAGAATAATGCCCTGAAACTCCTAAACCGTTTGCCTTTTGCGTCCATGACCTAGATCCCGGTGCCTCCTCGAGCATTCACTATTGTTCGCGTTTGAAACATCCACCGAAGAAAGATAAGCAGTTTCGTTTTAAATTTGACATAGCGGGTGCAACGGCATATTTTCTCTTTTTGTTAGAGAGTTTATTGTAGTACTAGAAACTATTTAAGAACTGGAAAATAATGGGAAAAATATATCTACTAGGCATTTTAGGCTGTATTTATGTATCCTTCTTTTTAGGCTGCAAAGGGTCGGATAGTGTTGTTCCTGTGCAGGTCATTCCTGATGCTCCAATCAATTTATCGGCAACTGGAAATTCTGCAACGAGCATTAAACTTTGCTGGGGATCTAAGTCTACAAATGTTGATTATTTTATAGTGTTTAAACCTAATGCCGTTTCGTACGTGCATGATAGCATTGGTATAGCTTTTACTACCGAGTACATCGATACAAACTGCTTGCAATCAAAAGTATATAAGTACAGATTTGTGCAGTCAATGGGGTAGGGCGTTCTGTTGAAACTATCGCAATTATGGGTTCCGCTTTAATACTCGAACTAAAATTGCCAGATGCTCCAATAAATTTGTTGGCTCAAGGATATTCTAAATCCAGCATTATGCTTACCTGGGAACCTCCTTATGCGGATGGCATTTATTTTATAGTATTTCGGCTTAATGCTACTTCGAACACTTATGATAGCATTGGTAAAGTCTTTACTATAGAGTATTTTGATACAGCCTGTTTGCAAAAGAATATTTATAGCTATAAAATTTGCGCTGTTAATGGTATGGGACGTTCGGTTCAGACAGATGCAGTTCAAGGTGGTGCATTAATTTCCGGAATAACATCAATTAATCGCGGGAGGCAAATGTGCAATGTTTCGGCATCCCCGGATACTGTAAATCTTAGAGATTGCATGGAATTTTTGAATTTGATAGGGCAAATGGTGGTGGGCAATGTAAATGGTTATGTAATTAGAGTATCAGATAAAAAAGTTTTCAAATTTAATAATGGGAAGTTTTTTTCAGGATCGGCTGCTCATATTTGGGTAAATCCTTCTATTCCTGCAGGAGTAATGAATCTGAGTGCAACTCCCTCTGATTTCCCTACAGCAATCACCTATGATGTTGAAACAGGAATAGCTGATACAACAAGCATCAAGAACTTTTTTGGAACACGAAAAGTTAAAATCATTTACTCAACAGTATTTGATTATATTTCGAACGATTTACCAACCGAAATGCCAGATAACAGCCTTAGATCTACGTACGTACGTCAATTTAAACTTGATGCTGCTTTATCTTTTGAGCGACTTGGTGCTGAAATTCTACTTCTTGGAATGCCATTTAGAGGGGGAATCACCGGTACAGGTAAATTTTTATGCACGGGCTATGCATTTGGCTATTTTTACGACTTGTCAGGCAGCTGGTGAGTGAAGAGTAGTTTCAAGGCATAATCCTTGAAGGCAGATCGAACGTTTACAGGCAAATCCTTTTTTGCCAACAGAAAAATGGTGTGTGGTTCCAGGTCTCGCTAAGAATAGCATCCCGGGTAAAATGGTATACGTTTGAGTGTCTTGTGTAAATATGATTTCTCCAGCGGTAACAAATTCAATCCAAAATTCGGCAGCGTTTACTCTTTCGTGAAAGTCCATTGTATCCCACTGTGAATGCACTGCAATAGGGACTTCCAAGGGGTGTATTGGTTCTTCGCCAAATCTAAAAAACCGGTAAGATTGCTTCCCATGGTGACCATTTTGATAAGTTCTCATAGTTGAATAGTATAAATTATGGGTATCTTAGTTTTGTTCCTCTGACAAAGATTTAAAAGGCAGTAACTGATTTTTTCAAAAATTAAACATAAAGTATGGGTGCGACATGCAAAGTGCTTTAAAAAAAGCAGTTCTCTCTTAATGCATAAAGTTAAAATATGGTAAAAAAGTATAAGTTTAAGGAAAAATTTCCTAAAGTCTCTGCGAGTAGTATTCTATACATTGTTTAATATCACCGAAATACCTAATTCGGAAGTTATCGATTAGAATTAACACGAAAAAGAATTCTTTTATCAGTAACCATTGCATAATAATTAAAAGGAGGGATCGATGAAACTTTTTGAAAAATTGGATACAGCGCTTGTGTTTTCTAAGGCTTGTGAAACCGTGCGCATTGAGCCGTGGGGTAAAAATAGCCTTCGCATTCGAGCCACACGTAATGGGTTTGTTCGAGATGATCTTCCTCATGCTTTGCAAGAAAAAATAGAACCTCCAAAAGGAGTTGCAATTGTAATTGATGGTGAGGTTAGTGGAACGATTATCAATGGAACCTTAGAGGCTCGCGTTAATCAAAAAGGGCTCATTACTTTTTTATCTAACGGAAAACAAATTCTTACCGAGCTGCCGATAGCCGACATGTGTGAAAGGCTTGATGCGCGGACGTACAGTCATTTAGCAGGATCGAGTTATCGTGTTTCTTCGTCTTTTGCACCACATGCCGACGAACACATTTACGGAATGGGACAGCACCGCCATGGAAAATTAGATGTCAAGGGTTGCACCATCGACCTGGTTCAACGTAATACCATGGTTACAATTCCTTTTTATTATTCGAGTCTTGGGTATGGCTTTTTATGGAACAATCCTGCTATAGGGCATGTCGAATTTAGTGAAAATCATACGCGGTGGGTTGCAGATTCATCACAACAAATAGATTATTGGGTAACAGCAGGGGATACTCCAGCCCAGGTTATGGTTAATTATGTCGATGTAACAGGGCATTCTCCCATGCTTCCAGAATTCGCATCGGGATTCTGGCAATGTAAATTAAGATACTCCTCTCAAGAAGAGCTTTTGTCGGTAGCGCGCGAGCATACAAGGCGTGGTTTACCAATGTCCGTTATTGTTATCGATTATTTCCATTGGACAGCACAAGGGGATTGGAAATTCGATCCTGAATTCTGGCCTGATCCACAGGCAATGGTTGACGAACTAAAATCTATGGGTATCGAACTCATGGTTTCGATATGGCCTTCGGTTACCGTACACAGCGAGAATTTCGATGAAATGGAACAGCGCGGCTTTCTGCTGCGATCAAACAAAGGGTTTTCTGTGCATGGCCGGTTTGTCGATTCGAGTCACAGCGGGCCGGAACATCTATACTTTTACGACACCACCAATCCACAGGCTCGCGAGTATGTCTGGGAAAAACTCAGAAAAAATTATGGACAATATGGCATTAAGTTTTTTTGGCTTGATGCATGCGAACCTGAAATTCTTCACAAAGATTATGATAACCTTTCGTTTTATGCCGGAAGCGGGGCCGAGACAGCATGTTTGTATCCAAAAACTCAAGCGCAAATGGTTTTTGATGGATTGAAGAGTCAAAATGAGAATGATATAATTTCGCTCTGCAGATCAGCTTGGGCAGGCAGTCAGCGTTATGGCGCCGCATTATGGTCGGGTGATATCCCCTCGACATTTGCTTCCTTGCGTAACCAAATCCCAGCTGGACTCAGTGCTGCCATGAGTGGCATCCCCTGGTGGACAACCGATATCGGGGGCTTTATTGGTGGAGATATAGACAGTCCGAGCTTTAGAGAATTAATTGTCAGATGGTTCGAATATGGGTGTTTTTGCCCACTTTTTCGTTTACATGGAGCGCGCAACCCGTGCGATTTTTTTAATACCGGTGGCCCCAATGAAGTCTGGTCGTTTGGTGAAAAAGCATATGCTATCTTGGTTAAGTACCTTGAGATGCGAGAACGGCTTCGTCCGTATGTTATGCAACTCATGAAGGCCGCGCACACACGTGGAACTCCACCTATGCGTCCTCTTTTTTATGATTTTTCCCATGATGATAAAACCTGGTCAATTGCCGATCAATATATGTTTGGACCAGATTTGCTTGTGGCTCCTGTATTGCATGAAGGGGCAGTAAGTAGAATTGTTTATTTACCAGAAGGAACATCCTGGAAGGATAGCTGGAGTGGAAATATCTTTAATGGTGGACAAACAATATCGATAGAGGCTCCTTTAGAACGTATTCCCTTGTTTTTAAAAGGTGATGCTCAACTTCCGTTGCATAAGTAAATCTTTAAGATCAGGAATGTTAGGGCTTCCGGACCTGGGCTCAAATAGTTGCGAAACCAAATCGTGCCTATAATTAATTTTAAAGAGTTATTTAAAAAGGTTGTGCTGTACCGTATGAACATTCTTATCCTTACTAGTAAAAAACATATTTATGCAAATTATGTGCTTAAAGCCTTGTTTGGCTCTGGCATGTTTGATGGACATAAAGTTGCCATCTTTGAACAGAAAAGTATCATTCCCGGAAAATCCTTTTTGTTGGGGCTATTGGTATATCTGCGTAGGGCTGGGTTTTGGTATGTTCTAAACCAGTTTGCTAAACAAAAATTCTTTTCGAATGCTTCTAAAAAAGCGCTTCAACGCAAAGACGTCGAGAATATTTATTATCCGTTCTTAGCATGTAAATATTGTACTGTTTCTTTGCAAAAAGGTGACTCTGTTACAACCATGAAAACGAGAGGTCGCATTCGCGCTTGTAATCCAGATCTGATACTTTCGGTATTTTCAAAAGAAATCATACCCCAAGACATTATTAGCTTGCCTCGCTATGGGTGTATTAATGTGCATCCCTCAATGCTTCCTACCTATAGGGGAGTAAGTCCCACATTTTGGGCATTAGCTAATCAAGAGAAAACCCATGGGTGTACACTTCATTATATTGATGCCACTATCGATACTGGTGCTATCATTGCGCAAGAAACTGTGCCAATACATGAGATTAAATCAGAACATGAGCTTTACATGCATTGTTCGGTTGCTACGGTAAGATTGATCAAAAACATGTTTGATAATCTGAATAACGGGCAATTGGGAGAGGTTGCTCAGGGTTCAAAAGAAAAAGGTACCTATAACTCTCTTCCTACCAAAAAAGCCGTTAGACAATTTTACAGATCTGGATTTTCTTTCTTTAAGATCCACGAATTTTTAGATCCGCAGTGGCAAGAGCAATTTAGGAAATTTTGACAAAAAAAGATAGTGCAGGCTGATTTATAGGCAGGATTTTTTTGTTCCAATAAATAAATTTGTAGACAAAAAAGGCCACGTTATTTTAGTATGACTTACGGTAAAGCCTAATGAATCCAGAAGTTCCTTCCATGCCGATGCAGATCTAAAATGACACACATCGCGAGGATAAAGAATTTTGTCGGTTAGTGAACTCAGGCTAAACCGCCATCCATCTTCGTGGCAGATTTCCTTTATTAGAATCATGCCATCAACGCGCAGAGCTGCCTTAATCCTCTTTAAAAGCGCCTCTTGTTCGAATGGTGCAATGTGATGAAGAACATCGCTTAAGGTTGCTGCATCGAGTTTGTGACTACTTTCGTAAGCAGCATTGACAAAGTTGATAGTACCAATACCTTTACTCGCACGTTGAGCATTTTTAATTTTTTCTCCGTTGATATCATATCCTAAAATTTTTTTTGCTCCGCTTTGCGCAAGAAATAGTGCAAAAACCCCATTGCCACAGCCAATATCAGCAATTGTATCAGAGTTTTTCAAGATGGTTTGCATCTTTGAAAATGGACATATCAGAAAACGTATGAGTGCATACAAAAAGAGAGAAAATGAGAATCTAAAACGGTAGATAGTTCTTAAGAACGTCATAGCATTACATACTTTTTTTAAAAACAAGAATTTCACGGTTGGATTGAATGAGCGAATACCCAGATTGCGTTGTAAGCCTGCTTATATCAACTTTAAGTGAATCTTTGCGATCCCACCATGAAGGCTTAAATGAAGTGTCTATAACAATATAGTCGAAGGTAGCCCAGCTTTTGGGCTTATAAATCCAGTTAGCAATTTTGCTTCGTTGTGCGGTATACGCTAAAAATCTTCCATGGACCAAAAGCGATTTGTCTTTTGGTATTGACTCCGTGATAGTAGTGACATGTTCATGTTGCTTGAAGGCTTGGGTATCGGGCTTGAATAAATCAATCCAAATTGGGAATGAACATAATGCGATAACAAAGCATGGGTAGCTAATCTTTTTTAGTGCTTCGGTTGTAGCAAACGCCAAGGGGAATAACAAGAGAAATCCTATTGGTGCAGAATAATGTCGCCAAATTTCGCGAAAGCTTGGGTCGGGAATTGCGCAATAAAAAATCATCAGTCCTACTGGAAATAATAACCATTTAATTTTTCCAAGAAAGCACATGGGGCCGTACGCGAGTAGGAGTGTAAGAAAGTAAATGAGAGAATTCCTAGAAAATAGTTGTGCAAGTGCGCCGTAGCTTGTTTGTGGAAGGAGCGGTGCAAAGGTATGGCTTTGTTTATGGTGAAGGAGAGGAACTAGAAAAAACCAAAAAATTACGCTGAGGCCTATTGAAATGAGGAGCGGGGATACTATCCATTTTTTAGACTTTTTGTCAATTAGTGCAATAATACCAAACATAAAAACAGGAAGCGCAAAGACTTCTTTAATCAAGGGCATCATGCAGATCGCGATCAAAAATTGAATAAATCGGTTATGGGTATAAGATCGGAGTGCCCATGCAGCAATAGGCAGGAAAAGAATATCGACATGAAAACCAAAAAATGGGGCTGGCAAAAGGCACGGAGAAAGTGCTATTGCTATAACAACAATGAGAGGTGGCCGGCAATTTTTGTGAGGTATAGAAAAAATGAGATACAGTGCAAGAACCCAGCACATAGTTTGACTTAAAAGAAGACCATAGTTGCCAAACAGAAAAAAAAATGGCACAAAACCGAGAAGCAACTCAGATGAATGAAGTGCAAGAAAATTTTGTTCCAAAAATGATTGGTACATAAAATTGCCGTTGAGTGTATTCCACAAAACGTTGGTATAGCATGAAAAGTCAACATCACCGCAATCATTAAAAAAGTAATATCGAAAGGCAGATGTGATAAAGACGATGGCACCAAGAAATACGTAGCCCCATCGAGGCATTTGAACTGATAAAAGCAGATTTTTAGATTCGAGGAGTATCCCGAGAGTAATTAAAAAAAGTGCAGCACTACCATGCTTGACAGAACCGCGAATGGCTATGTAAAAGAATAAGAGAGCAACAACAGGGATCCAAAATTTCTTCTGGTTGACATACTTAACGAGGGGCTTTGCTCTTTCATTGATGGTGCGTTGTTTGTAAATATTTGAATCAGGGCTATGCATTGGAGTGTTTGCTCCTGGCAAATTTCAGAAGCGAAATAAAGTATTGAATACTATCGCGCAGCGGACGCACTGTTGATTTTTTAGAAAAATTCCTAATAAAAAGGCATGGTTTTTCGATTACGGTAAGATTATGTTTATTGCAGAGCGCCATGACTTCGGTGTCCCAGAACCAGCCATTGCTTTTTATAGTGTCAATGATTTTTAAAATAGATTGCGTTTTGAAAAATTTAAATCCTGTTTCTGTATCGTGATAGGGGAGCTTAAGAATAAGTCGAACGAGCTGACTGTATCCGCGACTGAGGATATGCCTTGATAAATGAAATGGATTAATCTTGTAAATTCTCCAACCCGTTACAACATCTGCGCCCTTATCAAATTCAGCCAGGCAGTAAGGTATATGATGCGCCCCAATCTCTAAATCTATATCAACAAATCCTACCCACCTGCCCGTAGCCAGGTGAATCCCTTTATTTACTGCTGCGCCACGGCCACCATTTTTTTCGATGAAATATGCTTTCAGAGTTTCAGGCGAATCCGCTACGAGCCTTGTAATTATTTCGCGTGTGCTGTCTTTACTGCAATCATCTATAAAAATAATTTCGTAATTATAAGAAGTCCTTTTGAGGGTAGATGCTATTTCGGAAATGCTTTTCTCGAGATGCCCTGCCTCATTATAGCATGCTATAATAAGGCTTAAGTCTATGGTTTTATGGTTGATAGTCATGATTACATTATTGCATATAAGAGGGGAGCGAGCAAGAGGTTTTTCCTTTAGTGCGGCGAAAAATGCATATGCCCCTGCACATCGTGAATGATGGCTGCATCATTGAACAATTGAGCATGAAATTATATTGTAAGAGCAATAGCATAGGGTACATGCACACATGTTGTATAAGGAGTTGAAAATTTCTCAGCCTTTAATCGAAAAAACTAGCACGTTTATTAGGAAAAATTGGCAATCCACAGTCCGCTATACACCCGATGATAGCGATACTATTATCGGTTTGCCACATCTCTACACAGTTCCATCTATTCAAGAATCATTTCAAGAATTGTATTACTGGGATACCTATTATACCAATACAGGTCTTATTGATCATGGTCGGAAAGATTTGGCAAAAAGCAACACAGATAATTGCTTGTATCTTGCTAATAGGTTTGGATATGTTCCAAATGGTAATCGGACTGGGTATCTGAGCCGGTCTCAGCCGCCACATTTGTCAATGATGGTGCGCGAGGTGTTTCAAAATACTCAAGATGCCGAGTGGCTTGCAGCGTGTGTGCCTATTCTTAAAAAAGAATATGATTTTTGGATGACCCGTAGAATAACGCCGATTGGCCTAAATCGGTATTTCCACAATGGTACTGCTAAAGACTTGCTCAACACCTTTGAGTATGTTACTACAAAAAGATTTTCCCTCGAATCGAAGAACGAAGAAGATAGGATCGAAATAGGATCCCATCTTATCGCAGAGTGTGAATCGGGGTGGGATTTTACACCTCGATTTGAGCGAAAATGCGCTCATTTTTGTCCTGTTGATCTCAATGCTAATTTGTTTTGGTACGAAAAGAATTTTTCCGATTTTAGCGCTATTCTCGCTACGGGTGAAGAGAGTATCTGGAATGAGCGGGCAATGAAACGTCAAGCGCTCATAAATGAATTTCTTTGGGATGACGAACGTCAGTGCTATTTCGATTATGATTTTATCGAATCGCGACGTGGAAGTATGGTTTCAGCAGCCATTTTTTATCCCCTCTGGGCAGGCTGCGCCACCGATGCACAAGCCCAAGGTGTAAAGAAGCATCTCGCTGTACTCGAAAAAATGTATGGTCTTGCAGTGTGTGAAGATTCAGATCAACCCATTACCTATCAGTGGGATAGCCCTAATGCATGGGCCCCGCTGCATTTTGCATGTGTCAAAGGACTATACAAATACGGTTTTGAGGTAGATGCAAGTCGAATTGCAAGAAAATATGTCGCACTTGTTTCAAACGAATTCGAGAGAACGGGCAATTTGTGGGAGAAATATAATTGCTTATCGGGAACATCCGAGGCAGCATCAGAATACGGAACACCATCATTAATGGGTTGGACCGCTGGAGTATTTATTGCTTTTGTTAAATTGCTCTTTGCCAAAAATGAATAGCCTCGTTGCCACGATCGAGTGTGGCAACGAGGGTTCTCAACGTTCTGAATTTTCCCCGAAAAATCGAGATGTCTATCAATCAATGAGAAAAATTATTTTGTGTAAAGTAGACCAGTTGTTTGTTTACACTTTCACCAGTTTTTAATACAGCCATACAAGGTCCGGTCGTAGCGTTCTTTTTACGCAATTCAACGGTATGAGTGCCTGCATCTTGCCGTTGACTGATTACTTCAGACTGTACCCGTCCGTTTAGACTATACAGACTAAGCGACACATCGGATGCTTTCGGTAATACATAGGTAATTACCCCTGTACTTGATACATGGAAAATAGAACTCTTTACAGCAGCACCATTTTTAGCCTCGGCTCCAGGTGCAACTCCCGTTGCACCTGCATCCCAGAGTTTCTTTAACAATGCGAGCTTCCGTGCATCTGTGTCTGTCCATGCACCCCAACCACTTTTATTAGTGACTGGATCGTAGGTTGTGTTAAAAATACCATACGTATCGCCGGACTCGGGATTGATCGACCAGTAGAAAGAATTATTAATTCCCATCTTGATTAAATATTTAACAAATGCATTCTGCCATTGTTGATCAAGCGTTTTGTCAGTGAGATAGCTATAGCGGTTTGCAATTCGAGCATCGGTCTTGTTCGGCCAATCCATGTTGCCACCAAACTCTCCAATACAAATCGCATATCCCATAGCTTTCAAATACCCGAAATGCTCTTGCCATCCAATTTCAAGCCGGTCTTGTTCAATCACCATTGGGCATTTTAAATTACCGAAAGAATCTTCTACCGCACTTTGACACTTTAGATCAGCGCCTTGTGCTGCAAACATTGGCTGTGGGCAAACCGATGGACCATAACAGTGAGGTGAAAATACGATCTTGCTTTTCGGCACATTCGGTGGATTCGCACCTGCTTCATACAGGTTTTCGCCCCAGTTGGGATTTGTGATTGTTTCATTCCCGTGAGGTGTCTTAGTGGTTGTAGCTGGAGTACCATCCTGATTACCATTCGAGCCACCAATTCCCTCGACATACAATAGAATGTTGGGATTCACCGAATTGATTGCTGTGTAAGCATGCTCAACTAAGGTTTTCCATTCGCTCCAACTGTAGTCCCATGGTTCATTGAAAATGTCAATACCCATGATATTATCAACACCCATTGATGCTCCCAGACCTGCAAGCGTTTTAAGGTTTGCCAACCACTTTGTTTCATCATATGCCTGAATACGAGTAACGGTGCTGGGATTCCCTGTGCCAGAGCAGGAACAATCTTCTCGTTTGTAATCGTAGTTGTCACGGGTTGCGTCTGACCACGGTGGACGTGCGTCCAAACGACCCTTCCTCCAGCCTACATAGTTAGAACAGGAGTGAACGTCTAAAAGAACATAAAGTCCAGCATCTGAACATGCTTTGATCGTTGCCTTGAGTGCTGCAAAGGCGCCTTGAACGCGCACACCAGGAGAATTTTTTAGGACAGGATCTTTGCCCTGCGGATCGTTGTCATCGAGAGTTTGCGGAACAAGTGGCAATCTGATAGCATTGAATCCCAGTTTTTTTATCTCGGCTGCATCAGAGGCGAGTGTGCGACTGCTTGGATTCCAAAACACATTCCCCATAAACATTTCCATGGGTGCGCCTCTTGGGTTGACAGCATCGCCTGGAATCTCATACCTTCCTTCAAGTCCAAACCAAGATCCACCTTTCACGCAGAATACCGAGCCGTTAAGGGTGATATTGCCATGAGCATCAACTGCCCACACATTAGCAGATTGAGCAGCAGAGTTCATAGTAAGTGTCAAAAACAATGCTAGAAGCCCGATTTGAGTGCTTGAGCGTTTCATTTCTTGATCCTCCTTGTACTGGTGATTAATTAATATCGAAGAAACAAAGTTTAATTTCTAAATGCGCAAATTTGTATTTAGCAAACTAAAAGTTGTCTCTCAAAAGATACACACAAATAGGGTGCAATGGGCTTAAAAACCATTCGATTATGGCAAAATTAGGTGACATATATGCCACCACCTCAGAAGTGGTGTTAGCAAACTTGGTGGACAAGAGGTACTGTCAGGCTGATGTCTTTCGTAAGGCGGCATTCCCGCCATTTCCATCGAGATTACTACTGTTCCGTGAATCGCTCGCTATTGTGTACGTTTAATTCTGGATTCTACAAGGCTATTATTGTCATAACTTATTTATTTCACAACAAATTGTAAGCTAGTTCTGATATTGCTATGTTCCGTGTGATCGGAACAGAAAAGAAACTTTAGTCCCCCTTTTTTACAAAAAAATGGCTATATTATCATTAAACACTTTCTAGAAACTAAAAGCGATGCAGACACTACCAAGCGTCCCCAGCATATTCGACTATACCGACTACCGCGAGTATCTGCGCGACTTCTATGCACAGCAGAAACGCACAAAGTCCGCTTTTTCCTATCGCTACTTTTCGAATAAAGCCGGCATAAATTCCGTAGGTCTTTACAAAGACGTTATCGAAGGACGACAATCTTTGGGCAGATCATTGGTTGTTAAATTTTCCAAGGCACTCGGCCACTCAAAACGACAAGCCGAATACTTCGAGAATATGGTTTATTTCTGCGAAGCGAAGACTCTTGATGAGCGTAAGTTATTCTTCGAGCGCATGCTTGCCTGTTGTGAAGCTTCGTCTGTGGTGATTGTCTCCGGTAAATTCGAGTACTATTCACATTGGCATTATAGCGCCGTACGGGCCCTTATTTCCTTTTATGCGTTCTCGGGTGATTATGCGGCGCTTGGCAAGCAGTTGATGCCACCAATATCAGCAGATGAAGTGCGTCGGGCGATCGAACTGCTCTTGCGGCTGGGGTTCATAGAAAAGTGTGAGGATGGAACGTGTTCTCTTGTCAACTCATCGATTACCACGGGCAGACTTTCGGGCGATAAGAAAGTCGAATCGATGAATGTCATGCGATTTCAACGCGCGATGGTCGACCTGGGAAAAGAAGCTTACGATCGCCATCCAACCTCATTACTTGACATGTCAACATTGACGTTGAGCGTTTCGGCAAAAACCTATACTGCAATGAAGGAAGAGGTGGCAGCATTGCGTAAGAAGCTGCTGCTCATGGCAGAGAATGATACATCACCCGATCGAGTTTATCATTCGTTGGTGTTAAATTCTCATTACACAAAATTAGAACTGTGCCCGGGGCTGCTGCAATTGTTTTAGAAGATTCGCATTCATTCGATGGAAAGAGCATCGTCACAATGGTACACTTATTGGTCACATTCATGTTACTCGGTTTTTGTGATGCAGGGCATGGTCTATTTTATTCATTGCTCAAAGTAGCGATTTAATTGAATCTAAAATTTTGAAAAGGAAACATCATCGCCTTTAATCCCGATTTTGCATGGGGAGCCTCAACATGTGCGTTTCAGGTTGAAGGTTCCTGGGACACAGATGGAAAAGGGCTGTCGGTATGGGATTATTTTTCTCAGAAAAAAGGAACGATCTGGAATAACCACGATGCAACCAATGCCTGTGATCATTATAATCGAGTTAGTCAAGATATCGCGCTTATGCAGGAGGTTGGTCTTAATTCATACCGTATGTCAATTTCATGGCCTCGAATTTTACCCAACGGCACAGGTACGGTAAATCAAAAAGGTTTAGATTTTTATACCAAACTTGTTGATAATCTGCTTGAAGCTGGAATTGTCCCCTTTATTACTCTGTATCATTGGGATTTGCCACTGGAACTTCATTATCGGGGAGGATGGCTTAATAGGGATGTCAGTAACTGGTTTGCAGAATATACACGCATTGTTATTGAAAAGCTTTCTGATCGGGCAAAAAACTGGATTACCTTTAATGAGCCGCAAGCCTTCATTCATTTAGGATATAACAGCGGCGTACATGCACCAGGTGAACATCATGATTGGGCCGAATTGTTGCGCATGTCGCATAATGTTTTGCTCGCTCATGGAAATGCAGTTCAAACAATTCGCATGTATGGGGAACCTGGATGCAAGGTTGGGTTTGCACCAGTTGGTTGTGTCAATATTCCGGAAACTAATGCTGTCGATGCTATCAATGTAGCCCGTCTTGCAACATTTGATACACCGATGCATGAAGGAGTTACAAACGCATGGTGGATGGATCCTGTTTATTTGGGGGAATATCCAAAAAATGGCTTAAAGGTTAATGCACCATATCTTGGGTTTGTCCAATCCGGTGACATGGATATCATTCATCAGCCGCTCGATTATTTTTGCGCCAATATTTATAGTGGTAGAAAAGTTCGCGCTGCTTTGGATGGGGGATATGAATTTTTTCTTGAGCCTATTAATATGCCGCGAACATTGATGCATTGGAGCATAGAGCCAGAAGCTCTCTATTATGGCCCCAAGTTTTTTTATGAGCGTTACAAACTTCCTATTTACATTACAGAGAATGGTGTGGCACTTACCGATGTGATCTCTCAGGATGGGAAAGTTCATGATCCCCAAAGAATTGATTTTACCCAAAAATATCTAACTACTCTCTTAAAAGCAACAAATGATGGCATAGATATCAGAGGCTATTTCCATTGGTCGCTCATGGATAATTTCGAATGGGCAGAAGGCTATTTTCCTCGATTTGGGCTTATTTATGTTGATCATGTAACTCAACAACGAATTGTAAAGGATTCTGCGCATTGGTATCGGTCGGTTATTAAAACCAATGGGAAGAATTTAATTGGTTGAGTGAAGTCTTGCTTCATTGCATATATCCACGAAAATGAGTGCGGTTGATTTGCGCGTACACGGGGTGCAATTGTTGTGAAAGAGTAAATCGTTACCCAGACGGCTATCTTAAAGCGATCAATGTGCAGTTTAGTTTTTGGATTTGACTTTCTTATCGTTTTAGTATATATTAATATACGAATATACGAAACAATATTACTTTCCCTTATCTAAACTCAAGAGCAGGTATATGAACATCCACCACAAAAAAAAAGCTGCGATTCTCAAGGCTCTTGCACATCCTATTCGTTTTTGCATCGTAGAGGGCCTAATGGCGGGTGAACAAAATGTTGCGGCAATGGTTGAATGCACCAAGGTTCCTCAGCCTACGGTTTCACAGCACCTTAACATTCTTAAAGCTGCTGGCGTTCTTTCGGGGGAACGAGTTGGAAATCAAATTCTTTATATGGTATGCAACGAAGATGCAAAAAATGTTGTTTCTAGTTTGAGATGATTTTTTTCTTGAATATATATGAATATAAGAATATATTAATATTTAAACATGGAGGGGTTAATGTTTTTAAAAATTGTTTTGGGCGTGGTGATTGGTGGTATTGGAGGATTTTTGTATTATAAAATTGTAGGCTGTTCGTCGGGTACGTGTCCGATTACAAGCAATCCTTATGTAAGCACGCTCTACGGCTCATTAATTGGGGCAGTTTTTGCTGGTGGATGGGGAAGATAGCATTAATATTAATTGTAATAGAGGCAAATTAACCAAGGAGTATGATTATGCAAACGGGAATTGTGATTGGAATTGTAATTGTTGTGGCTTTCATCCTGCTCAATGTATTTAGTAGAAGAAACACATCTAACATATCACCTACATCTGCAGCGGAATTGCTCAAAGATTCCAACGTTGTGTTTTTGGATGTTCGTTCGGATGGCGAATTCAAGAGTGGGCATATAAAAGGAAGCAGGCTCATATCCGTGGGAGAATTGAGTTCTCGGATTTCGGAACTTGATACGGTTAAGCAGAAACGTATTATAGTATATTGTCATTCGGGAAACCGGTCTGCAATGGCCTTTGGTATGCTCAAAAACAAGGGCTTTGCTAATGTAGAAAACCTCTCAGGGGGTATTGGAGCTTGGACTAGAGCCGGTTTTTCTGTTGTTAAGTGACGGGATCTCAATAATGTATTATCTATTTTAAGAGGAGAGTATTATATGTCTTTAGAAACTACTGATGGGCGTTTTGCAACCGAAGTGTTGGCGAGTGAATTACCGGTACTTGTAGATTTTTGGGCTCCGTGGTGTGGCCCGTGTCGGCTTGCTGGGCCAATTATTGATGTGGTTGCGAACAAGACTGCGGGCAAGGCAAACGTATTCAAGATGAATGTGGATGAGAATCCGCTTACAGCATCAAAATACAGCATTACAGGCATTCCTACAGTTCTCATTTTTAAAAACGGTAAAGTTGAAAAACAACTTGTTGGCGTGCAAACAGAGACAATATATTTAAATGCGCTTATGCAATAGGTAACCTATTTATGATAAGGAGTTTATTGTGGCTAAAAAGATCGTGATTGTTGGAGGTGTGGCTGGTGGGGCAAGCTGTGCAGCGCGCCTGAGACGACTAGACGAAAAAGCAGAAATTGTGATGTTTGAAAAAGGGGAGTATATCTCTTATGCCAATTGCGGCTTGCCCTATTACATCGGGGAAACAATCAAAGATCGCGAAAATCTCATAATTCAAACTCCGCAAAAATTCAAAGAGCGATTTAATGTTATCGTTCGTACCGAATGCGAAGTAACTGCAATTGATACAAAAAACAAAACAGTTACAGTTTCGAATAAAGGAACAACGTTTACAGAATCATACGATTCTTTGGTGTTGTCCCCAGGAACCGCACCTATTAAGCCGCCTTTAAAAGGCATTGCTTCTCCAATCGTATTTACTCTTAGAACAATTCCCGATACCGACAAAATCAAGGCCTATGTAGATTCTAAGCGCGCTCAACGAGCAGTTGTTGTGGGCGGAGGCTTTATTGGTTTAGAAATGGCCGAAAGCCTGCGCCATAGAGGAATGGATGTTACGCTCGTTGAACTTATGGATCAGGTTTTTATGCCTGCAGATAAGGAAATGGCTACCATTTTGCATCAGCATATGACCATGAGCGGAGTACGGCTCATTCTCTCCGATGGGGTAGACGGCATAGAAGATATGGGTGCCGACAAAGCTGAGCTTATTCTCAAAAGTGGTGAACGAATACCAACCGAACTGATAATTCTTGCTATCGGTGTTAAACCCGATACTGTATTTGTAAAGAATTCCGGCATCGAATGTTCCGACCGGGGCACCATCATTGTTGACAATACCATGAAAACTTCTGCTCCTGATGTCTTTGCTGTTGGTGATGCATGCGAAGTCGTGGATTTTATTTCTGGCAAAAAAGTGCATGTTCCGCTTGCTGGTCCCGCAAACAGGCAAGGTCGGATTGCTGCAGATGTGATCTGCGGAATCGACTCTACCTATAAAAATACTCAAGGAACAGCTATCTGCAAGGTATTCGATCTTACGGCAGCGGTTACCGGCCTCAATGAGAAAAATGCACGGAAATGGGCAATCCCTTTTGTTAAATCGTATACTCACGGATCAAGCCATGCGGGATATTACCCGGGTGCATTCCCGATTTCTATAAAAATTCTCTTTGATCCTGCTACGGGACGTCTTTTGGGAGCTCAGGTAATAGGTAAGGATGGGGTTGATAAACGTATAGATGTTTTTGCCACTGCGATTCGTCATAACTTGACAGTTTTTGATCTTTCGGAATTGGAACTGGCGTATGCGCCACCTTATGGAAGTGCAAAAGACCCTGTAAACATGGCAGGATTTGTTGCCGAAAATATTTTACGTGGAAAAATGTGTGCTTTTTATGCCGAAGATATTTCTTCTGTAAATCCGGCCACGCAAATCCTTCTTGATGTGCGAACAAAGCTAGAGCATGAGCAAGGTGCAATCGACAATTCTCTTAATATTCCGATTGATGCTTTACGGAGTCGTTTGCAAGAGCTCGACAAGAGCAAAGAAATTATGGTGTATTGTCAGGTTGGGTTGCGGGGCTATTTAGCTGCGCGTATTCTGCTTCAAAATGGGTTCAAAGCTCGAAACCTTTCTGGTGGATACAAAACTTTTTCTACTGCGCAAACGGTAAGCTATGATTCAACATATGTCAAGTCTGTTCGAGAGGCCGCGTGTTCGTCTGTGTCGGTTGATACCCAGATTGTTACACCTTCAAAAGTTGTTGACGCATGCGGAATGCAATGTCCCGGGCCTATCATGAAGCTTAAAACGGGCGTTGATTCACTGGCAGATGGAGAGTCACTCGAAATTCGTGCAACAGATCAGGGCTTTGCGGCCGATGTACCTGCGTGGTGCGTTAGAACCAATAATTCCCTTATTTCACTGGTTCAAAAAGATGGTATCTTTAGTGCCGTTGTTAAAAAAGGGGGAACGCGCGATGTCTGCAAAGTGCCGGAAAGTGGTCAAAATCGGAAAACAATGGTGATATTTTCAAATGATTTCGATAAAATGATGGCTGCTTTTATTATTGCAAATGGCGCTGTAGCAATGGGAAGTGAAGTCTGCCTCTTTTTTACCTTTTGGGGACTCAATCTCTTGCGTAAAGATGCCGCCGTTAAGGTTAAAAAATCAATTACCGAATTTATGTTTTCGATGATGATGCCGCGGGGTGCTAAAAAAACTACGCTTTCGAAGATGAATATGGGAGGCATGGGTACCATGATGATGCAGATGGAGATGAAAAAGAAAAATGTTATATCGCTGCCTGATCTTATGGCTGCCGCTCAAAAAAATGGTATCAAAATGATTGCTTGCACGATGTCAATGGATATCATGGGAATAAAAAAGGAAGAGCTTATTGATGGTATCGAATTTGGCGGTGTTTCGTATTATCTCGATAAAGCGGATGGTGCCAACTATAATATTTTTGTCTAATAAGTATGTTTTTTTTGTTGTGGGAAGCCAGAAACGCATGTTTGTGGCTTTCCCTATATAGTTTTCTATCTTAAAAAAATTCCGCAACAGCATAAAATCCCCTGCGGTGCGAGTTTACGGCGAGAATTCACCGAATAAGAACGCCAATCCACTACGTTCGATCCCGCGCAAGGCACGTTTACAGGAACTGTTAAAAGCCACATTCTATGCTGCTTGTGCCATTTTTGGACTTTATTTCTGGCTCCATCGTGTATTTTGCACATCGAGTTGCAGGGGTTATAGCAATGTACTCAAATAAATGCACATCCAGTAGGTTGCAGTATCGCCTGCTATGAGCTATTCTTATAACAGAAGACAATTGTAAGAGTCGCACCTGTATTGATCGAATACAACCTAAGACAATGAAATGAATATGAACGAAAAACCCGTTATCTACGACTATAATAATTTCAGAGCTTATCTATGCGATTACTATGATTATCGCCATAGTGTTGATCAAGAGTTTACCAAAGCATATATCTGCAAAAAGCTTGGATTGTCCAACACGCGCAGCTACTGTGGTGATAGTATCGCAGGAAAAACAATCTCGTCTCTTAAAATTTCCCTGTTTATAAAACTGGTGCTTCAGACATTTTCGGGTGATTTTCTCATAGAGAAACGTCAGGGTACATGTTTAAGTTTCCAAGATGGAAGTATAAATCCCGTTTGAGACGTTCTCTGTTTCTGTAACCGTTAGCGCGTTTAATTATCGCTTGTAT
>JBBRUX010000025.1:0-56645 GCA_038247415.1 Chitinivibrionales bacterium | reverse complement strand
TTAAGTATTGTCTTGATGAGCATGTGTCTTCCTGGTTGGTGGTCTTTAGTCTGCAAACCAAAAACTACTTTACCGGATGACCATGCTCACTTATTTTACTGATCAACTATCAATTTCACCCACTAATTCTCCGGAAGAGCCCAAAACCCAATCTGTGGGTTTATCCCCTTCGTCAAATCCAGCAGCACGAGCGTCGACATCGAGGGCGCCACAGATGACGGCTTTAATGCCAGACCAAGGGATTGCACCAAGGCACATGGCACACGGTTCGGTACTGGTGACGAGCTCTAATCCTGCAGACCCATAGAAAGAAAGATTAAAGGTACCAAGCTTTTTTTGAGCTAGCATAATGGCAACGATCTCTGCATGCAGCACCGAGCAATTTACAGAAGTGACAAGATTGACTCCATAAGAAATCAGTTCATTCGAGACGACATCAAAAATTGCAGCACCAAAAGGGCCTCCTGTTTTATGAGCAATATTGTGTGCAACCAGATCCAGCACAAAACTCATCCGTTCGATAGCGCTCGAAAAATCCTTTTGAGAATGCTGTGTAATTATTGATGAAGTCCAGAGAGGCAATGCAAAAGAAAAATCTTGAATCATATATTATTACTCTGTTTTAGGAGAAAATTTTTTATACCGATAGTACAAGCTCAAATCAAAGGCAACAAGAGCCATGTTTGCACAGTACAACCATATCACCGGGTCTAGCGACACCCTCAATTTATGAGCTATTCCGCACGAATATCCGAAAATTACTATCCATAAAAACAAACTACTTTTTCCAGCAACTTGCTTAGTACGTAAAGCTTTAAAAATTGATATGGGCCAGCTTAATCCAAAACAAATGAGCATTCCTATTTCAAAAAAATCCATGAAGTCTCCTGAAATCAAATGAGCTTTACAAAAAATCAATCAATAAGTTTTTCTTCCAAAGGCTTCATTTCTTCGGCAGCAGATTGTATTTCGCGCAAAGGAGTATGCGATCGAATCATACAAAAGATACCAATGGGAGTTACTACTAAAAAGCCAATCGCATGATAAATAATAGCCACAGCTCTTCCTTTATCGGGATCATGCCCAAGAAGAGTAAAAGCTTCAAGTAGCATGGCATGCAGCGTGCCGATATATCCTGGCGCAAGCGGGATAGCAGCCCCCAAAGATCCGAAAGCCTGAGCGAACAACGCTCCCAGTGCGCCATTTCCATTGGGGGGGCCAATGAGAAGGTAAAATGACGCTGCATAGGCCAATTCTATACATATTGACAATACAACAATACCCGCCACGCGCCGGTAATCGGAGAGCCATCCAAGTGTAGCTTTTATTTCGTGGCCCTGTTTTATTACTGAGTGCTGCGCAGACCTTGGCAAAAAAGAAATTACTTTTTTAAAGAAGCGTTTAAAAATAACGGGGTAATAAGCATATACCCCAAAAAGAAGTGCAATACCACAAATAGCTATAAGCAGAAACACGCCTGCGGTATCTAATCCTACCGAGAATGCATGTGACCCAATCGCAAGAGGAATTCTCACCTCAGCAAGTTTGGGCATAAAAAGCACAGGCACTATAAAAAAGCTAGCAACTACAATCATATCAAATAATCGCTCGATGATAAGCGATCCAATTGAAACTGCAAGTGAAAACTTATTTCGTTTCCATAAAAGAATTGCACGTGAAGCTTCACCAATGCGACCAGGAAGCATATTATTCACTGCAAATTCTATGAGAACCAGATCAAATATTCCCTTTTTGTGGGTAGATTCCGACTGCGGGAGAATAAGCTTTAGCCGAAGCGACCGAAACCAGAGCGATGCTACCGGTAATATTATACACATGAGAATAATAGGGAGTTTAAGATCTGAGAGTTCGTGCACCAAGCGAGGTAGAGAAACATCTCTAAAAAAGATATATAATCCAAGTATGGCAAATGCTATGCCAAGAATAATTTTAAGAAGTGTAAAGTGCTTTTTTTTCATAGCATAAAAATATATCAAACGAGCATCGTAATAGAAACGGCGGTGATAATTGCTTTACCGCGATGCGTGGGTAGCACAGCAAAAAAGAGATTATTTCACACCCATTCTGTATGCACAAAGCGCTTCGGCAATGAGAAGATCCTGGGGAGTTGTAATTTTAAAATTAAGCGGATCGCCCTGTGCTATACCAACTGCATAACCCGCATTCTCAAAAAGCATTGCCTCGTCGGTAATAGAGGCATCGTGCGGATCGATAGTTGAAAACACTTCCATTAACACATCGCGACGAAACATTTGTGGTGTTCCCACGCGCACAAGCGTTGAGCGATCGAGTGTTCCCGACGACCTATCCCCGCATATAGTACGTACGGTATCAACCATTGGTGTTGCAGAGATAGCTCCATCATACTTGGTAGAAAGCTCAAGCAACGAATTTATAACGGCAACAGTTACAAAAGGACGTGCAGCATCGTGGATAAGAACCCACGGGGCGCATCCAGTGCAGGCTTTAATGCCCTGCAAGGTAGATTCCCAACGAACAGTGCCCCCGTTCACAAGATAGAGAGGTTTGGGGTTTGTTAAGCCTTGCACAATGGCCTTGGCTTTATCGTGATGCGTGAGAGGAATAACCAGAACTATTTCTTGACACAAAGGGTGAGCATTGAATATTTCGAGGGAATGGGTAAACAAAGGTTTCTGATCCAGGGGCACAAATGCCTTGGGTAACGAATGCCCAAGCCTTGTTCCTAAGCCCCCAGCAACGATAACTGCAGAAAAGTTTGCTTTAGTATTCATACAAGCAGTTCACCACACAACTATTTCTTTGAGATTAAAATTGTGGAAATCAAATCGATTAAAGTATCCAGAGCGGCAGGTTTTTGAATAAATCCTGATATCCCTATTGTGCGCGCCTCTTCAAGACGAGGGTCGGTCTGATTTCCCGAAGAAAGAATAACCCTCACCTGAGGATCTATTGCCCTCAATGCAACCAGAACATCGGTACCCGAAAGCCTTGGCATTGCTATATCAAGAATCACAAGATCTATATTTTTCCCCTGCTCAGTATACAGCATGATAGCTTCTCGTCCACCGCTCGCCGATATCACGGTGAGCCCGCATTTTTCTAATAGCTTACCCATTGTATAGCGAATAATTTCTTCATCGTCAACTAACAGTATGGTAGCAGAGCCTTCAAATCGATTAAAAGGTGTTTTTTGGGGGGCCAGTGCAGTAACAATATCTTTAAGCTCAGGCAAATAAATATGCATAGCCGTTCCTACCGAAATGGTGGATTCAACCTCAAAACGACCATTATGTGCGCCCACAATGCTCTTAACCATAGAGAGCCCAAGGCCAGTACCCATACGCTCTACCTTGGTTGTAAAAAAGGGCTCGAAGATTTTTTCCATTTGATTTTTTGGAATTCCAACACCCGTATCAATAACCGAAACACGATAAAAATTAGTTGACGGATTATCAGTGCTTCGATACACCGCGGGAGGTAATTGCATGGCAGAGATACGCTGTATAGAAATACGTAACGTTCCCCCTTTGTGTTCTTCAACGGGTCTCATTATTGTCATGGCGTGTGCGCCATTAACACACAGATTAAGAAGAACTTGCTCGAGCTGAATGAGGTCTCCATACACAATTGCCGGGGATTGTGGGTTGGTGTATGCAAGCTCTACACTCTTATCGAGCGTAGTTTTACATAATGCATTTACATTAGAAACTACCGTTCGCAGATCTATGGGAGCCAAAATAGGATCGTGCTTGCGCGAAAGCGTTAGCAAACGGGTTACCATATCGGTTGCGCGATGGGTTGCACTATCGATAGTATTTACATAGTCTTCCAGCTCCTCAAAATTACGATCCTTCTCTTGAAGCGAAATTTTCATTAAAGAGATCATCCCGGTTATGCCGCCCAAAACATTATTGAAATCATGTGCCAAACCTCCAGCAAGATTTCCAATGGTCTCCATCTTTTGAGCCTGAAACAGTTGCGCAGTAATATTTTTCGATTCGGTAACATCTCGAATGACCGCAACGGCTTCCTGTGCAGAAGATTTGACAATACGTATTTCGTATTGCCTGATCTCATGAATTTCGGTATTTGAAAATTCGTATATTTGCATAGTCCCCAAAGCAAGAGCCTGGGTAACATGGCTCAACAATGAATCTGCAATTGCTTTAGGCAAAGCCTCCGGAAGAGAAATATCCGCATGTAACCGAGGAAATAATTTACTTTGATGCAAATTGCCTGCGCACATTTTTATAATACCCTGTGCATCTATTTGAAGTACCATGTCGGGCATGGCATCTATAAGGGCCCTTAAGCGAGCATCACTTTTTTGTAAATTATCAAGAGCCACATCCCGTTCAGATTGTCGCAAATCAAGCTGTGCCAACATTGTATTAAAATTTGAATAGAGCTGCCCTATTTCATCGGATCTATTTGTTGATAATCGGTATGACAAATCCTTTTTAGAAGCAATTTGACGAGTAATATTGCTTAATTCGGTTAGTGGCTGAGAAATTACCCGATGCAAACGGAGCGCCATAAGAAAGGCAAGAAGCATAAGAACCGCAAGCAGTTCTATGGTTGCGCGTGCATGATCCAAAATCTTTTGCTCAAATTGGTCGGTTGCTACCGTTACTTGAACATATCCGATAGTATGGGAATCGTTAACAACAGAACATCTGGTAGTTAAAAGCTTGTTTGAAAATCGATACTCAAATATCGAATCAGGATCAAGGTTCTGTAAAGGGGCATCTAAGGGCCATGATGCAAATTGCTTCCCCAAGGTGTCAAAAAGCCAAACAGCCTTCACTGAAGGAATCGCCTGAGCACGGGAAAGTATCGTGCTTGCTCCATTGCGATCATCAAAAAGGATAGGTGCAATACTATATTCTGCTACAAGCCGCATATTCATTGAAGCGGTTTCAATCATATCTTTTTTGTAGTTTCGATAATCGAAATACAAAATGATAGCCGCACCACATATTTCTAAAGAAAGTGTGACCGTTAAAATAAGCAGAATGATTTTTGTTCGGATAGAGAAACCAGATATTTGTATGTTCATTTTGTTCATGGATTTACTCCTTGCGAAACCAATACTCCCAAGTTAAAAAGCTGGTAGCTTGAATGCAGTTGCGAATCGCCAAATGAATCTTTGTTTATTTCAAACCGAATCTGATCTGCATTATTAGTGAAAAAATTGATATGAATCCCGTTGTAGGCATAGCGCTTAGTATCCCCAAGCAGCAATATGGGTTTATGCGATAATGCTGTATAAATTTTTGAAATAGATGACTTTTCAGATTCACTAATAAAAATGGCATTGCAGAAACGCGCACCTTCGAGGGAACTTAATTGCTCGATACGAACCCTTTTGCCCTGGATCCGTTGTTGGGAAAAGAGTGCATCGAGCTGCTTTCCGAATGGGTTTGTGCCTAAAATGCCTACTACAAAGGGAGCGGTGGTATCTGCATTCCAGATAGAATCGGGCCACTCAACAAATCTGCATATTCGTTGGATTAAGAGAGCTTTCATCGAATATTCATCGATTGGTTTTGACAGCGCAAACGCAGAGGCGTTAGCGGCACAAAGAGGAATATTTGTTGCAAAACAGATCGCTACGATTGCAGCGAAATAACTAAATGCAGAGTGAAAGCTTCGCAGAAAAATGTGTGCCATACCTTTCACAACATTCACTCAAGAGGATGAATAACTGGTTTTGAAAACCCTCAACACCACATAACTATTATACACTATTTTTTTACATGAGCAAAACGTTTAATTCATGCCAAAAGGTTATTGTTCGATGCATTAGTCGCTTTGGGCTATTTTTTTCGATCAACCATCCCAGCGACCTTCATAGGAAGCCCAAAAAGACGAATAAAGCCAATAGCATCTTTTTGATCATAAAGCTCTGTATCTGTAAATGAGGATAAATCTTGCAAATAGAGAGATTTTTCGGCTTGTGCACCCGCCATTATAACGTTCCCTTTATACAATTTAAGCTTAACCCAACCAGTAACATTCTGCTCGGTTGTCTCGACAAAAGCATCGAGACCATTTTTAAGCATAGAAAACCACTCGCCATTATAAACGAGTTCGGCATATCGGATTGCAACGGCTTCTTTAAAGTGAAGCGTATTTCGATCTAAAACCTGTCGCTCAAGTTCCCGATGCGCAGCATATAAGAGTGTGCCACCAGGCGTTTCGTAGATACCGCGCGACTTAATGCCCACCAAACGATTTTCTACCATGTCGACTTGACCAATAGCATGAATTCCGCCGATGCGATTTAATTCGGTGAGCAATGCCAGGGGAGAAAGCTCTTTACCGTTAACCGCAACAGGAATACCCTTGACCAATCTGATTTCTACTATTTCTGCTTTATCGGGAGCTTTTTCTACGGTATTAGAAAGAGTATACACGTCATCGGGGGGCATGACAGCAGGATCTTCTAAAACTCCACCTTCATGGCTAATGTGCCAAATATTGCGATCTTCGGAATAAATTCGCTTTTTAGATTGACTAATTGGGATATTTCTGGCTTCGGCATAGGCAATACACTCTTCCCGGGAATGCATGGTCCACAAAGGATCTTTCCACGGCGCGATAATTTTTAAACTTGGGTCGAGCGCCATATACGTAAGCTCGAAACGAACTTGATCATTTCCTTTTCCGGTTGCGCCATGCGCAACCATAGTCGCACCCTCTTTATGGGCAATTTCTACTTGACGTTTTGCAATAAGGGGGCGAGCAAAACTCGTTCCCAAAAGATATGTTTTTTCGTATATCGCCCCAGCTTTGATAGTCGGATAAATATACTCGGTAATAAATTCTTCACGAAGGTCTTCGATATACACTTTGCTTGCGCCGGTATTCATACCCTTTTCTACCAACCCGTCGAGTTCTTCGCCCTGTCCTAAATCAGCAGCCATGGCAATCACTTCGCAATGATAATTTTCTTTAAGCCAAGGAATGATAATTGAAGTATCGAGACCACCAGAATATGCCAAAACTACTTTTTCCATACCATAGTCCTTTATAAAGTGAAAACAATACTATACTAACGATCAAATAATTCTTAATTCAACTTATTTACTCAACAGGATACATCCAAGTATGCGTATCGGATAATTCTCCATACTGGATGCCTTGAAACATTTTGTAAAGTTTCGTGAGTGTTGGCATCGCTTCGGATTCAGAGCCAAACCGGTACTCTTGTGATCCATGAGCAATAGAGCAAACTGGCGTAATTACGGCAGCTGTTCCGCATGCGCCTACTTCAGAAAACAAAGGCAACTCGGAAATATGGATTTTTCTTCTTTCAACAACAAGTCCCAAATCATGAGCAAGAACCTGAAGGCTATCGTTGGTTATACTTGGCAAAATAGAATTTGAGCTTGGCGTTACATAATGCCCATCTGCAGTGATGCCTATAAAATTTGATGTGCCAAATTCATCTATGTAGCTATGTTCGGCAGCATCTAAATATAAGCCGACAGAAAAACCAGCTTTTTTGGCTTCTAAATCCCCTTTAAGCCCAGCAGCATAGTTGCCCGCTACTTTAACATTACCGACCCCTTTAGGTGCAGCTCTATCGTACTCTTCGTGGATACGTGCCTTAACAGGAAAGAAGCCGTCTTTATAATAGGGACCAACCGGCGTTACCAATACCAAAAAGGTATAATCATCCGAAGCATTAAGCCCTATCCTGGGTGTAGTGCCAATAAGCAATGGCCTTAAGTAAAGACTTGCACCAGTCCCATAGGGAGGAACAAACTCTTTATTTCCTTCTATTGCAGCAACACATGCATCGATAAAGAGTTTGCTTGGAATAGGCTCCATAACAATACGCTGTGCCGACATATTAAGCCTTTTTGCATTTGCTTCGGGTCTAAAAATTGCAATGCTTCCATCGCGGCGCGTAAATGCCTTAAGACCCTCAAAGCAAGCTTGCCCATAATGTAATGAAGATGCCCCAATATGAATACGTATATAGGGGTCATCTGATGTTGCAATTGGTGACCATTGCCCCTTTGTAAAATTGGCATAGGCATACATATTGGTTTGGCGATATTCGAAACTGAGGTTTTTCCAATCGAGATTAACTGCCATAATTATTCCTTAGATGTAATCTTGGCTTTTTAGACACCTTGCTTTTTTGGTACAGAAGCAGGTTTCATTTCTGCCAAGAGTAATTTATAATGGAGACTATCGATAAGAGCCAACCACGATGCCTCAATAACATTGGTTGAAACACCAACCGTAGACCACCGAGAAACACCATCGCTACTTTCAATAAGCACCCGAACTTTTGCAGCTGTGCCCTCGGTTCCATCGAGTACACGCACTTTAAAATCCTCAAGCTTCACACTCGAAAGAACAGGAAAGAAATTGACAAGAGCTTTTCGAAGCGCATTGTCCAGGGCATTAACTGGCCCATCTCCTTCTGCAGCAGTATGCACCGTGATATTATTGTTTGTTACCTTGATTGTAGCTTCGGAAAAAACCTCACCATTTTCGCGTTTTTCTTCGATAACTCTAAAACCATTGAATTTAAAGGTTGAATCTGGAAGCATTTCAAAGACTTTCCGCGCAACAAGTTCAAAAGACGCCTCTGCAGCTTCGAACTGGTAACCTTCTTCCTCGAGCTCTTTAATGCGAGCCAAAAGTTTTTTAACGCGTGCATCTTTTTTGTCAAGACCTGGAAGTATCGTATCCAACCGTTCAAGCAAAGTGCTTGAACCAGCTTGATTGGATACAATAAATCTTCGCGTATTGCCTATCGAAACCGGATCGATATGCTCAAAACTCTGTCGAACTTTTCTCACTCCATCTGCATGTGCACCCGCCTTATGAGAAAAAGCGGCCTCTCCAACATACGGTTGACGAATATTATGCGACACATTGGCTATTTCACTTACAAAAATCGATACCGCAGTTAATGACGCTAGCTTATCGGGAGCAAGAAGCGGCATTCCCCGCTTCTGCTGCAAATTGGCTATAATAGTGCATAAATTCGCATTTCCGCAACGCTCACCAAGGCCGTTTATAGTCCCCTGAATCTGGACTGCTCCCAAAAGCGCAGCCTGACACGAATTGGCCTCGGCACATCCAGCATCGTTGTGCAGATGAACCCCCAAAGGAGCCTTAATCCGCAGTTTAACTTCGTTCCAGATTGCAATAAAATCGTCGGTAAGCAAACCGCCATTGGTATCGCATAAGACAATGGTATCTGCACCTGCATGTACTGCAGCATCCACCGTTGCCAACGCATAGTCGGGATTAGCTTTATAGCCATCAAAAAAATGCTCTGCATCATAGATCACTTCCCGCTTATGCTTCTTGCAATACTCGACAGATTCGGCAATCATTGCAAGATTTTCTTCGAGGGTTGTGTTGATTACATGATGAACATGCAAATCCCACGATTTACCAAACATAGTTATTACCGGTGCTTTACTTTCGATAAGCATCGCCATAAATGGGTCGTCCTGACATTGTATACCAGGCCTGCGCGTGGAACCAAAAGCTGCAATCTTTGCAGCAAGCTTTAAGTCCCGAACCTGCTTATAGAACTCGGTATCGACACTATTTGTTGGATTTGGCCATCCCCCTTCGATATAGGGGATACCAAGTTCCGACAACCGTTTCGCAATAGATAGCTTATCCGAAAGAGACAAGCTGATTCCCAAAGCCTGATTACCGTCACGCAGTGTAGTATCATAGATGGCTATTTTTTGTGCCATGAAAATATTCGATTCTGTTAAGAGACCAGTGATGCAACAAAGTCGCCAACTTCACGGGTACCCATACCCATTCTGCCAGCTGCAAGACTCTTGATTTTTCCCGATGCGAGAGCGTCGTGAATTGCTTTATCTATAGAAGCTGCTGCGGTGCGTTCTCCAAGTGTATCAAGCATCATTCCTGCGGCGCCAATGGCTGCAAGCGGATTGATTACATTGAGGCCAGTATACTTGGGTGCAGATCCGCCCATAGGCTCAAACATGCTCACACCTTCGGGATTGATATTTCCACCAGCAGCGATGCCAAGACCACCCTGAATAATTGCTGCCAAATCAGTAATGATATCACCAAAAAGATTTTCGGTTACAATAACGTCATACCATTCGGGCTGCTTTACAAACCACATTGTAGCGGCATCAACATGATTATAATCTTGCTTGATTTCGGGATACTGTGCATCGCCCATTTCTTTATGCGAGCGTACCCAAAGATCACCGCAATGCGTAAGCACATTAGACTTATGGACAAGCGTTAGCATATTTTTTTTATTACGACGCTTGGTATATTCGTAAGCGTATTTCATGCAGCGATCTACCACGGGCCGAGAATACGTCATAACCTGGGTTGCAATTTCGTTTTGTGTACCCTTCATGGTAACTCCGCCAACACCGGTATAAATGCCACCCGAATTTTCGCGGATCACAACAAAATCGATATCTGCTGGACCTTTATCTTTAAGTGGTGTTTCTACGCCAGGAAACAGCTTTACAGGTCGCAAATTGATATACTGATCGAGCGCAAAGCGCAGTTTAAGCAGGATGCCAATTTCAAGGATACCGGGCTTAACATCAGGATGACCTATTGCGCCCAAAAACATCGCATGATGCTTTTTGAGCTCTTCGATTGCTGAATCGGGAAGGGTCTCACCTGTTTTCATGAAGCGTTCGCCACCGAAGTCATATTTTTCGTAATTGAGCTTGATATTATATTTTTTTGCGGCAACTTCCAAAACTTTAACACCCTCAGCCAAAACTTCCGGGCCGGTACCATCTCCGCCAATAAGAGCAATATTATACGCATTCATAGTAACTATAATTCCTTTCGCGATACAGTGTTATATAAAGTAAACTATTTACTATCAGTTTCAAGTAATTTGTCAAGCCCACTCAAATCAAGCGCGTCGTTTTCTTCCTCAACAGTTAATTCCTTGACTGGAGCGCCATCGGAAGTAACATCCCCAAGCAAAGCATCGAGATCGATTCCAAGATCTGCTACCTCAGAATTGCTCTCAGTATCAATTGCATTATCAGGGTTGACAGAAGCACTTTCAACAGGGTCAGCGTTTTGAACCTCTAAAGCTTCTGCGGTTTCTTGCACATGAGCAATTTCCTGATCAACTATCTTTTCACCCATACCCAAAGGAGCTGCCTCAGAAGTTTCTGCTGCACTTTCAACAGCAGACACCAAGGGATCTTCTCCCTTTTTATCAGGAATTTCGTTATGGGTAACTACCGGTGCAGGTGAAAACTTTGCTTTCACCATGCGCTGAATATTTTTAAAGCTTTCGGTACCTGCCTTTTGTGCCAACTCAAATAACACCATTTCGGTAGTATCAATAAGTGCTCCGGCCTTTTCCATTTTAGCAAGAGCAATCTGATGGTCGAGAGTATGTCTACTTCCGCACGCATCTGCTACCACATGAACTTTGATGCCCAGCGCAATAAGATCTAAAACCGTCTGATTGACACACACATGCGTTTCAACACCCGTTATTATTACAGTATCGGGTTTATGTTCATTGAGCAATCGCTGAAATTGAGGCACCCCTGCACACGAAAATTCAGTTTTCTCGATTACATCGAGCAGAGAAAATTGTTGCCGAATTACCGAAACAGTATTACCCAAACCTTGCGGATACTGCTCCGAAACAAAAACCGGCATCGAAAACATCTGACACGTTAAAATGCACCTAACAGTATTTGCTGTTAACCGATCGAATTCGGGTATTGCTGGTGCAAATTTATCTTGCATGTCAATAACGAGCAATGCCGTCTTTTCACGCGTTAGTGTAAACGGATGCCGAGTTGGGATCACAACGATGTTCCCTTTCTTTTAAACTTGCGCATACGTGCAATCTTATTGACAACGTTCATATACGCCAATGCCGACGCTTCAACAATATCGGTACTTATCCCCTTGCCTACAAAAACACCTTCCTTAGACTTTCCTACAATGGTGACGGTTCCCTGAGCTTCGCGGCCTTCGGTAATCGCGTCTAAGTGATATTCTTCTATAGCAATAGCAAAACCCGTAATGCGATCTATTGCCTTTGTGGCAGCATCAACGGCACCATCGCCGCAGGCAGCTTCCTGCGATACTTTACCATGAGCTGCAATACGAACTGTGGCAGTTGGCACGACATTTTTGCCACTAAACACATTCAAATATTCAAGAACGTATTCATCTTTTAAATCATCATCACTTTTCGATTCAACCAAGGCAACCAAGTCGTCGTCATATACGGTGCCTTTTTTATCTGCAAGAATAATAAAGTGCTTATAAAAAGCATCCATATCCATGTCTGCAGGATTATACCCTAAATCGGTCAAACGAGATCGCACCATATGAGAACCAGATCTACTTGTCAAGACCATTCGATGATCTTTAAGCCCCACCGATTGGGGCGTCATGATTTCGTATGTTTTTTTCGATTTTAAAATGCCATCCTGATGAATTCCCGACGAATGCGAAAATGCATTGCTACCAACAATAGCTTTATTAGGCTGAATTGGCATGCTGCAGATATCCCTCACCAATCGGCTTGTTCTTATAATTTCACGGGTATTAACATCAGTCTTTACTTTAAAGACATCCTGCCGAACCTTGAGTGCCATAACGACTTCTTCAAGTGCAGCATTGCCAGCACGTTCCCCAAGCCCGTTCATGGCACACTCGATCTGACGAGCACCATGCGACACAGCGGTGAGAGAATTAGCCGTGGCCATACCCAAATCGTTATGACAATGTACCGATATAATTGCTTTATCGATATTAGGAACCCTATTAAGCACAGAATCGATTATTGATGCAAAGTGCTCTGGTGTTGTATAGCCCACGGTATCGGGAATATTAATAGTACGTGCCCCACATTTAATGGCGGTTTCTACCACGCGACATAAAAAATCGATACTTGTTCGCCCAGAATCTTCTGGGGAAAATTCTACGTCTCCACACAATTTTCGGGCAAGTGTGACACATGACCGAATCATGGAGAGAATTTCTTCTTCCGATTTGCGCAATTTTTTCTCGGCATGAATTGCCGAAGTGCCAATGAATGTATGAATGCGAGAACGCTCGGCAGGTTTTACGGCTTTTCCACAAATTTCTATATCTTTTTCCATAAGACGAGCAAGGCCACAGATCACAGGGCCCTTTATATCCCGGGCAATAGTCTGCACCGATTCGAAATCTCCCGGGGAGCTTATCGGAAAACCAGCTTCTATGATATCAACATTGAGCTTTGCAAGTTGACGTGCAATGCGCACTTTCTGATCCACCGATAAACTGGACGGCAACGCTTGTTCGCCATCACGCAGAGTCGTATCGAAAATGTAAACCTTGTCATATGCCATACTCTACCACCTGACCTAATATGAGTCTTACGCATAGGCGCAAGACTCTATGGTAAATAAACCTTAGTTAGTACCGCGTCCACCAACACCCTTGGTGGTTTTTGTAACTGTTTTTGCACCTTCTTTTGGGCGAAGAGAACGAACAGCTGCACCAGCGCGCCACATTTCTGAATCGTGTAGCTCAGCAAGCTTTTTGCCAAGGAACGATTGATAGTCCTTGCCGCCGCAATCACGAATAACTTCTTTTGTTTCTGTACCATCTTTAACAGATTTATACAACTTTTCGAAAACAGGAAGGTTTGCCTTCTTGAAAATCGGACGCCACTTAAGCGCACCATGCTGAGCTGTTGCAGAACAGTTGCTATACATCCAGTCCATTCCGTTTTCGTCAACAAGACGAATAAGGCTCTGAGTAAGCTCTTCTACGGTTTCGTTGAATGCTTCGGAAGGAGAGTGGCCGTTTTTGCGAAGAACATCGTATTGTGCTTCCATAACTCCAGCCAAAGCTCCCATTAGAACGCCGCGTTCGCCGGTGAGATCGGAGTATACTTCCTGCTCAAAGGTTGTTGGGAAAAGATAGCCAGAACCAATTGCAATACCAAGAGCCAAACAACGTTCTTCTGCACGACCCGTTGCATCCTGAAACACAGCATAGCTTGAATTGATACCAACACCCGACAAGAAGTTACGACGAACCGATGTTCCGCTGCCCTTAGGAGCAACCATGATAACATCGATATCCTTTGAAGGAATAATTTTTGTTTGGTTTTTGTAAACGATAGAAAAACCATGAGAAAAATAGAGCGCCTTACCTTTTGTCATAAGAGGCTTGATTTGTGGCCATACAAGACGTTGTGCGGCATCGGAAACCAAAACCTGAACAACGGTAGCTTTTTCAACAGCTTCCTCGATATCAAACAACGTTTTTCCAGGAATCCATCCGTCTTTCTTGGCGCGTTCCCAATCCTTCTTAAATTTCTGAGACTGGCCAATTATAACATTAATGCCATTGTCTTTCATGTTAAGTGCTTGAGCAGGGCCTTGTACGCCATACCCGATAATGGCAATGACTTCTTTTTTAAGAATCGAGCGAGCCTTTGTGAGAGAAAATTCCTTGCGGGTAACAACGTGTTCCTTTGTTCCGCCAAAATCGATCAAAGCCATACAACACTCCTCAAATAAAGGTTAAAAAAACAAACAAACAGTCAGACACATTAATTTTTATTTCGAACCATCGCAACTTTTCCGCTGCGTGCAAGCTCACGAATACCATAAGGTCTAATAAGAGCAATAAAATCATCAATTGCTTCTGTGGTGTTAAGCATCTCAAGCGTGAGCGATTTGGCGCCCACAGTATTAACCGATGCTCCAAAAATTCCTGCCACTTCAAGCAGCTCAGTTCTGTTGCCTTTACTAGTATCGATACAGATAAGAGCCAGCTCCCGATCGATAATAGGAGACTGTACAAAATCAAGAACCTTGATAACATCAATAAGCTTATTAAGCTGTTTGATCACCTGTTCGAGAATACTCTCCTCCCCCGCAACAACAATTGTCATACGAGAAATGGTGGGGTCTTCGGTCTCGGCAACATTAAGCGATGTAATATTATAACCCCTGCTCGAAAAGAGATTCGCAACGCGCGAAAGAGCGCCATGACGATTTTCGACCAAGAGTGACAACGTATGAGTATTCATTTTTAAGCCTCCAACATGATAGCGCTTAACGGTTTACCCGCTGGCACCATAGGAAAAACATTTTCGTCTTCGGTAACAATGAACTCTGCCAGTGCAGGACCCTCGCACGAGAGCAACTTTTCGAGCGTTGCAGGCACGTGCGCAGGAGTTGTTGCACGCATTCCCATTATGCTATAGCTTTCTGCAAGCTTTACAAAATCTGGTATATATGCAGGCTCTACGCATGTGGGACTGCCCTTGCAATCGCCGCACACTTCGCTTGTTTTGCGTAAACAGGTAGAACTCCTGCGACCACCGTAAAACAGATCTTGCCACTGACGAACCATACCAAGGTATCCATTATTAAGAATAATAATCTTGACAGGAATATTATTTTGCGAAATGGTAGCCAATTCCTGAATATTCATTTGTATAGAACCATCACCAGCAATAACAATAACCGGTTTTTTAAGAGCCATTGCAGCACCCATGGCAGCTGGAAAACCAAACCCCATTGTTCCTAAACCGCCCGACGAAATAAACGATCGGGGCAGATCGAAACGGTAGTACTGCGCTGTCCACATCTGATGCTGCCCAACCTCGGTGGTTAGCACTGCCTTGCCAAGCGTCTGCCGATACAGTTCCTCGATAACCGATTGCGGCTTGATCTCGGTAGTAGAAGATGTATAAGTAAACAGGCGATCCCCTTGCCATTCCTTGACTTGTGCATTCCAGTCATCGGCCGGCCGCGGGGCAACAAGAGGAATAAGCTGTTCCATAATATTTTTAACATCGCCGACAACCGGAATGTCAACGCTAATAATTTTTGATATGGCAGCCGGGTCTATGTCCAGATGAATAATTTTTGCATTTTGAGCAAAATGGTCGATATGCCCTGTTACCCGATCGTCAAAACGAGCACCAATGGAAATGATCAAATCGGTGTTCTGCAAAACATAGTTAGCTGTTTTTGATCCATGCATGCCCGGCATTCCAATAAAAAGAGGATGCGTGCCAGGAAAACCACCCAAACCCATAAGAGTTGTCGTTACGGGAATATTGGTTTTTTCGGCAAAAGCCAGAACCTCGTTAGATGCACCAGAAAGTATCACTCCGCCACCTGCATAAATAACCGGCTTTTTAGAAAGCGCAATCATTTCTGCAGCTTTTTTTATTTGCTTGATATGCCCTGTTACATTGGGCTTATAGCTACGTATCGAAACTTCTTTCGGATATTCATAGGATTCATGTATCGTCTTAGTTATATCCGAAGGGATATCGACAAGTACGGGGCCTGGTCTCCCCGTGCGGGCAATATGAAATGCTTCCTTGAAAATACGTGGCAATTCATCGATAGATTTTACCAAGAAATTATGCTTGGTTATCGATCGAGTGATTCCAACTACATCGGCCTCCTGAAAAGCATCTGAGCCTAAAACCCCTGTTGGAACCTGACCAGTGATTGCAACCATTGGAATAGAATCCATATAAGCGGTGGCAATTCCAGTAACCAGATTTGTTGCACCAGGCCCCGACGTCGCGAGACAAACCCCAACTTTTCCCGTGGCGCGGGCATAGCCGTCTGCAGCATGCGCAGCGGCTTGTTCGTGGCGCACCAATACAACACGAGTACTTTTTGCATCGTAAAGAGCATCAAAAATAGGTATAACCTGACCACCAGGATACGCAAAGATAACCTCTACCTGCTCTTGCGCCAGTGCATCAACAAGTATCTGAGCACCTGTCATTTTCACAAAAACCTCCACTGATACGTGCCTTGATAATCATGCACCATGCAGACATCAAAACACAAACCTTGTAAAATACCTCGTTTTGCACATCAAAACAAGGCGCCATGCATCGAAAACAAATAAAAAAGGCCCGTTTCCTTCTTCGGGAAACGGGCCTTTGACATTCTTTTGTTATTTATGTCGCTAAAGTCCCGTACTCCCGATTATAGGTAGGGTAATACCCACCACAAGCACTCGTAGCACTCGCACGGTAATAGCAATTCGGGTTAAGATAGCGTTTGTAAATATCATAGTAATAATATACACCCGAAATAAAAAAAACGCAAGAGATAAAAGTTGTGACTAATTATCGAACCATCTCCCCTCTTTGCAATATCGAACACAAACAGGCCGCACTCATTAGGTATTTAACCCTCCTGCCAGCAGGTTTTCTTATCATCAAGGAGATTATAATGAGTATTTTATATAGTGCAGTTCGAAAGTTTCGACCTATTTTTTATGCTGTTATTACACTCGCAATTATACCATTTCAGATTTTTGGAGAAATGTCAACCATGACCCAGCCACCACCACCAACCACACGCATATCCCATGAAACCATAACCCTTGGCGGAGGATGCTTCTGGTGCATAGAAGCCGTTATGAGCGAATTAAAAGGGGTCGACTCTGCAGTTTCAGGCTATAGTGGCGGTCGCATTGAAGCCCCAACCTACGAGCAGATTTGCACCGGTAAAACAGGCCATGCAGAAGTCGTGCAAGTATCGTTTAATCCCGCAGTTATTTCTGTGGGAGATTTACTTTCGGTATTTTTTAGTATACATAACCCCACAACACAAAATCGCCAGGGAAATGATGTGGGAACACAATACAGATCGGTTGTTTTTTATCGTAACGATAAACAGCGAAATGTCGCCAAATCTCTTATTGCCGAATTAACCGAGAAAAAAATCTGGCCCGACCCAATTATCACTCAGGTTGCGCCTTATTATGCCTTTTACCGGGCCGAAGATTACCACCAGAAATATTTTAGCAAAAATCCACACAATGCTTACTGCGCAGCAATCATAAACCCCAAACTCTCACACTTTCGCGCGCAGTTTCTTGACAAGATTAAATAGCGAAGCGTCTTTTATACCCTATTGCTGCCCTTCATCGCAAAAAACTATCACGGACTGCTTTTAAATTTACGGTACAAGAACAGTTTTAATTATTGATAAGGGTGATAAAGGATATTTGCTTCGGCTGATTGGCGAACCTGTCCATTTTTTTTGATTCGTATGAAGTTGTTGACGATGTAGACACCCACCGTTCGACCCAGGCAAGGTAGAATGGGCAGTTTTGATTGGACTGAGTGGGGCTTGTCGAAAAAAAGTTTACAAAGGCTCTGGACAATTGTTATTTTACAAAAGTACTTATAATAGCAATAGTTAACTGCAAACTATTCTAAAATCATAAATCATTATTTACAAGAAAAGGACACTATCATGAATCACAATCACATTCTAAAAAGCTGCATATTTATTTTTTCCTGTGCAGTTTTAATAGCGGCAGAGGATGCAACTGTATCCGAGCCAACAAGTTATGGTGGTAAAATAGGAATAGGGTTTTCTGCAGGACCAACCTCAGGAATGGGTTTCGCATTCAGAAAACATTTTGAAAACAGATTAGGCATGAATATTGCTGCCATTGTTTTGGGAGGAAAAGATGAATATAGCACCTGGGTTTGGGCGAATCTTGGTGGCCAAGTGATGTATACTATTCATCAAAACCAAAAAAAGGTTTTTAGATTGTATAGCTTACTCGGAGCGAGCATGCTTATACAAGGAGACAACAATAATTATTATGGTTATGAGTATTATTATCCAGACACGACCTATCATGCACCAGACAACAGCTTTAAATATGATAACATTTACACCATTGGAGCTGGCCTAGGTATGGAATTCGTTATCGCCCAACGCATTTCCATTAGTTTGGATGTGCCTCTTTCAGTTTCGATGCGCAAGGCAGGTTTTAATATTTGGCCTATACCAAATGTAGCATTGGTTTATTACCTTAAGTAAATCTTATTAACTTCAAGATGACTTTTTAATAAATTATTGAAAATGGCTCTTGCAATTATTGTTTAAAAAGTATGTGCAATTATTTTTGTTGCCTAGGATCAACCGCTAGGCGGCCAGGATTAAAGAAACTTGCCAATATCAGCGCCCTTCTTTTATTTTTTGCATTATGAGAAAAAATCTTTCTTTATCCGTATTCACAAGCCATGATGATTGCAAAAAAAACGATCGTGATTATTGGCTCGCCAAATCGCCTGAAGATAGATTAGATCAAGTAGAATTACTTCGTTTAGAAGCCGGAAAATTTTCATTTTATGAATATCCAGCAAGACTTCTCAGAGTTATTAAAGTTACTAGAAAAGCACCACGTTGAATACATGATCGTAGGAGGTTACGCTGTAGCATTTCATGGTCATCCTCGATTCACAAAAGATATTGATTTCTTTTACAACAATACTCTTCAAAATGTAAAGAACTTGATTAACTGTCTTATCTCCTTTGGTTTTCCACAATCAGATTTATCTGAAGAAGTATTTCTTACACCAGGGAATATTATTACCTTTGGAGTTGAACCAGTTAGGGTTGACATTATGAACGAGATATCTGGAATTACTTTTACAGAATCTTGGCCACACCACCTTCGTGGGCACTATGGAGAGATAGAAGCAAATTTTATTAGTAAAATCGATTTAATCAAGAACAAATTGGCAACCACTCGGCTTCAAGATAAAGCAGACGCCGAAGCCTTATATTAATTCCATCAAAATTAGAAGTTAAGCTATGAAAATACTGATCTTCCTCATTTTGATTGCGGCGTTTACTTCAAGCGCTGATTCGCTCATTTTAATTGATGGTGTAAAAAATCATACGGCAAAAAAACAAATATATCAGATACAACCCTAAGCTTCATTAAGCTCGGAAATGATTTTGAAGTAACCATCAGCAAAAGTAAAGTTGTAAAATATGAAATAAGTAAAGATACTTTACAAAACAAATCATTAAGCCAATCCGCTCCATTAGAATCAAATTTTAAGGCTTCAAATTCAGAATACATAAAAACAAATAAATTGGCCTGGGTTTGATGTATTATAGGTGTTTCTGAATTATTCCTATCCGCGTGTGGATTCTTCATAATAACTATCGCAGAAAATCAATCTAAAACAAACAGCATGGATGGAGTGTACCTTGGGGTGCCCGTGTTAAGTTTAGGATTAATGGGGATAGGCGCTGGGACGACTCCGTGCTTCGCGGAAAAACGAGAAGGAATGGTATGAAAGCACATGAATTCGATAAGGCCTTCGAAAAAGGAGAAGATGTAGTTTCGCATCTGGATATGTCTTCTGCTCGCAGAGTGAACCACGAACAACGTCGAGTCAATGTCGATTTTCCAACCTGGATGATCGACTCACTCGACAGAGAGGCTCATCGACTTGGAGTCACCCGCCAATCAATCATTAAGGTATGGGTTGCAGAACGATTACAAAAAGAACCCGTATAGTTTATCTGTCAACCATGCCCCGTGCTGGCTACAAACATCCCAAAAATCCGTCTTGGGTCAAATTATTGAAGTTAGTATTTGATTAAGCAGGCAAAGCCAGATTAGCTTCTCGTTATCCGCTGCCAAATCTTGCATGCGGACTTCTGTCTCGATACTTTTTGCCAAAAGGCACACAAGTAGGTAGATTTAATGTGAATGTCAATGAGTATGTCTACTTAGTGCCTTTTATTATTCAAGAAAGCGGTTTCTTTTTAAAAACAATTATTCCAAGCCGCAAATACACGAAGAAATATCTTCAAGGAGAGTAGAGTATGAAACACAGGCTGGATGAGGAAGAACAAGAAATCCTTGACTCATTTGAAAACGGCTCATTGAAACCTGCTCAGAACATGACTTCTTTGCACGTGAGACTTCAAGAAGCTGCAAAAAACACGTTAAAAAAAGACAAGCGAGTAACCAATCGGATCTCGGGCAAAGATCTCTATGAGTTTCAAGTTTTAGCAATACAAGATGGTATTCCCTATCAAACCCTAATGTCTCGTGTTTTGCATAAATATGCAAGTGGTCAACTCAAAGAAAAAGTCTCGGCTTAGACACCAATTATGCCCTTTCTCAGTGCGATGGTACCATTGTTCCCAAAATATCCAGCCCAGACTCGTTACATGAATAGAGATCAACTCGCTATCAGTTGATTAACTATTGACAGATACGAAATAAGGCACAAAAATTTGTCAGTTTGTTTGGGCAATGGTTCCACAACTCGGTATGTACAAAGTGCAACAACATAAAGTTCTATGAAAATCAAAGCAATTCTTATTCTTGGTTTAATTCCTTGCGCGGGATGCGTGAGGGCATGTTACAAAAAGCATGTTGTAATGAGATATGAATCCAGCGCTGGCACATATTCCTGCACAGAAAAAACAATCCCGCAACGTATCTTTCCCTTCGTTGTGAGAAGGCGCACAATTGCTACTACCTGCAATGCTGCACCAACAATCAAACCACAATGGTACCCATACCGATCTCCGAGCCAGTCCGGCCTGCGCCATAGTACTGTAGGATAATCGTTACAACCGTAGCAGAAGCCGTCATTGCCCCTTGAAAGCCCCAGATGCTTTCCCCTGCGATATTTACGAATGCGTTGTGTCGAGTGGTATTCATGCGGGCAAAAACACAATGCTTTTGGATGGTGCGGGGGATGACACCAGCTAAAATTCTCTATTCCCTCATCAAACCGTGCCATTTTATGTATTTTATTTCTTTTCATTTCTTTCACTCGCTATCGCAGACCATAATTCTATGAATCTCAAAAATATCAACCCAGCAATTGCACTCACTCTTTCGCGACTAGTTCTTGCTCCACCTTTCACCTATTGTTTTATTGCAGGAATGAAATCCGATGCATCGATAGTATGGCTCTGGGCAAGTGCTGCACTCCTTCTCATGATCGAATTGTCCGACGCTTTTGATGGCCATATTGCCCGTATGCGAAAACAAGTGACAGATTTTGGAAAGATTGTTGATCCAATGGCAGATTCGATATCTCGTCAAACCATCTTTTTAGGATTTCTGCTCACGAATATCATGCCCCTTTGGATGTTTATGACATTTCTATTTCGCGACTCCATTTTGTCAACTCTTAGAATTATGATTGCGCATGCGGGAACAGTACAAGCAGCTCGAACATCAGGAAAATTAAAGGCCATTCTTCAAGCAATCGGGACAGCTCTTACCCTACTTGTGTGCCTTGCGCAAGCATACCATATTGGAGGTATTCCCAACCAGATTGCGGGCTTTCATGTGGGCTTTTATATAATGCTCTTCCCCACCCTTTTTACGGTGCTCTCGGCGTTCGACTACCTGATCCCAAACTGGCACATTATTCGTACCATGGCTTTACCACAATCTTCCACCAAGCCTTTGCAAAAGTAAACTATCATGATTGAACGAAACGATCCTTGCTATTGCGGAAGCGGCAAAAAATTTAAGAAGTGCCACCTGGGCAAAGATACCCCAGAGGAACGCGCTACCGCTCAAAACAAAATGATTAAATCCCCTGCCGCCCAAAACGGAATGCGTGAAGCAGGGAGATTTAATGGACAGCTTATGGATTATATTCGGCCATTTGTAAAGGATTCAACAAGTACGGCCCGTCTTAATGGTCTTATCCACGAATATACTCTCGACCACGGGCACACCCCGGCATGTCTTGGGTATCATGGCTATCCTAAATCATGCTGTATTTCTATTAATAATATTGTGTGCCATGGAATACCAAACGACCAAGAAATACTGCAGGATGGTGATATTGTCAATGTCGATTTAACAACTATTGTCAATAGGTATTATGGAGATTCTTCAGAAACTTTTTTCATTGGAGACGTGTCGGATGCTGCCCGCGATCTGGTGAGGGTAACTGCAAATGCACTTATTATTGGCATCGCTGCTGCAAAGCCTCACGCGCACCTTAATGCCATAGCCCACGCCATAGATCCCTATGTTCAATCATGCGGATATTCGGTTGTTCGACAATACACAGGCCATGGCATTGGAACACAATTTCACGAATATTTTTCTGTGTATCATCATATCGAAAAAGGAGACGACATTCTCCTTTTGCCCGGAATGACACTCACGGTAGAACCCATGATCAATGCTGGCAATTATGAGGTTGTAACCGATCCAAACGACACATGGACTGTGCGCACCAAAGATAAATCTCTCTCAGCACAATTTGAACACACTATTCTTATTACCGAAGGCAACCCTGAAATTCTTACCCTTACGCCCTCACAGATTGCCGCAGGTCAATTGCTCGTCGCCGATGGCTTTCCCCTAGACTCGCCCACAATAAAACTATAGCACAAGAGATACCATTATGCACCCCATTGCCAAAGCGCCCATTCTCGAAAAAATTGTGCTTGCAGCTCTGTGCACACCAGATCTCGACCCACAGCTTTTTGAACTTGACATAAGCGAGATGCAACAACTCTGTACCACAGCTCATGCGCAGATCATGGCAACATTCATTCAAAAGCGTCCTCACCCCGAAGCTGCAACGTATTTGGGATACGGAAAAATAGAAGAAATCGCCGAGGCAATGAAAGAGCATGAATGTACCACCTGTGTTATAGATGCCGACCTTTCTCCTGCACAAATTCGTACGATAGAAAAGATGGTTTCGGGAAAGGTTATCGACAGAAGCCAGCTCATTCTGGATATATTTGCGCACCACGCAAAAACCAATGAAGCCCGCATTCAGGTGGAACTTGCCCAATTGCGCACGCTGTATCCTCGGCTTACGCACGCATGGACTCATTTTAGCCAACAGGTAGGTGGTATTGGAACGGTTGGCCCTGGTGAGAAACAGCTCGAAATTGACCGTCGCCTAGTCCAAAAAAAAATTACCGATCTCAAAGAGCGTCTTGCTAAAGTAGAAAAGTCACGATCAACGCAGCGCAAATCACGTTCCGATATTTTTAAAATTGCCATTGTCGGATACACTAATGTTGGCAAATCTTCGGTGCTCAATGCATTAAGTAAATCGGGCGTTCTTACCGAAAACAAACTCTTTGCTACACTCGATACAGCAACCCGTCGTACCTATATTCCTACCATTGGTGAGGTACTGATCTCCGACACCGTTGGTTTTATTCGAAAACTACCCCATCATCTTGTTGCATCGTTTAAATCGACCCTTGAAGTTGCGAGTGAAGCAGATATCCTCATTGTCATTATGGATGCCGCTTCCTCGCAAAATCAGGCTCAAATTGCAGCAGTCGAGAACGTCTTGGCGGAACTTGACATAGTAGATACTCCACGACTTTTAGTATACAACAAGACAGATTTAATAACCGATCCCTTCACTCGTAGAGCGCGAACAGTCGAATTCCCCAGCGCCCTCTTTGTTTCGGCTTTTGATGCAGCAAGCATTAAAAATCTCAAAGAAGAGATTGCAAAAAAAATCAATACTCTTGAGCGTGAGCGATCAATCAATGTTCTTATCGCACGAAAATCGGCAGAATTAAGCCCTGATAGCGGCTTGTAAACCATTTTCAAGCCGTGGCGCACTACTTGAACCAGACGTTTGTGTATCCTCCAATACCTATCAGATTGCTTCGAGGATCTGTACAATGTATCTTTAATTTACGCAGTTGTTGTGATATGACCCACGCTTCTTACATGAGTAAGGTACTGCTGCCCTGGGTCTCAATTTAGTTCTAGGAAATGTATTGACAGAATGTACTCCATTTTCGGTTCTCATTATCGAGGACGACGCAATTGCCTGTGATGTAGCTCGAAAAAGTCTCATGAGGCTTGGTTGCAGAGTCACCATTACTCATACAGCCGAAAGCGGACTCGACGAACTCAAAAGGCAAGATTTTAATGTCGTAATTGCGGGGCTTTGTATACGACGCATGGGAGGCAGATCGATAGCTCGATGGATAAGAAGCAATAAACCTGCTACCGTATGCATAATCCTAACGAGCTGGCAAGGAGAATTAGAAAATGCAGTCCTGGTTAATGATGGTATTTCTTCAATAATTCACAAGCCATTACAATTTAACGAAATACGACAAAAAATTGGCAGCCTAATTCCTGGAGTAACAGAATTTTTGCCCGAAGAAATATAGCAATTCAAAGAGCGGTTATTTTTTACATCGGTTTTTTTTAAAAAAGATTCATTTTTTACGTATTGTTTTTGATTTTTACTAAATTTATGGTATATTATAAAGAACGCACGGCTCTACTCCTTTTTATGGGTATGTAGAAGGTTTTACTATGAAGCATCCAAAAATTTTGACATTTGCTCTTGCAGTCTTTTGTATTGCATCATTTGCTCAATCTCCCGTTGCTTCAGATACCGCTTCTTCCTCAAAGCAGAATCAGGTTTCCAAGAGCCAGTCTATTTTTCCTCCTGTTAAAGATCAAGCAGTAAAAATTGAAAAACGAACAAACTGGTCGAAAATTAAAGATCTGTTCATGTAATTCGCTTTCGATCCGGCCTTTTTCTTAATTTAATTTCTACGCTATATCCCATTCTTCATTAACACCTCTTTTTCCTGTGCGCTTTTTTTATTGAGTTTTGGCAACCTCTAATACATACTATAGTTAATAACATCAAGTTTCTTTTAATTTCACTCATTTAAATCATCAATGCATATGATGAATAAACCATTGCTTATTAGTATTTTTGGGCTCTTGAGCATTGTTACTACAAGCTACGCAAACCATGAGTTTGTGGGAAAACTCACAAATTCCGAATATCGCATCGGCTTTGACACTTCATTTTTTGCGCCTACATCCACTGGCTGGAAACCACTACCTATTCCGGTATCCTTTGGCTCTATCCCGGCGCTCAAAACATATCGCGGGACACTTACTCTGCGCTACACACTTCCTTCATCAGATCAAAAAGCTTTGAAACACAACGAAACTCTCGCAGTAAGAACTGGGATTGGGAGCGAAATTGCAGGCTTTTATGTCAATAGCTATAAAATATGCTCAATAGGATCACTCTTTCCCTATCAAGCAGCCTCCGAAAGCGAAAAAATCTGCATTGTGCCGACATCGTACTTCTCCGATTCTACCAAAAATCACCTTTTTGTAGTTTACACAATTCTCGATAAAACATTATTTCATGGAATACGAACTCCTGCAAGCATTGATGTTTCTTATGAAATCTTTCGCTCGTATTATTCTGAAATGATTACTCCCCTCTTTTTGTGTGGGGGTTTCATTCTTATGGCGCTCTTTTTTCTGCTATTAGGCATTCTTCGACCCAAAGAAACGTATAATCTTTACTTTGGGTTTCTATCAATTTTCTTTTGTATATTCATGTCGACAAACACTTCAATGAATACCCTGCTTTACGTTAATAACCATAACCTGGTTGTCCGTCTCGATATCATAAGCGGCATTGCAACAACAATCTTCGCAATTCTTTTTTTAACACGACTCCTCTCCCATCGAATCTCGATGCTGCCACGTGCAACATCTGTTTTTCTTTGTTGTATGGCTGTTTCCTGTTTTTTTATTGACGAAAAGCAAATTTCAGTGTTACGACAAGTATGGTATCTTGTAGTTTTTTGCACAGTACCTTTTGCAGTGGGGCTGTGCGTGCACCATATCCGTAAAAACAACGCCACCGCGCAGTATATCTTCATTGGAATGATTCTTTTCTTTAGCTCGTCCTTTTACGATCTGCTTGCTTTTAGTGGATATGCTCCATTTTTCTTTACCTTACCGTATGCATTTATTATTCTCATGACCACAACAATGATCCTTTTAATAAGAAGGTTCATTGCAGTACATGTCAAGCTTGAACAGCTTACGGTATCCCTCGAAGAACGCGTAATTTCGCGCACTCAAGCTCTGGAATTAGCATTACAAGATAAGGATAAGCTTATAAGTATTGTAGCACACGATCTTAAAAACCCTGTTGGGTCAATTGCGGGTGTATGCGATCTACTCATGGAAGAACCCTCTATAACAACATCACACCAGACCTGCGAATTAGTTTCGCTTATAGATCAAGCGTGTAACCAAGCGCAATCTATTATCACCGATATTCTTGTGACTGCACGCGAAAAAGATGCCCAAGAAAAACTTTCTCTCACGCAAGTCAATCTTGCTTCTCTTGTTCAATCGGAATCGGAATTATTTCATACGCGTCTGGAAGAAAAACACATAACACTACGAATTCAGCCGCCTCATACACCAATCACGATTCCCCTGCATGTACCTTCATGTACCAGAATTCTCGATAATCTTATTTCAAATGCGATTAAATTTACTCCCCTCAATGGATCAATAACCATTGCGATTATCGACAATAAAAAAACGGTTAGCATCGCAGTAACCGATTCTGGTATTGGAATTCCCAAGGACAAACTTCCCTTTATTTTCGATCGATTTACCAGTGCTGGGCGCAGCGGAACCAATAGCGAAGCATCAACGGGGATAGGATTATCTATAGTCAAGGAACTGGTCGCTCGTAGGGGAGGAACAATAGTTGCCACGAGTATCGAAGGAAAAGGCACAACAATGCTTATTGAATTGCCGTTAGAACCAAACAAAGAAGATACGAACTGTACGGCTAGCCCTTTATAATACCTCCCCATCGTTTACGCTTGCGCATACAACGATGACGAGTATTTTTTAAATCAATGCTTAAATACCATGCTTTGAACATCAACACCTTCGGTTGCATTAAGCGCAGCAATAAGTGCATCCATCTGGTCTTGCGCACCTGTTAATTCGAGTAATACAACTCCATTACCACTGCACACATCCCCCGATACTTCATGCAGGCCCAATCTGGTTTTGATAGTGCAACCGTATTGCGTGAGGATTTTCTGAACTTCCGAGGCCCGGGTAATACGATCTTGAATATGAATCCCTACGATCACATGATTGGACTGTTGCATTATCGCTCCTTATAAAAAGTTTATTGCCTCTGCAAAAAAATTATCGTGGTGTTGCATCTGGTAAACCACCATCAACAGGGATTGTTGCCCCGGTTGTTGGTGTTTGACGCGTTACAAAAAAGAGAACGGCTTTTGCTACATGATCGGCACCAATGCGAGCTTTAAGCAAATTACGTGAGCGATAATAATCTTCGAGCCCTTGTTCGTCAAGGCCACGTGCCTTCATTCTATCGGGGCCCACTGCTGCCCATAAACCAGATTTTTTCTCGCCATGAGAAAAAACAGCATCGGGAGCTACCATATTGACACGCACACCCAGATCGGCCGCTTCAAGCGATGCTATGCGGGCAAGTTGGTGGCTGGCTGCCTTTGTGGCAGAATAGGCGCCAAATTTTGCGCCTGGCGCAAAAACATTTTTAGTAGAAATAAGAACAATATCCCCACCAGCTTTCTGCAGAGTGCAGTGGCGTAAGGTTTGCGCAAGAATAAGCAGCGTTCCCTCGATATTAACTCGTTCGAGTTTACGAAATGCTTCTAATTCAAGTGACACAAGAGGGGAAACATGGGCAATCCCTGCATTTACAATAACGCAATCGACGCCTCCAAACCGGTCGATAGCTTTTCCAAAGCCTTCCGCCACCGATACGGGGTCGGTAACATCAAGGGCAATTTCGGCAACCCGATCGCCATATTCAGCGCGCAGTGCAGATGCCGTAGCTGTTAAAGCATCGGTTGCTAAATCGGTAACTGCCACATGACATCCCGCTTCACACAGTGCCCTGCAAATGCCCGATCCAATGGCCCCGGCCGAGCCTGTAACAAGTGCTACTCTTCCTGCCATGGGGGCACGCGCAACAAAAATTTTTGCTCGTTGAAGTGCACGGAATTCCATATCATAAAGATGATGATCTTCAAGACCCGCATATTCACCACCCGACTGAAATATCGCAGCCTTCACACACAGCGATTGTCGGGTAATATCGGCAACCATAGCAGCAGAAGCACTATCAGATCCGGCACACAGGGCTCCAACGCCAGGAATAAGAATCACTCGTGGAAAAAAATCAATGCCTTCGGGAAGTGTTGACGAGTGCGCTGCAACAAAGTCTTTGTATGCTTGCGCATAACGCTCAAAGCCTTCTTTGAGTGCAGCTCTGAGCACTTCGGGCTCCTTGGTGCTTTCAAGATTGACAAACAGAGGAAGCCGTCGCGTACGAATAAGATAATCGGGAGTTAGGGGCACAGTGTCAAAGATTTCTTTGCTTTTAGGCAAAGACAGAAGCCCCAAGATCTCTGCATCTACCAGATGATTAAGAATAGTATACTCTGGAACAATGCCACTTTCAGCATCAAGCGGCGAGAGCATACCACGAACTATCGGTCCAATTATGCGATACGCATCACGTGCTTTCTGACAATCGGCTGTTTGAGCAGTTGGCAACACGATAGTTGAGCGACGATTAAGATGCTCTTCTGCCCGGGTTACCAGAGCAATGGTAGTGGCATACACCTCTTGAGCATTTTCCCCAAAGCATACAAGACCATGATGCATAATGACAACAGCTTTGCAGGATGCGTTGTGTGCAACGGCGCTTGCCACAGCGGTAGCAAGTTCAAAGCCTACGCGCGCATAAGGAATTATGGCAACATCGTTACCCAGAGCATCGGATACGATGTCTTTACCATCTGGCCTATTAGTAAGAGCAAGAATGGCTGTTGGGTGGGTATGCATAATAACAGGCGCCGCAATAAATGCATGCATCAAGGTTTCGATTGATGCTCGGGATGCGTGTTTTTTGAGAAGGTGCCGAGAAAACTCATCGGCCATATCATCTTCTGACAATGCAGGGAGTGTCTTAAGTGATGCTAGATATTCGGCATCGAGCGCAACAAAATCCCTGGGGGATGCTCCTCGCAGAGCACACCCCGAGGCCTTTACAAAGAGCGCCTTTTTAAGGGTGCCGGTTATGAGGGCAATATCCGTTTTGCACGATGAATTTCCGCCCCCGTGCATTGCAAGATCATCTTCCTCACCAAAAATCTGCGTTGCATAAGCGCACAGTGAAAGTGCTTTCCCGTAGTTTTTTTGATATTTTTCTACATAGGCTACTGCATCGGTATCCGACCATCTCTGTATCATGAGTCCCTCAAAATATTTAAAAGTAAAGAAGTATCAAACAGATTTATTCGCGTAGCCAATAAGCCCCTGAGTTAAGGCTTCTACATTTTCCTTAATAAGCCGATTTTCAAAGATTGCGCTACCGCTTACCACAATATCGGGCGAAAGAACATGTGCCATCCCCATAGTGGACCGGGTAATAGCTCCATCAATACCAATAAGAACCTGCTTGCCACAGTATGCAAACATTTCACGTATCAGCCTTACGCGTCGGGTAGTTGATTCTGCAAACACCGCGGGCGAATACCCCGGATCCACGGTAACGATTGTCACCATGTCAACAATTTCGACAAAAGGTTCTAATGCTGTTACCGGCGTAGAAGGAAGAATGGCAATCCCTGCAACAATTCCCCTTTTAGGATCATTCTGATTTGTTTGTTGCGCAATAAGCGAAAGAGCTTTATGAATTTGACACGGTGATTCAACCTGAACGGTAATACAGTCGGCTCCCGAGGCACCATACGATGGAATTGCCGCAATGGGATCGGACACCATAAGGTGCACATCACGCAGAAAGTGCTTGCCAAATGCCTTTACAAAATGTGGCCCCACGGTAAGCTGAGGAACAAATACCCCATCCATGACATCAAAATGCAGCATGCTGATTCCCGCCGCAGCAAGCATGGCACAATCGTCGGCGCAATGCATGAGATCCATGGAAATCGCACCAACCGAGAGAAGTGGCCCTCGCTCTTTAATATCCGTTACTAAGGTAGCACTCATGAATGCTTCTCGTTTTTAAGCGATTCATACATTTGAAAAGCTTCTTGTGCAGATTTGCCATCGTGAACAACCGATCGAACTGCCTTAAGCATGGCTATGGGAGCATCAGACTGGAAAATATTTCTACCCATGTCAACTCCAGCAGCACCCGCATCAATGGCGTTACGGGCCATTAAGAGTGCATCAAGCTCGGGGAGTTTTTTACCACCAGCTATAACAATAGGAACAGGACACGATGCAGCAACGGTATCGAAATCTTTTTCTACATAATATGTCTTGACAAACGTTGCCCCAAGCTCGGCACAAATTCTCGTTGCAAGACGCATATACTTTGCATCACGAACAAGTTCTTTACCTACTGCGGTAACTCCCAGAACCGGAACTCCAGCTTTAAGCCCGGCATCAACAAGTTTGGTCATATTAATAACCGATTGCGACTCGAACTCTCCGCCAATAAAAACCTGAACTGCAACCGCAGACACATTCATGCGGATAGCATCGTCCATATCGCAGGCAACCTGCTCGTTCGAAAGCTCTTTAAGAATAGATGGACCACCGCTTGAGCGCATCACAACGCCATTGCGTACCGACGGAGGAATCACCGAACGCAAAATACCACGGGTAAGCATGAGGGCATCGGCATAAGGCGCTAACGGCAGAATGGAAACATCAACGCGTTCCAGACCGGTTGTTGGGCCCTGAAAATATCCGTGATCAAACGCGAGCATAACTGTTTTGCCAGAAGCAGGATTGAAAATGCGTGAAAGCCTATTTTTAATGCCCCAATCGTATTCGTTGAGACCCTTAAGAAAAAAAGCGGTGTTTTTTTGAGGGATTTCGGTATAAAACTGTTTTTCCTGTTTTGAAACGTCAACTTCTGGCATACTCATCACTCCTCTAAAGGTGAACTAAACGTGCTCGTGGCGACTGTAAGAAATAGACATAGGAAAAATACATAATAGTAGAGAAAAGAGGGGAAATATGAGGAGTTGCGCTTTTTCAGCCTCAAAAATGATTAAGTTCGGTGGAAGGACGAAAGATTATTTGGGAAGTCTAGCCAATGCTTATGCTGCCAATTTCAGATTAAAGTTTCGCCATGATTCGGCTCATTTCCTTGATAGGCTTGATTTTTAAACATTGTCTGAACTATGATTTATGTGATTTTCGAGATAGGTTTGATTGTAGCTGACTTAACCAGGGGGCAGATTGGCTATCTTTAAGGCAATTAGCTCTATCTGTTAATTGATGCGGAGATTTTTTTGGAGTTTTTTTGAAAATTCGATTCTGCACTTGTTTCAAGGAAGTAAATACCGAAGCAATCACCACTAAGCAAGAGCTAAGCTAAAATCGGCAACCATTTACACTACACAGCGTGCCCCTTTTTGCGTCTTGAACAGGCCCTTTGCGTACTGGCTATTTGTGGCCATAGCTTGAATTTTTACTGACTTTACCATTAATAAAATAAAAAGTAATTCTTGTAAATTGAAAGTTAAAGGCTCGAATTTGGCAAGGTTTTGCCATTAGAGTATCGTCTTGATGCTGATCATCAAAACCATATTCTAATACGGGCCCCTTACTATTTAATGCGGGACCTTCGCCTTTTGGATACAATATTGTTGTTGTCCCAAAAACTATCAATACAAGTATTATATGGCAACGCCTTACCAGAAACATACTTTCTCTTTTGTTATAAAGCCAGGCTTTACTAATTTAACTTTATATTTGAAGGGCAAAGAATCAAATGAAATAGTTGTTGTAAACCCTCTGTAACCATTAATAGTATCTGTATAGCCAATCAAAGAATCATTCCAATACACAGCTATCCCAGCTAAGCTTCCAAGATTTTGTGCAAAACAATTATCTGAAAAAACTTCAAATGGTTTTGTTTGTGGTTTCCCATAATAATGAATCTTTGTAGTATCAAGAGGTGGAGTTGATCCCATTGTTCAATTGGAACTGGGAAAATCACAATTATTTACCAAAAGAAATATACCAAGTAGCAGTAATTCCATTGCCAACATATAAGATTTCAATGCCTGCTCCTTTACAAATTTTTGCACTTACAAACCGATGCAATTCGAAAACATACAACCGATATCTGTAAATTTAAGCAATTAACTTAAAAGTACATCATCCCACATATAAAAAAGTTGATTTCGCTTCTTTATGCGCTTAGGCATCTGAAAAAGGTAAGAAAATACGGCTGAAAAACTTTGCATTTGAGCTGGGAGATGGCGTAACGTCCAACAAAGTCAATACCCAGAATGAAAAAACAGCCATATGGCTCAATATGACAAAGAATAAATCTTATTTAATCCAAAAGAATATCATCATAAGGCAGGAATAAATTTACGATTAATAACCACAAGGAGTCAAGCGCTCCTTGTGGCATAGTATCAATTAGAACTCATCATCAAGATTATTAAACTCTGCATTTTCGAGATATTCGCCAGGAGTGCGGACGAAGTCGACAAGCGATTCCATAATGCGAGCATGCTTTTCTTCTTCTTCGATAATAATTTCGAGCGCTTCGGCATCGGAATCATCGGTGGTTTCGGTAAGAAGAGATTCGTAAAACTCAACGGCTTTCTGCTCGAGATCGGCGGCTTTTTGGTAAGCAACAGCGGCATCCTTGGCAAAAGCAGGTACGGCACTTTTAATTTTAAAACCTTCAAAAATAGACTTGGTCTGGCTAATTACATCCGATTCTAATTCTCCCGTATACGACTTTCCTTTTGAGAGAGCATCAAAAAAGGCAAGATGCTTTTCTTCTTCTGAGGCTAAAAACTTAAAAATCCCAGCAATTTCAGGATTAGGAGTTTCTGAACCCAGCTTGGTATAAAATGCCATCCCCTCAGCTTCCATTGTCTTTGCTGTTTCCCATACCGTCGCCATTGCAACCTGCCTTTCATGAAAACTTAAAAAAAACTAAGAACCTCTATATACAATTAAATGTACCATCTACTGTTAGTATACAGGAACTGTGATCATGGTTTTATTCAGATCATTATGGATTCGAGCAAACGACCGATCTTTTCCCATAGCAAAAATAACTTTTAGCGAAGCTTTTGGTGTAAGTATTACATCATTTTTATCTTTTGAATCGTATGGGATCGAAAAAGACATAGAAGTTATGCCATCTTTGAAAGAGCAGGACGTAGCATACACATCGCTGGAACCGCCAAGCGCCTTATCTGATTTATGCGCAATTGGAGTATTACCGTAATGGTCTTCTACAAGACCTGTGCTATCATTTGCACGGCCAACAATGAAGTTAGCCCCAAACATACGTTTTTCAGGACCAAATCCTACACCTATCCACCCATCTCCCGCATGAGAGACTGTACAAACAAGAGTATCGTTGTTTGATGTATAAGTAAAAGTAAATTTACCTGCAGCAACTGTTTGCACTTCACCAACACCAAAAGCTGAGCTCATGCATCCAACAACTACCATCCCAAGCAAACAATTTCTCATCGATGAAATCATACAATCTCCTGTGGCCAAATGTTTTAAATAATATCACGAAACTAAATCAAGGCGCAGCGGATGCTCCCTTAAGCGCAGCTTCAACACCTTTGGAAAAATCGGTTGGGACTGTTACCATGCGTGCTGCCAAATCTTTGTCGAGCATGATAAGCGCCTGAACATCATCTTTAATAAGCTTTAGCTGTTGGATGATAGTATTGTCGTTATCTTCTTCTTCTACTTGTTCATTAACATACCATTGCAAAAACGTTTGTGATGCGTGATCTTTTTCTGCGATGGCAAGATCCATAATTTCATAAATAGATTTGGTTATAAAATGTTCATGCTCCAATGTTTTTTCAAGCATTTCTAGAGCTGATTTCCAGGTAGATGCTGGTTTTGCAATTGCTTCGATTATTGGTTGTTCCCCATGGCGTATGAGATATTCGTAGAACTTCATGGAATGCACCATTTCTTCGTGGTATTGCACCATGAACCAATTAGAAAAACCTTTTAGACCAATTATTGCACAATGTGAAGACATTGACATATACAGAAACGATGAAAACATCTCACGGTTAATCTGAGCATTGATTGCAGTTTTCATTTGAGAACTCAACATAGTAACCTCCTCATTTTTTAATTATGCAGCAAAATCCATAATAGCCTTCTGTAATGCCTTCGTATCAAGCTTGCGCTCATAAAGAGGCCTTGTATCGGTAGCATACACACCGCACTGTTCCTCAAACGTTGGCGCATGCCGAAGATATAAAATACCTAACGGAATTTTTTCAGACTCTATCGCTCTTCCAAAAGCCGCAACTCGATTTGTTGGGTCGTAATCGGACTCAAGATAATACGTGTGATCTTTAAACCACTTATATGTGTTCACCTTATTAAAAGTAACACATGGCTGCAAAACATCAACCAATGCATAACCTTTATGCAGAATTGCTTTTTTAAGGATCTCTTTAGTTTGCTCGATATCAGACGAGAGTGCCCGTGCCACAAAAGAAGCATTCTGCCCAATTGCCAGAGCCATAGGGTTAATTGGTTCATTAGTAACCCCATCAACCTGAACAGGCGTCACAAAACCAACTTCGGATGTTGGAGAGGCCTGCCCCTTAGTAAGACCATATACCATATTATCATGCACAATATGGAGAATATCTGGATTACGGCGGATATTGTGCAAAAAATGGTTTCCACCTTCGCCATACATGTCACCATCGCCGCCTTCTGCGATAACGGTTAGCGTTGGATTACTTGCCTTGATTGCAACCGCAGCGCACAGAGCGCGTCCATGCAATCCATTAAACATATGCGTATTGAAATAATGCGGCGTTTTAGGAGCCTGACCAATACCCGAAGAAACAACCGTTTGGGTTGGGCTTAAACCTAATTCCCCCAAAGCTTGTGTCAAGGTATCGAGAATTTTAAAATTTCCACATCCAGGACACCATGTAACATCATCATTATTTTTAACAAAAGGATTATCATTCATGCTTGGAACCTTTCATAAACTTATACCGTTTCAAAAGCCTTGACTAGCGTTTCCACCGAAAAGGGCATTCCATCATACTGTAATACAGATTCTACCGGAGCGGTAAGCACACACTCTCGTTTGAGTAAACGAGCAAACTGTGCGGTAGAATTATTTTCAACCACCACAATTTTGGATCTCTTGCCGCACAGCGTTTCTACCATAGCAGAAAGCGGATACACTTGCTTGCAATGAAGATGTGCAAGCCGTTTGTCACCACACTTTTCAAGAGCTTCGGCAACGGGGCCCTTCGTGCTTCCAAAGGTAACAATAAGCACTTCTGCTGCACTTTCGCCACGATACTCGGGTGCAAGAGCATCGGCAACAAGGCCTGTATGCTTTGCCAGGCGCTTATTTTGCATGGCAACTCTTATGTCAAGACGTTCGGTTAAAATACCATTTTCTGTATGTTCATCAGAATCCACGCGAACAAGACCCTCTCCATTGCCCGGTATCCCGCGCGGGGAAATTGGATCTTTGGTAAGGGCAAACCGCTGATACTCTTTTTTTGTTGGTACAATATGGTTATACGCTTTTGATTCCTCTACCGTAAAGAGTGGCGTTTGGAAATATGAGTCTACAAGGAATTGATCGGTAAGAAGGATTGCAGGACTCTGGAAAATATCGGCTGTTTCGAATGCTTTACGTGTACATTCGTAAATTTCTTCAGGTGTGCCTGGTGCATAAATTGCTCGGGGGAATTCTCCATGCCCCGCATAGAGTGCAAGATCAAGATCCCCTTGTTCGGTGCGTGTTGGCAACCCAGTTCCAGGACCTGGCCTCATACCAATGTTTACCACAATAGGAGTTTCGATCATGCCACTTAAGCTAATGCCCTCTGTCATGAGGGCAAAACCACCGCCAGACGTTGTAACAGCTGCCCTGGCACCTGCATACCACGCGCCGAGCCCCATGATTATTGCTGCAATTTCATCCTCTGCCTGCTCAACAACAAGAGGGAAATCGCGTTTGTAGCCGGCAAGTCCCGTTAGAAGGCCAGTTCCCGGCGACATAGGATAGCTTGCAATAAAATTGCATCCCCCAGCAAGTGCTCCAAGAGTTAGGGCATCGGCCCCCGACATCAAGAGCGGAACATCCTTTTGCAAAGGATTGGCTCCAAGCGAAAAAGGCGTACCACAAGACGCAAGCGCTTTTCCGGCTTCATATCCTGCCAATGCTGCCGCATTATTAGCATCCAGAATTTTTTGTGTTTTTTTAGCATAGCGCTTTTGGATAAACTCGCCTAAGTGAACTTTGCCAAGAGATAGAAAGCCCATTACCACTGCCGTGGCAATGGTGTTTTCGTATAATGACCCACCGCATTCTGCCGCCATTTTGGCTACTGGAATATCGTGGGTAACGCCTTGCCCAATGCGTGATGAATCTCCAATAACGATTGTTTTAGGAGTCATTCTCTTACTACAATGAGCAAGAGCCAAGGGGGAAAGTGCAAAAAGGATATCTATGGAACTAGAAAATGCTGCTACCTTTTTATGACTAATGCGAATGAGTGTCGAATTGCAGCCGCCCCGAATACGAGATAAATATTCTTTTGTAGAAAAGACATAATACCCAGAATCGCGAACAACATGTGTCAACATAGATTCGATGGTCTGAATACCCTGGCCGGCTGCGCCGGCCAGGACTACAGAAATATCGCCCGTATCAATATCCATATCCTAAACGCCTTTCACCACATTATTGCCTTATTAAATTGCCGAATACACCCCAAAGTAGCTCTGTGGGTGTTGACATGCAGGACAAAGCTTTGGGGCTTCGGTTCCCACATGGACATACCCACATTTATCACAAACCCACGAAACACTTGTTTCTTTTTTGTAGAGGGTACCGTTAGTAACATTTTCTAGAACCATACGATACACAGCTTCATGATGTGTTTCTGCTTTTGAAATCATTTTATACATGGTTGCAACATCATTAAAGCCTTCTGCCTTAGCAGTTTCGGCAAAGGCAGGATACAAAAGAGTATGTTCTTCGTGCTCACCTTCAGCTGCTGCCAAAAGGTTTTGTTCGGTTGTACCAACAATGCCAGCAGGATAGGTTGCAGTAATTTCTACAGGCCCTCCTGGAAGAAATTTAAACATTCTGCTTGCATGAATACGCTCTTGATCGGCTGTTGCCAAAAAGATTTTGCTAATAAGGGGGAAGCCTTCTTTTTCTGCTGCCTTTGCAAAATAAGTGTATCTGTTGCGGGCCTGTGATTCCCCTGCAAAAGACTTAAGTAGATTTTTTTCGGTCTGGCTTCCCTTGATCTGTGACATGAACCGCTCCTTAAAAAAAGTAACACTATATTTAAAAGACACCCATAAATTATCATCACAGTAAAACACTACGATAGAACAAAAATAGATATTGTACCAAGTACGATATGACTCCAAATAGCTTACTGCGAACGCCCTCTGATTTTACACGAGCCAACATTTCTGGCTAAAATTGCTTGAAAATGTTCAATCTCGATCCCTGAGTAGGGTTCTACTGCAGTCATATTGGGCTCTAGCATTGGTGAATTTTTAGAAAAAGGCTGCAAAAATACCTTTTCCACGCCTTCTAGCATTTTTGCAATTTCCACAATATCGGGTTCTGAAATTATGCCAGGTGAAAGCGTAATGCGCACTTCCGATTTTTCTCCCATCTCCTTTACTATACGTATCGACTCAGAAAGCATCAGGATTGCATCTGACCCCCGATATCCAAGATGAGATGCGTATTTGAGTGGGATCGTTTTGATATCGAGGGCAAAATAATCAGGCTTTGATTGTTGAATCATGTGCGGTAATAAGCCATTCGAATCGATCTTTACTTTGTAGCCAAGGCCTTGGATTTCTTTAACAAGCAATGGCAATCCTGCATGCAATGTGGGCTCCCCTCCCGAAATCACAACTCCTTCGATCTGCCCTTTTCGACCCTCAAGAAAAGCAAAAATTTCCTCATGCGAAATTGACAGAGCGTTTTGGAAATTCACAATTGAAGGATTATGACAATACGGACATCGCAGGTTACAACCGCCTAAAAAAAGTACAGTTGCAATAGTGTGGGGAAAATCTATAAAAGAATTCTTAGTCCAGCCAACAACCTTTACGAAACCGTCGCGCATGGAACTGCCACATTTTCGTGTGTTACAATAGTAGCAGCTAACGGTTTAGTACTATTATAGGGTTTATATGCAGTTCGCTCAGCAAACTCAGATTTCTTTCCGTGGTTCCAATTTTGAACAGGGCGATAATACCCAACAATACGAGAATAAACCTCGGATTCTTCGCCACAATGTGGACACGCAAAGTGTTCACCCTTGAGATACCCGTGAATTGGACACACCGAAAATGTTGGCGTAATAGTAAAGTACGGAATTTGATAATTTGATGCGATGGTACGAACCAATTTTTTCACCACTTCAGGGTCATCGATGCTTTCCCCAATAAATCCATGAAAAACCGTTCCGCCAGTATACGCCTTTTGCAAATCATTTTGCAGAGAGAGCGCTTCAAAAATATCGGTTGTGGCATTTACTGGAAGCTGCGAAGAATTAGTATAATAAGGATTCTCCCCACCAGGAATATTCATACGAGAAAATTTTTCGCGATCTTTCTTTGCAAGACGATAGCTTGTGCCTTCTCCGGGGGTTGCCTCAAGATTATACAAATGGCCGGTTTGTTCTTGGTATACCTTTAGGCGATTACGCATGTGATTAAGCACCTCTATTGCAAACAAACGCGCTTCTTCGTGAGTGAGATCTTTATCCATGAAATTAAGCATCGCCTCATTCATACCAATAAGGCCAATGGTAGAAAAATGATTATTCCAATGATGTAAATAGCGCTGGGTATAGGGAAAAATTCCTGATTTCATAAGATTGGTAATCACGACTCGTTTTACTTCAAGAGAATCGCGTGCAATATCCATAAAATGATCCAACTGACTGAAAAAGTCCTCTTTGGTAGAAGAGAGATAGCCAATTCGGGGTAAATTAACGGTTACAACCCCTATAGAGCCTGTAAATTCATCGGCGCCAAAGAGACCGCCGCCACGATTGCGGAGCTCTCTTTTATCAAGTTGTAACCGGCAGCACATAGAACGCACATCAGAAGGGTCGAGATCTGAATTCATAAAATTCTGAAAATAAGGCGTTCCGTATTTACCTGTCATGGTAAACAGCAAACGCGCATTTTCGGAATCCCAATTAAAATTGGGTGTAATATTATAGGTCGGAATTAGGTAGGAAAACCCACGGCCATCGGCGTCACCTTCTATAAGCACTTCCAGAAATGCCTTATTGATAATATCCATTTCAACCTGATAATCGCCATACGGGGTATCGAGTGGGACACCGCCAACAACGGCAGGTTGATTTTTAAGATCCTCGGGCACAACCCAATCGAGTGTGATATTGGTAAAAGGAGCCTGAGAACCCCATCGGGATGGCGTATTTACACCAAAAACAAACATCTGGATACATTGCTTGACTTCTTCGTAGGAAAGATTTCCGCTGCGAACAAAGGGTGCCAAATACGTATCGAACGAAGAAAAGGCCTGGGCACCAGCCCACTCATTTTGCAATATACCAAGGAAATTAACCATTTGCTGCACAAGCGTAGATAAATGCTTTGGTGGTTTTGAGGAAATTTTGCCTTTCACCCCACCCAAACCTTCGGCAATAAGTTGCCGCAAAGACCATCCGGCACAATAGCCAGAGAACATGCATAAATCGTGAATATGGATTTCGCCATTGCGATGAGCCGAAGAGATATCGCGCGAATAAATGTTTTCGAGCCAATAATTTGCAGTTATGGCACCGCTATTATGAAGAACCAATCCACCGAGAGAATAATTCACATTGGAATTTTCGTGAACGCGCCAATCTTCCTGCTTGAGATAGCCATCCATTGTTGTGACGATATCGAGCAAAAGGTCTTTGGTATCGCGCAGGCGTCGATGTTGTTCCCGATATAATATGTAAGCCTTAGAAACACTACTATGACCGCTCTCGATAAGGACCTTTTCGATAATATCTTGAAGCTCTTCGACAGCAGGAATAGAATTTGAATGAAAACGCTGACCAATGACCTCTTCTGACTTTTTAGCGAGGGCAAGCGCCAACCCAAAATCCTTACCGCCAACCGATTCGGCCGCTTTAAAAATTGCGCTGGCGATTTTATAATTATCGTAGGATACAAGCTTGCCGTCACGTTTGCGAATAGTCGAAATCATTGCAGGGGCTCCTTGAGGTGGGGGTTGTATGCGTTGGCACATCAACCACAACAGATTGTGTTTTTTTTAGTATAAAATGAAAATATATTTGCGGATGATGGGGGGCAATTAAATATTTTTCTTTTTTTTATGATTGACAAAAAAATGGGGATAGTGCTTGCCAAAGGAATTGGAAAATGGCATAACGGAGGTCTGAGAGAAGGGTTTTGGGGGATTTTAAAATAAACTAGCTTTATTTGAATCTTAATGCCCAACTAATCATTTTTATACAATTTGAGTCTCGGCGCATATCTAGAACATCTCTTGTAAATCCCGAATCTGGGCGCCACGGTTGCCACCGTCGGCACTTCTTACAGGCGCGGGCGTTCGCCCTTGGTGCCACGATTATAGCGCTTTGTCCAAAGTGCCTAAGCTTTTTTGTGGGCACTGTCGCCGATGGCGAAGCCGATACGCCCAAATTCTTACACAGAAGCATCTATAATAAAAATGCCCGCCAGAGGAGGATCTGGCAGGCACATCGAAGGAATTCACCTTCATCATATCACTACATATCTACATTATAATAGACTCAGGCCCAGAGGAGAACCCAAACCTGTGTCTATATTAATTTCGACCAAAGCATTCAAATATTGTAACAAATGTAAAACAATCAAGCAGGAGCCCTCACCTTTGAACTATTTTTCTTACTATGCGATTTATTGATATCAATTTAAGACCCGAAATTCATCAAGCGCTTGCCGATATAGGTTACCAAGACCTCTCGCCAATTCAAGAACAGACTTTTTTACCCATTATCGAACGCCGTGATATTGTTGCGCTTGCTCAAACTGGCTCTGGCAAAACAGGTGCGTGCGGAGTGCCGTTAGCTCAACTTATAGACGAAGAATTAAAAGCGGTTCAGGTACTGGTTTTAGTGCCTACGCGGGAATTAGCACTTCAATACCACTCTGAGCTCTGCACTATTACGCGATATACCGGAATTACGCCAATAATTGCTTATGGCGGAGTTCCTATTGATGCGCAGCTCAAATCTATCCGTGAAGGCGGACAGATCCTTGTGGCTACACCCGGCAGACTTATCGATATTCTTCATACGGGCGTTCTCAATTTTCGCTCCATAGAAGCGCTCGTACTCGATGAAGCCGACGAAATGCTTACCATGGGCTTTTTAGAAGATGTCGAATTTATCATGTCTTGCATTGTGTGTCCTCATCAAACGCTGCTTTTTTCTGCAACAATGCCCTCCGATCTCGCAAATATTATCGCCAAATTTTTAAAAGACCCCTTACGCATCCAGCTCAATCTCGATTCTATTGCTCCCGATTCACTCGAGCATCACTTTCATTACGTCAATTCGCAAGCCGAACGAGAAGACCATCTCTTCGCCTTTCTTGGAAATCGGCAATTATTTCGCCAAGTTCTGGTTTTCTGCAACAGCAGATTTAAAGGCGAACATCTTTACAAACGCATGCGTAAGGTGATACGGCATTCCGAGTATTTGCACGGAGGCATGGATCAGAATGTACGCTCGGTTCTCTTCAACGAATTTAAACGAGGCGAGCTTCCGGTGCTTCTTGCAACCGATGTAGCCGGACGCGGGCTCGATTTTTCTAACGTTTCGCATGTTATCAACTTCGATTTTCCACGCTCCGAAGTCGACTACACTCACCGCACTGGCCGCGCTGGGAGAATGGGCCGCAAGGGAGTGGCACTTTCCTATGTACTCGATGAAGACATTCGCACTCTCCAGCGAACACTCTCGCTTAACCGGATCGAGCCGCTCTGGATTGGCACCCCTCCCGACTTAACAGCATCACGACCCAAAAAATCCAGACACTCTTTTCGACCGCATCGTTAATTTCTCCGCTTGAAGCTCGATGTGCTTCATGATACGCTTATATTTTACGATCCTCATGGCACATGATTTAAAAGGCTTCTGGATTCTTCACTAATTCTATCTTGTTGGAATTGTCATGCAGCATAGCACTACCCCACCTCAATCTTTTTTCGAATACATTTTACCCATCCGTCAAAAAGAAGGCACACAACTGCTTACCCAAGAAGAGATGCTCCTGCTTACTGCTCACGCTATTAGCAAAACCTATACCTACACCGAGGACAAAGCAGTATATGACTCCTGAAAAAGTTCTTGTGTGTATGCCTAATAATCTTGGCGATGTCATCATGACACTTCCGGTAGTTTATGGATTACAACACAGTGGAGCAGAGGTATTTTTTTTAGTAGAAGAAGGATCCGAGAGCCCTTTACAAGGTATTATAAGAGCTTCTTGCATTATCACCATTCCACGCGCGCTCGTGCGCGACACCCTGCGCGGAAAAGATTGGCAAAACGGGATAACACTCCTGAAAGATTTAGTAGCACAACTTGAAAGCCACGCCTTCGATAGAATAATAAACTTGTGCCAGATCGAGTATATTTCACGCCTTGTTGGACTCTTGGATACGGCAAAGGTACAGGGACGTTATTTTGCGCCCACGGGTTTGCATGTGCTACCCGATTTTTGGTCAACATATTTATATGCTATTCCCGCAGCTCGCGAAGCCAACCGCCTCCATGCAACCGATATTTATAGACGTATTGCGGGTGTAAAATTCCACCACGGCAACGCTGGCCTTGCAGTATCAAGCCAAGAAGGAACGGCACTACGGGAAAAACTTACTGCTCTTGGAGTCCCACAGCGCTTTGTTGTACTACACCCCGGTGCAGCGTGGGAATCTAAACGGTGGCCCATCGAACACTTTCGCACCCTTGCCACAATGCTTATTTCTGATGCAGTACACGTTCTCCTTACGGGGTCTGCCCAGGAATACAGCCTGTGCGATTCTATCGCACAGGTCAATCCATCAAAAATCACAAACTGTGCAGGAGCATTTTCGTTTCGGGAAAGTATAACAGCCGTTTCGTTTGCATCGTGCGTTATATCCGGAGACACTGCAATTATGCATGCATCCGCGGGAGTTTCGACCCCGGTTATTGCCCTCTTTGGACCAACAAGCCCCCGAGAAACCGGACCTTATGGCAACGGTCATTTTGTACTACACGGAACATGCTCGCAATCGCCGTGTTTTAACAAAACGTGTCGAACACAGCACTGTATGAGATCCATTGCACCTTCACAGGTGTATGCTCTCTGCAAAAAACAATATACAGATACCGGCGATTGTGCGGTCTATAAAACGTTGCTTCTTCCAGATAGCGATTACGCGCTCATTGCTCATGGTTCAACACAGATTAACCTCTGCCACGAAGCTTTATCTACGGCTCTTTGCCAAGCACTTGGAGAAAGTCCTTTTTTACCAACCATGCTTTCTCCAGAATATGTATCTGCGGTGGCAGATATCGCTTTCGCTACAACGATTCTCAACCAGATGGCACAGGCACTTGAATCACTTTTGCTAACGTCAAATCCCGTTTTTATGCATGCCTTTAAAAAACATCAGGAACAGCTCACTACCATGACAGGATGCGCTGCATTCATACGGGCTCTGCTCGATCTTGAGCTCAGTAGTATTGTATATTCAGATTCTTTAGAAGCTCTCGCGCACACTATTAAAAGCTTGCAACAGCTAAGCGCCCGTTTTCACCTCGAGACACACCAAGAAGAGACCTATGAACACTCCCCTCGTTCTAACAATTCGTAAAGGTGCCACTGCCGACATCCCTGCATGTGTCAATGCCGTATCTGGCTCCCCCATTGGTACGGTCTATTTTTCATCGGAATCGCAGATAGCATCGTATATAAGCGAAGGTATACATACAGAGGAAGTTGACGTTGCCATCACAGGTTCAAGCGAGGTTGCAGGGTTTATTCGCTACACCCTTAAAGGGGCGTTCGGATTATTCCCTTATCTTCAAACAATCGCAATCCGACCAGCCTATCGCTGCCAAGGCGTTGCTTCGACCCTCATGCAGCATTTCGAAGATACCGGCTTTAAAAAAGCAAAATCGGTCTTCTTACTCACGAGCGATTTTAATGAACACGCACAGCAGATCTATATAAAACGAGGTTATTGTCTTAGCGGCACCTTACCAAATCTCATCGTCAAGGGCATTACCGAACTAATGTTCACAAAGACGAAAACATAGAAAATCCTCGTTTGCCTTGATTATAGTAATAGGTTAATGTTGTTTTAATACTAGGGTATATGTATCCGTATACCTATTAAGTGTTTATTATTGTGATGATTATTTTTTAAAATATCAGATACCTGTTTTTCCGAGGAGGAAACCATGACTTCGCGAAAGCTTTTGATGAGTATCGTGGCACTTGTTTCTTTTTTAATAGTATGCGCCGCCCCAATTCTTCCTCCTCTGGGAGAGCTTCCAACAATCGATGCAGCCAAATCTTTTAGCGCCATAGGCGATACGCTTTACATAAACAAGAACGTGTCCTGTACTCTGAGTATTAACAATGGCAATAACGTAGATAGCTTTGTAGTATATGCCTCTACAAAACAGTCTAACACAAAAGTGCGTTCGGGCGGAAAAATCGCCAACGACACCGTGCAGCTGGATCTCCCTGTTTTAGCACTCGGAGAAAATACATTTACTTTTTACATTTTAGATTTTACCGGCGCCATACTGGATTCGGCAACTAAAAAAGTATTAGCTGTTGCACAGGGGCCAAGCATTCACCCCGATTCAAGCGAAATTCATGTTCAAGTGGGAGACACTGCTCATCTTGCGATTTCCATTACTGATCCCGATTCAAATCTTTATAAACTCTATTTCTGGCAAGACACTCTCGAATCAAAAAAAGATTCTATTTCTTTTAGTCCAAAAACAAGTTCTATCAAACGTACGGTACATCAGGTCATTGACACATCGAAAGAGTTGATGCGATCGGTACACTTTAGCGCCATGGATTTTAATTTAAATGTAAGCTCAATAGCAACCGTTTTGATCAAAGTTACCGATAGCATTAAGCCAACCATTGCATTTTATTCCGACACCACGATTCCGGTAGCAGTGCTTCCCGATACGCTCGCCTTTGGAATAGCAGATAACTGGGGCATCGATTCTGCACATTTTAATAAAGATCAAGACTTGCAATGGAAAAACGATACCGCATTGATTGTTATTGCAACTCTTGACACAGGAAAAACACTCGACTCACTCACCGTTACGGATCGCGGGGGGAATACAATTACAAAGCGATTCCATCTCACGTATCACGGAATCAAAACGTACCCACCAAAACTCGTGTCGATCCTGCGCCCTCCACGTCAAGAGAATGCACCCGTAGACACGTTGTTTCTCGATACACTGGTAACCCTTACAGACCCCTCGACAACGTATACAAAAAACCAATTGACCTGGACTATTACGCCGGTAACTGTGGATAGTGGATTAACATTCTCATTTAATTCTAGTACCCACAAACTTGCCATATTCCAGACTTCAACCGAACTTGGCGCGGATAAAAAAGCCATTATCGGTTTTAAAGTCACCGATCCAAAAAACCTTTCAGATTACCAACAAGCAACCTTCTGGTTCTCAGAAAAGAACGATCCGCCTTCCATTACTATGGCACATCTGTTCTGCAACACACTATTTAATCCTCGTGTATTATTTTCGCGTGTGAATGTCCGCAATGTCCTATCCGACCCAGACCCCTACGATCCGGTTGACACCTTAAAAAAGAATTTGACGTGGACAAACGGAAAAATAATTGAGGCAAACTATTACACCGATTTGATCCCACTAAACATTGGTATCGGTCCGATGCGCTATATGTTCAGGGTCACCGATTCACTCGAATTTACAACCATTAAGGCATCCGATTCAACGTGGATTGGCTCCGACACGTTAACGTTTACAACGAGTGACTCGAAGGGCTTGGGCACTACTAAAAAAGTGATCTTTACTCGGGGGTCCTTGGTAGTAATATTTCCGCCACCAAAGTTTTAGTTTACAAAAAGTGTGGCCAGAAAAGAGGAGTAATATTTCCCAACTCGCTGGAATCCTGATGAGATAAAGCGAATAACTATCAGGATATCCAGGGGGTTTTATGATCAAAAAATGCAAGCGCATTTAAAAGATCGGTAGGCAGGGTTCCAACTAACGATATTTTTGTGGAAAGTATTGGATGTACAAACGAGAGTTTTGCAGCATGCAAGGCTTGTCGGCCGATGCTTTTATAGATACTATACACAAAGGGCCGATCCAAAGGCTCGATTCCCATAACTGCATCGCGCCCTCCACCATACAAAGAATCCTGAATAATAGGGAATTTTTTATAAGCACAATGAACCCGAATTTGATGGGTTCGTCCGGTATGCAATCGGAATCGAAGTACAGAAACCCCAGCCCGATGAGCTAAAAGCCAATACTCGGTGCTTGAAGGTTTTCCGTCAAGCATACGAACACAAAATCGAAGCGGATCTTTGCGGCTGCGTCCGATAGGAGCTTCTATAAGCTCGTGGTCGCAGGGCATTTCTCCAATGACAATACCAATGTATTCTTTCTCGATGGTACGGTTTGCAAACATTTCCGATGCACATTTATGAGCATGATCGGATTTCGCAACAAGCAATAATCCCGAGGTGTCTTTATCCAGACGGTGAACAATTCCTGGGCGATCGGCTTCACTTCCGCTTGAGAGCGTATCGAAATGGAATTTAAGTCCATTTGCCAAAGTCCCACTCCCGTTGCCGCAGCCAGGATGCACCACAAGGCCAGCAGGCTTGTCAATCACCGCATAATGATCATCTTCCCACACAATTGAAATAGGAATATCCTGCGCTTCGATGGATTCTGCGCGATGTCCTATTTCTGCGCCTTCTAATGAAAGAGTAACAACATCGGCTAAACACAAACGGCAATTCTTTTTAGCCACTTTATTATTGACCAATGCCCTATCTTGATCGATAAGCAGGGCAATGCGCGTTCGGGATAAATCTGACAATACGCTTGCTAAAAATGAATCCAGACGGGTTCCAACATTCTTGGCTTCGATACAAAAAACAGAATCTGGATTTGTTTGCATACAACCTTACTTTTGAGAAACAGGGAGAGAAGCCTTAGCGGCAGAATTTTTTTTCTCATCGCGCACAAAACAAATCAGAAGGATACCTACTCCAAGCGTAACAAAGATATCTGCAAGATTAAAGATTGGCCAATAAACTTGTGGAGATATTCCAACGCGAATAAAATCGACCACCCCGCGGTGCGTAAAAAACATTCGATCATAGACATTACCCAGTGCGCCGGCCATGATGAGGCCAATACCAGTGCGCATAAATAGGTCTTTTTTATCAATTGTCGAATAATAATACACTAAAAAGCCAATGATTCCAAAGGCAACTATGCTAAAAACGGCATTAAGCGGAAACCAAGGGAGTATATGCCGAGGATCGAGTCCAAAGAGAGCAGCCTTATTGAAAACCAGCACAATTTGCACATACTCGCCAATGATATGCAGCGGGTTATAAGGAGATATATGCGCCAGAACCAAAGACTTGGTATACCAGTCGGCTGCAAATCCTCCAATGGCAATAATCGCTAAATACACCCATACAGAAGCATCATTTTTTTTCATAGTTTATTCCCTGTCAGAAAGAAACAAAGTAATTTAAGAGATGAAAATACATTCTTTGTAGCAAATCTATGAATAAACTCGTTGCTTTTATTACAATCCTTCGCCCTCACAATGCTCTCATGACCACGATTGCGGTCGTGTTGGGGATATACCTTGCCCAATCCCAACAATCGATTGTGCACACACTCTACCTTTGTCTTGCTGCGTTTTTAGCCGTTGGATTTGGCAATGTCATTAACGATATTCTCGATAAGCACACCGATAGTATCAGCCATCCCACAAGGCCGATTCCCCACGGCACTATTTTAGTTCGCGAAGCACGCATGTATGCAATTCTTTTAGCACTTGGAAGCTTATGTGCCGGATTGTGCGTTTCTAGAACACATGGGGTTGCTACCGCGGTGCCCTTGGTTTTGCTCCTTATATATGCCCTCTTTTTAAAATCGACTCCCCTTGCGGGCAACATTCTGGTAAGTGTTCTTGTTGCATTTCCTCTTGTCTACGGAAGTCTGACCGGCAGCCGCATAGATGTGATCATTATTCCGGCAAGCTTGGCATTTCTGCAAAATCTATCGCGCGAAATTATTAAAGATATTCAAGATAAAGAAGGCGATAAGGCAGCAGGGATAAAAACCACTGCAGCACTCTCCAAAAAGACTATCCATCTACTACTCACCATCATTACCGTTACCTTTTTGGCCTTAGTAGGAATGCCTTATTTTCGCGGCCAGATGGGACTGCTCTACCTTATTATATGCTGTAGTATAGTAGTACCCCTCCATATGATATGGTATGTGAGCGCTTTAAGAAACGACATTTCAAACAGCGCAGCATTTCTTTCCCGATGCATAAAATGTGAGATGACTGGGGGGCTTCTGGCCTTGTTTCTCGATAAAGCATTACGATAATAACCCATTTTCTGCCACGCGCCTTTGCCTGAACAAGATAAAAACTCGGTAGTTATACCTACTTCATTAACGGCCTCTTAAAACAGTTTCGGTACTGCGAAATTTTCAAAAAAGGTTGCCTTTTCATTTTCTCCATTATACTATCAAGAATACTATCTGCATAAAGGTACATTGTATGAAAAAAATTCCTGTAGATCACATCACCGATGGAATGGTTCTCGCCAAAGAAGTGCATGGCAAAAGTGGTAATGTATTGCTTTCTAAAGGCTTAGCGCTCAATAGCTTTTTAGGCCGAAGACTCAAAAACTGGGAAATTGCCTGCGTTTTTATAGAGGGCGAAGATGATAGCCCCGAACAAAAAAACGAAACTAAAGTTTCTCCACAAGAAGTTCGCGAACACCTCGAACAAAAATTTGGTACCAGACTGCAAAGCTCTATCATGAAACAAATATTTACTGCGGTATATCAGCATAAAACTTCAGAAGGGGCGGCATAACCGTGCAAAATCCCGTTCTGATGCAACGACTGCTGGATAGTGTAACAACAATTCCTACACTGCCAACAGTTATCGAAAAAATTACCCGGCTCTTGCAAAACCCACAAACCTCTGCCGAGGAAGTGGGCAAGGTTATAACTACCGACCAGGCTATTGCATCTAAGGTGCTCAAATTAGTCAATTCGGCATTTTATGGATTCCCCGGAAAAATTTCTACCATTACCCATGCCATTGTAATTTTAGGATTCTCTACGGTTAAAAATATCGTACTGACTGCCTCGATATTTGATTTTTACAAAAAAAAGGGTGGCTCGTTTACAGGTTTCGACATGGAAAAATTCTGGGTACACTCTATAGCATGCGGAGCAGCAGCACAAGCGATTGCCCGACATGTTGGCCACTCCGACAAAGAGGAATGCTTTATTGGTGGGCTCATTCATGATATGGGGAAAATTATCATGTGTCAATATTTGCCACAGGAATTCGGCGCTGTAATAACACGAGTTGCCGAAAAAAAATGCCTCTTTATAGAAGCCGAACAAGAATTATTTGGTATTACCCATCAGGAAATTGGCAGCACTGTTGCAGAACGATGGAATTTACCCAGAAACTTGCAAGATGTTGTACGCTACCACCATAACCCTACTGCATCACGTGAATATTCTGCAACAGCTGGTATAATTCATAGCGCAGATATTTTTATACGGGCACTCGACCATGGGTTTGGCGGGGATTATGGAATACCAACCATGAATGAACAAACCTGGACTCAGCTCGGATTTCCTTCGGTCTCGCTATCCGCCCTATTAGATGCCATCGATGAAGAAATTGACAAAGCTCAAGCACTCCTGTCGCTGGTGTAACAAACGAACTATTTCTTATCCTTTTTTTTATTCTTCGACAACAAAGCTTCATGCTTGGGCGCAAGTATGGTCACGGGTACATTTGCATCAATAACCTTTTTGCGCAATTCGGTGCGTCGAGCATGATTCTTCCTATACGCATCTGGCATCTGGATAGTTTTAATCACGACAAGAACTGCCGCTACTATTGCCACGAGGGCAAGAATCAGTTCGATAGAAAGTCCTGACATATATAACCTATCCTTAAAAGTAGAGCACCTATTATTCTTTACAACTCTGCAACGTCCGATGGGGCGGCAAATCTACATCGGTAATAGGCTCGATTACCAATGCACCATTATGTAAAATACTCGCCTGTAAACAAGTACCTACCCAATCGGGCAATCTACCGTCTGCGCGCAATCTTCTAATAAAAGTTGCCATTATACCATGAGACATTCTGCTGAGATCTTCGAGGGGCCGATTGCGATGAACTCTTTCACCCATATCGACCTGAGCACAACCATCCAAACCTTTTTGCTTGAACAAATCGAGCAGCAAACCTAATTCTACACCATAGCCGCTCGAAAATGGAAGATCGATTGCAACCGAGCGGCGAATTGCATACTCCCCCGACAACGGCTGTAAAAAAGAAGAGAGCTCCGGAGTAAAAAGCGAAATAAGTGGACGAACCATTATCTCAGTAACTCTTCCTCCCCCTGCGGGTATTTTTAGCCCATCAATTTCCAGTGGCCTGCTGTAGCACGCTTTCACAAAATCGAGAGCTGGATCGCAGAGCAATGGACCAACAAGCCCATATACAAACCGAGGCGTAAAATTTTTAATGTCGGCATCGAGAAATACAAGGTGTGTTCCGCTACATACCGAAAGAGATTTATACAGCGCGCTTCCTTTGCCTGGCGGGGCAAAAACCGGTAAGCGGATTTCGCTCCCACGAAACACAGTTGCTCCAGCGGCTTTGGCGACCGAAATTGTAGCATCGACCGATTCGCCATCAATAACCACGATTTCATCGACGAGCGGATGTTTCTCGATAAGCTCTGTGCGAATAGATTCTATTATAGAACCTATTGTTTGTGCTTCATTCCTTGCAGGAATAACCACGCTAATGGTATTTTTATTAGTATGTTTGTGTTCGCAGAGTTTTTGTAAGTCGGCAAATTTATCGCAGGTATATACTGGTATCACTCTGTGCTCCAGAAAAGTTAGTTAGGTTTTCTAATATATATATTGACATAGCCTCTTTCGAAATGCTATTTTCAACCGCACTGTATTTACCGTATCATTCAGGCAGGAGTTTGAAAGACCATGAAGACAAAAGTCATGACAGCCGATGAAATCATTCGCGAGTGGTATGTGGTTGACGCCACTAACCAGGTTCTAGGCCGCCTTGCGTCCGAAATTGCCAAAATTATCATCGGCAAGAACAAGCCCTCATTTTCGCCTAATCAGGATCATGGCGATTATGTAATCGTTGTCAATGCAGACAAGGTTGCAGTCACGGGCAAAAAAGCAGATCAAAAGACATACTTCCGTCATTCAACCTATCCAGGTGGCGGCAAGTTTCGTCCATTCAAAAAACAACTTGAGCTCGATTCTTCAAAAATCATTACCGATGCCGTGCATGGTATGGTTTCTAAGAATGTTAAAGGCCGAGCAATTATGCGGAAGCTCTTCGCCTATTCTGGCGATGTGCATCCTCATGCAGCTCAGCAGCCCAAAGTACTCTCTTTTGATAAAAAGTAATTAGTCCCATTTAACAGGAGTTGTTCCGCTTGGAAAACGTCTACTCAGCAACCGGTAAAAGAAAATGCGCCATCGCCAGGGTTATTATTCGCCCTGGAAAAGGTGAACGCATCATCAATGGCATGCCCATTAATGAATACCTGAAAAGCGACCTGCTTACACGCGGTGTCGAAGAACCCCTTGCCCTCCTCAAAGCATCAGATGCCTACGACATTGTTGCAAAAGTTGAAGGTGGTGGACTTTCTGGCCAATCTGGAGCCATTCGTCTTGGTGTTTCACGCGCACTTGGTGCCGTAAGCGAAGACTACCGTAAACTTCTTCGTAAGAACGGTTTTCTTACTCGTGACTCACGCGTTGTTGAACGTAAAAAATACGGTCTTGCCGGCGCACGGAGACGCTACCAGTTCTCAAAACGCTAATTTACTTATTTCCATTACGCACACGTTGCCGAGCATACAGTGGGTGCCCTGTTTTTTAAGCAGGGTAACTGTATGCGCACAAGGCGCGTGGTGGAGCAACCCATTTTTAAGGAGATTGATTCATGTCTGCACTAACTCTCAAAGAACTTCTCGACGCTGGCGCGCATTTCGGTCACCAAACCAAGCGGTGGAATCCGAAAATGAAGCGGTACATTTTGTGCCCTCGCAACAGCATCTACATCATCGATTTGAACAAAACCGTTGAAGGTATCGATAAATTCGTCGCACGCGTTAAAGACGAAATCCAAAAAGGTGGCAAAGTCCTCTTTGTTGGAACAAAAAAGCAAATCAAAGATTGTGTTCGCGAAGAAGCAATCCGTTGCGGTATGCCCTATGTGACCGAACGTTGGCTCGGTGGTATGCTTACCAATTTCCAAACTATCCGTCAGAGTGTACGCAAACTCGAAAAAATCGAAGCTATGGAAGCCGATGGAACACTTCTTGGTCTTACCAAAAAAGAAGCTCAAACTATGCTTAAGCGTAAGGAAAAGCTTCTCGCTGTTCTCTCTGGTATTCGCCATCTCCGTAAACTTCCAACAATTATCTTTGTAGTCGATACACTCAAAGAACATATTGCTGTAGAAGAAGCTCGTCGTCTTGGAATCCCAACTGGCGCAATTGTCGATACCAACTGCGATCCAGAACTTATCGATTATGTTATTCCTGGTAACGATGATGCTCTCAAATCGGTTCACCTTATTGCCAAAGCAGTATCAGATGTTATTCTTTCGGTAGCTGCCGAAACAAAAATCGAAGAACTTCAAAAAGAAGATAAATCTGCAACAGCTTCGCCAGAAGTTGTCGATGATTCTCTCTTCGAAGAAACCGAAGATCTTCCTGTTGAACTTGCCGCTGACGGAACACCTCTTCCTGCAACACGCAAAAAACGCGTTGTTCGCAAGAAAATGGTAGAAGCCCCAAGCGACGAATAATTGCCCATTCACTCTTCTGGCGCTTTTAGTGCCAGAAGAGACCTCGTTTATATCTTTCGATTAATTATTTTTTAAGACACTTATAAGGAGCAGAATTATGGAAATTACCGCTAAAATGGTAAGCGAACTGCGCGAAAAAACAGGTTTAGGCATGATGCTTTGCAAAGAAGCACTTCAAAAAGCTGGTGGCGACATTCAAACAGCTATCGACGACCTTCGCAAGCAAGGCCAAATGACCGCAACAAAACGTGCGGGCAAAGCTGCTAAAGAAGGCAAAGTAACCATTATCACAACCGATGCTTTTGGGCTTGCCTTTGAAGTAAACTGCGAAACAGACTTTGTTGGTCGTAACGAAGATTTTCTTGCATTCCTGGGTGTGCTTGGAACGATCCTTGTCGATCATAAACCTGCTGATGTTGCTGCTGCTGGAGCAATTAAAGATGCTCGCATTGGCGGTGTATCCGTTGACGAACGCCTTAGCGAACTCATTGGAAAAATTGGCGAAAAAATAACCTTCCGCCGTTTTGTTTTTGTAAACACAGTTCAGGGCAAAGAAAAAACATTCTCCTATGTTCATGGAAATGGCAAAATTGGCGTTATTGTAAAGCTCGCATCAGACAAACCAGAAGCTCTATCATCCGAAGCCGTTGCAATACTTGGTAAAGATATTGCAATGCAAATTGCTGCTGCAAATCCTGGAGCAATAGACCGCACAAGCTTTGCGCCAGCTGTTATTGCAAAAGAAAAAGAGATTTATCTTGACCAGGTTAAAACTTCTGGCAAGCCAGAAAAAATCTGGGAAAAAATTGTCGAAGGCAAACTCAACGCCTTTTACGAAGAAAACGCCCTTATCGAACAAAAGTTTATTCGCGATACCGAAAAGAAAGTAACCGATCGCATTGCTGAAGCAGGCAAAGAAGCTTCCGCAACGTTCTCAGTTGTTTCATTCATTCGCTACGAACTTGGAGCTGAGGCATAAGATGCAACCAGCATATCGCAGAATCCTTCTGAAACTTTCTGGAGAGGCATTGGCCGGTGACGCTGGTTTTGGTCTCGATGAGAATGTTTTGAGGCAGATTGCTGCAGATATTGCTGAAGTGAGCAGAGCCGGCGTTGGAATTGGAATTGTTGTAGGCGGTGGCAACTATTATCGGGGAGCAACCGGGAGCAGCGCTATAGCGCGCACTGCTGGCGATTCTATAGGTATGCTTGCCACCATGATGAATTCCCTTGCCGTTGCCGAATATCTTCGTGAGGCAGGTGTTGCCACAAAAGTATATAGCGCCGTTGCAATGGATAAAGTTGCAGATCTTTTTAGTGCCGAAGAAGCTACAAAAGTCTGTTCCGAGGGAACTGCAGTTATTATTGGTGGCGGAACCGGAAATCCCTTTTTCACTACCGATACCGCAGCGGCATTGCGCGCTGCTGAAATTGGCGCAGAAGTAATTGTTAAAGCAACTAAGGTAGATGGCATCTACGATAGCGATCCTGTCAAGAATCCTGCTGCAGTCAAATTTGATACTCTTACATTTTCGGAAGCGCTCAAGCGCAACCTCAAAATTATGGATGCGACAGCGCTTTCGTTCTGCCTCGATCAAAACATCCCCGTTATTGTTTTTAAACTCATGGAACGCGGCAACTTAAAGCGTTGCATTGTTGAGGGTCTTCCTGTTGGAACCACCGTTACAGCAAAGGAAAAACTATGAGCATCGCCGAAACTATTCATGCAGAGACACTTTCCCGCATGGACAAAGCTATCGACATTCTTAAGCGTGATTTTTTGCATATTCGAACCGGCCGAGCAAACCCATCTCTCTTCGACAACATTAAAGTCGACTACTATGGGTCTCTAATGCCCATTAATCAAGTTGCTACAATCTCGATACCAGAAGCTCGTATGGTTATGATTCAACCATGGGAAAAGAACATGCTTGTCCCGGTAGAAAAAGCAATCAAGGCTTCGGATCTTGGATTAAATCCCCAAAACGATGGCAACATCATTCGTATCCCAATACCTGCGCTCTCCGAAGAACGCCGTAAAGATTTATTTAAAAACTGCAAAAAAATTGCCGAAGAGGGCAAAATTGCTGTTCGTAATATTCGACGTGACAGCAACGACCGATTAAAAAAAGCAGAAAAAGACAAAGAAGTTACCGAAGATCAAAACAAAAAGCTTTTTGATGATATCCAAAAGTTAACCGATAAATATATCGAAACTACCGATAAGCTTTTGGCTGTCAAAGAAAAAGAGATCATGGAAGTTTAGTTTCTGGTAGTTTTTCTTATCGATGCAAAAGAGTCCCTGCAGTATCCACTGCAGGGACTCTTTTTTTATACTGTCACTTTTTTACCTATGAAAAATTCGCACTACATTTTAAATTGCCCAATAATTACGGCTAAAACTGTGTTATACCTTATTGTCTTGTCCGTTGGATTTGTAAAAGACTTTGCGCCGACGGCGCGCCATTATGCGAAAACCCAAAGGAGGAAATAAGGCTAGTCCTACACCTGCTCCGCACCCGCTCTTCTTCTTGACTGGGGGTTGCGAGGGTATTCCAAGAATAATCATCACCTCTGCGTTATTGGACTTATTCTGGTACTCAAATACTTTAAGCCGAATGGTGTCTCCGAGGGCCAGCGAATCGGGAACATCCCAAACACAGGTAGACTCCGGTGCATTGACAGGACCGGCAAGATACGAGAAACTTTTTCCTCCGCTCAAAGAAGAG
>JBBRUX010000024.1:0-61775 GCA_038247415.1 Chitinivibrionales bacterium | reverse complement strand
TTACAGTTCCTGATACTTTTATCTCTGTGTTATCTGTCAAAGTAATCAAGCAGCTGTCAAATTCAACACCAAACGTTCCAGAAACATTGGAGTTTTTATAGCTCGTAGGCATTCCAGCATACGCAGTACTAAAATACAAATCGCCTACAATTACTCCATACATGTCAAGATTTTTTACCCGATATGCAATTGAACCAACAGATATATCAAGATTGCTCATTGTGTTATTAAGCCTAACTGTAGTAGCTGGAGGATCGATCGAAATTAATGCAGTACATCCAGAAAATAAACCTACAGCCACCGATGCGATCACAACCAATTTTAAAAAAGAAAACTTCTTCATATCTCCCCCGTCAATGTTAATGGTACAAAAATTAAACCTTGTTAGTTCTTACGAACTTCAATCCGTGTTTTTTTATGATTATCGTCTTCATCATCCTGGTCATCGTCCGACTTCCCCCTTACTTCCACCTTTACTTTTCTAGAGGGTTCGCTTTCTACTTTTCTCACCGTTACACCCGCAGGCTCTTCTCGGCGAGTTCGTACCGTCACATCGGGATCTTCATCACGTTGCGAACGAATTGTTACATTTGCCCGAACCGAAGGCGTTACAATTACGCGCGAATTTTCGGGTTCAGCACGCCGCACCTCAACGCGCTTATACTGCACTCCCACAGGCGCTGTGTATCGCACTTCGCTCGTTGGGCGACGTACTTCCACGCGAACTAAAGGCCGTTCTCGCGTAACCGAAACTTTATTTACAGAAACGCGAACAACAGGAGCACGAACAAAGCGCTCTACAACTTCAATACGTGGTGCGACAGTTCCAAAACTCACACTTACCGAAGCCCTTGGCGCTTGACGAACCTCTATATGTCTACGTACTTCAACCGAGGTAAACAGTGGTGTAGGGCAAAAAAACCAGGACGATGAAATATCCACCGAAGAACGTCCATATCGTCCTGCAAAAATAGGGCTCCATCCTACTTCCCGATCGGTTACACGCCAATGGACTCGCGCAGGAGACCATTCGTATCCAGGCACCCACAACCAGCCATCATCATCATTATGAACCCAGCTCCCATAATGGCATACAATCCAACCAAATGGTTCATCGGCATCCCATACCCAACCATCGTTAGAATACACCCATCGCCCATACATGAAGGGCTTCCAATCAGCTTCGGCATAGGGACGCCACACGCTACCATAATCGGGGGTATGCACCCATTCTCCATATTCATCCAAATCGCTGAAATTAACCTGTACTGCGGCAGATACTGATACTGCAGCAGATGCAGAAAATTTGGTAGGGACTGCAATTAAAAACCCTGCACAAATAAGAGCTGCAATCAGAACACAACGCATAGTACGCTCCTTGTTAAAAGATTAAAATAAAATACTAGTTTTTATCCCACAATAGATAGAGCAATATGTAGGCCATGATCTACCTATCGAATTCCCGCGTGAATATCCGCTCGTTTCGAGCAAATACGCTTCAGGATCCTTGGTATTTGAGGGATTTCGTCTTTTGAAGCATATCATTTTGATATATTAGATAACCTCTGTTGGGAAGTGTTACCGAAAACGCCAATTTGATAGAGCGCTTTGGGAAAAAACGGGATCCTTGGGGAGATTGACATAAAAAAACTTAAAAAACTCTGAGTGCCCTATGAATTCTGGTTATTAGGATTATGATGAGGCAAAGATAATGCAAGGGCAAAAATTAAACAAAGCGCGGCCACTAGGTAATTGCCATGATTGTAAGCCCATAATCGTGCGCTTTTGCTGAGTAGCTCTGGAAAAACCATGCACAAGCAAGCTGACACATAAAGAATTAACGGAAAGCGCTTAAAATTTCCTTCTAAAGCACGTCGGAAGGCACACAACGAGGCTGGAAGCATCAACACCCAATAATGACGCCATGCAATTGGCGAGAATATAATTGTGAGAAGGATTATAAGCGCAATTTCCGCATAGGAATTTTTATTGCGCCCAAATTCAATTCTTGTAAACATGATTTTTGTAAAACTAAAAAGGTATGTTATTCCAATACAACCAGAGATCATCAGCTTCATAGTTGCAAGGCTTACACTCTTTTGAAATAACCGCGAAACAATAGCATACACCGATTGATTATTGGGGCCACGCATATCGTAAAGATTATAATTGTGTGCAATAGCCATCCAATGCTTAATCATTGTGATATAATTATCAAAGCCATATAAAAAGCCTGGAATGATAGTGAGTATTCCCAAGAAAAGCAGCGTATACCCGCAAATTTTCCATTGACGCTTGAGTGCAAAATAAATGAGCAGTAATCCAGGAAACACCTTGATACTAATGGCTAAAGCCAGAAACAAGCCGCTCTTCCAAGCTGATTTATTGAAAGCCGCTGCTACGCAAAGGCTCATAAGCAAAAGTATTATCAGATTTATTTGTAAAAGAAGAAAATTATTAGCGACTGCAAAGTAAACAATGATCAAAGGGAATAATACAAATTTTGTGGCAAAAGCCTTGCCTTTTGTTTTGAGAAATGAAATCTTTTCACATTGCAAAAAACCTTGCCACATCTGAATACTCCAAATAAGTGCGCCAAAGTTTACAAAAAACCAAATCGTTTTTGTTGCAACAGATCCAAACGCTTTTGAAAGCAGTGCAAGCGGAATTGCTAAAAAAGAGAAGATCGGCAACCATGTATTGTTTTGAGCAAAATCACTGTTGGCATATAAATCACGCAAGGATAAAGCGTCAAATCCAGCGCATATATATCCACCTAAATCAGCACCTCGGGCAGGATGATTATGATACGATGGCACTTCGGTGAGAATGAGAATTGAAAAAAGAAGTATGACGAGAGGATAAGAGAGTTTACTTCCGAATTTTTTAAGTGTACCCATAAGGCTAGAATTCATTAGTTTTTTATTCGCTTTCTATTGCTTAAAAAAATTAACGTTCGCAGTAAACCGGTATTTTTGCAAACGGCTGTTCGGTTTATCGGGAAGCGTCATCTCTATCAAACCTTGGGCAATTGCGGCTTGCTGGTAGTTTTCTCTAAAATGTTTTTCGTCTTTTAGTCCGAGCTTTTGTAGAATCTTTTTTCTGGTCATTTCGCCAACAATCAAGGTAAGCATTTTCCTGACTTCGGGGTCAGCAATGTTTTTGTAGCCTCGAAAATCCGCTCCAGCATGAATTCAATAAAAACGGTTGATTCTGCATTTTTATTGCTGGTACGAATCGGCGAAGTGATCGAGAACGGAGGAGTGCAGCCTGCCTGCTTTTTTGCCATCATTTCACCTCCGTTTCTACTTCAAAGTTTACGCACCATGATTCGAGTTTTCGTTGTTGGAGTGCAGAGTATTTTGAACTGGATCAGTAGGTATTCACAATAAACAATACTACTTTTTCTTCTTGCCCTTCTCCCCTTTCCCATGCAGCAACAATGCCTTAGCAAGTTGGTCGGGACAGGAAGTTTTTTTATGACCGCATGTAACACCTGAGAGCCTTTTAGTAATATCTTCTACGGGCATTCCCTCTAAAATGCGCGACAAGCCTTTACTATTGCCACTGCAGCCGCCTTCGAACTGAATATCATGGACAGCATTATCGCGAATAATAAACGAGATTTCTCGAGCACATACAGAGTCTGGTTTGTATTTAATGCGAGTTTCTGGCATTTTTATATCCTTTGTAGAGCAATTAATTGCATGTTAAAATTCGGCTACGATACGTAATCCACCCAAAAGCGATGGCCCATTGTAAAGCGATGTTAGTTCCCTGTCATGTTTTCCACCAAAGTATTTGCCATACACGCTAAAGGGAACAACTCCAGGGATATCAACATTGCATTGCACTGTTGTGGCATACGAGCCATCAACAAGGTTTGCATATGCAGACCAAGAGCCGCCCAAACGAGACGAAACTAATTTGGTGGTAGCCACTTCGGCATATCCATACCAACGCCCAGAATAAAGCGGAGTGAAGGTTCCTCGTGTATACGATGAAAATGCAGCATCTCCAAACCCGCGCGCATTGTAATATGCTTCTAGTCGAAGCGTATTTGTTTTTTCTTGACCAAATGAGCGTGCGCCACCCGCACTGATGGCGCAATTGGTTTGGGCCGACTCGTCAATTGGTAAAGTAAGCGCAAGTTCAGAATAGAGATCAGCTCCTACAAAGGCGCCGGTTGCATCAAAACCAAGTTGGATTGGCCGATTTTTGTGCATATAGCCAACTGCGCCAAAATTGATGCCGCTTTTAGTGCCATCGAGTCTAAAGGCAAAACCAACAGAATCTTCTAATGCGGCTGGGGTGCCGTTCGTAACAAGCGACGAGAAATCGGTAAATAAAAAGAGATTACTGCTACCAACCGGCACATGAACCCGTATGCCTGGCTTACCAGATCGGGAATCAACAACACTCATACTGGCAGAAACAGACTTTTGCAGATTTATGAAATCTTCGGGAGACCAAAAATAGGTAGATCCCCACCTGATAAGTTGCGAACCAACTCGAATAAATACGGCTTTTTTGATGTCAAACGAAAAATGCAGTTCCGACAAAGAAGAATATATCTTTTTGGGATTGGGAGATTGTACTCTGTAAAACTGCTTATAGTAATCGTTATCGGCGGCTGCAAAGAGGAAATAATTAAAGTTGAATCCAACATACAGTGCGCCGATATCTGCCTTTGATGCTTTGAGATAGGCTTTTCCGTACATGCGCGCATCGGCGCCATAATTGCCGTTATCTGTGCTGGAACCCAGAGTCCCCTCGCCAACAAAAAATAATCCTGGCAAATATTCCAACTGATTTTTTTTGTCGATTTGCGTTGAAGATGCGACAGACGCATCAAATGCCAATGTATCAAAGGGGTCATCTGCGGGTGATGGTTGAGAAAACACAGCAACGCAGGACATAATAACTGCAAGAAAAAAAAGGCGAATCATGGTATTCCTTTAGCTTTTGTTAACGTGACTGCTCCTCCAGATATGCTTGCGAAAAAGTATAGTCGGGGATAGCATTTCCGTTGATGTCGTCGTTGGTTAAAAATGTTTTTTGATTTTTTTCGAGGTTGTTAACTGCCATAAGTTTTGTAAAAAGAAACTTTGCAGGCTTGATTTCTTTGTAGTCGATGTAGAAAAATGTCCGAAGCAAGGTTTTTGATGCAGAATAATTCTCGACCTTAACAGGCAGCCCGTCAGATTTCCTAATGTACCATTTTTGAATGGGAAACGAAACATCCAATGCTTTGGCTGTTAAATCGATGCGATCGCAGTCAAATTTAGAAATCGTTACAGCTCCCCCATTGGCAACGGTGTATTGTTTAAGAAGATCGAGTTTCCCAAACAAATCGGTGCGAACATCGGTGGAACCAACATCATCTTTACGATTGCGAAATACGAATTCGCGCGTTGAGGGAAGATATAAATAAAGGTTATCTCCATCACGATAATATCCTTTGCCTTTTTCACTCTCGGGGAATTGAAAAATAAGAGTGAATTTTTGCGACGCATCGCGTCGGAAAACACGAACTTTGAGAACGCGGTCTGTTTCACCTTCTTTGCGCTGAATAAGTGTAAAGGTGCTTGTCGCGTCGGTACCTTCGAGATTGAGTTTGTTCTGCATGGCCACAATAATTTTTTCTGCCACAGGATCGTTTGGCTTTATCTGAGCTTGTAGGCTACATAAAAAGCCAACTATTACAATTAAAAGAGTACTACGGATCATACGATTTATCTCCTTAAGCAGTTTTATTGAGAGCTACAACAGGGGGAATTTTCCCGCCGTATCGAGCTGGAAACAGAGAAAACAATGCTGTAAACAAAAGCAACGTTACAAAAATAAAAAGGATTGCCAGTGGTTGAACAACAAAGACAATGTGTCCATTCGATAAAAACAATCCAAGAAAACCATCGGAGGGTAACACGAGAAACGTTCCTATAATTCCCATTATACCAAAAGCACCAAGTATGCCAAGAGTTACAAAAAGTAAAGAAAGGAAAACATTTTCAAAAACAAAGAGCGCAACAATATCGCCTTGTTCGGACCCAATCGCCCGCAGCGTCCCAATTTCCTGCATGCGGTCGTTAATGGTCATACGCATATTGATAAATATCGAAATAGAAATAATAAAAAGCATGATAGCTGCAACAAATAATCCTAAGCCATTAACAGCCCCAACAGCAGCAGAAACAATTCCTGTAACTTCATCGGCTGTTGAAAGTGTCAATCGAATTTGACTGATACTATCGGGAAGTATTTTATAGCGAGGCGATGCAGCAGCCACAGCATTAATGGCATCGGTTGTTGTGGCTGGCTTTTGTGCATAAAAACCGTCTGCAACAAGCTTTTTTACCAGGATATCGCGCTTAGCTGCAATGTCCACAAGCTTAGGGAAAAAAACAAAAAGCCTTGTGGTACTTGTTGAATCTGCGAGATCCAGAGATTGCAAAAATTCGAAATGAGATAGGACTTGTTGGCGTAAAAAATAATTCCCCGTTGTATAAATTCCTGCGACAGTAACCGTTGCGGTATTAAAAGCTCCTGCCCTACTCCTGTTTGCAAGTAAAATTTCGTCGCCTTTTTGTAATCCAAAAAAATCGGCAACAGCTTTTGGGAAAATAACAGCAGATGCCGATTCGCTAAAAGATTCCCATGATCCATCGGTAATAGTAATCTGGTTTCTTAAAAGCACATCTTGATTAGATTGAATTCCCGTAAACGATAAGCGTTTGGTCTGATTTTTGTAATACACTGCAGAATTAATGGTATACCGAGGATACACTGCAGCGCCGGGATACGATTCGATAATAGCCTGTTTGATGTCGTGGTATAAACGTATACCCGGCAGCGTTTTGCCTTTAGTTATAGTTTCGCCAGAAATCGTAATATGGCCAGCGGTTGACGATATAATGGTGTCAACAATATTCTTTTTAAGGCCTCCACTCAAAGAAAATACGAGTGCCAGAAGCATTGCCACAAAAAAATAGTTGACACCCAGCGTAAAGCTTCTGCGGGGATCCCTGAAAATATTTTTAAACGCCAGTCCAATGTAATAGGGCATAATTTTCCTTATTTGTCTGACATTGCCTTGAGTGGAGTGATTTTAGTTGCAACACGAACCGGGTAAACGGTAGCTAAAACAGATACAAGCCCAACCAGACCAATCGCTTCGGCAAAGGGCCTTATCGACAGAATGAGCTTAAGAGGTGCTCCGCCGGTTAGGTATTGCTGTACTACATCGGGAAGTATAACGCCTTTACCCGCTGCAATAATAGCAATGAGTACAAAACTTGCAAACATTCCGGCAAAAGATGCAATACCATTAAGCAGAAATGATTCCCAGAGAAAAATCAAGCGTACAAAGCCCTTTTCGGCCCCCATTGCCCGCAGGGTTCCAATTTCCCCTGTTCGCTCCAATACATTTATTATGAGGGTATTCATGAGAATGAAAATCACAATTATAAAAATTAAAATGGTTGCGCCATAGATAACTCCAGAGATAAGGCTCCCGATATACGCAAAAAAACCAGCAGATTCCTCCCATGTGGCACACTTGACATCAAACCCCATCTGGGCAATCCTTTTACGAAAAAGTGTGCCAGAAACGCCTTCTTTGAGCTTGACTGCAATGGTAGTATATCCGCTTAATTCTTTACTGACAAGAGAGCTCGTTTCAACCATGCTCGACGTGTTTCCGGCAAGACCGAAAATATCATCGTCTGTTTGCTGTGCGAGGGCATTATTAACAGATGCAGGTAAGGAGGCAGAATCTACTCCGGTAAAATTATACAAACGGGAATAGCTTGTAATGTCGAGAAAATTGATATAATTAAAGACATTCGAATAATACTTAGGTTTGTAAATACCTACAATGCGTGACGGTTGCGCGTTAACAGATCCTGCATCTCCAATACTTAAGAGTGTAACGGCATCACCTTCATTAAGATCAACAGCATAATTTTTTTTGTATGTTTGCTGCTGCAGAACACTCAGCACCACACCTTCTTGAATCCCGGTGCCCAGCGAGTTATAAAAGGTACCCGATTGCATCGAAACATTTTTGAACGTCGCATAATATTTTACCGGGTCAACCGCATAAAAAATAAAAGGGACATCGGTTTTTTTTCCATTCTTATCAATTGACATCATCCCATAATTTTGTGCAATTGCAACATGAGAAACACAGAGGCCATTACTATCGAGCCACGCTTCGATGTGGCCCGAATTGCCTATAACTGGCAATGGGGAATTAAAGGCAAAAGGAGTAGGCTTTTCTTTGGCCTTGGACGAGTAGAGGATAACGTCCCCGGTAAAGTTGTCTATGATGGATTTTTTGGAAGAAAAACTTGTTGAGAGAGAAAATGTTTCTCCCATGACAATAAGCATGGTTCCTAAAAAGACAAGGAGTCCAATAAGAACCATGCGAACTTTCCGACGCAAAAGAGACCGGAGGGCAATTTTGAGCGTGACCATGGTGTTACCCGGCCTTTTTTTCGTCACTGACAATGAGTCCATCTAAAATATGCACGATTCTTTGAGCATGATCCATGATGTGTGTGTCGTGGGTAGAAAAAACAAAGGTGGTACCTTCGGCAGCATTAATTTTTTGCATAAGGTCGAGAATTTTGCCGCCAGTTGCAGAATCGAGGTTGGCGGTGGGCTCATCGGCTAGCACCATGACTGGACGCGTTACGAGTGCACGTGCAATGGCAACACGCTGACGCTGACCGCCTGAAAGTTCTGTTGGTTTATTTTTGATTCGATCCGATAAACCGACTTCGTTGATAAAGTGCATTACCCGTTCGTGACGTTCAGTTTGAGAACCTACCTTTTGCAAAAGGAGGGGCAATTCGATGTTTTCGTAAACATTGAGAACAGGTATTAAATTGAACGATTGAAATATAAAACTAACCGTAACTCGGCGATATCGGGTAAGGTCGCGATCGGAGAGGTGCTCAACTTCTTTTCCATTTATAATTATGGTGCCTGCAGTTGGTGTGTCGATACAACCTATCATATTGAGTATGGTGCTTTTTCCGGAGCCCGATGGGCCTGCAACTGCTAAAAACTCGCCTCGTTTTACTTCGAGGGATACACCTCGCAGGGCCTCAACAAGCGTTGTGCCAAGCATATATTCTTTTCGAACTTCGGAAAGTTTAATAACAGTATCGGCTGGGGCCATAAAAAAAATCCCTTGTGGAATGAATAAATCAGGCTTTTTATAAAATACATTAAGCCCTCAATCCGCACGGATGTGGAACAATTAGCCAATGTTACTTGATTTGACACATAAAAAATGATAATTTCTTGAAGCTCTTAAACGCAGACCACTTCTTACTCCGGTAGTATCCATGAAATCAGAACTCTTTAAGACCTACTTTCGTCAACCAGATAGTATCCCCGATGAAGTTACCCGTGCGGTTTCTTCGGCAGTGCCGGGGGAATCCATCCGTTTGTACGCTGCGCTCGATCTAAATGCACGTATGGCGTTTACTGTTTCGTGGGCCATTCTTACCGACAAATACATAGCACTTGCAGAACCCAACGGATCTGCTCTCGATGGTTCCTGGAATGTGCGGTCGTTCCCGTTGCTTGACATAGAAAAATATGAGCTTCTCGAGGGTCTTTCAAACTCGCGCCTCAATCTGGTGAGCACCCAAAGCACATTGCTTATTTCTTTTTATTACACACGCCGTCAGAGTCGCGCTGTGGGAAATCTCCAGTTTGCCGCAGAGCAGATGCGCAAACGGCTCAAGGAACCTGGTTCGGTGGCGGATTTAGCCAAAGACCTCGATGCTGCAGCCGAGTATCAGGAGGCTGTTTTCAAATCTGTCAAGGATTCTAAGGCTACGCTTTCCATGCCCAAAATGGGTGTGATGCTTCGACTGCTCTCCTACATGAAGCCACACAAGAAGGTCGTGATTATTGCGTTTGTCCTATCAACGCTCACCACGCTATTGCAACTGCTACCGCCCTATCTCACACGGCTTTTGGTAGACAACGTTATTCCCTCTGTTACAAAAAATGGTTCCACACATACACCTGTAATGCTGGCATACATCATTGGAGGGCTTGCCTGCGTGTGGGGCTTGGGCGAGTTGATGTCGTTTATTCGGCTGCGCACCATGTCTATTGCAGGCGAGAAAATTGCCATGAAACTGCGCGAAGATGTGTATACGCACATGCAGAAACTCAGCTTGTCGTTTTTTGGCTCTCGGTCAACCGGCTCACTTATTACCCGTGTGTCTAGTGATACCGACCGGTTATGGGATTTTGTCACCTTCGGGGTAATGGATATCGCCATGTCGATCATACAGATTATTGGTGTAACCATTGCCCTATTTGCGCAAAAGTGGTCTTTGGCAATTTTAGTGATAATTCCTCTGCCCATTATGACGCTCATGTTTTACATTCACGGCCGCGACATTCAAGTGCTGTTTTTACGCATTTGGCGCAAGTGGTCGTCGATGACCGGAGTACTATCGGATGTAATCCCAGGGATCCGTGTTGTCAAGGCATTTGCACAGGAAGATCATGAAGTGGCGCGCTTTAAAGAGAAAAATGCAGCCATTGAGGCTGAGGCTATTGAGCTCCACAAAAACTGGACCAAATTCTGGCCGAGCGTTGTGATGCTCATGCACACGTGTTCCTTAATTGTATGGATTGTGGGCGCACCGCAAGTGCTCGAGTATATCACGAGCGGCGGACAAAAAGGAATTCCCCTTGGCGTATTTATCGCATTTACGGGATATATGTGGATGTTCTGGGGCCCGGTTCAGCAGCTTGGCATGATGAGCCGTACGATCAATCGGGTAACCACCTCTGCATCACGCGTGTTTGAAGTGATGGACACCGTCCCAAGCATTGTCAATAAACCCACGGCCATCACCATTCCCTCAATTAAGGGCCATGTTCAGTTCGACAATGTAACATTCTCCTACGACGGTGTGCGTAATGTTCTCAAAGGCGTTTCCTTTGATGTTCGTCCCGGAGAGATGATCGGCCTTGTAGGGCCGTCGGGGGGTGGCAAAACTACGCTAGTCAACCTAATATGTCGTTTTTATGATATTAAAGACGGTTCGGTGAAAGTCGATAACATTGACGTAAGAGACATGAATATTGCAAGTCTGCGCACGCAGATTGGCGTAGTACTCCAGGAACCGTATCTCTTTCATGGCACCATCTCAGAAAACATCTCGTATGGCTCGCATGATATCAAGCTTCGGGATATTATTGACTCAGCAAAAGCCGCTAATGCGCACGAATTCATCTGCGGTTTTCCCGATGGCTACGAAACCATTGTTGGTGAAAGAGGCCAATCTCTTTCAGGTGGCGAACGTCAACGCATTAGTATTGCTCGCGCAATTCTGCACAATCCGCGATTGCTCATTCTCGACGAGGCAACAAGTTCGGTCGACACCGAGACCGAAAAACGCATTCAGGAAGCTCTGCAGCGGTTGGTTGCAGGACGCACAACGTTTGCCATTGCACACCGTTTGTCAACACTCAGCCGTGCGGATAGACTTTTTGTAATGGAAGACGGAAAGCTTGCAGAACACGGGACGCATGAGGAGCTTCTGGCAAAGCCCGACGGAGTATACGCAAAACTGCATAAAACGCAGATGGAGTTGCATGCGGCCATTGCAGTTTGAGAAACCATTAAGCAGGACCACGATGACAGAAAAAATTACCAAACCAGACCTGTACCGCCGCGAGGATGGGCGCATTGTGCTCAAGCATCTCGACGCCGACCAAAAACCTGTCGAAACAGCTTTGCAAATCGCCTGCTGTTTTCCATGGAGTTTGCAAGACCAGTGGATCAGTCTGCGTGACGACAAAGGAAAAGAGCTCATACTTTTAGAGAAGCTCGACGATCTCGATCCCGCAACAAGCGTGCTTATCAAAGAAGAGATGGCTTTTCGTACGTTCCTTGCTCGTATAACGTCAATTGACGCAATCACCGACGAAATGGAACTCTTCCGCTGGGACGTGCAGACCAATTCAGGCGAACGAACCTTTCTCACCAATCGTCACGACATGCCACGCAACTTACCGGGAGGAAAAGTGCTGATAAAAGATGTGGGCAACGATCAGTATATTATCGATAATCCGGGGGCGCTGGATGCGAAGAGCCGCAAGCTTTTGTGGGTGTATCTGGATTGAATGGAAAAACTTTAATATTATTCTCTTGTAAATCATGAATCGGGACGCTCAGCTATTAAATTTTACACAATCTGATTCTGGGCGCTACGGGTACTTCCTTTGGGCGACCAAAGGGGCATGGACCACAGCAAAGCTGGAACGCCCAAATTGCGATTTGTCAATTCTATCAATAAAAACAAATCCTTAAAACAAAACCATCTTTAGCTTGCCAAAAACTCAAAAGCAACATCCTGAAGCCCATATGAATCCCCATGAGCGAAATCGGGATATACAGCCAGCTCTTTCTTCGAACTAATTTTATTATACGCAGCAAACTGCGTGGATGGCGGACAGGTAATATCATTAAGACCTACCAAAAAGAGAACATTAGCCCGTATCCGCGGGCAAAAAAATTGAGTATCGATATAGCCAAGCTTCGTGAAAAAAGAATCGTATGCTTTATGTAACGGATCGTATTTGCGGAAATAGAATTTAATATCTGAATAACATCCGTCGGGCAAATCCATTTCGTACGCGCGCTGGAAATCACAGAGAAACGGATATTGAGTAAAGACTTTCGCAACCGATGGTTCCAAAGAAGCCGATACAAGTGCTAGTGCCCCACCTTGGCTAACTCCTGCTGTGTAAATATTTTCGAGATCGGTAGTTTCAAGATTTTTTGTGCATCGTATCAATTGAGCAGCATCGAGATATATGGAAGTGTAAATCAGTTTTTCTGGGTCATCCATAACCCCACGTAATAAATGCCCTGTGCACGTATCGCCTACAATTCCACCAAAGTCTTGGGATCCTGGCCCCTGGCCGCGACAATCCATGGCAAATACACTCATACCCTGTGCAACATAGGGTAGTTTAGAAAACCAATCCTCACTGTGCCAACCGTAGCCATGAAACATGATGACTACAGGATTTTTACCTTTTTGATGCTTAGGTCGCACATATCGCGCGTGGATTTGCGCCCCGCCAACTCCAGTAAAATATGCGTCAAAACATTCTGCAAAATGAGGAGAGGTATAGTGGGCAGGCACAAGCTTTAAGGTGGTATCGATTGCATCAAGTTTAGCAAGTTGTGCGTCCCAAAATTCATCAAAATTTGAAGGGCGTGGATTAGTACCTTCGTAGGATGTAAGCTTTGAAAGAGGTAAATCAAAGGAACCAGGCATACCAGACCTCCGCAAATAAAATGTGCTCTGCTACTTGTGCCATAAATATACTCATCGGCAATTGGTATTGGTATTGATGCACTATTTTTTAAGGGCGCTGTGCACTATTTTAATAGATAGAATTGATTGCTTGCCAATGAGCTTTATACGACCTATTTTTGAATAGATTTTAAAACAAACACTGTTTTTATAATCCAGCGTAGCTGTTGAAGTGACGGAGTAGTTTTTCTAACACAATACTTAATAGCCTTAGGAGTTTTTGTTATGGCACGTTTTCAATCGTATGTGGAGTTATATCCCGACTTAGCAGCCCACAGCAAAAAAGGCGAAGAGATGCTTCGCAAAGCAGGCGTTTCCCTGCCTCCAAATTTTAGCTGCACAGGACTTCCCTGGCTTTGCTACGAAGATTTTACTAAATCCGATACCGACACGTTTGACCTCGAGCTTTTTAAAGGCCGAATTTCTCTTGGCGGTAATATTAATGCATCGGAACTGAGCTCGTTTCCTGCTGGGCCAGTTCGTTTGACGGTTGGTAAAATGACGAGCGAACCAGATGATTTTGGTAGCATTACGGTGGGTAAAACCGATCTTAACCATACTTCTATTTTGTCTTTTTCAAAAATCACGATCGGCGATCGAGTTCATTTGGAACCACGCGTTATTATTCAAGATTGTGATGGACATCAAGCCGATCGACGATTGCCAGATACCGTAGAAAATAAAAAACGATCCCCCATCGTGATCGAAGATGATGTTTGGATCGGCTTTGGCGCAACCATTCTTAAAGGTGTAACTATTGGGCATCATGCTGTTATTAAGCCAGGTGCTGTTGTGATGTGGAGCGTTCCAGCCCATGGTGTTGTGGCTGGTAATCCTGCAAAAAACATGGCAGTATTTAAAAAATTCATGGATCCAGCACCTCAAAAAACTTAACATCCGCGCAAGCCTTTACTGAGAGGACAATGCTATGCTTCTTTCATATCGTCCAGCCGATACACACGATTTTTACGGAATACGTCGCAATCCACCAACCGACATAACCCGCATGAATGAACTCGGGGTAACTACCCCAACGCCCATGCGCTTTCTTCTCGAAGAGCCTTATATCGAATATCGAGATCTTACAAAACCAGATGGAATACCGGTTAACTTCGACGACTTCAAAGGTGCCATTACGCTTCCCAATTGGCTCGATTGTTCTATCGATAACCACTTTGTGCCTGAGAGATGCCGTATGACCGTTGTCAAGTGGGGTGATAAACCCGAGGAATGCGGAAAAATCACCATAGCCGAAGAAAACTGGATGGGATTCTTCTCTATTATTTCCTACGTAGGCGTTACCCTGGGAAAAAATCTGGCCTTGGCCTCTGGGATTGTTATTATGGACTGCGTTATGGACCCTGTAGATCCCACAAAACCTGCAGGACTCGACAATTGCTTTATGGCACCAGTGAGTGTTGGAGACCATACTTGGATAGGTGCTCACACCATTATTATGCCGGGTGTGAATATCGGGCATCATTGCACAATTGGCGGCCATTCTGTTGTCACAAAAGATATTCCGCCGCATTGTGTTGCAATTGGTAATCCAGCAGAAGTTATTACGCGATACCAGTAATGCACATCGATGAGCCATTTCAGTAAGAACAGTGTTTTTCCCCTGCATGCTTGGCATGTTAGGGGAGTTTTTTTTACAGCGGCAATCTTCGAGCGCGTATTATTTTGTTGTAGCAGGGTTTAGGAGTACTTTGAATAGTCATCGGGTGCTCAAAATTATTAATTGAATCAAAACAGCATATTTCTGTGAATACCCATATAACTTACTCATTTGCTGATTATTTAGGAAAAATTCCCCACGTACTCGTCTTCAAACACCTGCTCAACACATCCTCTGCTTTACGTACCATTTTTTCTTCATCCGCGCTCCACGATACCGTTAAGAAATATGGAAGCAGCCAGGAAGTTTTAAAGCGCTTTAATACGCTCTCTCCACAAGATCAAGAATTATGCGCTATGGCATACCTCTTTGACAAAAAAGGTGTGCCCCATTCAACAATATCAAATTTCGAAACGTCACTGCTCTCTTCATTTCTGGTATATGCAGAAAAAGATAGTAACGATTCATGGTTTCTCGTTGGCTTTGATGAATTTTCTGATATTCTCATGCCTTCGCTTACTGGGATTATTGCCAAATCTCCTTGCGTTCCTATGTCAAATATTCCAGCCGAATCATACGGAGCTTCACAAGAATCGGTTGCCAATGTTGTTCTCTTTTTAGCGCAATGTATGCTCGGCGAAATTAAGCTTTCTAAAAACGGAAAGCTTACCAAAGGATCTGAAACAAATCTAATACGCATGCTTCAATGTAAATCATGCTCAGAGATCGCGTTGCCGATGCTTCCTAACATGCTCTTTGAGTATTGCTACAGCCGACAACTTGTTACCACCGATGACTTTTCTATTTCGCTTAACATTGGCAAAACGCTACGGTGGCTCGAATCGGATCGTGCACAATTGATCCATGATTTTTCTACCTTTCTTAATCAGCATTATGGCTGTTTTCGATCGACCTTTCTTGAACATCTTGTTGGAACTGGTTTGCAACTAGATATACTATCAGATTACCTGAGCGATACTATTTTACCCTTTATTCAATCGACAGGCATTGGTTTGGCCCTCGCAGGGATAGCTCATATCGCCATTAATGACACATGCATTAGTATTACTTTCACCCAACAAAAACAAGCGTCTATTCCTTTAGCGTATCCTGCAACAGCTATTGTAGTAATGGGTGATTTTAGCGCGCTCATCCCCCAGGAAACCGAGCCAAAACAGCTCTTTGCTTTTCTTGCTTTAGCAACGGTCTCATCGTTTGATCGTGTTTACAAGGCAAAAATATCTCGTGAGGTAGTGTTTGAATCCCTCGCATTAGGATTTTTGCCTGCCAATATGCTCAAAACCCTTGCGCAATGCAATAGCCCAAGCAATGTTATTGCTACTGTTTCCGAATGGATCAGAGAATTTGACAGGGTTTCGCTGTGCCCCGACCCAGTTATTATCGTAAGCGACGATCGTGTTGCCCGACAATTGCTTGCATACGAACCAATTGCCCGTCACATCACGCAAATTCCTTCGCAACACGTCTTTCGAGTTAACCCGCTCCGATTAGAATATCTGCAGCAAACTCTGCAAAAACTTGGCTTTGATCCTCGAATACCGCAACCACTGGAATCGCTTAATCCCGAAGATTCATTCGATCATGCAGAAACGCTGCCAATGCCAACATCGAAGCGTGTTTCCGTAACTCATTTTGCCGAAACCGCTACCCAATCTCCAGCGCGGGCTGTAGGCGCGGGTAAATACAGCACTATTCTTAAGCCACTCGATATTCATGAAATGTATCATGTTATCGAGTACGCGATTGTCACAAGCGAACGACTGATCATCGAATATACGGGAGCCGCCAACATCCGTAAAGGAACCTATACCATTCTACCGCAAACTATTGAGCGAGGTGTAAATCCAACGGTTACAGCATCCGATTTACATCACAAGTGGGTCAAACAGTTTCATCTGAAGCTGATTGCTAAAATAGGAGTGGGGACCTCATGACTACTCCTGAATTTGTGCATTTGCATACCCATACCGAATACAGCTTTCTTGACGGTGCAATAAAAATTAAAGATCTTGTCAAAAAAGCATCAGAATTTAAAATGAATGCACTGGCCATCACCGATCATGGCGGTATGTTTGGTGCCATCGAATTCTATGAGGCATGTAAAGATGCCAAAATAAAACCAATTATTGGTTTTGAAGCTTATATTGCGCCACATTCGCGGCTCGACAAATCCAGCGGTGGCAAAGACGAGCGATCAAACCATCATCTTGTGCTCCTCGCCTATAACAACGTAGGCTACCATAATCTCATGAAGCTTTCGAGCATTGGCTACCTTGAGGGGTTTTATTATAAACCCCGCATCGATACCGAAGTGCTGCGTCAACATAGCGAAGGGATCATTGGCACAACTGCATGTATTGGCGGAGCTGTTCCCTCGGCGCTTTTACACGGAGACAGAGCAAAAGCCAAAGCAATTGCAGAAGAGTATCTTTCTATTTTCGGCGAAGAGAATTTTTACTTTGAACTTCAGAACCATGGCATAGCCGATGAACTTAAAGTTCTTGACCCCATGATAGATCTTGGTAACGAACTTGGAGTTCCCTTTATTGCTGCCAACGATGCCCACTATCTCAATCAGAAAGATGCCCTTTCCCATGAGGTGCTCTTGTGCATTCAGACACAAACAACCATGGCAGATCCTAATCGGTATCGCTTTACAACCGATCAAGTTTATTTCAAATCCCAGGCCGAAATGGCAAAACTCTTTGCCACGATACCTTCGGCACTTCAGAATACGGTTGTCATTGCAAATCGGTGTGAAGTTTCGGTAAAGAGCGAAAAGAAAATGCTCCCGATTCCTGAAGTGCCCTCCGAATATACTGATGTCAACGATTATCTTACTAAGCTTGCAACCGCTGGTTTACATAAAAAGTACCCCGAAATAACACCAGAACTTACCGAACGGCTCGAATTTGAGCTCAAAATCATCTGCTCCATGGATTTCGCAGGTTACTTTTTAATTGTACGCGAATTTGTTACCGCTGCAAAAAACATGGGAATTATGGTGGGATGCCGAGGTTCTGCAGCAGGTAGCCTTGTTGCCTATACCACCGAAATTACCGATGTAGACCCCATAAAATTCGACTTGCTCTTTGAGCGGTTTCTTAATCCCGAACGTGTTTCCATGCCCGACGCCGATATCGACTTTGCTGATAATGATCGGTACAAAGTTATCGACTATGTTGTAGCAAAATATGGACGCGAATCGGTATGTCAGATCATTAATTTTGGCCGTATGAAGGCTAAAATGGTGGTTAAGGATGTTGCCCGTGCTATGGGCATTGCCATAAGCGAATCGTCCAAACTCGCAAATATGATAACCGAAAAAACGCTCGACGAATCGATTAAAGCTAACGGGGAACTTGGTAAAATAATCCAGAACAATCCACAGTTTCAGGAGCTTTTTACCCACGCGAAAGTACTCGAAGGCCTTGCCCGTCAAGCTGGAATGCATGCGGGCGGTGTTATTATTGCTCCAGAACCTGTTGTCAATTGGGCTCCCCTCTTTAAGCAACCTAATATAGACACTATAATGACTCAATTCGACATGAATTATGTCGAAAAAGCTGGCCTTATCAAGATGGACTTTTTAGGATTGCGTACACTCACGGTTCTCCAAGAAACGCTCACACTTATCAAGCGATATCATAACATTACACTTGATTTGTGGCATTTGCCCGAAAACGACCCTGTAACGTATGCGCTTTTTGGTCGAGGAGATACCACCGGGGTATTCCAGTTCGAATCGCAAGGCATGCAAGACTATTTGCGTAAATTAAAACCAACATGCATCGAAGATATCATTGCAATGACAGCTCTGTATCGTCCTGGTCCTATGGCAAATATCGATACGTTTATACATCGTAAACACGGCAAAGAAAAAGTAGAATACCAGCACCCGATTCTTAAAAGCATACTCGACGTTACCTATGGTGTTATTGTTTATCAAGAACAAGTGATGCGTATAGCGCAGGTTATGGGAGGTTTTACGCTCGGTCAAGCAGATACCTTGCGTAAAGCTATGGGCAAAAAGCAAATCGAAACCATGGATAAAATGTGCAAACTGTTTGTTGAAGGGGCTGCCGCTAAAAATATTAATAAAAAGACTGCCGAAGATGTGTATCAATACATGGCAAAATTTGCAGAATACGGCTTTAATAAAGCACATGCCACCGTGTATGGACATGTTTCCTATCAGGCGGCGTACCTTAAGGCGCATTATGGTCTCGAATACATGACCGCAAACCTCACCTCATGGCTTGGTGATCAGGAGCAATTCCTTGTAATTCGCAACGAAGCAGAACGCGTTGGAATTGGCGTGCTACCTCCAGATGTTAACGCATCCGAAATGAATTGCAGCGTAGAATCCAATAAAATCCGCATGGGGCTTTCTGCCATTAAAAATGTAGGCAAAGCAGGCGAAGCTATTTTGACTGCACTCCAAACAAAAGGTAAATTTGCAAGCCTCTTTGATTTATGCAGAACTGTTGATGTCCGACAAGTCAACAAAAAAAGCCTAGAATCCCTTGTGTGCGCCGGGGCCCTCGACTCGCTCCCGGGAACACGAGCACAACTATTTGCCAGTATCGACAAAGCACTCGAATATGGTGTGGGCTTTCAAAAAGACCGTGCATCGGGTCAAACAAACATTTTTGACGATCTTTTTGCGGCAAAATCTTCAGCCGCATCCGACGCAACTGCTCCAGAACCGGAATTGGTTGCTGTTGCTCCATGGCCGTATACTGAGCTTCTTGCAAAAGAAAAAGAAATTCTTAACTTTTATGTAAGCGGACACCCTCTGGATCATTTTCAGGATGAAATACGGGGTTTTTCTTCAACAAATTTCAAGCCAGAATCCTTGCGTCGATTAAAAGATGGCGAATCGATAACGGTTGGTGGCCTTGTCACAAGTATCAAAACACATTTGCAGCGCAATGGTCAACAAATGGCATTTGCCAAAATGGAGGATTTTGATGGTGAGATCGAATTACTTGTCTTTGGAGAAACGTTTGCAAAATTTGGCCATCTTTTAGGGCTCGACTCGATGATTCTTGCTCATGGAAATGTGTCAATCAAAGAAGGTGAGTCTACCGTTAAAATCCGCGTGGATAATGTTATCGCACTCTCCGATGCGCGTGAAAAACTTGCGCGGTGTGTGCATGTGAAACTAAAAACCCCCGGACTAGACAAAGAATTCCTCGCAGAAATCCGACAATCGCTTGTTGAGCATACCGGAAATTGCTCGCTTGTTATACATCTGATTACTGCCGAATCGAACGAATACCGGATTCGCGCAAAAAACATTCGTATTAATCCGTCAACCGAAGTTATCAAACAATTAAGAACAAAATTAGGTAAGGAGTATGTGTGGATATCGAAAAGCGCCGCGTAAATGGGTTCGAACTTTTCTGTAGAAGATTTTTGGGTTCTATCTGGTTTGTGATTGCCACACCACTGTACAGTTTCGGATCAACTATCACCTGGTTTTTAGATCGTAAATATAGCCGCTTTTTTCAGGCAATCTGGGCCAAACAACTTTTGTTGTGTGTTGGAGCCAAAATAGTGGTGCACGGTCTCGAAAATATCGACCCTAAAAAGAGGTATGTATTTGTATGCAATCACCAGAGTCATCTCGATATCCCCTCGCTTTTTGTAGGAATGCCCTATCATTTAACTTTTATGGCCAAAAAAGAGTTGTTCATGATACCGTTTTTTGGTTGGGGCATGAAAGTAGTTGGACATATTAGTGTCGATCGTCAAAGCGCCAGAAAAGCACGAGAATCATTCTCTTTGGCGGTAGAACGCCTTAAGGTCGAAGATATTTGTTCTCTTATATTCCCCGAAGGCATCCGCTCTTCAACAGGAGAACTTGGAGAATTTAAACGTGCGAGTTTCACGCTTGCTCTCGAATCGGGTTTAGCCATCGTTCCACTTGCGCTCGTTGGTACTCGAACACTCTTGCCAAAGCATTCCCTTTCTTTTTCTCCGGGTATTATACATATTATGGTAGGCAAGCCAATCGAAGTAACGAACCTGGATATGTCTGCAAAAGAAGAATTAGCCAAAAACGTACGAACCACTATTCAGACTATGTTATCACATGCACCTAATCAATCACTTACATGAAGGAGTCTTTAATGAAGCTTCGTCGTATTGTTTCTGCAACCGCAATTGCTAGCTTATGTACCGTAAGCATTATGCTTGTCTCATGTGCCGAAAAAGTTACAGACCCCGCACCTGTAAATCCTTTGGCAAAAGCTGTACCGTTTGTTGTTACCAAGCAAACTGCAAACAGTCCTATTAAACTTGACGGTTCTGTATACATCCTGCGAAATTCAGAATCTGGCGATTTTGTTCAATGGGTGCTTCGTGGAATAAATACAAGTCAAGACACTCTGCAAAGCATCTCCCTTACCAACATTCATTTTACTGGCGGTGGATCAAGCGATCTAATTCCTGGGTCAAGCTCTGCACAAATTGTTGGGACACCTTGCGAAAATCAAACTCTTGCAGTTCTGGTTAACAATTGCCTTGCTCCCGGTGATACTGGATATTTTACAGGATTTTCGACTGGGAAAGACTCTTTACTCTATCGATCTATATCAGCTGCAAACGCTGATACTCTGAGCTATAAAACGGGGAATACAAAACCATTACTTAATAGTATAAGAGCTTTTAAAGCAGATAGCGTCACTAACCTCGATGAAAGAATCATTCAAATTACAAACACTTCAGGTAGCACATCGAAAGTTCAAGCTGGTACATCTCTTTTCATCCTAACCGATGCTGTAGGCAACCCTCTTTGGACACTCCGCGTATATCTTGATATTCCTGCCAATGGCATTTTAGCTGCTGGACAAAGTGGGACTTTGAGGTCTGAATTGAATACTTATAGAGGTACACCCGCAGGATATAAAATTAAGATTCACTATACAAATCCTTGATTTTATCTAATTGCATAAACAAGAAGGCCTCAGCAGATATTCTGCTGAGGCCTTCTTGTTTTACAAACAGATTATCGGGGCAGTTTACACAGCAGAAGTTGCCTTAACCAGAAGGTCATTAACCCTCTTAGAATATGCAACAGGATCTTTAGGCACATGCCCTTCTGCAATAAGGGCCTGATCACAGATAAGCTTTACATATTCATCGAGCGCTGGATCGGTTGCATTTTTCTCGTACATCGCATTAATGTTAATGATGGCCTGATGATGAGGATTGATTTCAAGAGTTTTCTTACTCTCAGGAACATCTTGGCCCATGGCTTTCATCATTTTTTCCATTTGGATTCCCATACCGCTCTCGTCGGAAACAAGGCACGCTGGGCTTCCGGCTAAACGCATGGATACACGCACGTCCTTAACTTCTTCGGCAAGAATATTCTTGATGCGTTCGGTAAGCTTTTTATAGGTAGATTCGGCTTTTTCATTCTCTTTTTTGGTATCCTTATCGAGCTCGCCAAGATCGAGATTGCCTGCAGTAATAGATTTTAGCTGCTTACCTTCATACGTATTAATATCAGTTACAATCCATTCGTCAATGGGATCAACCATATAAAGCACTTCGACACTCTTGGAACGCAAAACTTCCAAATGGGGGCTTTTTTCGGCAAGTTCTCGGTTTTCGGCTAAAATGTAATAGATATCCTTCTGATCTTCGCGCATACGGCTTACATATTCTTTGAGCGTAGTATATTCTTCTTTGGCACCCATGCTCGATTGTAAACGGAGTATTTCTAGGAGTTTGTCTTTATTTTCGAAGTCGGTATGAATACCTTCCTTAAGAACCGAACCAAACTGCTTCCAGAATGTTTTAAACTGATCGGGAGAATTTTCGGCCATTTCCTTAAGTTTGCCAAGAACCTTAACCACAAGATTCTTCTTCATTTTTTCCATAATAGGATTATGCTGAAGCATTTCGCGAGAAACATTGAGAGGAAGATCTTCTGAGTCAACAACACCCTTAATAAATCGGAGATACTCAGGCAGCAAATCTTTGCAATCTTCCATAATGAATACACGCTTAACATAAAGCTTTACGCCATGCTTTCGCTCCATATTGAAAAGATCGAACGGTGCCTTTTCGGGGATAAACAAAACATACGCATACTCAAGCACACCCTCTGCCTGGCTATGAATAGTGCAGAGTGGCTTTTCGAAACCATGCAACGATTGCTTATAGAAAAGCTCGTATTGTTCATCGTTAAGTTCAGATGCGGGCCGTTTCCAGATTGGCTTTGATTCATTGACAACTTCCTCTTTACCTTTATCATCGGGCAGATAAATAGGGAAAGCAATAAAATCGGAATATTTTTTAATTATAGAGCGAACCTGATACAATTCGGCATAGGTACTCTCTTCTTCTTTTAAGTAAATGGTTATTTCTGTTCCACGAGTTTTCTTAACGGTATCGCTGAGGGTAAATTCATTTTCCCCGCTGCTTTCCCACACCACGGCACTTTCGTCGGATCCGGCACGCTTTGTTACAAGCTTTACCATAGAGGCAACCATAAACACAGAATAAAAACCAACTCCAAATTGACCAATAAGATTAGAATCAGACTTCTGATTTCCCGAAAGTTTTTCAAGGAAGGCCTTAGAACCGCTTCGTGCAATGGTTCCAACGTTATCGATTACTTCTTGACGAGTCATACCAATACCATTGTCGGTAATGGTAATGATCTTCTTTTTCTTATCTACATCAACGGTAATTTTAAGTTCGGTATCGTCCCCCAAAAGTGCGGGATTAGTTACCGATTCGAAACGTAATTTATCCAGTGCATCCGATGCGTTGGAAATAAGTTCACGAAGAAAAACTTCTTTGTGAGAATACAACGAATGGATCATGAGATGTAACAGTTGTTTAGCTTCTGTCTGAAATTCCATGCGTTGCGGTTCTGTTTTGTCGGCCATAGAAACCTCCTTTTTATCAGTAACAGTAAAACGATCCAGATACAGAGATCAAAATTTGTAGATCATTGCCAAGTGGGGCAACTGTACCTGGTTGGTTATATTCATGTAAGCGGAACTATAATATACATTGGTGAAAATATTTTTTCATTCGCTCGTCATATTCCTATTAAATTGTTCAAAAGATGCGAAATATTCCAGAATTCCACCATGATTTGGCGGAACTTTGCTTCGTGGTGTATTCTTTTTGGTGAGAATGTCCACTAAGCGTGAGCCAAAGGTCGAAAGTGAACAATGAGCCTCAAGCGCTGCACAGTTTTTTTCGATAAGCGACGCTGCGATGGGCCACTCCCTAGCGAGTATTGCCCGTTGCTTTTGAACTATGGGTGATAGCTTCTTTGTGGGTTTAACCTTCGAATCTAAAAAACCATCGATAACCGCAAGTTTTTCACTATTGTTAAGCATGCCGAAATCTACCATGCTGTTTGATTTGGCAAACTTAGCAGGCTTGGTGGAATCATCCGTTGGAAGATTGCACAATGCTCTGTATCGAATATAATCCTTGAGGATACCTGTTTTAGTAGCACGGGAGACTTGTACCGGCAAGGTAGTATACAAATAAGAAAGATCAAGACCGCCTTCGGCACCTGCCAAAGGAGTTTTTCTGCCTGCGATCATTTTTCCGTAACCCCATGGTTCGTAAAAGGCATATCCAAATCCTTCGGCAATCGACGTTGAAATGCACACATCTGCGCATGCGTAGAGGTAGGCATAAAGGCGTTTTGATTTACCAAAGAGCGGGCTCCCCTCGCCTATTCGATTGATATTTGGAATAAAGGTTAGGTTGTGCGTGCGGGCTCTCTTTTGCAGCTCGTGAACAAGATCAGCTTCCAGAAGGGATGCACCAACAGGCCCTGTTATTAAGGTTGCATTGCAAAAAACACACGTCAATAAAAATGCTTCGGCAATATTTTTGCGCCGTATAATACGCACGGGGTATAAAACAATGGGTCTCGATTTGTCAAATTTAATAGTATCAACGTGTGCAAGTTTTGCAACCTCCTGCTCAAACTTCTTTCTTCGCGAGGCTATTGGTGTCGGAGTGTGATTGGGTATTTCAACTGGATTAGGCAAAAGAACAGGATTTAAACCGTTTTTTCTTAAAATTTCATACGATCGCTTACTAATAGCAATCGTTGTGACACCCGAATTCGCGGCATATAAATCTTCCTCAATCGAAAAGTCAAACCGCTTCGCACAACGGATATTGCGGAGCATTTCTAATCGTCCTTCTTCTGCAAAATCATGAATCACCGAAAAAAAACATATCGATGAGCTCGCTAATTCCCGTGCACATTGGGCAAAAGCGGCGGATACTGCGCAGTTTTTACCTAAAGTCATGTTATGAGCAACAACGTATATTTTAGCACCAGTAAATTTACTCAGCGTAGCCTTTATGGTATTCTTACAAGATGCAACAGAAGCAGTGTACTCTTTTTTTGTACGAAAGCTCGTATAATCGAAAGCCTGCGTGGCAAGCACAAAAGATGATTTAGCCAATTTAGATGTAGTGGGAGATTGTGATGCACATAATGCTACAGAAACGCTTTTCCGAGCACCATTAAATACCTTAAAGGCTTCAGCATAATAGTGCATAACAGAAACCACACCGCCTTCGCGGTCGTGATAATGTATTTGAACAAGTACTATTTCAGCTTTTGACATTACGTTGCGACCGTGGATGAAATGACCTGTGAACTTCCATGAGATATTCTCTATCTACATGCGTGTAAATTTCGGTGGTAACAATGTTTGTATGTCCAAGCATCTCTTGCACAATGCGTAAATCTGCTCCACCCTCAAGCAAATGGGTGGCAAACGAATGACGCAAGGTGTGTGGAGAAGTTTCTAAAGAAATACCTGCAAGAACACAATATTTTCTCAGAATTTTCCAGATGCCCATGCGGGTTAATTGTGCGCCACGAATATTAACAAAAAGAGTATTATCAGAGAGCGGGGTTACAAACCGGGGTCTTTCATGTTCTAAATACTGCGCTATCCAATGCAACGCAATTTCTCCTATGGGAACAATACGTTCTTTGCTGCCTTTGCCGGTGATTCGTACAAGATGCTCCTCTTTGAGCAATTGCTCAAAAGTAAATGTTGCACACTCAGAAACGCGCATCCCCGTTGCGTACATGGTTTCAAGCATTGCTCTATCTCGTATTCCACCGCGCTTATTAGTATCGATCGCGGCAAAAAGACGATCGATATCATCAACCGAAAGAACCGTTGGAAGCGATCGAGAAGCTTTAGGGCCTGCTAAAAGCTCGGTGGGGTCTTTTGGTATTGCTCCTTCTGCAGCTACAAATCCAAAGTAGCCTCGTAGCGCAGAAAGGGTGCGTTGAATAGATGTTGGAGCAAATCCAATATCAAAAAGTATCGCTAAAAATGCATTAAGATGATCGGGAGTTATATCACCAATTGTTGTAACCGCATGCTGTCCTAGAAATGCTCGCATACGGTCAAGATCGTAGCGATATGCTTCGAGAGTGTTGGGCGATAGTGTGCGCTCCAAACGCAAATGGGCAAAAAACGCGCTTGCGTAAGGAAGTTCCTTCATTGCAAGTATTGATTGTGGCGTTTTTCGCGGCCGATGGTACTTCTCCCGCCGTGCCCTGGCAACACCGACGTTTCCTCTGGCAGAGTCAACAAATGGGTTTTAATACCATGAATGAGTGCATCCTGATCACAGTGAGGAAAATCGGTTCGGCCAATAGAGCCGGCAAAAAGCGAGTCGCCTGTAACACAATGGGTACCAAACAAATAGGCAAAACCACCGGGGCTATGCCCAGGAATTGGCATTGCATGGAATGTAATCGATCCAATCGTAACATCACCTTCTGTGATAGGAACAATTGGATCGGCAATCACAAATGGTTTTCCAAGCATTGGAGAACCGTTGTACTCTGGATTTGTTAAGAGAGGAAGTTCCAAGTGAGACGCATAAATTGACAAAGAGGGGAACGCCTTGTGTATTGCTGGGATTCCCATGATATGATCAAAATGCCCATGAGTCAAAAGAATTGCCACGGGGGTCAGCTTCTCGTTAATGATATGCTCGACCATTTTTTGAGAGCCAATTGCAGGATCAATGATAATACACGTTAAATCTTCTCCTAGTACCAGATACGAATTGTTTTCGAGTGGACCTAATACAAATTTAAGAATAGTTACGGGCACAAAAAAGTCCTATCTAGGGCAGATACGGAATAGAATCTGCTATGGTTACAAATCGTGGAGCCAATTTTGATACTTTAAAATCGGCAAGAGTATCGTTTTTCAAAATTTCTGAGGTGTCGCCAACAATTACATAAGTAAATTTTGATGGAATCAAATACTTACTCAGCACAGCAGAAACATCTTTTTTTGAAATAGTATTTATGCTGTCTTCATAGGTTTTAAAATGATAGGGCGAGCGGCCATAAAATTCGTTCCAAGCGTATGTTTTTACGATATCATTGGGTGAACGAAACATAGATGGAAACGATTCGAGGAGCGTTTTTTTAGCAAAGACAAGTTCATCGTCAGTAATTCCAGAAGCAAGAAGCTTGTTAATTTCGGATAGTGTGACCATGAGAGCGCGGCTTAACGATTTGTTTTTTGTAAAAAAGGAAATCGATATTGTTGACGGATAAATATAATTGGAGCCCGCTTCCGATCGGATAGAGTACGTAAGACCTTCGTCAGATCGTACTTTTGTTGCCAGTCGAGAATTGAACCCTCCCCCACCCAAAATGAGATTACCAACAGACATAGGATAGTATTCGCTAGTGGGGCGCTTGATAAAAGGAATTCCGATTTGAACATATGTCTGGGTTGCTTGGGGCTTATGAACAAGCACTAGTGTATAGTCTGGCTTTGGGTTATTACTAAAGTTTTTTGTGAATGCGTTTGTTTTTCCAGGGATAAACCATGATCCAAATGCTTGCTTAATGCGCGTCGTGTCGATAGATCCAGAAGCTGCAATAATCATGTTGGAACCAGTAAACACCTGTTTATGATATTGTATCAAGTCTGCTTGCGTGAGCTTTGTCAGGCTTTTCTCGGTAACCAGACGAGAACTCAATTGACGGGGATATAAAAACTTATCAAAAGCAGCATCAAGAATTGGTGCTGGATTATCAAACCGATGTTGAATATCCTCTAAAGCAAGGCTTTTTTCAAGCTTAATTTTCTCAACGTCAAAAATAGGATATACAAGAACTTGTTCAAGAACTTCTAAAGCGGTATCGGTAAATTGAGGAAGAAACGAACAGGAAAATTCGACCTGGGATTCCGAAGCAGACAAACCTAGTTTAATGGCAAATTGTTCAAGACGAGCATCGAGCGCATCGGCAGAATACTTTTTTGTTCCACCTGTACGCATCATATGTACGGCAAAGGATGCACACCCTTCTTTTCCAAGAGGATCAAACAGTGTTCCCGACTTGATATATCCTGTAATTGCAACAAGCGGCAATGACGTATCCCGGGCAATGTATGCAACAATACTGTCATTAAGTACCCTGCGATATTCTATTCCAAGCGGGACTTTCCAATCAAGTTTTGGATAGATAATGGTTGACGGATGTTTTCCTGGGCTTCCAAGAACCATGCTCGATACAAGTAAACCTACTACGACCCCAAACCTTATGGGTATAATCTTATTCATGGTTTAGTGCCTTCTTTGGGTATCGGTTTTTCGGTGACCACGCCAATTGTCATAGTATGTGGGTTAAGATATTTTTTTGCAGCCCTGCATACCGAGCCAGGATTTACAGCTGCAATTGAGTCTGGGTAGGTAAACATACTTTTATAAGATCCCAGCCGTTCGAATGTGGCAAGACGGTCGGAAATCCCTTCGGAAGTTGTGAGTTGTGTTACATACGACATTGCAATTTCGTTGACAGTACGCTGCATCTCCCGCTGCGAGGGATTTTCCAGGGATATCTTTTTCAATTCCTCGAGAATTGTTTTCTCAACCTGTGCAGGATCGATACCCTTTTTTAAGGTTGCCCATATTTCAAAGGAGCCATCATCAATACGAATCGCATTCCCAGCACTTGCATCGGTGCACAGGCCATCTTTTACAACAAGCCGGGTATACAGCCGACCACTTCGCCCCGAAAGAATGCCTTCTAGGATATCGAGGGCAAAAAGGTCGGTATGAGGCCACCCCGGAGTATGAAATAGCATATCGAGGCGAGGTTCAGCATCATCGGAGAGTGCAAAACGCGTTACGCCGATGGGAGGTGGTTCGCGCGTCACTACTTCACGTTTAGGAATATAGGCGCGAGGTATAGAACCAAAATACGCTTGTATCTTTTTACGAGCCACTACAGGATCAAATTTACCACTAAGAATAAGCACAGCATTATCGGGTGTATAAAATTTCTTGACATGATCAATTAAAATAGTGCGGGGAGTATTGGAAACATCAGATTCCCATCCTATAGTTGGAATGCGATACGGGTGAGCAATATAAAAGAGAGCATTTAGACGTTCCCAGTACCGGGAAAGGGGGCGATTATCGATACGCATGCGACGTTCTTCGAGCACAACATCTCGCTCGCTCGTAAACTCACGCAGGATGGGATCGCGCATACGCTCAGATTCAATTGCATAAAAAAGCTCGATCTTATTTGCAGGCAAGGTGACAATATAGGCAGTCATATCATCACCAGTCCAAGCATTTAATCCGCTACCCCCATTGCGCGTGTACAAATCCCAAATTTCATCTTTTTTAATATAGGCGCGCTGCTTATCGAGCGATTTGCTAATCTGGTCTTTAAGCGTTACAATAATGCTTGCAGTATCTGCAATTCCTTGAGCCCTTAGAGAAAGTACCTTTGCATCGAGAGAATCCTGCTGACGCATGAGAGGGATTTCTTTTTGATAATTTGTGGTACCAAGCTGCTTGGTACCTTTAAACATCATATGCTCATACAAATGAGAAAGCCCCGAGAGCGTGGCTCCCTCATACATAGAACCAACAAAATAATAAAGCCGGCACGAGACCACCGAAAGATTTGAATCGGGCACCATGAGTATTCGCAGGCCATTTGGCAACGTATCTGCTTTTACATCCAATCGAACCGATGCGGCACACAGGAGTGTAGACCACAAGAAAATTGCCAGAAGGCAATAACGCCCAATTCGTTTCTTTACCATTTGATCTCCCGCATTTTTTGATAGCCAAAATGCGCAATAAGGTTATCCAGCAATACAAGTGCAGTGTAATTTTCTGCAACGGGCCACACGCGTGCAACAATAGTTGGGTCACGGCGCGTGATTGCTGCAAGGTCTTTGTTCTCTAAGGTGTATTTATCAATCGTATTTTGTCGTTTATCGATTGTTGGCGTTGGTTTAACGGCCATGCGTACAACGATTGGCTGTCCTGTGGCTAGTCCGCCTGTGATACCACCTGCGCTATTGCCTTCAAATATCACTTTGCCATTCTCGGAGTGCATTCTGTCGTTCGATTGATACCCGGTCATATCTTTAACTTTAATTCCCGCTCCAACTTCTACACTTTTAATTGCTCCAATACCGAGCATTCGGCCTAATTCTGCATCGAGTTTGTCAAAAACCGGTTCACCAAGTCCTGCAGGGCAACCTAGTGCAACAACCTCAATAAGACCGCCAGCAGAATCTCCGGTTGCAGAAATTTTATTGACAGCATCAACCATGGCCTGTGCAGCAACACTATCTGGGCAATTTACAATATGATGAACACCATATTTTTCTGCAATAGCTTTGGGGTTAAAAATTGGCGTTGTATCGCGAATTGCATCGATTTCTTGTTCGATTTGAGCAAAAACTGCCGCTTTCTCTAAAAAACGCATATCCATGGTCACGCGTTTGTTAACATATACTTGTTGATAAAAAGGATCGTAATCTTGCCGCATTTTTTTATAATTTTCGGTAGACAAAAAGGCCTTTTCGTAGTCGAGTTCACCACAGGAAACGCCGGCAGCTTCCTTAACATACGAGAAAACGCGTATTCCGAGACGACCTAGTATTTTTTTGGCAATATAGCCAGCAGCAACAATAGTGGATGTATATCGACCCGAGAAAATACCAGCTCCCACAGCATCGTCATCGGGACCATATTTAACAAAAGAAGCATACGATGCATGCCCGGGCCGAGGGGTTCTATTGGTATCTTGATATTGCTTTACATGAATAAAATGACGATCGAGGTTTGGAATGAGAATAGAAATTGGCGTCCCATTGGTATGATTTTTATTTCCGGCATTCTCGATAGTATCATCGGGGTTAAGGCCTGTAAAGATAATGGGTAGGTCTGGTTCTTTACGAGGCGAAGAGAGTTCGTCTGCACCGGGCTTACGAAGCAACAAATCCCCATACAATTCTTGTTCTGTTAAAATCATTCCAGATGGCGCACCTTGAACAACCGCGGTTAAACCTTCTTGATACGATCCGCCCGCCACCGACACCTGAAAAAGCCGTCCTAAATGACATCCAAACATGCATGCTCCTCTGCAAAAACGTTATTAAATAGAGAATTAGTTTCTTGCAAGTTTAATATTGTACAAAGTAAAAAAATACTCTTTCACTGCAACTACCACAATTTAAAACAACCCCAAAATCGGGAATAGCTTCTAAAAAAAGGGGCAGATGTTTGCTACATCTGCCCCTTTAGACTCTTAAAAATCGTTAAGAATTACTTCTTTTTTGCGATTTTTGCAGTCTTAACACCGAGTGGGATCAATTTGATAACTGTGGGCTTATCAGAAACTACAACTTTTTCGCCGTACACAAGGATATCAAACAATTTACCAGAGACAACTTCGAAGGTCACATTTTTCTGATCGATGGTAATTTTAAGAACACTACCACGATACATCATTTTAAAGCTCAGCGATTTCCAATGAGCAGGGATCGAAGGTGCAAAAAACAACTTGTCATAATCTGAACGGAAGCCACCGTATCCGTAAAGAATATTCAAATATGCACCCGACATAGAGGTAACATGAAGACCTTGGTCGGTATTCTTGTTATAGTTATCAAGATCTAAACGAGTCATATACTGGAAGAACTCATCAGCTTCTTTTTTCATACCCAGTTCGGCAGCCAAAATAGAGTGTATGCCAGGCGAAAGAGAAGATTCGTGAATGGTTCTTGCTTCATAATAATCGTAGTTGATCTTTTTCTGCTCGATTGGATAATCTTTGCTATAAAACAAATGCAAGAGAAGCGAATCGGGCTGCTTAACCATGTTATAGCGGAAAATCCTGACATACGACCAATTTTTATAAATAGGGATCTGGTCTTCTGGCAAGTTTTTAACATCAACTTCAGGCAAATCAAAATAGCCGTCATGTTGTTCAAGCAGACCTGTTTTGACGTCCATTGGGATGCGCATTTTCTTAGCCATCTTTTTCCAATTAGCAAGCTCATCATCACGTAGCGCAACTTTCTTGGCAACCTTTTTCCACAGATCGGGAGCTTTTTTCTGCATTGCAACAGCAACTTCGAGGGTAAATTCGAATGATTTCTTTGCCATAACATTTGTGTAAACGTTATTGTTTACATTCATGTGATATTCGTCGGGACCCATAACTCCATACAAACAAAAGTCGCCGTTTTTAGGGCTGTATTCACCCCAGCTTGCATAAAAACGTGAAATCTGAAGGAGCATCTCGATACCCTCTTTGTAGAGGAGCTCGGTATCCTGACAGGTACGGGTGTACATCCAAATAGCATACGAAATAGCAACGCTCACATGAATTTCGAAGTCGCCATGTTGCCATGTTGCGCACGATTCCGTGCCATCGAGGGTGATCATGGGGTAACGAGCACCTTCGCAATCGAGTTCCTTTGCACGTGCAACTGCCTGAGGCAAATATTTATGCCGATACAAAATGAGATTGCGCGCAGCTTTAGGATTATTAAGCATATAGAAAGGCATACAATAAGTTTCTGTATCCCAGAAAATTGCGCCATAGTAAACTTCTGCGGTTAAACCTTTGCAAGGCACATTTAAACCTGCATCAAAACCATGATAGGTCTGGTACAAATTAAAAAGAGAGAATCGAAGACCCTGCTGATTTTCGGGATCGCCTTCGATAGGCATATCGATCATATCCCATGCTTTTACCCAATAAGCTTTCTGCTGAGCATGTGCAGACTTAAAGGTAGCCTTTACGTTTTTCTTGGTAATGGCTGCGCCCTTAGACCAGACTTTTTCGATCTGATCGCTTTTTTCCCAAAAATTTGTAATGATTTTGTCGAAACTCGCTTCGACATCCTTAACAAGCCTGATCGAAAAATCGAGTGTGGCAATTTTTTCTTGCCGAACAAATTTTGGCGCAATAGGAGTGCTCGAATCGATACGGAAACTCGAATACAACAGATGGCCACTATTAATAGTTTTACCTATAACAGAAACCGAATCGCCAGCATGCTCCATTTTAGGAACAGTCCAGAAATTTTTCCCTGCATTTTCGGTAGAAGAAGCAACTTTTGTCTGGCTCCAACCCGAAGCAATTTCATGGATGATAGAAAAGTCGAGTCCCGATTTGATTTGTATCGCACCGGTAAAATTAAGTGCTGTAAACGACACACGTTGACATACCATATAAGGAACCGACATGCTCAAAAAACGTTCAAAGATGCATTTCACCTTTTTGCCGTTTTTTGTCGTCCACACAAATGAACGTTCCATGGTACCTTCGCTCATATTAAGCGTGCGTAAAAAGGCAGAAAACTTTACTTTAGCTAGATCGAGCACTTCCCCATCGAGGGTTATGCGCGTATAGAAATTATCAACCGAATTCACACCAAAGCACTCACGGGTAACAATACCTTTAAAATGCTGAGGATGAGCAGCTGTTTTTGTCTCGTACAAATTATTAAAATAGGAGCCTAAAAGGCGGTCGCCACTGTAACCTTCATCGAAGTATCCGCGAACACCCATATATTCGTTCGCAAGACAAAACATGGATTCAGAAACGCGAGACCGCGGATGCTCGAACCCTTCTTCGATAACTTTCCAAGGATCTACTTTGAGATACCGGTCTGCAACTTTTGTTGCCATGAAATCGGTCCTTTCGAGAGTTAGGAAACAACAGCTCGGGAAACATTTATTTCCCGCAGGCGAATGTGATCACCCGTATTTAAGCGAAATAAAATAGTTTTCGCAAGGTTAAATAGCCATACCATAACAATAGAAGTTTTTCCTTGTTATAATTTCCTGAGAGCTACGGCTTTTTAATAGATGAAGAAAAAATATGGGCGCCAAACTTAGGAATTAAACAGAATCAGAATTTGGGCGCCTACCTGCGGTACCGGCCCTTCTTACGTGCTCTTGCTTCGCAAGCCGGTCTGTCAAGCACTGCGGTGCTTTGCACCTGGGTCTTTGCAGACTGATGGATTCACGCTGTTCATCCATCACACTTCAGTCCTGCCTGACGCGGGAGTCAATTGTCTGAACCTTGATTCACATGATTACCTTGATAATCTTGATTTCTGTCCGAATTAATTATGGTAATCGCATAATCCTTGTAATCATGTTCAGGCCCCTTTCATGTCAAGCGCATTAGCCAGGACTGGAGGGTGAAAGCGAAACGGAGTAAAGCGTTCAGTCTTGAATGCCTTGGGCACGAAGTGCCGCATGGCATGAAAGACCACCTGGCGAAGCCAGAGCCCGTAAAGGAAGCCGCATCGGAAAATACCCCAAGGCTACTTCCTTTGGGCGCCCGAAGGGGTGAGGACCGACGGGGAAGCCGGTACGCCCAAAACCATATGCATTTATGCATATTTTATTCCTTTTATTTTTTTTATTCTTTTTATCTTGTCCATCTAGAATTTCTCTGCCCTAAACGATATACTTTCCATATGCCCCAAAAAGTCGACAATCAGCAATTAGCAAATTTTCTCTTGTCTAACAAGCTAGCCTCGCGAGAACAAATTCTTGAAATGTGGCCGCAAATTGCTACGGGAAAAGATATTGGCGCGCTGCTGGTAGAAAAAGGGATCTTTCCTGCATCGATTTACGAGAAAGCGATACAGAGGTTTATACAACCAACTCCACCTACAACTTTAGCTGCAAATCCACCGCAACCACAGCCTCAAATCAAACCGATTGCACCCGATACCAATAATTCTCAAATAACGGTAAACCCAGAAATAAACGTAAACTCGACGCTCAATCAGATGCTTGCCTACGGAAGGGCTATAAACGCATCAGATATACACATGTCACCTGGCCTTCCTCTCATGGCGCGCAGATTTGGAGTGTTGACGAACTTAACTTCCGAGCCGGTTTATTCCGATCGAGTAAAGTCTCTCATTGCAGCAATTCTTACTGAAAATCAATGTAATCAGCTCGAATCTAAAGGCGATCTGGAATTTGTGCATACCACTCCCAACAAAGATCGATACCGCATAACCCTCATGAAACAGCGGGCTGGCTGGGATATGGCTGCGCGGTGCATCGCATCGCAGATTAGGACATTTGCGCAAGCTGGCATTCCCGAGTCGTGTACTTCTCTTACTCAGTGGGCACAAGGGCTCGTTTTGGTAACGGGAACTGGTAGCAGTGGAAAATCTTCAACACTCGCAACACTTGTTGAACTTATTAACCAAAATCGAACCGACCATATAATTACCCTCGAATCGCCTATCGAATTTTTATTTACACCTGCGAAATGTCACATTACGCAAAGAGAAGTGGGTGTACATACCCAGTCGCAAGAGGCTGCGCTACGCGCTGCACTGCGCGAGGATCCCGATGTTATAGTTGTGGGAGAGTTGCGAGATTTATCGACTATGCGCCTTGCTGTATCGGCAGCCGAAACTGGCCATTTAGTACTAGGAACCATGAACACGCTATGTGCATCGCGAACTATTTATAGACTTATCGATTCGTTTCCCGCAGAAGAGCAAGCTGCAATGCGAAACATGGTTTCGGAATCTTTGCGCGGAGTAATTGCCCAGCAGCTTATCCCCCGCCTCGATGGCAAAGGCATGGCAGCTGCTTTTGAAGTTCTTGTTGTCAATTCTGCAGTGTCAAATATGATTCGCAAAGACGAAATGCATCAGCTTGGTACCGCAATGATAACCGGAAAAGCAAGCGGAATGCTCTTACTACACGACTCTATAAGAAAGCTTGTTGCGCAGGGAATAATCTCTCAACACGTTGCAGAAAAGCACGGATTAGCAAATCTACCGGCACCAGGGAGAGAATAAACATGGCAAAAATCGACCGACTTTTCGAAGCACTGCTTGCTGCTGGAGCATCGGATCTGCATCTTGCAGAGGGCCAGCCCCCTCGGTATCGGATTCATGGTGAAATTGGTATCATGCCCAATGAGCCAGTACTTTCGAGACAAGATCTGGAGCTCTATTTACAAGAGATTGCAGGGGAAAAACGATGGAACTCGTTTATTGGAACCGGCGATTGCGATTTTGCGTATTCTATGGGAACAAAAGCTCGCTTGCGCGCAAATCTTCTCAATCAAGTTCACGGCTACAGTGCAGTATTTCGCACTATTCCGTCAACCGTACTCACGCTCGAACAAATCGGCGCGCCTGCTATATTGTCGTCGTTTGCAGCATATCAGTCTGGTCTTGTTTTAGTCACAGGCCCAACAGGAAGCGGTAAATCAACCACACTCGCAGCAATTATCGATCATAGTAATGCGACTCTTGCAAAAAAGATTGTGACTATCGAAGAACCTGTTGAATTTGTTCACAAAAGCAAAAAATCAGTTATCGTACACCGTGAAGTAGGTTTGGACACCGAAACATTCTCTTCTGGGCTTTCTGGCGCAATTAAAAGTGATGTTAATATCATTCTGGTTGGAGAAATGCGCGATAGAGAAACTATTGAACTAGCACTTACTGCAGCAGAAATGGGACAGCTCGTTTTTGGAACGCTCCATACCAATTCAGCCGCAAAAACAATCGACCGCATTATTGATATTTTCCCAACTCACATGAAAAATCAAGCCCGCTCACAGCTCGCAAATTCTCTCAAAGCTGTGGTTGCGCAACAACTCTTACGCAGCGCAGATCATACACGACGCTGGGCTGCGCATGAAATTCTGCTCTGTACATCGGCTTTACCCTCAATAATTCGCTCGGGAGAGACAATAAAACTCAATTCTATTTTGCAAACCGGAAAGCAAGCAGGCATGATTGCTATGGATGATTGTCTTATGCAATTAGTGCAAACAGGGAAAGTGCGCATGGAAGATGCGCATATGAAAGCGATTGATAAGTCGAGGTTTGTTAAAGGCGGGGCAACCCCAGTATAACTAATTCCCTAGGTTCTAATTGATCACATGCCGGTTTTCAAAAATGATAGCCATTTATTATGCGTGTCCCCCCGACAGTAATTTTGTTGACATCACGTTTCATAAGCTCATAGACATGTATGCGGTCTTGTGCGCGGGCCAGAATTGTAGCGCAGGATATAATCGTTTAACTTCCTCAACAAGCTTGAGCCCTGCGTCCCTATCATCAATTGCCAAAATAAGAAGTGACGCGTGCTCGATTCCTGCTGCATGCAACAAATCGGGACGTGCAGCATTTCCATAAAACACTTTGTGATCAAATTTGCGAAGGGTTTCCACTTGCAGAGGATCGATCTCTAAAACAGTTGTTTGAATGCCATTCGCATTAAGAAGCCGACTAACAATTTGTCCGAAGCGTCCAAAATCTGCTATGATTAAATGAACAAAATTGGAGTAAGAGCCATTGGGTGGGCAAATATGATTTCAACTTTTGGCATACTAGTTCGGCTTTCAGATAAGGGGAGTCAAAAAATATTATTGGATAAAAGCGCCCTGCATCATCTTGATATCCACATGCCCTATATTCTCATAAAAGTAAATTAATCAATTCCCGCAAGAACAACAAAGCTAATCCTTTATCCCTAACAAGTCTTCGCCCTTGCCTGAAATGATAGTAAACAGTGGCTTTTTGGACTATTCCCTTTTCTTCGCCAAAACTTGTACAATCTCACGCCATTTCTCTCCTCAAACTATATTTATAAATTGCTTTTCATTCATAAAACTTTGATTTTACCCACATTTGGGAGCACCTACTATGAAATTATTCGTACCCGGACGCATCTGCCTCTTTGGTGAACATAGCGATTGGGCTGGAAATTACCGACGCATCAATGGAGAACTCGAAAAAGGCTATACTATTATAGCAGGAACAAATCAGGGCATTTATGCCGAAATCAAGCCTCATCCGAGCAAGCTTGTTATTCGCACGACCTTAACGAATGGCGAAAAGCGTGGCCCCTATGAAATAAACATGGATCGAGATACACTCCTGCGCGAAGCGGAAAAAGGTGAATTTTTTTCGTATGCAGCAGGTGTCGCATATCAGATACTCACCCACTATCGGGTACGGGGTCTTGAAATAGACAATTACGAAACAGATCTCCCTGTTAAAAAAGGTTTATCATCTTCTGCCGCATTTTGTGTGCTTGTTGCTCGTGCTTTTAATAGAATGTACGATTTGAAAATGACCACGCGTGGGGAAATGGAACTTGCCTACATGGGTGAAATAACCACTCCCAGCCGATGTGGCAGGATGGATCAAGGGTGTGCCTTTGGGGATCGACCTATCCTCATGGCATTTGATGGAGACAAAATTGACGTAAAGGAAATTACCGTCGGAACAGATTTACATTATGTGATTGTTGATTTATGCGCAAGCAAAGATACGCGAGAGATTCTCAATAGGCTTAATCACTGTTATCCCTTTGCAGAAAACGACCTTCAAAAAAATGTTCAGGAGTACTTAGGTCCAATCAATCGCTCTTTGACTCATGATGCTGCCGATGCGCTCCAAAAAGGAGATGCACAACGACTTGGCGAACTCATGACTCTCGCGCAAAAGGAATTTGATGAGCATCTGATGCCTGCTTGTCCCTCTCAGCTTACTTCGCCAGTACTTCATAAGGCTTTGTCTTATAAGCCGTTGCAGCAATATATCTATGGGGCAAAAGGAGTTGGATCCCAGGGAGATGGCACAGCACAATTTTTAGCAAAAGATGCGGAATGTCAACAAAAGATAATTGAAATTATCGAGCAAGATTTACACATGCAACCGCTGGCGCTCACGCTCCATTCGGCACGAACGGTTCGAAAAGCCGTTATTCCCGCAGCAGGTTTTGGAACACGCCTATTCCCGGCTTCCAAGGCTATGAAAAAAGAACTCTTCCCTATAATCGATAAAGATGGCCGCGCTAAGCCTGTTATCATGGCGATTGTTGAAGAAGCCCTGAGCGCCGGGGTTGAAGAGATATGTATTATTGTGCAAAAGCATGAACGGGCTGTTTTCGAAGATTTTTTCTGTGTGGCGCCCATGATCGAGAATTACAACAAGCTCTCGAAAGAAAATCAGGAATACAGTGACTATATTTTGGAAGTAGGCCACAAAATAACCTTTGCAATACAAGAAACTCAAGATGGCTTTGGCCATGCTGTTTATTGCGCAAAAAGCTTTGTAGGGAACCAGCCGTTCCTTCTCATGCTCGGGGATCACCTTTACTCTTCGGATTCGGGTACAACCTGTGCTCGCCAATTGGTTAACGCTTACGAAAGCATGGGCTGTAGTATTGTAGGAATCAAAAGCACTCCAGGAGAAACTATCCATACCTTTGGATGTGTAGCAGGAACGTGGGAAGAAGAAAATTCAATTCTTGCGCTATCGGAATTTGCCGAAAAACCAAGCCTCGATTACGCGCGAACAAATCTGAGAGTGCCCGGGCTTGCAGACAACCATTACTTTTCTGTGTTTGGCCAATATGTGCTTCAGCCAGAAATTTTCGAATACCTCGAAGACAATATTACCAATAATGTACGTGAAAAAGGTGAGTTTCAGCTCACCTCATGCCTGGATATTTTGCGACAGCAAAAAGGATTTTATGGGTATGTTGTCAAGGGCAGAAGATACGATACCGGGCTACCCGATGTGTATCGCCAGAGCATGATTGATTTTAGAAATGCTTGATTGGTAAAAAGGGGAAACATCATTCTGAACTTATTTCGGCATCTGCGCTCTGTAATTGACAACAATCTGGAAGAATTTATTCGTAATGGTGGTGGGATAAGTGATTATTTATATAATTGGCGCAAAGTTACAAAATTGAACGCCATCTTAAGCAACGGCCTTATCTACTACCGAAAAGGCAAAAAAAGTAAATGACGATCCTATGCATGAAGTATGTCAATTATACGACGGCTATCGACCTAATGGGCGATTCATCCCATTTAGTGCAATGTATGAATTCGAGGCTTTCCTTTTCAGTGACCCGCACATACTTTCCGATAAGCTGCAAGTTCACAAAGATAAAATCGAAGACATACTAAGAGAATGCGGAGAACCTGAAAATATCAATGACTCTCCAATAAGTGCAGAATCAAAACGATTAGAAGCACTTTCTGACAGGTTTAAGAAGACAACAACAGGCATCACCATAGCAAGAGAAATCGGTTTACAGAAATTACGAGATACGTGCCCAATTTTCAACGAGTGGCTTGTCAAAATTGAACAGCTTTAATACCCATCATCTCAAAAAACCTTCTAAGGCTTTTAATCTACGTCTTTCTTCTCGGGACACTTCCACCACAATACTGCCAGAAGTGCCAAAAGCCCTATCGATACTACGTTAAATGCTTTTCTGAGATTAGAAACATGCGAAGAAATAGTAATGGTGTTTAACCCTTTTTCGGCGCGAACTGCTATAAAATGATCCCCCGTTTCGTAATAAGAAGATACTTTTTTATTTATGGTAATCCGTTGATTGGGTGCACATGATACTGGCAAACGAACAAAGCACGGATTATTGACAGAAACAGAGCCCTCGACCCGTGTATGATGAAACGTGAGTGTGGGTTTACCAATTAGCGCGCTGCCAATACTGCCAGAAAAAACAGGACTAGAAATACCTCGGGTAGGAATTTGGGCTAATGCAGCTCTGCTTGTATCTATCGTGATTTTTTTAAGAAATAGCTCATAATCCGTTGCGATGTTAGCGTGAATCGAAGTGGTAGAATAGGGCATCAGAGTATCTGAAACGAGCGCTTTCTTAACAAAAGGTACAACCGCCGAAATAGCAGGAACCCGTGGATTGCGGATACCATAGGGATACCAGGTTAATCCTTGTTTGAGCCACAACTGCTGCCCTTGCGGCGTTGTGGTGGTTGGTGGGTACATTATTAAGTAATTAAGACCCAAGAGCCAAAGAATATCCCTGGATCGTTGAGAAATTCCGGTTGAATCGGTTGCTGCGAGGTCTTCGGATACAAGCTTCATCCATGGATACACATATCGACTTGACGGAGGGGCAAATTGTCCAAAAAATCCAAAGGGCGAAGGGTTACGCGTATATAACATTTGCATACCGGGATAGCGAATAACACGACCATACGGGTAGTCTTCATTGCCAAGCTTATCTAAGTCCGCACATATCTTATCGGTTCCTTGTTGCGCCTCGATAGCGGAATAAATCTCTTGTCTTCCGCCAATAACATCATAGGCATTTGGAAAGACCTTCTGAAAAGATGTTGGAGCAAGATCGGCAAGGATACAAGCCACTGCAATGAGCACTGCATAGCGGGCCTTTTTAACATATGTCAAAATAAAAAGGAAGCCTTCTCCCGATAAAAATGCTAAAAACACGATAAAAAACACTAAAAATCGCTTAGGTATGAATCCACCAACCATTTTGAAGAAATTATCCCGATACCATGGAATCTGAAAACCAAAAATGAGAAATGCAGTAATGCATAAGCCTGCTATAATCGTTACTTTTGTCCATTCTTTCCGTTTAATAATATTTACTACGCCAAGCAGTGCCAATCCCCATACCGATAACCCCAAATACGATCCCATCTGCCAACTACCTAAAGGAGTTATTGATTTAGACCATGTCAATAATGCCATGAGATTTACGCCAACAAGGTTCATGGTTTCTTCTGGTGGAGCCTTAAAATGTAAACCTTCTAAAAAGAACGGTACGATAAAAAAGCCGCTGGTTGCAAAACCGGAACAAGCAAACGTAACAGCAATTTTCCAAAATCCTGGTGTTTTAAAAAGTCTTGCTACGTGAGGTAGAGCAAGTACAGCTGCAAAAAGAAAGGTAAATAATCCATAAATGGGATGTGTTAACAAAACCATAGAAAGCGCTGTTGCCGATAGAATAGCTCTGCGAATGCCAGGCTTATCTAAAAAGCGTATCTCGAGCCAGAACGCTAGCGGAATAAGCACATACAACAACGCAACAGGGTATCGACCCATGTATAAAACATGAAAAAGATGCCAAAAAGTAAAAAGATAAGCCAGCCCACCAATAAATCCGGCATATTTGTTTTTTGAAAAGCGAGCAACAAAGAGATACACAGCAACACCAGAAATTGCATGCAAAGTAAACAGAAGCACTTTGGTAGCTAAGAGGCAATCGCCTCCAAAAAAAATGGTAACGCAAGCCGAAATGGCGAAATAAAGTGGTCCATAAAACTGCATAAAGGGATATCCATAATAAAGCTTGTAACTCCACATAGGCCACTCCCCTGCTACAAGCATCTCATAAAACATTTTCGTTCGAGCTAAATGAGGCCACACATCGCCCATAACTGGGTGGCCCGCTTGCAAAAACGAGTGTGCAGCAAAAACACCAGCGAATATAAGCCCAATAATCAAGAAAATGTCGGTACGGTAGGTCTCAAAAAATCGCGGTTTTATTTCAATATGCCCAGTGATAGTACTGGAAAGCGTATGCTCTGCAGGTTTCTGATATTTCTTATTCATTGCGGTTTCAGATCCTTATAATCTGGATGCGTATTTGTAGTAAGCTCGACATTTTTTTAGCTGGCATAAAAATAAAATATTTCAAGGAACCCATTTATTTAGTTTAATAATGTGTAAAATAAACCATTGACAATCTTTGCCACGCATGCGATTTTTAAAATTATGAACACTTTTAAACTTAAAAAGAACACTTCTCTAAGAATTTTCGTTGGTATTGCGCTTATTTCTGTTGTTGGTTCTCAATTTCAGTGCGTTAAAAAAATTGCCATCAAAGCTGTATCAAAAGCGCTGTCTGGCGAGAGCGGAACTGTTTTTTCTGGCGATAACGACCCAGAACTCGTTGGCGATGCACTTCCTTTTGCTATTAAAACCTACGAAAGCCTATTGGCACAAAACCCCAAGGATACAAAACTCCTTCTGGCAACCGGCAAAGCCCTCTGTACCTATGGGTATCTCTTTGTCCAGATTCCAGCCGACAGATTACCCGATGAACAACTCGATTTAAAAACATCACAGCGACTGCGGGCCAAAAGATTATATATGCGATCCCGCGATTATCTCATAAGCGCTTTAGAGAGTCGACACAAGGGTATAAAAAAATCACTTTTGCAAGGAACTGCCGAGGCTGCACTCTCTGAATGTACTCTTAAAGATACGAGCATTTTATACTGGAGTGGCATGGCCTGGATGGCTGCGGTGAGCATCGATAAATTTGATCTTTCTCTGGCCTTAACCACGCCAACTGCAGTAGCGTGCATTTCAAAATCAATGGCCTTGTGCGATTCATTTAGCAATGGTTCTGCTCACGATTTTTTTATATCCTACTACGGATCACTTCCCGCATCCATGGGTGGCAGTATCCAAAAAGCAGAGGCTCATTTCGAAAAATCTTTACAGTATGCACACGGGATGCGCGTTGCACCGTATATTGCGCTTGCGACATCCGTATGTGTTAAGGCGCAAGATCAGCAACGATTTACAACGCTCTTAGAGAGCGCGCTTGCCTTAAATCCCGATACCTATATTCAATACCGGCTATCAAATATTACTGGCCAAGAACAAGCCCGATGGCTTTTAGCTCATACAAGCGACTATTTTCTTGACACAAAGGACATTCTTGCCCAATGAAACAATTCTTGCTTACCCAAACTCTTGTTATAAGCACTTTATTTTCTTTCGCTTATTCTGCTCCTGTCTCAATTAAACTCGGTAGCCTTGCTCCTGCAAATTCCCCTTGGGACAAAAACTTGCGCATAATCGGCAATGAATGGGCTAAAACTTCTGGGAATACCGTTAACCTGAAAATTTATGCTGGTGGAATTGTTGGAGATGAAATGGATATGATTCGTAAAATGAAAGTTGGGCAATTGAATGCTGCTGCGATAACAGGAGTTGGATTGTGCAGGATCTCCCAGGAAATTCTCGCGCTTCAAACGCCTTTGTTGATTTCAAACAACGACCAACTTGCATATGTTCTTGGCAAAATGAAACCTGAATTTGAGCAGCTTCTGGCAGCAAAAGGCTTTACTATTGTAGCATGGTCGACGGTGGGGTGGGTACACTTTTTTTCTAAATCGCCTGTTTCAACCCCCGATGATCTCAAAAAGCAAAAATTATTTATTTGGGCTGGCGACCCCGATGGCGCTTCTGCTTGGAAAAATATGGGTTTTAATCCCGTTCCGCTCGCGGTAACCGATCTCATGACATCTTTGCAAAGCGGTATGGTAGATGCCTTTACCACAACGCCCCTCTCGGCAGCTTCGTACCAATGGTTTGGGCTTGCCACAAACATGTGCGAACTATCCTGGGCTCCCCTTGTCGGCGGGATTATCGTTACCAATGATACCTGGAATAAAATCGACGCATCTGTTAAGCCTCAGCTCATACATGCCGCTGCAAAAATTTCTGCAGGAATGGATGCCGAATCGAGGGCAGCAGAGGCTTCGGCTCTTACCATTATGCAACAACACGGACTTACAATTAACCCCGTATCCCAAGCAGCTCTTGCAGCATGGAAAACAGTGGTCGCAACCGGTTTGCCTAAATTATTCGACAAGTCGATCGATAAAAAAACATACGATCGTATTGTTGCACTGTGCGCAGAATTTGATGCTTTAAAAAAGGCGAAGTAAAAAAGAAGCCAAGCGCAGTTGAATTAAGCTTGGCCAAAACCTTTTCCCCTCCATATAACTCTGCAGGAGTCCAAGCGCAATCGCGCAGAGGAAAGTTCCTTAACAAGAGCGCTTTTTTCTGCTGTGCATGCTTCAATTTCTTCGTGCCGTACCGATCGATTTTTCTGATACAGGGCAACAAGTCGATCTACTTCGATGTCAAGTATTGCTGTAGCAGAGGCAATTGCACGCTCTTTTGCGTGTGCAGCTTGGTTTTCGGCAATCTCCTGACCTTTTGCATGCATAGCAGGAAGAATGGTATTAACAATATCTCCGCGGGCAATAAGCTTATGTATGGGGCCCACAACAAGATGTTCTAAGGCAATTAACCCTGCATATGCTTGAGTGCAATCTTGTAAACCATGATTAATAATAAGGTGAATGGGAGTAGGCGGAAGAAACCGCCCGCAATGAAGAGATGCTTGTGCAACACATTCTAGCACAAACACCACTTCCAAAAGTAGTTCTTTACTTGCTGGAGCCTGCCAAATTCCAAAACTCGATGTTCCCATCTCCGATGAAACATACAGATCGAGCGCCCCGGCATACATTGGATGATCGATAGTAATAAATTCGATATCTTCACGCAACAGTGCAGTTGCACGGTCGAAGGTAATCACGGGGCGTTCGGTTCGCGGCAAAGGGAAACGCAAATCGGTAAGCGATTCGGTAAGAAGAGCAATTCGTTTACTTCCAGCATCTTCTGTGAGGATCCCAAAAGATTTACAGAGTGTTAAAAAGAGTTCCTCCTTGGCGGTATCATTATCTTCGAACTTAATAGATTGTATAAGCGATGCTGCCCGTTCCGGTCTAAAAGACGAAAAAGCAAGAAGGCGATCCCTTCCGGCAACCATAACGTGATCGGTTTTATTTTTCGCCTCTTGGGCAAGGACTACAAATGCACTCCACGCATCTTTATGCGTGAGAGGAGATTTACGTTTGATAATCCAATCGACAATACCATTTTTAAAAAGGTCGAATACCGCACGACCACTACTCTGATGGGTAGCAAAGGCATTAAGTACCTCATGATACCAGAGTGCCAAAATGTGTTGCGCAGAATTTTGACCATAAGGGACATAGATCGTAATTGCGCTTTTTTGCCCAATACGATCCAAACGTCCAATTCTTTGTTCGAGTACTTCTGGATCGAGCGGCAAATCCAGCATTACAAGATTATGACAAAACTGGAAATTACGTCCCTCGCTCCCAATTTCACTGCACAACAAAACCTTAGCTCCATCGGGTTCTGAAAACCATGCAGCATTGCGATCTCGCGCAACGAGCGTCATATCTTCATGAAACATCCCGCACTTTGCCACGCATTGCGCGGCAAGGGCTCGTTCAAGACGAATCACACGCTCCTTGGAATGGCAGATCACTAAAAACTTTTGTGTAGGATTATCAATTAGCAAGCTAGCAAGCCACACAACACGGTTGTCTGAAGCATCAATCGTTTCGGTGTAGGGCGTCCCATTGCAATCAGAGTTATATTCATCGTAAAGTCGTTCGAGCATTTTATCGGATACATCGAGGGGAATAAGCATTACAGTTCGTTCTATGCTTCCTTGAACCATCTTGCGTGTATTCCGAAAAATGCTTCTGCCAATTCCATACCTATCAATGAGATCGGTAAGAACAATCGAGCCGGTTTCCTGTGCAATAGAAACTGCTGAAAGCACCGTAGCAGAATCAGATGGTGTCAATTCATTACGGTCGGCTATAAATTTTTGCAGTCGGGGCGTAAAGTGTAATGTTACATCCGATTGGTTCCCCGATTGCGCAAAATCGTGCTGTTCATCTATACATTCTGCAAGTTCTGTGAGGGTATCTGATTCTTTACAAAAAGCATCGAAATTGGAATACCGTGCCGGATCGAGTAATCGAAGCCGTAAAAAATGGTCGTATCGTCCTAGATGTTCAGGGGTAGCACTCAAGAGCAAAAGCCCCAAAGACACCTTAGACAGTTCTTCCAGAGCCTTGTACCCGGCAGACGTTTCTTTAAGATGATGCGCTTCGTCAACTACCAACAAATCGAAACCCGCTTCGAGGGCATCTTTGCGAACATTTTTGTCGGAGGCAATAAGGTCGAGGTCGATAAGCCCAATCTGATCTGCTAAAAAAGGATTTAAATCCAGCGAGTATTCTTTACAAAACTCAGTATCGAAAATGCGCGCTGTGCAGTTAAAACGCCTTAAAAGTTCCACAAACCACTGATGAATTAAGGGGCCTGGTACAATTATAAGCACACGCGATATTAATCCACATGCTAGCAAGCGGTGCATAATGAGGCATGCCTCAATGGTTTTGCCTAAACCTGTCTCATCCGATAATAAAACACGCGGCAATCGGCGAGCTGCCACCATAGCAGCTAAATCGAATTGATACGCAAGAAGTTCTACTCTACCACCAACTAAGCCAGCAACAGGTAATCCAATCCTCTTACATTGAGCTCGAAGCACCCGCAATCGAAAATCAAATTCCGAACAGACATCTACAAGACACGCGCTCAAGCGTGAAAATGGCCCGCCACCAAGGACCGTATCGGGTAAATCTTTTTCTAAAAATGTCCCTTGAGTTGTTGCATACGAAAGAACCTCGGAATCTTTATTTCCTTCAATAGAAATTATGGTGCACAAAACATTTTTTGACCAAGCAAAAGAATCGCCAGGATTCAGAACCACCCGGCGCAAAGGTGCTGCTACGGTTCCATAGGTGCGAGCAATTCGGCCATTCGAAAACGTAAGCGAAACCTGTTTTGCCGAGACCGCAGAAATGGTTCCAAGCCCAAGATCTGGTTCAGCAGAACTACTATATCGCTGTCCTGGTACAAACATGTTTGATATCCTTACTGTAGAAAAACAATCCTGGCCACGCTAAAAATGATTCATATCACAGCGGATTGCTACATCTAAGCATAAGAAATAAACTCTGATCGTGAGCATCTTGACACTCGAGCTATGCAAGCATTAATTAATTTGCTGCATCAAAAAACAAACCGGATCAAGACCAATCCGGTTTACGAAATCCCCAAGGGATTTCCAGGTTAATTTCTGTGGTCTTCGCCTTTACGAGCACTGCATAATTGCTTCGGCGGGGCAAGCCTCTGCACACGTGCCACAATCGGTGCACTTATTGGGGTTAATGCTATAGGGCGTCCCCTCACTGATTGCATCAACGGGGCATTCTGGAATACAGGATCCACACGCAAGACAGGTATCGCTGATTTCGTAGGCCATAATCTCTCCTTGTTGAGCTGATACAGTAGCCGATTTCTACTAGTTTTTTAAAAATGATTTTTTTAACATACCAAGGTCAAGAAAAAATTGCATGTCCCGACGTCATGTTGCATTTTTATCCAATGTTTTTCAATAATGTTACTCCGCTTGAAAGCGCTCTTGCACAGGGGGAACTCCCATCACTGGAAACATTTCCCTGTCCATACGACACAAAAAAAACAGCAACAGGGGTTATTCGGATAGTTTTCCCTGAATTCACCTGCGTTTGCCCAAAAACTGGCTACCCCGATTTTGGTGTTATACACCTTTCTTATTTGCCTCGAGATTTGTGTCTGGAACTTAAAGCATGGAAGCTCTATTTAAACTCATTTCGCATGATCGGCACCTTTCACGAAACAGTCACAGCACATCTATTCGAAACCATTTGCACGGTTTTAGAACCCCGATGGGCCTTAATTGTTGGTGATTTTCTACCACGAGGAAATGTTGATACAAGCATTGTTTTTGAAACTCCTGTAGAGCGTCCGGTTGGAGCAGATTTACTATGCAACACTATTATTCCCCGCTGTAAAAGCTTGCCACACTCTAGCTGAACCTTTAACGCATTTGGATGCTTTATGAAATTTCGATTGACAAAAACATTGGTTCGCGGATTCTTGGCTGTCTCGATTCTTGGGACATCTTTTTTATCTTTCCCTATCGAAGCTGCACCTCGTGCTAAAACTCCTCAAAAAGCATCCAGTTCCCCCCAGAGCACTATAAGTATTGCCGAGATCAACCAGCGCCTTGGATCTGCACAATCCCAAATCTCCTTAGAAACTAATAAGCTTAATCAGCTACGAGCCGATAGCACATCTGCAGCACGAGAATTAGGCCTCGCAACGCAGAATAATTCAACACAAGCTCTCGATGTTTCGATCTCTCAATCAGAACAAACAATTGCTTCGCTCCGATCACAACGAGAAAAGTATCGCTCAGACAGTATTAATCTTCTTGCTGCGCACCGTTCCCAATTAACTGCTTTATATACCGAAAGTCTTAAACTACAAAGTCGCTCTGCTTCGCTTGCAAACGACATTTTAGCCCAGCGAAGCAAACGTGACCAGGCTGCAGCTCAAAGCTCAAATTCTTCCTCGCGCATTCTTGATACTTATTATGCTGATCAAAATCGCACTGATTCTCTGATTCGGGTAAAGCAATCCGATATAGGTTCGTTTGGCAACGCTCTTGCAAAGGCAGTTTCCGATTCAGCAACAGCCACCGCCGCTGTCGAATCAGAACGTCGTCAACAGTCTGATGATGTCAAACGAATCGACACCCAAATTGCTACAATCGATGCGACAATAGCAGATTTAAACAGCCAAATTCAAAAAGCTCGGCACAGTGCTTCGGCTGGATCGGTTGCAGATCAGCAAAAACTTACCACCGTTCGCAGTCAAAAAACGCAAGCCGACGATCTCTATGCGCGAACCAATTCAGAAATCAGTGTTCTCGAAGCAGAAAAGGATCGTCTCGGTGTGCAAACTGGGGCTGCCAAGAAAAAATATGACAGTCAGAGACAACCCCTCGCCGATGCGATGGCCGCTGCCACAGGCACACTCAACGACGCAAAAAAAGACAAGGAATCTCTTGTCAATCACAAGGAAAAACTTCGACTCGATAGTGCAATTGCAGGCGAAAGAAGTATGTACGAACAACTACTCGAAGATGCAGCTCGAGGTAAACGTAACGCCAGACCGCTTGCAGAAGCCAAAGAAACAGATATTAATGCTCTTGTCGGTAAACAAGATCCACTACGTAAAAAAACCGACATTGTACAACGCGAAGCTTCTATGGCAGGTATGACCCTCTCCCAAAAACGAAGATTGGTCGATAGTATACTCGCTACAAGTGCTTCTACCTTTGCTGCATTTGCAGTGCAGGCAAGTCGGGCCCAACAAAATCTCGATAACTTCGACAAATCATTGCCTTCTTCGGTTTCAACATCTATTACTCGTATCACCGAAATAGATAATGTACTGCAGCAAAAAAAAGAGACTCTCCAAACTCAATCCCAGCAAAGTACTCTGTTTGGCTCGGAAATTGCAAAACTCGAAGCAACAATAGCCCAATCGCAATCTTCTACATCGACTGTTACAGGGCCACTCGAAAATCAGATTCGCGATAAAAGTCGTGAACGCTCAGATGCTTCTAATGCACGCACCAACGCATCTAAAATTGCTGCTGCCGGACAAACTCGGTCGTCTGGAGACCTTTTTAAAGCAATGCGGGATGCAGCAAGCGCACGAAGCGGGAAAATGGTTGCCGAACAACAACTGCAATCGTACACTTCTCAAAAAGCAAGAATCAGCCAACTCATTTCAGACGCAAGTACCAAAGGTGCGCAACAGCAAGCAGCAGCAGCCACCGAAAAACAACGACTTGACGTGAGCATTGCAAATGCCGAAAAAGAGCAGATCTCTTTAACTCCGCAATTGGATAAGATCAAAAGAGATTCTTCCGATGCTCTACGGGTATACCAATCTTCGCAAGGCGCAATAAGCCAGCAAATAGCATCTCTGAACCAACGCACAAGAGATGCTGAGCAAACCAGGCAGACGTTTGCAAGCGAACGAGATAGAAATAAATTGCAGCAAAACAAGTTAATTGCATCAAGTTCAGATAAAGTTGCATCAATCAATCGAGAACTACTTTTGTGTAAAAGTCGCACAATGATTGCTGAACAAGATGCACGTTCATTCGTTGCACAACGCGTTGCACAAGAGGCCGCAGCTCAAAGAGAAGCAGCACGTCTAGAAAGTGCGATAGCATCGACGCAGCGTGATCTGAATGACGCAATGACCCGACGAGATCAAATGCGGGCACAACTCAGCGCCGAATCGTCGGGAGAGTCTCCTGCACTCTCTCGCACACGTGAAGCCATTCGCCAAAAAGAGAACGACATCATGAATGCTCGTTCGGAAGTGCAATTGCTTGAATCCAAAGTGACATTGGCAATTAACGACAGCGTCACGCTTGCAGGGAAAAATTCAACAACCTATAATCCTTATGAGTCAACAATAGCTCGTATCGATAGTCAAATCGTTTTTAAAGAACAAGAAATTGCTAATTTGAGAACCCAACGCCAAAAAGCACGCATAGATTCTGATGCTAGTCGCCGTAATCAAGGCAACCAGCTTTTTACAGCACACGGAGAAATTCTCAAGCAAAAATCGTTCTTATCGCAGAAAAAATCTGCAGCGTCACTCTTGCAGACAGATCGCAATCGTCTTTCATCAGATAGTAGTGCTATCGCAATGCAGCAAGCAAACTCCTTGCGCCAAAAACAATCTGATCTAACCCAAATGGATAATCGCATTTCGCAAATCCAACAGTCTGTGACAACATTAAGCCAGCAGAGAGCAAGTATACCTTCTCCTACTCCTTATACACCACCTCCGCCACCAGTGAGACAAACGGTTCAGCCAGTTTATACCGCACCAGCGCCACAGCCTGAGCCGAGACCTGCTGCACAGCAAACTCCTGCGCCACAACAACAGGCAACTTTTTCTCCTGCAAATCAAGCCAAGGCACAAAAAATTCTGGAACAGGTTTATACCTATGTTGGCGACGGGAAAAATTCCGATGCTATAAAACTTTTTAAATCTCAGCAAAACATGCTGTCTGCTAATCTCGATGCAGATGCCTACTCTACGCTCAAGTCAACTGTCGAAGGCGTTGGCGGTAGATAAAAAATTATCGACTCAGCTTGTCTAAGGCTTCACTCACAGAAGTCTTGTACCAATAAAAAAAGCCCTGATAGCATTGCTACCAGGGCTTTTTTATTTGCAAAAAAGAAGATTAAGCTTTCGATAAACCTTCATCAAGGGCTGCAATTAAGTCATCGATATGTTCAAGACCAATAGAAAGTCGTATCAAATCTGGTGTGAGCCCGCTCTCAGCCTGCTGCTCTGGGGTTAGCTGGCTATGACTTGTACTTGCAGGATGAAGAATAAGACTTTTCGCATCGCCAACGTTAGCTAAATGAGAAAAGAGCTGAATCGAATCGATAATCTTCACCGCAGCGTCGTATCCACCTTTTACACCAAAAACAACCATTCCACCAAAGCCATTTTTTAATTGCTTTGACGCAACAGGATAAGCAGGATCGTCGGCTAGCCCAGGATAGCGCACCCAGGAAACCTTGGCATGCTTTTTAAGATGCTGTGCGACTGCTAATGCATTTTCGGAATGTCGAGGCATACGAAGGGGTAATGTTTCGAGCCCTTGCAAGAAAAACCACGAATTATCCGGCGCAATAGCTGCACCAAGATTTCGTAAAGGAACCGTACGCACGCGCAATGCAAAAGCAAGAGGAGCAAGAGGCGCGGGTAAATCGATTCCCCAGCGCAATCCATGATAATTACTATCTGGTTCTGTAAATAAGGGGTGCTTGCCAGCATTCCACGTAAAAGTTCCTGCATCGGTAATTATTCCACCAAGTGCTGTTCCATGGCCGCCAATCCATTTCGTAAGCGATTGAACAACAATATCGGCACCAAGCGGAATTGTTTTAAGTAAATACGGTGTTGTAAAGGTTGCATCAACAATGAGTGGCAAACCATGGGCATGGGCAACATCGGCAATAGCTTTAATGTCGGTCACATCCAAAACAGGATTACCAATAGTTTCGACAAAGATAGCACGCGTTTTTGGAGTAATCGCCTTTGCAAAATTGGCAGGATTTTTTGGATCGACAAACTTAACCGTAATGCCAAATTTTGGCAAAATAGCATCGAACTGTGTGTAGGTACCACCATACAAATTGTTTGCAGATACGATTTCATCCCCTGCTTGCGCAAGCGTAATAATCGCATAAAAAATGGCCGAAGTCCCCGATGCAACTGCAACAGAAGCAGCTCCACCCTCAAGCAAAGAAATTCTTTGCTCAAGGACATCGGTTGTAGGATTCGTAAGACGCGTATAAATATTACCTAATTCCTTAAGAGCAAACAAGTTTGCTGCATGCTCTGTATTTTTAAACACATAAGAACTTGTTCTATGAATTGGAACGCCACGCGATTGCGTTGCATCGATGGTTTGTCCTGCATGTAAAGCAAGAGTTTCAAAATGATATTTTGTCTGACTCATACTGGTAGTCCTTTCGTACCTATCTGATATTTGTGATATATCGAGCAACGAAAAACGTGCTCGCCCGGCAAACTAACCCCCATGCACTTAACGAAGTATCTTATGCGATATCTTCGAAGAGCCATGTACTTAAATAGCGCTCTCCGCAACTTGGCAACAAAACCACAATTTGCTTTCCCGCATTTTCGGGACGCTGGGCAACTTGTAAAGCAGCCCAGAGTGCGGCCCCAGAAGAAATTCCAATTAAGAGACCCTCTTGTTTTGCCGCCGCACGGGAAGTGATACCAGCATCTTCATCTTTTACCTTAATAATTTCATCAATAATGCCTTTATTAAGGATATCGGGAACAAAACCTGCTCCAATTCCTTGAATTTTATGAGGAGACGGTTGACCGCCAGATAATACGGGAGACTTATCTGGTTCGATAGCGATTATTTTAATGCCAGGCTTTTTCTTTTTAAGCACTTCCCCAACACCGGTTATGGTACCACCAGTACCTACGCCAGCTATAAAAATATCAACTTTTCCGTCGGTATCGCGCCAAATTTCCTCGGCAGTTGTTGTTCTGTGAATTTCTGGATTTGCCAGATTTTTGAATTGTTGTGGCATATATGAATTAGGCGTTGATGCAGCCAGCTCTTCGGCTTTGGCAATTGCCCCTTTCATGCCCTTTGGCCCTTCGGTGAGGACTAGTTCTGCGCCAAAAACTTTAAGCAATTTGCGGCGTTCGATGCTCATGGTTTCAGGCATGGTAAGAATAAGCTTGTATCCTTTAACAGCAGCTACAAAAGCGAGCGCAATCCCTGTATTTCCACTGGTTGGCTCTATAATAACGCTATCCTTATTGAGCAATCCTTTTTTTTCTGCATCTTCGATCATTGCATTTCCAATACGATCTTTAACGCTTGATAGCGGATTAAAGTATTCGAGCTTGGCTACAATTTGAGCGATTGAGCCCGCATTAAGCCGATTAATTTGAACTAATGGCGTATTTCCGATTAATTCAGTGACATTTTTTGCGATACTCATACTTCCCCCTTAATTAATTGTATATAGTAGATCATTTTGTTTATCATGTTCATCAACATTAACTAATATAACCAATACGGAATTAAAAGTCAATATATTGCATTTTATTTAACAAAGTAACGTATCTGTTATATGCACCCAAGAGTGTATTTTAATAGGCTCGATTTAAAGCCATTACCAGCTCAATGCAGTATTAAATTTACGAAATACTTTTTTGAAGAAAGATTTTTTGCACATGAACACACGCGCAATCCTTGACTCTTGGAACAAAGACCACATCCTAATTCTCGATGGGGCTATGGGCACCATGCTCCAGTCTCTTAAGCTTTCGGAAGCTGATTTTAGAGGCGATCGATTTAAAAATCATGTGCAGAACTTGGCTGGAAATAACGACATTTTAAACCTTACTCAGCCACATGCTATCGCAAATGTTCATTCTGCGTACCTTGAAGCGGGTGCCCAGATTCTTAAAACCAATACATTCAATTCGACCACCGTTTCTCAGGCCGATTACGCCACAACAGAGCTTGCCTACGAACTCAATGTTGCCGGCGCTCGAATTGCCCGCGAATGCGTTACGCTACATGCTTCAAAACACCCCAATAGGCCATGCTTTGTTGCAGGCTCTATTGGACCAACAAGCAAAACGCTTTCTATTTCTCCCGATGTCAACAACCCTGCTTTTAGGGCAACATCGTTCGACCTCATGACAACAGCGTATATCACTGCTGTGGAGGGACTCATAGACGGTGGATCTGATATTATCATTATCGAGACCATTTTCGATACCCTCAACGCAAAGGCCGCCATTTTTGCAACATTGAACGTGTTCCAAAAGCGTGGGATCGAAATGCCCATCATGATTTCGGGAACCATTACTGATGCAAGCGGACGTACGCTCTCGGGACAAACACCAAGCGCATTTTTATACTCTCTGGAACACTCAAATCCCTTTTCTATTGGGTTTAATTGTGCACTAGGAGCCCACGAACTCAAACGGCATATTGTGGAACTCGCTGCACACTCTCCCTTTGGTGTTAGCATGCATCCCAACGCAGGTTTACCCGATGCGTTTGGTCTGTATAACGATACCCCCGAGATCATGGCCGCTATTATAGGTGATATTGCACAAGAAGGTTTACTAAACGTAGTAGGAGGCTGTTGCGGCACTACCCCTGCACACATCCAAGCAATTGCCGATGCTGTTGCATCAATCAAACCACGAAAAGTAGACAATCCAGAAAAAGGCAGTTTCTTTTCGGGTCTTGAGCCTTTGGCGATAACTCAGGATAGCCTTTTTGCAAATATTGGTGAACGTACCAATGTTACCGGATCATCTAAATTTGCTACACTCATTAAAAGTAATGATTTCGAATCGGCAATCGATGTTGCGCGCAATCAGGTCGATAATGGCGCCCAAATTATCGATGTCAATATGGATGAAGCAATGCTTGATTCTGTTGCTGCCATGCAGGAATTTCTGCATTATGTAAGCAGCGAACCAGCAGTTAGTAAAGTACCTATCATGGTCGATTCATCTAAGTGGGAAACAATTATTGCTGGCGTAAAATGCGTTCAGGGAAAGTGCATTGTAAATTCGATAAGTCTTAAGGAAGGTGAAGGAATTTTTCTGGAACGGGCTCTTCTGCTTCGACACCTTGGGGCTGCCGTTGTGGTGATGGCATTTGATGAAAATGGACAAGCCGACACTTTTCAGAAAAAAATTGACATTTGCAGTCGTTCATATACGTTGCTTACAGAAAAGGCAGGCGTTAATCCCTCAGATATAATTTTTGATCCTAATATTTTTGCTATAGCAACCGGGTTAACCGAACATAGCCTTTACGGAATAGACTTTATAAATGCAGTAGCATGGCTAAGAAAAACATATCCTCTCTGCCAAATTAGTGGTGGTCTAAGCAATGTTTCATTCTCATTTCGCGGCAACAATGCTTTGCGAGAAGCAATAAATACCGTCTTTTTATACCATGCCATCAAAGCTGGTTTGTCAATGGGAATTGTTAATCCGGCTACGCTTGGCATTTTTGAGGATGTACCCACAGAGCTTCGTGAGCGTATCGAAGATGTGATATTTAATCGTAGAGAAGATGCAACAGAACGATTGCTTGCGGTTGCCGATAGTGCTTCATCTCAGGCAAAAGGACAAACAATCGACCTTTCATGGCGGGAATTACCCATAGAAGCACGCATATCACATTCTCTTGTACATGGAATCGACCGATACATAGAACACGATGCCAAAGAAGCTCTCGAGGTTCTATCAAAGCCCTTACTTGTTATCGAAGGTCCTCTTATGAATGGCATGAATGCAGTTGGCGAACTCTTTGGCGCAGGGAAAATGTTTTTGCCCCAGGTTATTAAAAGTGCTCGCGTCATGAAAAAGGCGGTTGCGTATCTAACTCCTTTTATGCAAACAGCAGGATCTGATCGCTCTTATCAGGGCACTGTGGTTCTTGCTACTGTCAAGGGTGACGTTCATGATATTGGCAAAAAAATTGTAGAAGTTGTGCTTGCGTGTAACAATTATAAAGTTATCGATTGCGGCGTTATGGTTCCCTGCGAAACAATACTTGACACCGCAATAAAAGAAAAAGCAGATATTATTGGCTTAAGCGGCCTTATTACTCCTTCACTTGACGAAATGTGTTCTGTTGCCGCAGAAATGGAAAAACGAGCACTTACTGTCCCCCTTATTCTTGGTGGTGCAACAACTTCAAAAAAACATACTGCAGTAAAAATCGCGCCACGCTACACAAAGCCTGTGGTGCATGTAGTTGATGCATCTCTTGCAGTGGGCGTTTGTCAAAAACTTATGAGCCCTACGGAAAAAGACGCCTATTGCGCAGAGATAGCTCGCGATTATACGACCATTCGCGAGAATTACGAAAACTCAAGCGCTCAAGCTGCCCTTCTCCCCTACCAAACAGCTAAACAACGAAAACTTGTTCTCGATTTTAATACCTATACCCCGCCAAAGCCGCGTACCATTCTTCCTGTTGTCTTAAAAAATTACCCGCTCGAAACGTTACGTCCCTATATCGATTGGACATTCTTTTATACTGCGTGGGAAATTCCAGGCACCTACCCAGCCCTTCTCTCAGATGAAAAATACGGTATTCAGGCGCAAAAACTCTTTGCAGAAGCAAATGTATTCCTCGATAAACTTATTGCACAGAGACGATTAAAAGCCCACGGAGTTGTAGGCATCCTGCCGGCCAATTCCAAAAATAACGAAGATATCATTGTCTATACAAATGACACACGTACTGCAATTGCTGCAACAGTTCCTTGTTTACGGCAACAAACCCCTAAAGCAGATAATAAACCGCTCTATTCTCTTGCAGATTTCATTGCTCCACACGAAAGCTTAAAAGCAGACTACCTTGGTTTTTTTGCAGTTACAGCGGGCGATGGTCTTGCCAAAATTGTTGCAGAGTGCGAAGCAGCCAACGACGATTATTCTGCAATTATGGTTAAAGTTCTTGCAGATAGACTTGCCGAAGCATTTGCCGAAAAACTTCACGAGGAAGTGCGTAAAGATTATTGGGGTTATGCACCAAACGAGAACATCTCTATTGATGAAATGTTTCGTGTTCGCTATCAAGGAATCAGACCAGCTCCAGGATATCCAGCCTGCCCCGACCATGCTCTTAAATCAACACTTTTCTCATTGCTTGATGTAGAAAAGAATTGTGGAATTTCTTTAACCGACTCTAAAATGATGACTCCCGAAGCATCGGTGTGCGGCTATTATTTCTCGCACCCGCAATCGGCATATTTTGGGCTTACGGCAATAGATGCAGATCAAGCGCGATCATATGCTTCACGAAATGGCGATTCATTTGAAGAGGCAAAAAAGCGGCTCTCTCAAATTTGTAAATCATGAGTTTGGGTGTCGCATCGTCAGATTATGGTGTCCACAAAGAGCAATCATGGCAAACAATGCTCTGGCTCTGCTTTGGGGTGCAAGTGTGCACCTCAATAAGCTTCTCTACGGTATTTCCTTTTTTACCGCTCTACATCGACACACTTCCCTCAGTTTCTGGCTTAAAAAATTCAACGCTTTCCGCAATGGCATTTTCATCGGCTGCAATTACCATGATGATTGCCTCACCGATATGGGGTAGCTTGGCAGACCGCTACGGTCGAAAACCTATGGTAGTACGATCGCTCTTTGGTGGCGCGCTCAGTATTTGCCTTATGGGGTTTGTAAGAACCTCAGAAGAACTTATCATTCTCCGTGCAATCCAGGGCTTTTTAAGCGGGGTAATCGCTTCACTTTCGGCACTCATTATTGCGCGAGTTCCAGAAAATAAAACAGGTTATGCCATGGGAGTTTTTCAATTAGGCCTGTGGTCTGGCGTGTCTATTGGCCCCTTTTTAGGTGGTATAATCTCCGATGCATTTGGCTTTCGTGTTACGTTTATCGGCACAGCCATGCTTCTGCTTTTGTCAGGAATTGTTGTTATTCTTTTTATCAATGAGATTAAAATTAATCAGAATTCAGCCAGCGATCTCCAATCTCCCAAAGCCAGCTCATGGGGCAGCCTGCTTAAGCTGCGTGGAATGAAACAGGTGCTTTTGCTTCGTTTTTTGTCGAGTATGGGAAGAACTGTTTTGTCACCAATACTTCCTCTTTTTGTGGCAACTCTCATGGAATCAAAAAAAGGCGTTGGGAGTACGACGGGTATAATTATTGGCGTATCATCGCTTGCAAGCACTCTCTCGACCTACTTTCTGGGATCATGGTCAGACTCTAAAAGTCCGCACAGGGTAGCTCTTTTGTGTGCGCTTTTTTCCGCAGCTTTATTTATTCCGCAAGCATTCGTTACTAGTCAATGGCAGCTTATGGTTCTGTATGCGGTGGCTGGTATTGGCATTGGTGGCTTAGCGCCTACATTATCGTCTTTACTTTCACACATTTCGCATAAAAACGATGCGGGGAGAGTATACGGCTTAGATAACAGTATCGGAGCAGCAGGAAGAGCACTCTCGCCATTTCTCGCCGCGGTATGTGTGGCTTTGTTTGGCATGCGCAGTGTTTTTGCACTAACAAGTCTTATATTTTTAGTACTTGGATTACTTGCAGCCACATTTCCTCCACAAAGGGCGGCTCAAAAACAGAGGCATACCGAAAACACCTGATCAAAGCATTGCACCATTTTGACAGAAAGAAAATAATATGGATACCGAAGCCTCTAAAAGCCTCTCATTTCGCAAAGATTTAACCCTCTTTATTTGTACCATTGCAGCACTTGGTTTTGCCGAAAGTATTGTAAACGCAATTTTCAACAACTTTCTTAACGAACGATTTATGCTATCCGGACTCAATCGAACATTTTTAGAGCTCCCGCGTGAATCGGGAGGATTTCTTGTTATATTTGCATCCGCAGCTCTCTACTTTTTACCCAATCGACGCCTTGCCATGTTCGCTACCATTGTAGGTGGCATCGGACTTGTCTGTATGGGATTGTTTTCGATTACTTTTCATTGGATGTTTGTGTGGCTTTTTCTTTTTAGTCTTGGTCAACACATGTTCATGCCTCTTAATACTGCCATCGCTATGGAGCTTTCCTTCGAAGGTAAGACCGGGGCACGCCTTGGGCAATTAAATGCAATCCGCAACACCGCAGTCATTTGTGGAAGCTTCTTTATTTTGATAGGATTTAAATGGTTTCACTTTACCTTTACGTCTTCGTTTATTATTGCAGCATTTTTTTATATCCTTGGAGCGATACTACTTTTTACTATGAAGCCTGGCAAGGCGCATCCACCAAAAATGCACCTCAAATTGCATAAAGAATATCGTCTCTATTATTGGCTCTCAGTTCTTTTTGGTACACGCAAACAAATATTCTTAACCTTTGCACCATGGGTACTTGTTACCGTTTACAAACAGCCTACAACAACCATTGCTACATTGCTCACCATAGCGGGTGTTTCTGGGATATTTTTTCAACCCCTCCTTGGAAAAGCAGTCGATACACTCGGAGAAAAATGGGTTCTTACCTTCGAAGCCGTGTTGCTTATTTTTGTATGCGCAGGCTATGGTTATGCACAAAATATATTTACGCCTGCAATCGCCCTCATTATTGCAGCAGCATGTTTTATCATCGACCAGCTCCTGATGTCGGTAAATATGGCTCGATCAACCTATCTTAAAAAAATTATCACCAACAAGGATCACCTTACGCCAACACTTACCATGTCAATTACCCTCGATCATATTTTTTCTATATCCATTGCACTTATTGGTGGTCTTATTTGGGCAAAATTTGGCTATCAAGCGGTTTTTTTAGGCGGGGCGATTATTGCAGTTGCTAATTTTTTTGCAGCGAGGATGATAAAAATCCCAGACCAGAAATAATGCCGGATTCTGGGCCCTAACCCAATAAATTCTTACAATTTGAATAAAGTCATACTTTGATTCCAATCCATTTGGTCGCCAAACTAATAAATTCATAGATTTCAATCCATCAATCTGAATCAGGGCGCCACGGTGTGCACCGTCGGCTCTTCTTACAGGCGCGGAAGTCAAGGGATCTTTTCCGAAGAAGAACTATGGGATTTATTTACTTTAGAACCTCACCTCGGACCCTGCGCGGTTCGCCGCATTGAGCGTCGTCGAAATGTCGAAGTGTTAATTTACGTGATGGACATGATTTTTTCAGGCCTAATCATGGTAATCGCATAATCCATGTAATCGCGTTCAGACATTCTGATGTCAAGCGCGTTAGGGCGGACGGGGTGAGGATCGACAGCGAAGCTGGAACGCCCAGATTCTCATTCTGCTTTAGCCCTATGGAAAGGCAAAAGCTATCGCATATTATTTAAGCGCATTAGAAAGGTCAGCAATAATATCATCAATATGCTCAATTCCCACCGACAGCCTCAGCAAATCATCGGTAATGCCGAGCTTTTTACGCGTTGACACAGGAATATCTGCATGGGTTTGCGAGACTGGGTAGGTAATCAGAGACTCTACACCGCCCAAACTTTCGGCATACGAGAATACTTTTACAGAATTAATAATGTTTCGAGCCAGAATTTTGCCTTTTACACGAATCGAAAGAATTGCTCCAGGACCAGACGATTGACGAGCATGAATTTTACTATCGGAGTGTGATGATAATCCCGGAAAATAGGTTTCGTTTACTTTGGGGTGTTTCTTAAGCCACACAGCAAGCTTACTTGCATTATCCATTGCTCTATCCATGCGCACTGCTAATGTTTTAAGCCCACGAAGCGCGAGCCAGCAATCGAAGGGAGATAAAATGGCCCCACCTGCATTTTGAATATAGGCAATTTTCTCCCCGAGAACCTGAGTTGCCGATACCACAACGCCCGAAACAGTATCATTATGTCCCGACAAATATTTTGTTGCGCTATGCACTACAATATCGGCACCAAGACGTATCGGTTT
>JBBRUX010000023.1:0-64279 GCA_038247415.1 Chitinivibrionales bacterium | reverse complement strand
TACAACAATGATTATCCCAGAGGTTGACGGAGACATTCACCGAATACGAAAAGCAGGGAATCCTGATGAATCGCAGAAGGCAATTTATAATGTGCTTGGGGTAAATTGGAACAAACTTCCTACTTGGCATGTACATATCACTCCTGCAAAAAAGTGAAATTTGTAGTGTCCCCCAAAAATAGTATGAGCAAAATCAACAACTTACACGCAAGGGTGCGAAAGTCGGGTTAAGACTGATCAAAAAAATGTGAAAGTGCTTGATGAGCCCACGCATTTCGTTGAGAAACGCCAGTCTTTCTTGTGTCGAAATGCATTGCAAAAAAGATTTCGTTGATACCGCAAAAAGACCATACCGATTTCCTCCATACCTCTTCTACAAGTGTTGGCCCATGCCCTTGAGGTGCATCGGTCGTGCAAAGTACACCAATTGATGTTTCGCTTAAAAGTGGTATGTGCGTTGTTGAACCAGTCTCGGTAGGTTCAAATTCGTAAGCAACACCTGGCGTTAGGATGCGGTCAAGCCATCCTTTGAGCATTGCAGGAGGACCTCCCCACCATTCGGGATGAATAAATAGGATGTTTGTTGCATTCATTAAATCTTGTGAGTGTTGCTGAACGAGCGGGTCAAATGAAAATTTGCTTTGGATTTCCGAAGCAGTGAGAATGGGATTAAAGTTTTCTTGGTAGAGGTCATGAAGGATGACTGTTTTGTTGGTACTGGTGAGAACTTCTACGGCAATTGCTGCAAATTGATGGCATACGCTGTCGTTTCGAGGATTACAAAGTATAATCAGGGTTTTGTCATGAGATTTTTTCATAGTTTTCGTCTCGTTTAAGGTAATTAGACTACGGTTCATTTATTCTTCAAATTTTATCATGAGAATGCAATTTTGCAAGGTAGTCAATCGAATTCCCTATAAATAGGACAAAATCAATCCTATATTAGAGTAGGCAACCATGATCGGTTTTACAAAAGATATTGAATATGCATTGCTGTGTCTTTCTTCCATGGAGAATTGTCGTGAAAAGTTGTTTTCTGCGGCGGCACTTGCAGATGCGCATAGTATTTCGCCAAGTTTAGTGGCAAAAATTCTGCAGCGGTTACATAAAGCGGGCATTGTTAATTCTGTTGCAGGGGTTAGGGGCGGGTATTCGATGGCAAAAAGTGGTAACGAAATCAGTCTTAACGAGGTTGCAGGGGCCATAAAGGAAGATTTCCATGTAATTGATTGCGTTTCGAAGGATGGGTGTGCGCGCTCCTCGGCATGCTCAATTAAACCTGGGATGCAAAAGGTACAAACTGATATTTCTCAAATTTTGATGAATACCTCAATTGCAGATTTATCAGTTAACAAGTAGCTTATAAAAAAGGAATGTATATGTCAATAATTTCTGAACCGAGGCCACTATCTGATGATGCAGTACGCGAATCTCTCATGCAGGTTATTGATCCTGAATTTGATATCGATATAGTAAATCTTGGTCTTGTGTATGATGTCTTGGTCGAGGATAAAAAAGTTCTAATAGATATAACGATGACAGATCCAGGGTGTCCTATTATCGATCAGATAGTTGGAATGGTTCGCGGTGTTGTGATGAGAACATTCGGTTTGGATACCGTTTTGGTAAATGTAGTCTGGAATCCTCGTTGGAACGAGGAGATGATGAGTGATGAAGCGAAAATTGCCTTAGGGTATCCAATTTAACAATCGGGAGAGAGGTTAGTATGGTGCTACGAATAGAAAACTTGTCGGCGTCTATAGATGGTAAGCAAATTCTTAAGGGGTTAACACTCGAACTTTCTACTGGCTCTGTGTGTGCCCTTATGGGGCCAAATGGTTCGGGGAAAAGCACTTTGGCCCATGTACTTATGGGTAATCCAATGTATCAGGTTACCGGAGGGAGTGTGACCCTTGATGGCGAAGATATTCTTTCTTTACCAGTGTATGAGCGGGCACATCGCGGTTTGTTTTTGGCATTTCAGTATCCTGTTGAAGTTCCAGGGGTAACTGTTGGTAAATTTCTTAAGCGTGCGCTAGATTCTTTTGCACCTGAGCATAAAGTCAATCTCTCTGCATATGTCAAAACTTTGCGCGAAAATATAAACTTTCTGGAAATGGATAAGGAATTTATCAATCGCTATCTTAATCAAGGCTTTTCTGGAGGAGAAAAGAAGCGCTTGGAAATGCTTCAAATGCTGATGCTCAATCCGACATTCGCAATTCTTGACGAAACAGATTCTGGCCTTGATATTGATGCACTTAAAGTGGTTTCCAAAGGGGTTAATAAATTAAGGAGCTCTTCTTTTGGCGCTTTGGTTATAACTCATTACCAGCGAATTCTCGATTACGTAACGCCCGATATTGTACATATCATGGTCGATGGTAAAATTGTCAAATCTGGAGGCCCTGAGCTTGTTGCAATTTTGGAAAAAGAAGGGTACCAGTGGGTGAGAGATGAAGTTTTGGAGGCAGCACATGCAATCGAATAATATTGATTTACAGGAATATAAGGCAGGCTTTCATTATCCCGATGCATCCGTTTTTAAAACGGGTAAGGGGCTTAATGAGCGCGTGGTGAGGGCAATTTCGGGACATAAGAACGAGCCTGATTGGATGCTCCAATTCAGGCTGAGGTCTCTGGCTGCCTTTGATAAGAAGGCAATGCCTTCGTGGGGTGCCGATTTATCTGCAATTAATTTTGATGAATTTCATTATTATGCGCAGGCAACAGAAGATCAAAAAAAGAGTTGGGATGAGGTTCCCTCAGATATAAAGTCAACATTCGAGAGGCTAGGAATTCCCGAAGCAGAAAGGAAATTTCTTTCGGGGGTAGGGGCACAATACGATTCTGAGGTTGTTTATCATAATATCAAGGCAGAGCTTTCGGCACAAGGGGTAATCTTTTGCGACCCAGAAACTGCAGTGCGTGAATATCCAGATCTTGTAAAGCAATATTTTGGAACCGTTATTCCATTTCTGGACAATAAGTTTGCAGCACTCAATAGTGCGGTCTGGTCGGGCGGAAGCTTTGTATATGTTCCCAAAGGCGTTCATGTTGATATTCCTTTACAAGCGTATTTCAGAATTAATTCAGAAAAATTTGGTCAATTTGAGAGAACGCTCATTATTGCCGATGAAGGAAGTTTTGTTCATTATATCGAAGGTTGTACCGCTCCGGTATACTCGACCCAATCTTTGCACAGTGCCGTTGTGGAAATTATTGCAAAAAAAGATGCTCGTGTGCGCTATACCACTATTCAAAATTGGTCTACCGATATTTTTAATCTTGTTACAAAGCGTGCACTAGCCTACGAAGGTGCAACCGTTGAATGGGTTGATGGCAATATCGGTAGTAAACGAACCATGAAATATCCTGCAGTTTATCTTATGGGAAAAGGAGCTCATGGTGAGGTTACCTCGGTTGCTTTTGCAGGTAAAGGACAAGAACAGGATACTGGTGCAAAGATGGTTCATGTTGCATCATCTACATCTTCGGTGGTTACCTCAAAATCAATTAGTAAAGCTGGAGGCATTGCCTCGTATCGTGGTTTGGTTAAAGTTAATCCCGGGCTTTCCAATATTAAATCTCGGGTTGTGTGTGATGCACTTCTTATAGACGAACAAAGTGTAACCAATACGTTCCCTATAATGGATATTAATTCGCAAGATGTAAGTATCGAGCACGAAGCCCGGGTTAGTCGCATTAGTGAGGACCAAATATATTACCTCATGACTCGAGGGTTAAATGAGGCAGAAGCTTCCATGATGGTTGTGAATGGTTTCTTGGATCCTCTCGTTAAGCAACTTCCTATGGAATATGCCGTTGAGCTTAATCGGCTCATCGAACTTGAGATGGAAGGATCTGTTGGATGATGCTCTTTCTAACGAAGTCTTGTTTTGAATAATTTACAGACAGAGGAATTTATGATTTCAAATATAGATAAATCAACTGATAGTGCAGTCTGCAATCCTCACATATTTTCACTTGGATCGCTTAATGCATATGCGCATGAGTTGGCTTCTACGCTTTCGTGGCCTCTATCTACATTGCCTGCATTTCGCAAAATGGATATTTCATTGTTCCCGTTCGAAAAGTATTCTTCAAATCCTAGCAATAGTTTGCTTGTGAATGCTGGGGCCGATGCAATCAAATATTCCGATGGAGTAGTTCAGATTGCATTCGAGGAAGGGGTGGTAGAGCATCATTACAATATCCCTCGAAAATATACTATTCAATCCCTGAGTAGCAGTGCAGACGCTTCGCTTGACAAACTATACTCTATCTATCGTGAGAGAATAGCCGGGGCCACTCATCGTCAAGAGGTTTGGCATTTTGAACATGTTTCGGATGGCATTCTTTTGGATGTTCCAGACAACACAGCACTCTCGGAAGAAATAGTTTTCGACTTTACATTTAGTGATTCCGGGAGGCTCTATACTCCGCATGTTGTAATACGTGCTGGCAGTAATTCGAATCTTAAATGCACAGTGCTCTTGCGAGGAAAAGATGATGCTACATTGTGTGTTGATGCTATGATAACCGTGCTCGCTGGCGAGAAAAGCTGCGTAGCGGTTGCTCTTGTTCAACAATTACCTCAAGGAGCTTCGGGATTTTTGCATACCACGGTGAGTGCTGAAAAAGATTCTTCGGTACGATTATGGGAAGTTCATACAGGAAGCAAACTCTTTTCAACAACAACGAAAGCCTCTGCAAAAGGTGAGGGGAGTACGATAGATTCGAAAGGGATATATGCCTTAAAAAATCAGCAGGTTAATATGGCTCTCGAAATACTTCACGAAGGAGCTGCTACAACAAGCACTACGTTATACAAAGGAATAGTTGATGGAAGTGGACAGTCGGTATTTGCTGGGCTTATAAATGTTGCCCCCGATGCAAAAAAAACAAACGCATATTTGTCTAATAAAAATTTGTTGCTCTCCGAGAGTGCTCGTGCAGATTCGATTCCTAGTTTGCATATTGCAAATAATGACGTTCGCTGTACGCATGGGTCAACATCTGGAAAAGTAAATCCCGAGCAGCTTTATTATCTTCAAAGTCGGGGGATTGATTATCGCGGAGCACTAGCACTTATAGTGACTGGTTTTTTTGCAGAAGTTTTGGAGGGGCTCGGGCCTTATAGTACTTCCCATATATCGAACCTTTTGGCGACATATACAGGCGATGTCAAACACATCGAAAGTGGAGATGAGTATGAGTTCTGAATGGATAAAAACAATCGAGTATAGTCTGGTTAGCGAGCGCACGTCTGTTGTGGTTGCAGAAAAAAGAATTGCGTTATTTAAAATATCCGATGGAAGTGTGTATGCGCTCTCTGATATATGTTCTCATGAATATGCATTGCTTTCGGAAGGGGATCTTGTTGAAGATGAAATTTGGTGCCCCAAACATGGGTCTCATTTTAATGTCCGCAGTGGCGAGGTGACAGGGTTTCCTGCAACCATAGGGGTGCCTTCGTATCCTGTAAAGATTGAAGATGGATGGGTTTGGGTAAAGGTGGATAATCATGGCACATAATATTCTCGCAGAATCTGAGATAATTCAGAGTGAAAACGCATTCGAAGGTGAGGGTCATACTGTGCATGTAAGCAATGAAATTAAACCGCCTTTAGGAAAAATATCCATCATGTCTGGCGTGCGGTCTCAATTTTCTTTACTGAATCAGGCTAAAAAATATGTGTACCTCGATTCTGCTTCAACAGCGTTAAAACCCAAACTGGTACTAGATGCCATTGCAGAATATGATACAACTATAGCGGCAAATGTGCACCGAGGTCTTTACGCCAAGGCAGCCCAAGCAACGCACCTTTATGAAAATGCACGAAGAATTGTTGCGGATTTTATTGGGGCAAAAAAAACTACAGAGATAATATTTACACGGGGAACAACCGAATCTATTAATATCATAGCTCGTTCTCTTGGCACCGTGCTCTCTGAAGGAATGTCTATTTTGACAAGCGAACTGGAGCATCATAGTAACTTGATTCCATGGCAGATGATTGCTCATGAGAAAAAATGCCGACTTGTAAAATTTCCGCTTTATTCAGATGGATCGCTCGACCTAGATACTCTTGAAAAAACGTGGGACGATTCGATTGAAATTGTTGCTGTTACACAAATGTCCAATGTTACGGGGCACATTGTTGATATTGCACAATTGGCGGCGCTTGCCCACAAGCATAAAGCAATGATTGTTGTTGATGCTGCTCAGAGTATTGCGCATTTATCAATAAATGTTGCTCAATTGGATTGTGATTTTTTAGCATTTTCTGCCCATAAAATATATGGTCCTACGGGGTGCGGTGTATTATATGGTAAAGAAGCACTTCTTAAAGAGTTGCCGCCAGTTCTGGGCGGAGGAAATATGATTAGTTCTGTCTGGTTTGAGTATGCAACGTATGCAGAATTGCCTCATAAATTTGAAGCTGGAACACCTCCTATTGCGGGAGCTATTGGGTTAGCCGCTGCGCTTACTTTTTTTAAATCCATCGATTTTCGCCTATTGCAAAATCATGAACAATCACTGGTTGACTATGCGTTTGATTCATTGCAATTGGTGCCAGGTATCAAAATTTTTGGTAGCCACCGCAACACAGGACCTCTGATATCGTTTTCTCTTGACGGAGTTCACCCCCATGATTGTGCGCAATTTCTCGATTCTCGAAATATTGCAATTAGAGCCGGGCATCATTGCGCACAACCTCTTATGCGGTTTTTTGGAGTTGAGGCATTATCACGGATGAGCTTTGGCATGTATACCACGAAAGACGATATAGATTGCGTTGTTTCTGGTTTGCATGATGTAAGGAGATTTTTTTTATGAGTTCCGATTTTGCAGAGCTCTATCAGGAAATAATTCTTGATCATTATAAAAGACCGCACAATAAGAAAGTGCTCGACGGTCGTGATGTAGTAATTCACGAAAATCCTACCTGTGGGGATTCGCTCAAAGTAGCTGTCGACTATAATGAAAATGGGTCTATTAAAAATGTGTTTTTTGATGGTCATGGATGTGCAATTTGTATGGCATCGGCATCTATTATGACCGAAAATTTTTATAACATATTGCCAGATGATGCTAAAACTCGCGTGGAGGATTTTGTTTCCATATTACGCGGGGAAGGCGATGTTGAAAACCTGGAAACGTTTGGCGATGCGGCTGCTTTTAAAACTCTTACCGCGTATCCAGTGCGTGTCAAGTGTGCAACACTTGCGTGGCATGCGTTGCAAGGGGAATTAGAAAAAGGTTCCTGAAAGGATTGGTAATTATGAGGGTTCTTATTGTCAATACTCCTTACTTTCCTATGTATAGTCGCGCATCCCGGTCGCCGGCTGTGGCTAAGAGTTCAACTTTATACTATCCTTACTGGGTTGGCGTATGCTGTTGGAGTTCTGGAGGCTGACGGGTTTGAGGTTAAATTTATCGATAGTCCAGCTATGGCAATAGATAAAAATGAGTTGTATCGAATTGCAGCAGATTTCAAACCAGATCTCACGGTTGTTGATACCACTACAGCCAGCATTTATAGTGATGTTGAAGTAGGCGCAGCTATACATACGCTTACTCAATCTTCCATTGGTTTAGTTGGAACGCATGCCTCAGCAACTCCAGATGAAACATTGGCAATGAACACCAATATTCTTGCTGTTGCTCGTGGCTGTCCTCATCAATGTGCTTTTTGCGTGTATCCTCAAGTAATGACGGGACACCGATATCGGTATAGGAGTGTTAAAAACCTTGTCGATGAAATGGAATATATAACTCGAGAATTCCCTATGGTGAAAGAAATTTTTATCGTAGATGATATGCTTACCGTGCATAAGGAAAGGTGTCTGGAAATTGGCTCGGAAATCAAGCGTCGGAAGCTAAAAGTTACCTGGTCTGCAAATTCACGTGCCGATATTGATGCAGAGACTTTGAATGCAATTGGGAGTGCTGGGTGCAGACTCCTCTGTGTTGGTTTTGAGAGCGGCGATCAGGAAGTTCTTGATAATATGCAAAAGAAACTTAAGGTTGAGAAGATTTATGATTTCGCGAATTATGCAAAAAAGGCCGGAGTACTTATTCATGGGTATTTTTTGGTTGGCAATCCTGGGGAATCTTTTTCTTCGCTTGACAAAACGCTTAAGATGGCTCTGACTATTAATCCCGATACCGCCCAATTTTATCCAATTATGGTGTATCCGGGAACAAAAGCTTATGATTGGGCTGCTCAAAAAGGGTATCTTATGCAGGATACTTACGATAAATGGTTAACTCCGGATGGTTTGCATAATAGCGTAGTGTCGACGCCTGAATTGACATGGGAACAACTAGTGGCATGGTGTGATGGTGCACGAAAGTCTTTTTATTTAAGGCCGCAATATATTGCAAGCAAAATTGTGCAAGGCATTAAAAGCCCACGGGAATGGTCTCGGCTTTTTAGAGGGGCGTTTACACTTATGAATTTTTTTTCGGCCGTCTTTGGTATCAGCAAAAATTCATGTCGATAGAGTTCATAATGAAGGCTAGTACGAAGGGATGTGTATGGATTAAAATCGATTTTCATATATCAATAATCTCCCTGTATTGCTTTATTTAATAGATAATGAGTTTTAGGAATGGAACTTTCTATGAGTGAAACCTTCCTCTCTTTCGGCATTTGTTTAATTATATATTCCCTCTTGAGCGCTTCGGATTTTGTTTCATACTCCTCTGTGTAAACCAAGGATAGCGGCTGTCTGCCACGTGTATAGCGAGCTCCTTTTCCAAGTGTATGCTGCTGGAATCTATGCGCAAGATTGTTGGTAATACCTGTATAGAGAGTAGTATCTGAGCAGCGCAAGATATACACAGTCCAGCTCGATTGAGCGGATGGGATATCCCCCTTGTGAGATTCTAAAGTGTGCGCAGTAGTTTTTTTTGAGTTTGTACCCATAGCTCGCTTCGTAGGATACCAATCAATATAGTATTTTAAAAACAATCAATATACTGTTGATTGACTTTTTAGAAAGTTACTACCATGATAACCATTTCAACCATAGGCCAAGATTCCCATCGTTTTGAAGATGAGAATTCGAGCAAACCTCTCGTATTGGGCGGTGTAACGATACCGGGGTATCCGGGTTTATCGGGAAATTCTGATGCTGATGTGATCCTCCATGCAATAACCAATGCAATTTCTGGAGCTACGGGGATAAATATTTTAGGAAAAATTGCCGACGAACTGTGCAAAGCTGGTATAACCGATAGCAAAGTGTATTTAGACAAAGCGCTTGAATCGCTTGGGACAAAGTCGATAGTACACGTGAGCATAACTCTTGAGGGTAAGCGCCCTCTACTTGCACCGCATATCGATACCATTCGTTGCGCACTTTCTCGTATTCTTGCCATTTCTCAAGATTCGATAGGCCTAACTGCAACAAGCGGAGAAGGATTAACGGCATTCGGTAGGGGAGAAGGAATTGCAGTTTTTGCGCTGGTAACATGTGCTTCCCCCTTTTTTAGTGCTAAGGCATTATGAAAGAAGGATTTGTTGTATATTTGCTTTTATAGTATATATAATTCATAATAGAGGATTAATCTGGGATTTGCTCGAAGAATTCACATTATATGGTTATTTCTAAAGCTCCATGGATTGCTTCTGTTTTAGGTACGTGCAGACCTCTGCTTCTCACGTTTGTTATCCTGTTTCCTACCCACCTTTGGGCATCACAAAACATTATTGTTTACCCTCTTGTTAATAACACACAAAATCCACTTGTTGATTATGTTTCATATGCACTGTGTGAAGGATTATCGCGGGTTATGGGACAATCTGGCAATGTGCAGGTATGGGATCCGCTCTTGCTCGTTTCATGTGACTCTATGGCAGCGCGTATGGAAAATGATTCGCTTCTTTCTGCGATGCAGTATCGGTTCAAGAGCGATGCAATCATTGGCGGATCATTGAATTATTCTGGTGATACGTTAATCATGTTTCTTAAGGTATATCACTATAGTAAAGATGCGTTACAGCGAGATTCGCTTATTGTTCGCACAACCGAAGCTACATTGCCCCAAACCATGGTTAGGCTCTTTCCCGAAATTCTGGGAATGGTTACATCTGCATCATCCGCTATACTTTTCCCTTATAAAAAGGCCCTCGTTTCCTCGAATCAATTATGCTACGCTACCTATTTGGCTGGCTATGGGGCCATGCTTCGAAACTCCCCAGAAAATGCGCTATCAGCCTTTTCTCGGGCGCTTTTTCTTGATCCCGGATGTGCTTATGCCTCGTATCGTATGGGGTGTATATATCGCGATGCACATGATGGTACACATGCAAAAGACTGCTTTGTTTCCGCTGTAACGCAAGCCCCCGACGATCCTGTAGTGTTAGCAGGAAGAGTTTCTTTTGCAGCAGATTTCGAAAGTGCAGAGGTTTGTGCGCGACTTGTAGAAAAAAATAGGCAGCTACTCTCTTCGTGCTGCGCAGGATACCTCGCCTTGGGCAAGGCTGTTATTGCATCAGGGGAATATACTCGCGCCATTTCGCTTCTTACCCGCGCAATAGCACTTGGCCCTCAGGATTTAGCTCCATTATATGCATTGGGGAACGCATATCAGGCTTCTGGTGAGTCGGTACGGGCAGCCGATATCTTTAATCAACTGGTTGCCATGCGGCCCAATTATTCTCCCTATTTGCTTTTATTGGGGACATCCTATCGTGCAAGCGGTAACCTTATGGAATCAGCTCAAATTCTTTCACTCGCGCATGCGCTGGCGCCTGATAATAGCGCAGTGTCAATAAATTTAGCTCATACCTATTTAGCTCTTGGCTTTTTAGAACAATGCGGTGAACTTCTTATCGAAGCGCATAAGCGTGATCCAGAGTCGTCTGAAATAGCTATCGCTCTGGGTGTTCTCTTTTGGAAACAAGGGAAAAAGCAGGAGTCGCAGCAGCTCTTTACACAAGCATCTAAAAGTAAGTCTGATGCTCAGTATGTCGCAAATAATCAAGGAACTGCATTTTTTATTTCTGGCTCTTATAAAAAGGCGCTTGAGTGTTTTTCGAGCGCGGATAGAATGGGTAAAAAAAATACCACGATATTGTGCAATGCGGGCAATGCCTGTATGGCACTTTTGGAATGGAAAAAAGCAAAAGGCTATTTCGATCAGGTTATAGCATTGTCTCCCCATCGTATCGATGTATTGCTTATTCTTGCACATCTGGCAGTGAAAATGAACGATGGGAATAGCGCAGAAAATTATTATCGTCAAATCTTGTCGGTTGCGCCTAGCAATGCCCAGGCGATGGTTGGCAGAGCAATGCTTCTGTCCACTCTAAAACAGTTTGATGAAGCAACTGACATATGTGAACGTTTCCTTGAACAAGTGCCTCGCGATATCACCGTTCGCCTTGCAGAAGCAGCTGTGTATGCTGCACGAGGCTGGTTTGATGTATCGTTAGCAAAGTATAATGCATTATTGCAAGATGGTACCGCTTATAAAGAAGCGTTTTTAGGCAAAGCCCATGTGTATGCCATGAATGTGATTGCATCAGAGGAACCATCAGTTACCCATATTGACAGTTCGTTAGCATTGCTTGCAAAGTCTCAAGTTCTTGAACCCACACAGTATCTGGTAGATTTTGATTTAGCACGTGTATACAAGAAAATGAAGAAACCGCAGCGCAGTGAAGTCTATTTTGCCGCTGCGCTCGCAAAATGTACCGACCCTCTTGTCAGAAAAGAAATCGATCGTGCTCGACGTAGTAAGTAATGCATTGTATATAAAGGTTGTTGATACTCGTATGTATACGGTAAAAATTTTTCTCATATTCTGTTTCTTTGCGCTGTGCATGCCAGGCGCAGCGTTCGCAAAAGATGCACCAATTCCTACATGGATTGACACTGTCCCTCCTCTTGTGTCAGTTGCTCCGCACCAGAAATATCATTCTTCGGTCATGACGGTAACCCTAAAATCCAATAAAATTGCCTCTCTGTATGTTGCCGTTAATTCTCGCAATGACTTCGCATTGTATAGGCGCCCCATGAGCATTACCAAAGATGGTTCCTACACCGTGTATTATTATGGTATCGATGATTTTGGCAATAAATCTGTCGTCGATTCGATACGCTATGTACTTGATACACGACCGCCGCAGATTTCTTTACAACCAGCATCAGGGATCTTTCGTAACCCAGTTTTGGTTAAAACGTATTCAGATGAGCCAGTTTCGTTAGTGTTTTCTCCAGATACGTTCAAAATGCATGGACATTCTTGTCTGGATACGATTACTGTTACCGACTCATTGGTTGGATATTTCATTGCTACCGATAGTTCGGGAAATAGCATCCGCTCAATGCTGTGTCGGTATCGGGTAGATACTACGCGCGTAAAAGTATCTGTTATACCCAATGGAGGAACCTATAAGGTCCCACAAATTCTTCATTTTGCAAGCGAGCATGCAGCAACCATTTTTTATACTTTTGACGAATCTGCCCTACCCGAAAAGTTTTTTCCTATAAAAGATAGCCTAGAAACCCCTTTTGGGCTTGTCGATGTGCGGTATTATGGAGTATCTAAGAGTGGTGTAATTGGCGAGATTGAACATGCTGTTTTTAAAATAGATACCATTCCTCCACGAATTCGGCTCGATGTTTCCAGCGGCTTAGAAGTTGACACGTTAACCATTTCAATTAATGAGAAAGGTTCGGTGTATTACACGCTCGATAAGACCTTTCCTGTGATTGGATCGAGTACGCTCTATCAACGTCCTTTAATTGTTCCACGCAGAAAAAAAGTTGTTCTTCATGCACGTGCACTTGATCTGGTCAAGAATCAATCTGAGCTCTTTACATGGGAAAAAACGTATGAAATAATACCGCCCAGTATTTCGCTGTCGGTTCCCAGTGGCTTATTTAACAAACCAATTGATGTAAATGTCGTTTGCAGCAAAAAAGCTGCCATTCATGGTACTACCAACACTGATTCACCATCAAGTGCATCACCTATTATCAATGGACCGATTCGAATTTCTCGCGAAGGGCTCACTGTTTTACGTGTAAAAGCTTTAGATGATGCAGATAATTGGTCCAATGAAGCAATCGCTGAATATACCATAGATACAAAGCCTCCGTATATTCACGTGTCGGTTGATCAGGGAAATAAAAATGGGGAATACCTTGTTTGGCTCATGCCCGATGAGAGTTGTACGGTGTACTACGAAATTGGTGAAAACACTGTTTCTGCTGCATCCCCTGTGTATCGCGAACCTATCTCGTTGCATGGTGGAGAGGTCTTGCGCTATTGCGGTGTTGACATTGCAGGCAATAGATCGACTGTTCAGACCATGGAGGATCTAAAAAAGCCTGTTATTTCTGCAATGCCTGGCGGAGGAGCTTTTAGCCGACGCGTTCGTGTAGGATTCTTTTCTAACATGGCTGGTTCTATTTATTGGCGAATAGTACCCGATACCGCATGGAAAATATTTTCCGATTCGGTATTGCTCGATAATGAGGGCAGATCGACACTGGAGTATTATTTAAAGGCTTCTAATGGGATAGAGAGCCCTTGGCGAAGAAACGAATATGTACTCGATTGGACTCCTCCCCACGTTGATGTGACTTTTCGTAAAGGAGTGGCAGATTCGGTTTCTGTTTTTTTCGATTATTCTGAACGCGCAACAATTTACTATACAATAGACGGGTCCGATCCTCGTTCTTCCAAGACTGGTAAAATTGCAGGGAATGTATTTGGCACTTTGTCGGATCGTATCAGTATGCAAAGAACAGATACTGCGCGCTTGGGATTCTTTGCAGAAGATGAGCTGGGCAATGCCAGCAAGGTGTATAATCTCGACCTAGCTAGACCCCACGCAGTGCCAGACCTGCCCTCGGGAATCGATCGCGTTTACAGGCAGCCTATTTCTATTACGCTTAACACCATCGATGAGCGAGCTCAGATTTTCTATGCGCATCACGCTCGCGTGCCTACCGTCGATTCTTTGGTTTTTTCAACTCCAATAACCTTGACTATGTCGGATACACTTATTGCATTTGTGCTTGATGCATCTGGCTTTGTGGGTCCCATGGATACCTTTGTGTATTCTGTTATCCTTCCTCTTACGCCCCGCTTTGTGTGGTCACCAGATACTCCTTTAGTAAATATCCCAATTCGCTTTGATGCCTCGCCATCCCTTGCAAGCGCCCCATTGAGCCAAGGGATTCTCTTTCGGTGGAAATTTGGAGAAGATTCAAGCTATGCCGTATCCTTTTCTGGCGCTCAAACTATCACGCGGTCATTCCCAAAAGGGGGAATGTATCGGGTCTCTTTACAAATTAAATCGCCACAAGGCGATACGACTGAATCAAGCAGGTTGGTATACGTAAAAGAAGTGTGTCCTCATGGGATGGTTTTTGTAGCAGATTCTCTTGCGCGATCTTTTTGTATCGATGCCTACGAATGGCCAAATGCTGCTAAGCAAATCCCGGCAACTAATGTCTCATGGGTTGAGGCAAGTGTGTATTGTATGGGAATGGGCAAACGGCTGTGTACTTCAGCAGAGTGGAAGCGCGCTTGTCAGCAAGGCTCAAACCTAGCTTACCCCTACGGTTCTCTGTATAATGCTAAAATGTGTGCAACGCAATCTAAAAAAATCTCTCCATCGGGCAATTTTGCTCGGTGCACTAATGCTGCAGGCGTTTACGACATGGTAGGGAATGCCTGGGAGTGGGTATCGGATCAGGTTGGAGATTATCCCCACATGATGGGTGGAGATTATACCTCTGGAAAAAATGCTCATTGTAAAGCCCAAAGCAACGGGAGTGTTGCTGCCCGGTCATCACAGGTGGGCTTACGGTGTTGTCAATGAGATTACGAGTAACTGTAATAAGTGCATTATTATTGGTATTGAGCTACGGCATCTGTGCCCAAACCCAGGAGCAATGGCTTATTCCTGATGCCAGGAATGTCGATGAAATTTCTTTAGATCGACCAAACATCTTGTTTCCTGCAGAAATAGAAGCTGCCCTTAAACAGTATGCTGCTGGAGACTATCGTTTGGCGCTCCTTTCTCTTGAGCGAACCCGTTCCCTTGCACTCCCCGATGGATCGCTCGATTTTGTTACGTTTGTGCTTGCAGAATCCTATCGAAAGCTATCTTTACGTTTTGAAGCACAAAAAGCTTACGAAGATATTGTAGCGAAATTCAAAGATTCTGATAAAATTCCTCCGTCGTATTTTAGGATATTACAGTTTGCAGTAGAAGATACAAATAGTTCCCTTGCCGATAGCCTGTATCAGATTTTTCAAAATAAATTGCGAATGCACCCTTTGTACTCTTCAGCAGTTTACGAAACAGCACTACTCTATTTTAAAAAGAAGAAATATGCCGAATGTGCAGAAATGCTCTTGGTTGTGCCTCCTTCGTCGGTGCGGTATTTTCAATCTCAGTTTCTATCTTCGCTCTGTTTTATCCAACTCAAAAACTACGACAAAGCGCTCTTGGCGCTTAATTACATTCGAAAAGCCACTCCCGATCCTCACATGCTCAATGAGGCGAATTGTATAATGGGGGATGTTTACTTTCAGCAAGAGAATATGACGACGGCATTTGCGTATTATTCGATTGTAGATAAAAAGAGTTTGCGGTATTCGTATGCTCTTATAAAAATTGCTCGTATAGCACTGGAGCAAAAGAAATATGCTAAAGCGAAGGATCTTTCTTTGACCTTTGTTAAGAGATTTCCTAAAAGTGATTATGTCTTTGAAATGCTCTCGATTTTAGAGCAGGCGTATACGCATTTGGGGGATACGTCCAATGCAGCCAAAGTGAGTGCGCAAGTGTACCGTCAGGTCGATAATGCTAAAACCTCCTTCGATATTTATTCTGAGCTCGAAAAATCGGGGGCGCTCATACGAGGATGGAAAAAATTCGAGCTTGCTGCCCTGCGAAATGCCGATACTAACGCAGTTAAAGATGCACGAGTCAATGCTGCCCGTAGTCGGGATTTGGAACGGCAACTGTGGACATTGCAATATGTTGTGGGAGCAAAATCTGAAGATACTGCCCATAATCAGCAATCTGATCTTGCTGCGCATAGGTTCCTTTCCAATGTGGCCGAAATAACAGCCAATGTTTCTGATACGCTCGATGTAGCTATCAAACTCCTTGACAGCTTGAAAATGCGAGCCAAAGTAAATCCATCCGATACGTTTCTTGCAAAAAGACTATTTATTGCAGCTGTTTCGGCTGATTCACTAATGCTACGGCGGAATCGATTGCAACGTCAATATGCTGTAGTTGAACGAGAATGTTTGGGTGGTGATCCCAGGCGTCTTCGCATGGGTGAAGATGGTCCGGCAAAATATGTGGACTGGGCATTTATGAAATATACAGCCAAAAAAGCTGAATTGGCTTCCCTAACACGAGAAATGCGAACTAAGACAACGGCAAAAAATGCCAAGGATTCTCATGCCCTGAGCAAAAAGCCTTCGGCTGCTTCCAAAGCACTAATGCACGATAAAATAGTCCAGGATATTTATCTGTACCGCCAGCAGCTCGTTGACCATATAATAACCATGACAGGCTTTTATCCTAAAAACCGATTCATGTCTGCAATTTTATTTCGTTTGGCAGAATTGTATTATGATGAAGCTGCTGAAAAGTTTGATGCAGAATTGATGATTTATGAAAAGCGAATCGCCAAAGGGGATACCGCGGGAGTTGTATTTCCGGAATACGATTTGTCGAAGTCGTTAGTGCTGTATTCCAGAATTTCCAAGGATTTTCCGCAAGACGAGAATGCTGATGATGCTCTGTATTACGAGGCGCTTGGGCAGATGAAAACCGGAGATCCTGATGGCGCCAATGCTACCATGCGATCACTCACGAAAAGTTATCCCGAAAGTGAATACTTTGTTGAGGCCAATATGGCTATTGGGCGCTATTATTTCGAACATCCAAAAGTTGATAGCGGAAAAGGATATGCCAAAGCAGAAGATGCATTTCGTCAAGTACTCTATTTTAGAGATCACCCGCAATTTGTACAAGCACTTTACAATTTGGGGTGGTGCTATTATATGCAAGATCAGTATGATGAAGCAATTGCAGTTTTTAAATATCTGGTCGAAGAAGTTGAACTTGACTTTGATCCTAATAAAATGGACGAAAAGCAAGTTGTTAATCCATTGCTACGTGGTGAAGCAATCGATTACATTGCGGTAAGCTTTGACGAAGAAGAGAAAATTGATGATGCTGTTAAATTTCTAGATTTGATAGGCAATCCCGATTATGCAGCTTTGGTTCTTAAACGTATAGGAGAATTGCGCGAAGAAGTATCAGACTTTACTGTTGCGTATAAGGCGTATGCTCGATTGCTTAACGAGTATCCCAACGCAACATCTGCCCCCGACGCAATGGCAAGTATCATTAAAATGTTCGGGGCTCAAAATAAACTCGACTCTGCACTGGCATGGCGTGAACGTTTTTTTAAGACTTATGCACGAAACAGCAATTGGTGGGAATCTACCTACCAGCGTGATTCGACGCTTTTGGGTCGCATCGATTCTATGGCAATTGCGAATGGACTCTTTGTTGCTGATGCTTTTTTTAGAGCTGCAGAAAAAGCAGGCTCTAAGCACGATTACGATAATGCGGTACGCAATTATGAAATGGTTGTTTCCCGATATCCCGAGCACCCAAGTGCAATTGACGCGCAATGGAATCTGGCGTTGCTATCGGACCAGAAACTTAGCAATAAGGAATTTGCGTATTCCCATTATATTGTCTATAGCAAAATCGTGAAGGCAGATAGTGCCAAGCGTGAGCAGGCTGCGCTCAATGCTATCGCAATTGCTGCAGGTCTTCAGTCACCCGATTCTCTTGCAGTAGCAGGTGTGCTGGATACAACCGTACTGCGGTCGATTGATGCTATCAATAATTATTTAACCTTATTCCCTAAGGGGAAAGCTGCATCTGATGTTCTTGTGAGTATGGGTGCCATCTATTTTAACCGATCCATGTTTGCTAATGCTATTAAAACCTATCAGCAGGTGGTTGCATTGTGGCCACAAACCGACAATGCCTATAAGTCATTACTCTTAATTGGTCAAGCATGCTTTTCTCAGAAGAACTGGACTGTGGCAGCCACATCATTTTCAGAAGTTTGGAAAAAATCTCCCGATCCAACGCTTCGCAGTGAAGCCTATAAGTTGCTGTTACGGTCGCGCTACAATAGCGCGATGCAAATTGTTGCTTCGGGAGATCATGCAACAGCGGCTAAGGAACTCGTAGCAATCGAAGATCAATTCCCCCAAAGCGAATATGGGGATATTGTTTTGTTTGGAGCAGCCGAAGAATTTGAAAAAGATACTCTGTATAGGGATGCTGCCAAGACGTATTATCGTTTGTATGGTTCATATCCAAAAAGTAAATATGCTCCCGATGCACTGTTTAATGCTGCCGCCGACTATGACCATATCAAGCAATATGAGAGAGCCGCTGAGAGCTATGAAATTATCGGGTCGAATTATCCCACTTCCGACAAAGCACGCGACGCACTCTTTAATTTAGGGTTATGCTACGAAAAAATGGGTAAACTCGACAAAATGGCAGAGGCAAATGAGCGATATACGCTTAAGTATCCTGGAGAAAAAGATGCCAAGGCTATGTTTTTGCGATCGGCAGCCTTTTACTTTAAAGCAGCCATGTACGAAAAAGCAGAAAATGTTTATCAGAATTTTATCAGAAGGTTCCCCAGCGATCCCAATGCAGTTGAAGCGCTTGCACAAATTGGACGCATACGGCTAGCTCAAACCAATTCTACTGAGGCTATTGCTTATTTTGAGCAAGCAGAACAGCTCAATCAGAAATTTGCGCTTGCCGGAAAAGAAACTAACAATTATTCGGCATCAGAAGCTGCGCTGGGGTCTGCAGAAATCAAGCGCAAAGAGTTTGAGGCTCTTAAATTTAGTAAACCCGGCAAAAAGCTTCTCGAAGATCAAACGCTCAAATCGGAATTGCTGGCTTCAGCCTCCAAAGCCTATACGCGTGCTGCCCAGTATCAGACCGAAAAAATGTTTGAGGCAACGTTTCGTATTGGTCAACTTTATGAGACTTTTGCTGATGATTTAAGTGCGCAAAAGCGAGAAGATCTCGATCCTATTAAAACCGCTGTCCTCGAGCGGAATATCGACCAGCAGGCGTCTGGTTTGCTGCAAAAATCTGTTGCACCTTATAAAAAATTGCTTGAGCTTGCATTAACGCTCGATTCTTTAGGTCCTGAGCCACAGCGCTTTGTAAAAGATGCAAAAAATGCAATTCTTAAAAATTATCTCCGCGCAGGGGATCTGCTCATTAGCGTTGTAGGGGTTATGTATAAAGCCCCGATTCCTGCGGAAATTAAAGCTAAGCCACTTTTCTATTTCCAGTATTTAAAGCAGCTTAATCAAGCTGTTGAACCTGCTAAAATTGCTGCTCGGGACTTTTATAAAACAGCTGCGCATGATCTTAAATCACTTAATCTCGACACAATTACCTATTCTAAATGTATTGATAAATTTGCACAAGTCTCTTTTCTTATTGGTAACGATTATCAAAAAATTGCTGAGCGCATTCTTACTAACGATTTTGATACGCCCGCTAATTTAAGTACTAATGACAAAGAAGATTTAACCTTCCAGCTCGAAGATATTGTATACGAAATGCAAGATAAGGCGATCCCGCTTCTGGAATCTGCTCTTAAGGAGATCGAGCTTGAAGGTGCTTCTAAAAGTACCTGGCATGCTAAAACGATCGAGAGCCTAGCACGCCTATCGCCCGAAAAATTTGGAAAATCATTTTATCAAGCAGTTACTATTGTATCCGACGAAACATGGCCAGTGCGCGCAGATACTACCGCAGGATGGGCACAACCGCAACCCCCCTTGGATGGAGCCTGGCTCGATCCACACGTTATCGCTCGTGGGCCAAGTGCGGGCTATAGAACTCTTAAACCTCTGCAAATTTGGTATGTCGATACACTCAGTGATACCGCTTATTTTAGAAAAGATTTTTACTTTGATGCAGCTCCTCGTGATGCAGCGATTTTCTTTTCGTGTGCAGGAAAATATCGACTCATGATTAACGGTACTCTTACCATGAGTGATACCGTGGGAGGGAGATCTTTTTCCAAGGTCGATTCGCTCACGGGTATTTCAAGCCTTTTTAAAGGGGGAGATAATAGTATTTGTATATCGGCTCATCTGGACGATACATTACCTCGCGGAATATCGTGTGGACTAATGGTGCTGGTCGATACAACGCAGCACTTTAAATCATTGGTAAATGCACCGGTGTTGCAAGGACGAGCAACCAATAAGGCAGTTATACAAACAATTATCGATTCAACCAAGGGCGCAACCGCAGGTCGTAAAGCACATGTTGATTTGTTGGGAAATACCAAAAAACCTGGCAAGAGTTTGTTAAAAGCAATTGGCCTTGTAAAGGATACTGCTAAAGTTGGTTCTGAGGCCTGGTACGAATCTCAGTATAAAAATCGTGGGGAGCTTCTCAATGCAACTGCAGATTATGCTCAACGCTCCCTTGATACAGAAAAGGATATTAAGAAAGAACGACTTGCATTGCAAAAACTGCAGATAAAAAATGACTCGGTAGATAAATCTATTGACGAGGTTAAAGCAGAGATTGAATCTCTTAAAAAAGAATACCTGAATCTTGACAGAAAGAAATAATTAAACCTAAAGGAGTTACTATGGATCATATGCAAACCTCAGCGTATTGTGATGGACTTGCTGCAGAAATTCTTGTTGTGGCAATCGAAAATGGTCTTTTTTCAACGGGTACCCCAGAAGAAAAAAGAGAAGTTGCAGCTCAAGTAGCCGACTGGTATTCAACAATCCTTGGTGGGGTAGTGGCTGCCACCGGCTACGAAACTATCGAGGAAGCAACTCATGATCATCATGGCGGACATCATCATGAACATCCCCACGAAGACTCGGAACAAGGCCATGGGCGTCCTCATGGAAAATGTCGCGGGCATCATAACCACTAAATAGCTCACTGTGACGCTAGCTACGGCAAAATCTGAGTATTCAGGTTTTGCCTTTTTTAATGCTAAAAATTTTGTAAATGAGTATTTCGATCCAGAAAGTATTTTCTTTGTATGATTCCAGAATTACTTGCGCCTGCTTCTAATTTCGATTGCATCGAAGCTGCCTGTCGACAAGGCGCCGATGCTGTATATATTGGAGGAGGCACGCTTAACCTTCGAGCACACAGCCGACCATTTTCGCCTCGGGATATCGCTTCTGCGGTTGGTATAGCCCACGCATTTGACAAGAAACTCTATATTGCATTAAATACCATGCCTGGTGAGGACGAAATCGGAATCGTTGAAGATTTCCTGTCGGTTTTGGCCCTCAATGCCACACTGCCCGACGCACTTATCGTATCAGATCCAGGAGTTGTTCTCGTTTGTAAAGAAATTGTTCCAACGATACCACTTCATTTGAGTACACAAACCGGAACGGCAAATAGTAAATCGATCGCGTTCTGGCATAAGCAGGGTATTAATCGGTTTGTGCTTCCCCGTGAATTGACACTTGAAGAAATTGCGGTATTGTCTCGCATTCCAGGAATAGAAACAGAGGTTTTTATACACGGGGCCATGTGCATGGCCATTTCTGGAAGATGTCTCATGAGCGCCTATATGAATAAACGACATCCCAACAAAGGGGATTGTGCCCAGCCGTGTCGCTTGCGCTATAAGGTTACTCCCATTTTTGAAAATCCTCGTTCCCAGGCGCCCACCGAAGTTTACGATGGAGAATTGGAAGATTCGACAACCTATCTCATGAATTCCAAAGATCTCAATACCCTTGCAATTCTCCCAGAAATTATTGCTTCGGGGGTCGCATCTCTTAAGATCGAAGGACGCAACAAATCTATTAATTATATATCCTCTGTAGTACGTATCTATCGTCAAGCAATAGATGCTGCCCGTCAAGATTCACAGAGGTATACAGTGCGAGATTCGTGGCGTGTCGAGCTTGATGCATTGGATCACAGACCCTATACAACCGGCTTTTTTAAAGGGGAGTATGAGCTGCAAGCTCTCGCTGCATCAAAAGCTGCAGACTCTGCCCGTATGGTTGGAGTGGTAAAAGCATCCTTTGGACCACATCAGTATGTTATTGATATAAAAAACCCCTTTGACGCGGGCGAAGTGCTTGCCGTGATTCCTGTCCAATATGGTAAAGATCCGTTTCCAACTACCGTGGAATCGATTTTTGATTTTAACAACCACCCGCTTGAGCATGCTCTTACTAATCGCCTTGCTGTTATTTCGTCTTCTATAGGTTTGCGCGAGGGCGATATTTTGCGCCGGGCGTGAATTTGCTTGTTGTGCAAAATAAACCAGGCAAATTTGCAGCAGGCCGTTGCAAATTTGTCTGACCCGATGGTATTCCAAGAAATTCCTTGGGGACACAAGATCCTTTTGATAGAAAAACTCAAAGATTTGCCTGCTCGGCGGTTGACGATCTCTTAAAACACGCTACAGATCAGCCAGCTTAACATGTACATGAACGTTGTTGATGATGTTTTAAAACACGTAGATGACAAGAAGACAATCGGGCTATTGCTTGTTAAAAAGAAAAATGAGGGGGTGGGAGGTGAGTGAATTTGTTTTTATGGCAATTTACCTAATGATATTAAAAGCGCATACAGCAAGCACAGACAAAAGCAGTTCTCTCGGTTAATAAAACGTGAGCAGGTACATGGGCAGTCCTTTCTTTATTTGGGCAGGAATTATTACCTTCAACATTTCTCGTTAGAACCCTCCCTCTCTGTCCACTCGCATCGTTCGCGGGCGGTGTGACATCGGCAAGCGAGAAACGTCGTAAGCACGGCACAGGTCGTTTCTTCATTTTTCTATTAAGTTATTTCACCTCTTGACTCCTCTTCTCCAATCAAAGTACAATTGGGTTTTGTGAACTTTGGTAGTAACCTAATTGGAGAGAGGTCTGTATGGTTGCATCTCAGTATTTACGAGTTGGGCTAGTTGTAAGCGTGTTCTGCATGATGTGTGCAGGGTTGTCGTGTACTGGCAAAAACAAAGATGCTTTTGGCATACGTCCTACAGCAGTGGTTGGTAAGGTTACGCTTACTAATAGCTCCAAAATTATAAAGAATGTTACCGTACAAATGAAAATTCTGTCTGGTGATACTATTACTACCGACAAAAACTCATCGACTACCATTTCCTTTCAAAGCTTCAATGCCGTTTCGGTGGGACAACAATCCCGTGTGGCTTTTACGGGTGTATTGTCGGATAAAAAAATTCCAGGGCGTCTTGAAATCGCATGCCTTCAAGGAGCACTATGTGTGCGTTTCGCCAGCACTCAATCTTTTGAAGTTCCTACCACTATCGTATCTGCGCTTGGAAGTGTTACGAGTTCTAAGGGAACCATTGGCATAATTTCTTTTCCCGATAAGCTTGTGGTTATTGCGCTTAGTGGTAGTGCTACTCTTTCTCCAAAGGGAAGCTCAAATGTGACGTTAGCTGATTGCGAAATGGCTACTATTGCAACGGGATCGACGCCTGTTAAGCAAAGTGTTGGTACAGAAGGAATGGGGCTCTTACGCGTTTGGTTTAGTGATGAATCGCTTGCACTCGTGGCTGGTAACGTCCACTGTATTCAATCGAGTTCTGCTGCAGTTCTTGTTAATCAACCACCTCGATTCACAAAAATGGTACGTACCAATGCCGTTGTTGGCAAGGAGTTTGTTGATACTCTTGTGGCTGTCGATCCACAATCATATCCTGTCAAGTATTTTTTAGTAAAGGGGCCACAAGGATGTGCCATACAAAGTACGTCTGGGATACTATCGTTTACTCCAAAGTCTGCCGGAACATTTGAAGTTCAGGTGCAAGCAACTGATAGCGCCAATCTCAATGTAGTTCAATCTTATTCTATTGTGGCAATTGCAGAAGGCGTAAGCTCTTTGCAGGCAGTTCTTGTATGCCTTTCTATTGCAAGTTTACAAGAAACAGTTACTCTGGATGCATCTCAATCGATTAATAAGCCTGATGGTATCGAAAAATTGGTGTATCGCTTCGATACCAATGGGGATGGTACTTTTGACGCTCCTTCGAATGGTGATTTTGGGCAAGAACCTTCTGTAAAGGCAACGTTTTCGGAGCAGGCCGAAGTTGTGGTGAGGGTTGAAATTAAAAATGCTGCTGGTCAAATTTCAAGTGCCAAGCATACTATTTCTGTAAATGCAGCTCCTACGCCTCTCGTTAAAGTAAATAAAGCATCTGGTCCACTCGAAACAGTATTTGCCTTTGATGCGAGCGGATCTACTGATGGTAAAGAAAAAGCTGATAAACTAAAATTTGAATGGAACTTTGGCGATGGCTCTGCACCGGTTGAGTCTCATGATGCAACCGTTTCGCATTCTTTTGTATCTTCTGGAATGTTTACGGTGACGCTTATTGCTAAGGATCGTTTCGGTTCTGCGGCAAAAGCTACTGTCAATATTGATGTGTTTTCCCATTCTGGAATAGATAGCCTTTCGTTTCCAGATTCTAGTAACGTTAACAAAGATATCGTATTTAAATGCAATCCATCACCCGCAACCGGAAAAATTGTCGAATATGCTTGGGATTTCGAAGGAAAAAACAGTTTTGAGAAAACTTCTGCAGAACCTACTATTCATTTTGCATTTGCCAAAGAAGGATCCTTTACTGTTTCGTGCAGAATCCGTGACGATAAATCTCAAACTGCAACCGCTCAAAAGAAAATTATAATAGCCAATTCAGCAACTGTGGTCGATGCACGCGGACCATACAATGGGCGAGTCAATGCTGCAATTAAGTTTTCTGGGATTGCATCCGATCCCGATAATGCGATAGTTTCGTATGAGTGGGATTTTGATGGCAATGGCAAAATGGATTTTACCTCAACAAAAGCTTCAGACGCAACGTTTTCGTTTACAAAATCGGGTGTTTTTAAAAGTGTATTAACCGTTATGACTGATGATAAGAAAATCACCAAAGCAGAGACAAAAACAGCAGTTAGTAATGAAGTGCCGCGTGCATTTGCCGGAGACGATATTGTTTCCACCAAGGGTCATAAAGTTACTCTCAAAGGCAATGGTCGCGATCTCGAAGGAAAAGTTGCCCTGTATGAGTGGGATTTTAACGCTGATGGCAAATACGATTGGTCTTCTAAAGACACCGGAACAACAGCGTATCAATTTTTAGTTTTTTCTACGCCAGTGTTGCGCGTTACCGATTCTGATGGAGCAACAGCAACCGATACCCTGCACGTTGTTATTTGTCCTCAAGGGATGGAGCTGAACCGGGAAGGTAAATTTTGTATCGACCAATATGAATTCCCTAATAAAAAAGGCCAGATCCCATCGCGCAGCAATACCTGGCAAGAAGCTCAAGATGAATGTAAAAAGGTCGGGAAGCATCTCTGTTCCGCCCTTGAATGGACAAGCAGCTGTGCCGGCATTGATGCGGATGTTACAGCATATCCTTACGGCAATAAATTTGTCATCGAAAATAGCAATACGCTTGGTAATCCTTGGAGTCATAATACTCCTTCTAAATCCGGGGCGTTTGAAAATTGCAAAAGTAAATTAGGTGTTTTTGATATGAGTGGAAATGTTGCAGAGTGGACTTCCGATGCCGATAAAGGGAGTGCGTATGTGTATGGCGGCTCGTATCAGAGTTCGGAACGGGAATCTCGCTGCGATTCGAAAGTACTGCTTGATAAAAATAAAAAGTATTTTTATGTAGGGTTTAGATGCTGTAAATAAAAGTTTAGCGCGGTGTTTTTCGCCACCATTGCTGGTGGCGGCACCAACGATTTAAAGCACGGCTATCGCAGAAGCGATGGCCGTGCTTTTTTTATGAGAATCCTGTGCGTGAAATCAAGTATTTTAAAATTTCTTTATACGATTACGCATACGCTTTAAAGGAGATACTACGTAATGATAGCAACACAATGGATGAACTGGATCAGCCAAAAAAATCGTTGGTGGGTAGCATTGTTTTTAGGGTTTACCTACGCTTTGGCACTTGCCCCCTTCGACGGTGATTTTGCAAAAATTTTCGTATTTCTCCCTTTGATTTCGTTTGTCATTTTTATTCCGGTCTTGAGTTTTTCGCTTATTGCTAATACTCGAAAAGCTTTATGGTACTGCTATCTTTACGGAGTGAGCGCATCATTTGTGCAGTTTTATTGGATTGCTCTTGATAAGGCTGAAGGGGTATGGCATCTTATTATTGTGGGGCTTGTGCTTGCATCGTTCTTTTTTGGTTCCATTTTTTTTGTGATTGGAGCACTAGGGCGACTAATTTTTAAAAGATTTTCGTATGGGGCACTTCTTTTAATTCCTTCGGTTGTAGTGCTGCTTGATTTCCTCAGAACTCAAAGCGATTTGGCATTTCCCTGGGCATTTATCGGGTACTCTCTTTTGTCACTTACTCCGCTTGCACAGCTGGCATCTCTTGGTGGGGTGTATTTGCTTTCGTTTTTAATTGTATGCGGCAATGTGATTGTTTTCGGCATTATTTTTTTGCCGCAAAACCGTAAGTTTTATGTGCGTTCTGGTCTAGCTTTTGTTATGCTTCTTTTGTTAGCCGCAGGCTACGGATTGATAACACTGAATCGTCATACTGATTCGGTAGGGGAGAAAATCGCACTTGTGCAAACAAATATGGATCAAAATAATTGGGGCAGTAAATCTATCGATAGTTGTTTTGCTATTACAGGAGAGATGGTTAAAAAGGCAGCTCTGGATAAACCAGACCTCATTGTTCTTCCCGAGAGTGCGTTGCTCTGCTTTTTGGCAAAAAACCAAGGCTTTTCCCAAGAGGTTGCTAGCTGGAGCGCTCAAACTAAAATACCTATTGTTGTGGGTGCTATCGATTGGAATAAAACTGCCGAAACGAGCGCGTATGCGTACGATGTTTACAATACCGCTTTTTTTGTTGATACAGGGGCAAAGCCTTTTCTGCCTTATTATAAAATGCAGCTTGTTCCTTTTGGTGAAGAATTGCCGTTTGAGGGGATATTCCCTATTATTAGCAGGGTTAATTTGGGGGAAGCAGATTTTAAACGGGGTAAAGATCCAACAATCTTTTCAATTGGGAACAAAATAAAGGCGGTCCCTTTTATCTGTTACGAGATTATTTTCCCGCATTTTGTGCGTACCCGGGTAAATCGAGGCGCAAATGTCATGCTCCAGATAACTAATGATGGCTGGTTTGGAAAATCAAGCGCAGCTTATCAACACGCTGCAATGGCACGGTTTCGGTGTATCGAAAATGGGATTCCCTTAATTAGATGCGCAAATTCAGGAATAAGTTTTGTGGCAGATCGGTATGGTCGCGTGAATCAAAAAACAGAACTTTTTAGGCGCTCGACCCTTATTGACTCGATACATATCAACCCAGAAAGAACTTTGTATTCTAGGCTTGGGGATTGGCCGGTTGTTATGTCTTTGGGTATTGCATTGATGGCCGTGATTATTGCTTGGGGTCGAGCATTACAAAAGAAGTCCCCGAAAGGTTAGTCAACGGGGGTTGCGTCTTCTTTGCAAATAATTTCTGATATTGCGGTTGTCGGACAAACGGCAATACATGCTCTACAAGACGTACACTTGAGAGGATCTATTGTTGCGAGAAAGTTTGCAACAGTAATGGCTTCGTGTGGACACGTTTTAGCACATTTGCCACATCCTATACAGCCATGTTTGCAATAGCTACGGACTTCGGCCCCTTTGTCGATTGATTTACATTTTACGATTACCGTGCGTGGCGCTGCGATAATAATGAGCGTGCGAGGACAGGCAATTGCGCATTGTCCACAGGCCACACATGTGTCGCTATCGATTATTGGTAATCCATTACTACCCATGATCATAGCGTTAAAAGGGCACGAACGAACGCATGTGCCATAGCCAAGACAGCCATAAGAGCAATCTTTGTCACCGCCCATAACAGAAACAGCCCTGCAATCTTTTACCCCATGGTATAAAAATCTACGAGATGCAACGCCCGTGTCTCCTGTGCAGCGCACAACGGCAATTTTTTTTATCGATTGCGAATTTGTTTTGCCCGTTAGTGTTGCAATTTTTTCGGCTGCCGATGGCCCGGCCGGAGGGCACAAATTGGGAGGTACATCTGGGTTGTTTACAACAGCTTCGGCATATTGGCTGCATCCTGCAAAGCCGCAGGCCCCGCAATGCGCATGCGCAAGATGTCCTGTGACTTCTTCGACACGGGGATCGGTTTTTGTAAAAAATTTCCGTGCAATAAATGCTAGAATGCCACCCGCTAGTGCAGACAGTATAATAAGAAATGGTATTGCCGTGGATAAAAGCTTAGGCAGGCTTTCTGCCGATTGCGCTTCCATTATTTCAGCTCCTCATACGATGTATAATTATTGAAGTAATCCAGAAAAACCGCCAAACGCAAGAGCTATCAATCCGCTCACAATAAACGCAATTGGCATGCCTTTAAAATGTTTTGGCACTTGTGCAAGTTCCAATCGTTCGCGGATGCTCGCCATTATGATTAACGCAAGCGCAAAGCCAACTCCCGATCCAAATGCAAGGGCAAGTGAATCGACGAGTGAATATTTTTCGTCAACAGTAATAAGTGGTACCGCCAGTATGATACAGTTCGTTGAAATAAGTGCAAGATAGATTCCCAGTTTTTGAAAGAGGACTGGCGCTATTTTGCGTAAGATAGTATCGGATGCTTGAACAATTCCCGCAACTAAACTGATAAAAACTATAATTTTAAGAAAACCCAAATGATAAGGTACCATAAAGAGTGTGAAAACAGACCAGCACAGAGCAGCAGACATCATCATCACTATAGTGAATGTTGCACTCATGCCAAGGGCGGTCTCCATTTTTTTTGATACACCAAAAAATATACAGAGCCCCAAAAAGCGGGTAAAGACAAAATTATTTACAAGTGAAGCGCTGAGAATTAAAAAGAAAGTGTGTTGAAAGCTGCTGTGCATGTAAAGATATCCTTATTTTTGAGCGGTACGGTTTTTATCTGAAAGCCAGTTGAAAAATCCCATAAGTAAACCAACGGTAAGAAAACCTCCCGCAGGAAGAATGAGTACAAGCATGGGTGAGCGGGGAAAAATGGAAAAATCGAGGAGTGCTCCTTTACCAATCAGTTCTCGCACTGCACCAATTACCAAAAGCGCCAAGAGAAATCCAGAGCCTCTGCCGATGCCATCAAAGAACGATGAAATCGGGTCGTTTTTAGATGCAAACATTTCTGCGCCCGCAAGAATTGAGGCAAAAGCAACAATAAGCTGAATATACAAACCAAGCTCTGCATACGCAGCAGGAATAAAGGCTGCCATAAGAAGATCAACAATCGAAACCCACGCAGCAGTAGTAAGCATAAAGAGGGGAAGTCTAATGCGTGGATGAACAATAGAACGTATACAGGATATGCTAACATTAACCGCTGTTTGGACAAACAGAACAGCGATACCCATAAGGAATGCGTTGCGCACTGTGGATGTTACTGCAATGGCTGGACAAAGGCTTATTGCCATGCGAAAAATGGTGTTTTCGTCGAAAAGTCCTCGTTTAACAAGATGAAAATAAGAGAGTTTAGCAGTCATTACTTATCCTTTAGGAGTGTATCATGCAGTGTTTGAAGGCCTTCGTTAAGCGCATGAACCACCGCTCTACTTGAAAATGTTGCACCCGTTACCCCATTAATCCCATCTGTGGCAGGTGCTTTGACAAGATGCATTGTAGCCAGAGTTGCGCCGGGAAATTTTGCAGCAAACGGTTTAGATAGAATGACATCGCCAAGGCCTGGTGTTTCTGCATGCGAAAGAATGCCAATAAACCGAATTTTTTGCAGCGTATCTACCGAGGCGAGAACCTTTACAATACTTGAGTATCCTTTGCCGCCTGCAGAAATTACATAGCCAAGCGTTAGATTATTTTTAAGAGCCCTATAGCACAATGTTGGCGAGTCTTTTCCATCTCGTGTACACACAAGGGGAAGTGAATCTGCTTCTGGAAACATTGCTTTTAGCTTAGCTTTTGTTTGTTGGGTAATGTTTTTATCGATAATGGGCTTGGTATAGGCATACACAGCCACAACAAGACCCCCAATAAGGGTAAACGATAAAACCATGGTCAAGACAATGCGGGTTATTTCCTTTTTATCAACCATTATAACCAGCTCCAAAGGGCTTCTTTACAAAAGCTCTATCGATAAGCGGATTAAAACAGTTCATGATAAGGATCGAAAACATAACGCCCTCTGGGTAGCCAGACCAGGTTCGGATAAGAAACGCGAGAATACCGCATCCCGCGCCAAAAATGAGCTTTCCTTGCCACGACATTGGCGAAGTAACATAATCGGTTGCCATGAAAAAGGCTCCAAGCAAAATGCCTCCCGCAAGAATACCAAAAAGAGCATCTCCCGAAAAGGGATGCGATCCACCAAAAGTAAATGCCATAAGAGCAAAAACGCTCAGGTAGGTGAGTGGAATATGCCATGAAATAATTCCACGCGCAAGTAAAAAGAGTCCTCCTGCGATAAGCGCTAGCGAGCATGTTTCGCCAAGACATCCGCCTCTATTACCAATAAGCATGTTCCAATACATCGATGAAGTCGATCCGAAATGATTGACAACTGCCTGATATCCCTCGGTCTTGAGGATTCCCAGAGGAGAAGCTTTAGTGATACCGTCGATTGCAGTATGCCACGAAAGTGGTGCTGTCCAGGTGGTTAATTCGCGAGGAAATGATGCCATGACTACAGCTCTACCAACAAGCGCTGGATTAAATATTGTGTAGCCAAGGCCGCCAAAAAGCTGCTTTGCCAAAACTATTGCAGTAAATGATCCAATTATAGGAACGTATACAGGGCACGATGCAGGAATGTTCATTGCCAAAAGCAAACCTGTTAAAAAAGCAGAACCATCGCCGAGTGAAACAGGTTTCTTAACCAGTTTTTGATACCCAAATTCGGATAGCAGTGCTGTTGCTATTGAAATGAGGATGGTTATAAGAGCTCGGGGTCCGAAATAGTAAACTCCAGCAAGTGCCGCGGGAGCAAGCGCTGCGCTCACGGTCCACATTATTGACTTGGTTGAGGTGGCGGTGTGAAAAAATGGTCCAAGAGAAATGGGGAAATCTTTTGACTTTTGCGAAGAATCTTGTGGGCTAGCTGCCAGGGTAGAATTGCGCATCGTGATTATCCTTATTTTTTCTCATCTTTGATGGTTTTTGCAATTTTGACATAATGCACAAGGGGGCGATTTGAGGGGCATACATACACGCAGCATCCACATTCAAAACAATTAATTGCACCAAGCTCTTTCACCGCTTTCCAATCTTCACGATCGCCATATAAACCAAAATCAGCAGGACGTAAATTCATTGGACAGGCGCGCATACACCGACCGCAGCGGATACAGGGGCCAGATTTATTCAATTGCGGTGATTTTTTATCGGTGAGCGCAAGAATACCAGAAGTTCCTTTAATTATTACGGTGTTGGCATTTGCGAGTGCAAATCCCATCATGGGACCACCTGCAACAAGTCTGGATGTGGTGGCTTTAAGGCCACCGCATGCTGCAAGGAGATCTGCTACGCTCGTACCAATGGGAACGCGTATGTTTGCTGGACGCTGGATCCCTTCGCCTGAGATTGTAACGATGCGATCGATGAGCGGCTTGTTACAGACTACGGCCTCGTAAATTGCCACAACCGTACCAACATTGTGCACGCTTACGCCAACTTCAAGGGGTAATTTACCAGCAGGAACAACTCGGCCAGTTGCTGCTTTGATAAGCATTTTTTCTGCGCCTTGGGGATACTTGACAGGAAGTATTGCAAGGCTTATGCTGGATTCGTGCCCAGATATATGCTTTTTAATCATGTCGATTGCTGTGGGCTTATTGTCTTCGATGCCTATTATGCATCGTGCACCCGCAAAAATGGTGAGAAGCAATGTGATGCCAGTAATGAATTGTTCTGGTTGTTCGAGAATGAGCCTATAGTCGGCAGTGAGATAGGGTTCACATTCAGCAGCATTAATAAGGATCGTATCCACTGTTTTTTCGCTGTTTGGGGCGAGCTTAACTACTGTAGGAAACGTGGCACCACCTAAACCAACAATACCCGAATCGGCAACAATTTTTCTGAGTTCGTCGGCCGATGTAGTTGCGTAGTCACTTTGGGGCTCATAGTTTTGGTAAACAGCACCAGCTGATTCTTCTATTTCGATTGCGGGAACCTTGCGTCCATTGGGCAAGTGCACAGAGACCATAGCTTTAACCGTGCCGGTGATGGACGAATGTATCGGTGCTGAAATCATACCCGCTGCCGATCCAATTAACTGGCCACGAGTAACGATATCCCCAGGTTTTACCAGGGAAGTTGCAGGCGCTCCTATATGCTGGCTCAGCGGAATGCGGACAGTTTTTGGTGAGAATTGTTCGATTAATTTGTCTTCGGCTAATGACTTAGAATCGCACGGGTGAATGCCACCCTTAAATGTATAGGTTAGTTTTTTGGAAGAAACCGGCGATTTTGAATTGTTCATAATGATTCCATCGTATGGCAGCAGGGGTTTGCGATCATGAATTTTTAAGGTCTTTTGTTAGTCCGCAAAGATATGAGGAAAAATACTGAGTAGAACACTATGTTTAAAAAAAAGCATTGTTAAAATACCATTATTCGGGCCAAATTACAAGCTGTTTTACTATTTAAAAGAGCAGGTTAATGTGAATTTTGATAACATTAAATTGTCTTCCAATGCGGAATTTTAAATCATAATGTTACAACTTGCCCAAAACCTTAACCGTATTCTCTATTAAACAATTCTTTTTCCGGGTATTTTAAAATTAAAGAATTATTACTATGAATATTACAATCGATTTTACAAAAAACAATCTCGAAAATTCCTTATCGCCCTATCTTAAACAGCATGCCCAAAACCCAGTGCACTGGCAAGAGTGGTCAACGCCAGTTCTCGAGTATGCAAAAACGCATGATATTCCGCTTTTTGTCTCGGTTGGGTATGCTACGTGTCATTGGTGTCATGTTATGGCTGCCGATGCTTTTTCCGATTCTCAAACAGCCAATTTCATCAATGATCATTTTATTGCAATTAAAGTAGATCGCGAAACACGTCCAGACATCGATCAAATTTTAATGGATTTTATGCTATCTCAACATGGCAGTGGGGGATGGCCGCTTAATGTTTTTTTAACCTCCGGGCTACGACCTGTTGCTGCATTGACATATGCGGGCTCAACTTCAAAAAATGGAATCCCAACGCTTTTAGACTATGCTGCTTCGGTATTACATTTTATCAAAGAAAAAAACGAGTTGCTTCCACCCCTTGAATCTCAACCTCCTCGTAAAGTATCAAAATCATTTGAGGGAATTTTGCAGGTGATTTCGGCGCATTTCGATCCGCTTTATGGTGGATTTGGTACGACAAATAAATTCCCTCCCCATGCGACATTGCTATTTCTGCTCAATGTATTCGCGGTAACAAAAGCTCCAGAGATTGGCGATATGTGTATTAAAACTCTTGATGCCATACGTCTTAAAGGTCTCTATGACCATTTAGCGGGCGGGATCTTTCGCTATTGTGTAGATCAAAAATGGACAATTCCTCACTTTGAAAAAATGCTCTACGATCAGGCAATGGCACTCTGGTATTTCTCTCTTGCTGCAAAAATCTTTGATTCCAGAGAATATGAACACGTTGCCCAAGGTATTGTAAAAAATCTATTTGAAACATTTGCCAAAGATGGCCTTTTTGTATCTGCTTTTGATGCTGATACTCATCACCACGAAGGGGCAACGTATCTTTGGTCTTATGCAGAACTTTCGTCTTGCCTCACACAGGTTGAGCTTGAGTCTTTGTGTAAAGTGTACGACGTCTCCGAACATGGCAATTTTGAGGGGTTAGTTCATTTGGTAAAGTATGCAGATGTAAATTTGCCCATCATACAAGAGAAGCTGTTGGCGATTCGTCGGCTACGGATTCAACCGGGTGTTGATACTAAAATTCTTTGCAATGTCAATGCACTCGCGGTTGTTGGGCTTATTGTGTATAGTCGATTGATAGGGGATACTGTCATTCGCAAGAAAGCACTTGAGGTGCTCTCTGCACTAGTAGATACTTTTGTTACTACTACTTCCGTTGCACACGTGGTAATGGGAAATGAAACCCCAAAATACGCTTTTCTATCCGATGCAGCATCCTTATTGCTCGCCGTTACCTATGCTGCAGAGGATGATCCCCTGTGGCTTACCCATATTCCCCAATTGCGCGCAAGCGTCCTGACTTTCTTTACGGGCGTGGGGTGGGTGGAAGCACACGAACCCGATTTTATTAAGGTTTACGCATCAGAAACCGATCATCCAATGCCTTCGGGGTATGCACTAGCCTGCATGGCCCTTTTGCGTTCTGATACACTCTTGGGCACTCACGGAAACGCTGATCATTTTTTTAAAGAATATCAGCACCCCTTGGGGTCGGATTTTAGCAATTTAGGTGTGTTTTTTCAAGAAGGCTTCTGGCACATTATTACTTCGAGCACGCCGCTTGATACGAAAAAGGTTCCCATCAACAGTATTGTCGTTAAGGGAACCCCCGATCAGGATTGCTATGCTGGAGTGTGCTCTCCGGTTACATCGTCGTGGTATTGCGTGTAATCTTCTAAAAGAAATGCTTGCACAGCGAAAGAATGCCTTGTTTCCAAGGTACCCGATGCGAAACCCCACTTTGATGTGCGAAGGAATCTTTGTGTGCAAGGTACCACTCATAATTGCGAATGAGTGCATCTTTATTAGAATACCTTGGAGCATAGCCAAGAACTTGTTCGGCTTTGTCTATAGAAACAAACGAATCTTTAGAAGCTGTTTCGTATACCCATTTATAAAGTGGTGAAAGGCGTAGCATTTCTAAAAAGCGGAGCACAAAAATCATGGGCCATGCAGGAAACCCACTAATTTTTTTGCCAAATCCTGCGCGATCCAAAACTGCCTGGTAATCTTCTTTCATGGTAGTAAAATCTTTTGCCCCGATATTAAAGGTATCGTTTACTAATGCAGCATCCTTGGTCATGCATAAATACATCGCCTCGCAAAGGTCAAAAACATCTAAAAGTTGGTATCTATTGTTTCCGCTGCCAATCATAGGAAACCCGTGGCCCGTGCAAGCCCAATCGTAAAAAAGTGCAAAAACCCCGAGGCGTTCTGGTCCGATAAATGATTTTGGGCGAACAATAGGGACACACATGTGTTTATTTCGATATCGAATGCATTCTTCTTCGGCAGAAATTTTAGCTTTACCATAAGGTCCAACGCCATCGAGCTTATCTGTTTCGGCTAGTGGGTGATGATCGGGAATTCCATAGACCGCAGTTGATGAAACATGAATAAACCGCTCTACGCTTTCTTTATGCGCAGCAGCGAGAAGATTTCGTGTGCCCACGACGTCGGTGGTGTAGATATCGTTGGGAGTGTATAATGGCAGGGCCGCAGCAGTATGAATAACATGTGTGATGCCTTTCATAGCTTTTGCAACCACTTCCTCCGACCGAATATCACCCTGTATAAAAGAGATTGTATCTTTTTCGGGGTAATCGAAGGGTAAAAGATCGAGTATTACTATATTTTTTACACCTTTGCTTTGCAAATGACGAACTGCATTTATGCCAAGAAACCCAGATCCACCGGTAATAAGAACGTTCATGAAAACTCCTTGGAGCTAAACTTTAAAGTCAAATATGATTAGAAAATAGTCTGTGGTTCATGGAGATGAAACAGATTTGGGAGAGGGAAATACATTAGGATGGAGATTTTTTTAAGACATTTTTAAGTAAAGTATTTTTTTTGCGTTTGAAATAGAACTTAAGTGCTGTCTGAATTATTTTAAAATATTGTTTTAAAAGACAACCATGAGCATTGGTGATTCCTCTTTGCCAAGTAATGCTATGCACAATGATATTGTAATGGTAGTTGATGATCGCAGCGCAGTATTAACTGTGGTGCACATGTATCTCGAGATGCTTGGCTATACCGACATATCCATGTATACCGATCCCCGCGATGCCCTGGGAGTAATCGAAGCCGGCGCAAGACCCACTATTATAATTAGCGATTACGAAATGCCTCATATGAATGGACGCAGATTTCTAGAACGCGCCAAAGCGATACTTGGTAATTTTATGGGAATAATTATGACCGGTTCAACATCAATTGTTGGGGATATCGGTTTTCCTGTTCTTGAGAAAAACGAATCCGAATTTTCTCAGCGGCTTTCAGAAGTCCTTCGCGGTTCGGTAGTGCATACTGTTTAATGAGTAACTCTTCCAACGATTTCTTTTTTTTGTGAAGTCAGAATCGACAACAAAAGCACCCAAAAGCATAGTATTACGTTAAAAAATGGTACCTGCAAAAGTGCGGGGAGTGCATATACCATTGCTACCGTTGGTATCCATACCATCCAGGTTGAAAAAGCTATCGAAATAAAACGGTTCTTAATAAATAACCAGGTGAGCTGGCTTTTGGTTTTCTTGAAATCAAAATCCATTTCCTTCCAGGTGTAAAGCACTATCGTAAAGGGGATGTTAAAAAACGGATTGTAGACAAATTGATCTATACAAACTTTTGCGATAATTGTTGACGGATGATTGTTTGTGCCAAAGAGCGAGGCAAGCAGAGTGTAGAGAAAATTTATTTCGGCGCCCTTATATGCCCAATAAAAGGTTGCGAAGGGTAAGTGCGATAGCGGGGCCATGTGGCGGGTAGAACGCCGAATACGTAGGTACGCGTACGGAATTATTCCCCCGAAAAGTGCAGTTGCTACCATGGCATATAAGTAGTTGTAGCGTGCCTTAAGGTCGGCAATAAAACCAAGCAACTTCATGAATGCTGGAATTTGATAATAGCCGATGAGTATCCCAAGCGCTATAATCCAAAGAATTATTCCGGGTACAATAATTTGTTTCGTTGCGGCTAATGCTTCGGAAATGGGTGAAACTTTTTTCATGCAAAGGTAGTTCCGTTCCAACCAAAGTGCGTTGCGTTAAAATTGCTAAAGGTTAAATAAATGCGGGTAGGCGCTATTTCGAGCTGCTTTGCCAAAGAGGCGCATAGGTCTTTTGAAATCAATATATTAGCAGTCTCTGTTAATCCTCCAATAGAACGAATATCCATGAACGCAGCTGTATCTAGGGTTCCTCCCATGGTCAAAAAAATATGCTGAATTGATACCATTACATATTTTTCTGGTTTGTTGAGTTGTTGCGCCAAAAGTGAGGAAATCTCTTTGCAAATTGTGGTGGATAGCTCGTTTGTGAGAACTGCATTTGTTGTAATGAGCGCGCTGGGCATTTCGAATCTTCCTTTAAAAAAGGTGTAGGGGAGCAATTGATGAAAAAGCTTTTCTGGCTTATTCTGATCCTGATTTCTGGATCGGGCATGGATAAAATACATGTTTTTAAATCCTCAAATCGAGATGCGTGGGTAATCCCTATCGGAACAGTCTACGCTGCCGAGTATCAGCAGATTACACAAGATTATGTCGATACTATGGTTGCCCGTGCACTTTACTTTTTTAGCGCAGCCGAGGAACGGGGAAATGATGATAAAGCCATTGAGGAGGCTCTTTCTAAAGCAAAAGGAATCGCAACTAAGCTGCGCAAACAGGCTCAAGGCGATCCAAATGCTCGTTATGTAATGGCAAAAGTAACGGAACTTGAGGGTCAACTTTATTTATGGGAAAAAGGTTTGCTCGATCAAAAAGCCAATCGATCTCAAATGCTTATTAATGTGTATGTAAACGAATTTAATGCGGGTATTGCAGCGCAGTATCCCGAATGTCAACGAATCGACAGTGTTGTTGCGCGGGTAGGTGCTCTCAATAATGCAAAGGGTAGCGAGCTTGCAGCGCTGTTTTTGGAGCGTCGAAAAAATGTTGCAAAGGCAGTGCTTTTTTATTTTGATGAAAGTATCGAAAAAAAGGATTATGCAAAAGCTCGAACCCTTCTTGCGTATGCTACGCGTGAATATATATTGCTGGGGATTTCTCAAACCCAATGCGCTCGTATGGCTGGAAAGGTGAATGCGAGTGTTTCTGTTGGGGAGGAAATCGCGTTTGTAAAATCGAGCAACGAAAAGGCAGAAAAACTCATTGCACAAAAGATGCTCACCGAAGCGCTTTCGGTTCTGAAAGTTGCGCATGATCGATTGGATCTTTTACGTACAAGTATGATAGGGCAAGAGTGGCCGAAACTTTCTTCTCAAGTGACAAAGTGGGAAAGCCTGGTGGCTCATTGCGAGGATTCTCTCGTTCTCGCAGTCCAAAAAACAATTAAAATCAAAGGTGTTGGTGCTGCGTCTGAACAATCAGATACCATTACTGTTCATTGGCAATTGACACGTCCTACTATATCCCGCATACAGGAAGCTATAATGACCGTTGCTGTGGCGAGCCGGGAAAAAACAAGCGATGATGTAGCCGCCGATATTGCTTCGCTTGCAGCAACAGATGCTATGGGATTACATGATATGTTGGCAACTGCGAAAATGAGAGCGCAAGGTAGAAGCGCCACTGTGCAAAAAACGCAGTTGGGAAGCATTACGCAAACAGAAGAAGTGCGCAGAGCAAATATGTCGGTTACTGCCGAAGGAATTCGTAAACGAGCCCAAGAACGCATTGCTTTAAACAAAAAGCGCGCAGCAGACGATCTGGTTGAAATTTACAGTCTGCTCGAAGAACATAAAAACGCCCAAGCTATTTCACTGTATCAGGATAAGATTGATTTTCTCAAAGCTAACCTGGATGCTGTAACGATAGATTCGTTGACTTTGAGAATCAAGAAAAAGTAGTTAACCATGTTTTTAAATGGTGGTTTGGTATTGTTTTAGCGGGGGGATCACTAAAACAAGAATAATAAAGCAAGGATTTGGGCGTATCGGCTTCTCCTTCGCTCGCGCTTCGCGAGCCGGTACAAAATCCTTGCGGCGCAAAGCGCCTGAGTCTTTTTGCACTGAGGGGTGTCACTGCCGTTTCCACCCTCACATTCCGTCCTCCCTTACGCGAATGACACGAGGAAATAGCGTAGATACACCCGACGGTGAAACCGTGGCGCCCAGATTCAAGATTTATAAAAAATTAAAGTGGGTGAGTTTAAAATCTTGAACCCACCCACAATGGAACCGATCAATTCCAAATTCATTTCTTCAATAAATACCCATGCAAAGACATCCCCGCGCCAAAGGCGAGCGCTGCAATCCATCCTGGACTATCACTTGTATTGTCAAGTATTTCTTTGAGTTCAAAGAGAACGCTTGGGGAGGACATGTTGCCGTAGTTAGATAACACCGATCGGGATGGAGCCATATCACTATCAGAAAGACCCAGGGCCGCCTGAATGTTGGAGAGGATCTTTTCTCCGCCAGGATGAATTGCCCAATGATCAATGTCGGGAATAGATAATCCAGCAGAAGAGAGTAGAGTTTCGACCAAAGTCGGCACAAAACCAGCGGTGATTTTTGGTAGAGAAATGGAGAGTTTGTTGTGAAGGGCTCCATTTTTATACAGATAACGCACATCATTTCTGTTCGCGGGCGAAAAAAGGCTTTCGGTTTTAAATAATTCTACGCCATCATCTTTACACCATAATAGTGCGGCGGCAGCACCATCACCAAAAATTGCATTTGAAATTAAAAGGCTGATGTCGTCACCCATTTGAAATGTAGCGCTGCAAATTTCTACCGCAATCGAAAGCACAATCCCGTTTGGGTTTGCAATAAGATGATCCTGGGCGAGCTGTATATTGGGCAAAGCCCCACCGCATCCAAGACCAACTAAATCAAATGCTTTGACCTGAGGAGATAATCCAAGTTCTTCGATGCAGTAGGTTGCTATGCCGGGGCACAAATAACCAGTGCAAGTATTGACAAATATGGCTGTAACTTCTTTAGGGTCAACATCACGTTGCTGCAATACTTTGCGCGCAGCCTCCACCGAAAGTTTGACGCTCCACTGTTCGAATCGAGCCATGCGAATATCGGGATCCTCGTCTTTAAGCGCTACTATTTTTTCGAGTGAATCAACCGCGATGTGTCGCTTTTTTATTGAAGGATGCGAGAGGACTTGTCTCATTATTTCCAGACTGCGGGGTTTAAGAACTGAACCATAATGAATATCGATAAGCTCAACTGCAGTTGATTGATTTATAATGGTTGGAGGGTTGGCTGTTTCTATTGCTGCCAGACGTACCGGGGAATGTGGTGTTTGGCGTAAGATTATGTCGCTCATATGGATTCCTTGCTAGTAATGACCTATTTTATCTTATACGTAGGCAATACAGAGTGCGATGCTGACGTATCATTAACATTGAGCAGCGCAATAATGGAAAAACTCTTAGTTACTAAGCCTGCATACAATAAAATATACATTTAACCAGAAGGCACCCCCCTATGAGTTCCGCAGTTTTCGATCGCATACGAGACATTGTTGTTGAAGTATTAAAGGTTGACAAGGATAAAATTACAATCCAAAGTAAAATTCGGGATGATTTGGGAGCCGATTCTTTAGATGCTGTAACGCTTGTCATGACCATTGAAGATGCATTTAAAGGCTCTATTACTGATGAAGAAGCTCAAAAATTGCAAACTGTTGGCGATATTGTTGAGCTGATTGAAAAGCAGATGAAAGAAACTGCTGCATGAAGAAGCGTGTCGTCATAACGGGAATTGGTATTGTTGCGCCCTGTGGAGCGTCGACCGGTGCTTTTTGGGATGCGTGTTTATTGGGCCAGAGTGTTGCCTCGGCACTCCCGTTGTCGTGGGGGAATTATTATACGCCAACATCCACTGTGTGGGCGCCACTGCCACAATTCGATTGCACATCGGGCCGCGTTTCGCGTGTTGAAAAAATGCAGATTGACACTGCCTCTGTTTTAGGACTTTGCGCAACAGCTCAGGCTTTAGAGATGGCTGGAATAACTGTAAACCCCGTCGATCCCAAGAAAAACACTTATGCTTTAGCAAATCTTGACCCTTCTGAGTGTGGCGTATTTATGGGAACGGGAATCGCAGGAATCACATCATTTGTAGAAGCCCAAGCACATCATTGCGGAAGTGCTATCGATACTATCATTAAAGACCCGCAGAGCTTTAATGGTATACCTCTTGAGCCTACCGCAGGCTCTCGTTTGTTTGAAGTTAATACGTATCCTGCGCGGTTTAACCCGTTTGCGGTGTCAATGATTATGCCCAATAGCACCGGCGCACTCATGGGAATTAAGTATGGGCTTTTAGGACCCAATGTTACCTTTGCCAATGCTTGCGCGGCAGGTAGTGTTGCTATCGGTCATGCTTTTCGAGATATTCGAGAAGGCCGAATTTCTATGGCTCTTGCTGGTGGAGTAGAATTTTTAGGCGACATGTTTGGTGGAATTTTTAGAGGTTTCGATACGGCAAAAACGCTCGTTCGCAACTGTGAAAATCCTGCTACAGCAAACAGACCCTTCGATGAATCACGATCGGGGTTCTTATTTGCAGAAGGAGGATGCGCTGTACTTGTGTGCGAAGAATTTGAGCATGCGCTCAAGCGCAATGCGCCCATTATTGCAGAAATTGCAGGATATGCAGAAACATTTGATGCTCATAGTGTAATGGCGCTTGACCCAGGTGCAAAAAGCATAAAAAAAATGATTGCTGATGCATGTTTCGATGCAAATGTTACCCCCGAAAAAATAGATTATGTCAATGCACATGGAACCGGAACCCAGCAAAACGATCCTGTTGAGGCACGTGTTATTATGGACATGTTTGGAAAAAAGCCTTTTGTTAATACAACCAAATCGCTCATAGGCCATACCATTGGCGCCAGTGGAGCAATCGAATGTGCGGTAACCGCGCTAACGCTAAAAAATCAGATTGTACATACATGCGCAAATTTGGAAAAGCCTATTGCAGATCTTAATTTTGTACGTGAAACAACAGAAGCTCATGTGGAAACGGCTTTTTCCGAGTCGTTTGCGTTTGGAGGGCATAACGCAGGGCTTGTCTTAAAGCGTATAAACTAACGTATTCACCACAGTGATCCCTGTAGTAAACCTTCGTCAAGCGCGTTCCCCATTTTAAGGATTCTTTCTCGTTCGGGAGCATTATAATGGACAGTTTTTTGAGCCCATTCTTGACAGTAAGAGCATCTTTTGCAATTTAAAGTTGTACAGCGGATGTCTTTGAGGCCCTTTAAAAAACCATCCAGATCTTTGTTTTCGATGTATACGAGCGCATTTTCTTTAGTATAATCGTGCATAATAATAGCCTCACCATATTTTTTCATAGCAAGTAAACTCGAAAGTTTTATGTGCCATGGTTTTGCCATGGTTGCAATCATGCGTAATCGTTGCCATAGCGGTGTTTTTTGCTCTTTTTTAATTTGAGCAACAGGTGCAACAAGCGCGAGTAAATTACCCTCAAACGACCGCTTCTCGTACGCAGCAACTCTTGAAATCAAGAGATCTCCCGGACAGGATCGTTCAACAATTTTAAAATTGGTATAGCCCAATTCTTCGTACATATGCAGATCCTCGGGCCTAATCCAAATTGACCGTATGTAATTGATTGGATAGGTAAGTCTTTTTTGTGAACAGTGCATGACACAATAATCGAGGCAATAGCCCTTGAGCTTGCTACTTGATTGTGAACTGGTTGAAAGCATATTCATATGGGTGAGCTCGTGAGTGCAGCCAGGCAAGCAGCTTGCATTGACAATAAGCTGTAATGCGCATGATGTTGCTTCTTTAAGTGCGGCAAGGGTGTCGAAGTCGCGGTTTAATGCAATTGAGGAGAGGCATAAAGTATCTGCTCCCATGTCTTCCCACTCGATAGCTTTGCGCACGTTGTCGATAAGGGCAAATACGCCCACGCGAACTTTAAGCTGGGGGTAGTGTGTTTTAACCAGGCGTAGCAGATAGGGAAGAGACACCGTAACTGCGTCGACCCCGCAAAGAGCGATCGTATCAAGCAGTTTTCGTATCGTTTTTTGTCCGGCGCGGGTTTGCTCTAAACCATTGAGCGTTGCTGCATTGATTAAATAATTGTACTCGATGCCATGGGCATGAGCTTCTTTTACAGCTTCACGAACGGTATTCCAGGAATTAGACCGAAGCGTATATGACGATCGCCCTCCGCCGATTGGATCTGATCTGAGCTTTCCATATACTTCATAAACAGAAGGAAATGCGCTGAGACGGGATATTATTCCTGGCTCAAAAGTGTGGGCAACGCTTAATTTCATATGCTTCATACCCTATTGTTTTATGGCGAGAGAATTTCTTTGATCCAGACACCAACTTTTTTTGTATAAGAAACCCTGTTATGTAAACGAAATTGTTCAGCAGAAAAAAATTCGAAATGCTTGGGCAAAAGTTCAAACCCTCCCCAATAAGGCGGGCGTGTGAGATCATGCGTTTGATAATGATCGAGGAGGTTTTTATAGTTTTTGAGAAAGTCTGCTCTGCTTACGAGTGTGCTCGATTGCGCAGATGCCCACGCTCCAACTCTGCTTTCGAAGGGCCTACTGTTAAAATAGGCATCTGATTCTTTGCTTGCTACTTTTTTTACAAAACCTTCGATGCGAATTTGCTCTCCCCGGTGTGGCCAGAAGAAAAGTAGCGCAGCATGGGGATTTTCGTAGAGTGCCTTGCCCTTGACTGAATTGTAATTAGTAAAAAATACAAAGCGGGTATCGTCAAAATGTTTTAACAGTACGGTGCGAGCAGAAACGTGCCCCGATTTTGTCGCAGTGGAAAGCGTTGTTGCATTGGGTTCAAACCAATCACCAGCAGAGTCTTGCCCCGCGCGTTTGTACCAGCGCTTAAAAACTTTGAATGGAGATGTATCCATAAAACGTAGACATTCGTTATGTAAGGAGGAAAATCATAGCGTCTTTACAAGTCTAGCAATAAAATAATATTGCGCCATAGACAATCGATTAAAAAATCGTTCCGATGGCACACGGTAAGTCTTCTTGTTAAGAATACGATTAAAACCCGAAGGGATTTTCGTTTGGATATAATTGTGATGGAGGTAGGGGAGTTGCGATACTTTTAATCCCCAGGTAATTCATGGTATCAAACAAGAGCTTCCCACACGTATCAAAAGCTATTGCGCAATGATGTGGAAATTTTTGAGCAATAAGAGTGTGCCGGTAGAATCTGCTGAAGTTTGGCACTGCAAAAACAGCTATTGAACCAAAACTACGAGGGTCTATATCAAGAATATTTCCCTGAGCAATATAGGAAGCCAGCGATCCATGTGCCGTTCCTTGTAACCTAAAAATGGTTGTGGCGCCGGGTCTGATTTGTCCTTCGAGTGTGCCACGGGTAATATCGGGTTGCTTTGTAGGATCTTCCATGAGTCTATTCATAATAAGCTGATATTTAATGGCAAAATTTTTCATGCAGGAGGAACTAGTATTCCCGCAATGAAATCCCATAAATAAATCTTGAATAGTTGCACCCATCAGATTTGTTTGAGGGGTGATCATATCTTTAGGAACAGTATTGTTTATGTCAAGAATTGTAGCCGGCATATCAGTTGCCAAAGTGCAAAGATATTCGGAGAGAACGCCATACATATCAACTTCGCAGGCAACGGGGATTCCTCGTGTGGCAAGCCGTGAATTGACATAGCAAGGTACAAATCCAAAAAACTTCTCGAATGCTGGCCAGCATTTATTGGCAAAAACTCCAAAAGATCTGCTGCCAAGATTCTTTTCCATGAATGATACGAGGGCTATTTCAAATTGAGCCATCTTTTTAAGGAGGTCGGGGTAGGTGTTGCCATGTCCCAGTTCATTGGCCATGTCTTTGGCTATACCTTCGATGCGTGAATCGTTTGCCGAACTTCTAAATATATCAAAGAGGTCGAGTTCACTGTTTTCCATGACTTCAATTCCAAGGTCATACAGGGGCTTAATGGGCGCATTGCACGCATAAAAATCGTGGGGCCGAGGACCAAACGAAAAAATCTTAAGGTTTTTAATGCCGAGTATCAGGCGTGCTAGTTTAGAAAAATGGCTAATATGATTGACTAATTCATCTGCCATGCCAATAGGAGTTTCGGGAATATAGGCATTGAGGTTTCGTAAACCAAGGTTATACGATGCGTTAAGCATTCCGCAGTAGGCATCACCCCGGGAACCCACCAGGCCATCGGCGCGTTCTTCTGCTGCACCTATAAGCATGCAAGGGCCTTTGAACTTGTCAACAAATATAGTAGTAGGGCCTTCTGGTCCAAAATTGCCAAGATAAATGACCATGGCATTAACACCAAGCTTTTCTGCATCTGCAAGAGCTTGCATGGTGTGAGATTCGTTTTCGATGATTGTGGGCAAAGGAACAATCATTACATTTTTCGAGGTGCACGCAGCAGTAAGGGCTCTGAGCCTATTGACAGTAAGTTCCATAGGGAAGCAGTCACGAGATACACCAACGATACCAATTTTAACGGTGGGCAAATTGTTTTGCGCAATCATGGAATTCTCCTGTTTAATAAGGCTCAAAGATTTTGATGGCATATAAAATAATCGGTGGGATGCCATAAAAAAAGGCATATTTTCCTAAGAAAATATGCCTTGAAAAACGAAACTTAAGAAAGCAAATTTTTACTTTTTAGCAGCTTTTTTGAGTTTTTCAACCATATCGAGCTTTTCCCACGTAAAATTAGGCAATTCACGACCAAAGTGACCATTACGGGCAGTTTCCCGATAGATAGGGCGCTTGAGGTCGAGGTGTTTGATAATCGCTGAGGGGCTTAAATCAAAAACCTTATTGATGATTTCTCCAAGTTTGCCATCATCTACAATACCAGTGCCTTTGCTGTCTACAAAGACAGAAACAGGTTTTGCCACGCCAATAGCATAAGCAACCTGAACAAGGCATTTTGTTGCAAGACCTGCAGCAACCACATTTTTAGCAATCCAACGAGATGCATATGCTGCGCTACGGTCAACCTTTGAAGGATCTTTACCGGAGAATGCACCACCACCGTGTGCGCCATGTCCGCCGTAGGTATCCACAATAATTTTACGACCAGTAAGACCGCAATCGCCATGAGGTCCGCCAATTACAAAGCGACCAGTTGGATTGATATGATATTTGGTATCTTTGTCGAGATATTTAGCGGGAATAACTTTTTTGATGATCTTTTCGATCATGTCTTTTTTAATAGTCTCGTGTTTTGCTTCGGGAGCATGCTGTGTTGATATAACGACTGTGTCAACACGCTTTGGCTTGTCGTTTTCATATTCGATGGTTACCTGAGACTTTGCGTCGGGACGAAGGTACTTGATGGTTCCTTTGTCGCGAGCATCGGTAAGCGCTTCTACTAATCTGTGTGCCAAGTGAATTGATAAAGGCATGAAAGTTTTTGTTTCATCGCATGCATATCCAAACATCATTCCCTGGTCTCCGGCACCTTGTTCTTTATAAAGGCCCTGACCGGCGGTTACGCCCTGAGAAATATCGGGAGACTGTTTATCGAGGGTTACCATAACAGCGCAGCTATTGGCTTCGAAGCCAAGATCGGCATGGTTATAACCAATTTCTTTAATTGTTTTGCGAGCTATTGCAGCAATGTCAACAACAGCATTGCTTGTTACTTCGCCGGATATAACAACAAGACCTGTTGTTACAAGAGTTTCGCAAGCAACGCGAGATTGAGGATCTTGAGCAAGCATTGCGTCAAGGACTGCATCTGATATTTGATCTGCAACCTTATCGGGGTGCCCTTGTGATACGCTTTCGGAAGTAAACAGGTATTTCATCATCCCTCCACACTAAGTTAAAGAAAAAAATAACGAGAACAGAATTTCATGATTTTAAGCAGTTTAGCAAAATAGGTTATTTGTAATTAAAGTTCTATGAAAAAGAGCAAAATTAGGTGCTTGGATTTCTACCGGCATAAGCTTCCATAATTTCTATAAGTGGGGTTTTGGTTGCCCGGGCAATGCGCGCCAGCGATTCGTATTCTGGTTTTGTAAATTTAATTGCGCCAAAGTTGCATGATTTTGTTTGAATTGTATCATTATTCCACACTGTTTCGGATTCTTCGCGCATAGCAATGATGCGACTTTTCTGAATAAATCGAACGCCTAATGTGCGAGTTTGTGCCATTATGATCCCTGCAATGCGAGACGTATCGGGTACAGCGCACAAAACTTTTAAATGGTATGCAGGGCGTCCCTTTTTCATAAGGGTAGGGGTATACGACACATCGAGGGCTCCTTCTTCGAGCAAAATTTCTGCAGCAAACGCCAAGACTTCGCCACTAATGTGATCGATATCGGTTTCGATTTCAATAACATCATCATTTACAAATAAGGGGTTCTTTTGAGGCTGGCTATCTATAACATAAGCTCGCAGCGTGTTTGTGTGATTCTTAAATATTTTTGTACCGCATGAGACTCCCGTGCTCACAAGCGTTCCTTCAGGCAAGCAAAGCGATTGTGTTCCTAAGGTCGAAAGAATGGCTGCCCCCGTTGGTGTGAGCAGCTCTGCTCTCACAGGGCCGCTTGTTATAGTGAATCCTTTGAGTAATTCTGCTGTCGCGGGAGCCGGGATAGACATAACGCCATGCGCAGTTTTCATAAGTCCGCTCCCTACCGCAACGGGGGAAAAAAGCACGGTGTCGATGTTGAGATACTCAAGTCCACTACAGAATCCAACTATGTCAACAATGGTATCTACTGCGCCAATCTCGTGGAAATGAACCTCGTCAAGAGATACCCCGTGAACATGCGCTTCGGCAAGCCCTAAACGGGTTAGAATTTTTTCGCTCATGGCAATTACACTCTCCGAGAGAGTGCTCTTACGGATAATGGACGTGATCTGCTGAATATACCGATACTCTGTTTGAGCAGGGAAATCGACGATAAGATGACTACAAGCCATACCGCCTCGATTTTTTAAAGCAATATCAATGCGCAAATCGGGGATATCAGGAAATGAAAGTTTTTGTTGAATATATGCCAAATCAGCACCGCAGGATATAATCGCAGCAAGAAGCATGTCGCCACTCGCCCCATTATGTGCATCGATATAGAGATATTTCATGTATGAACTCCGGAGGTGGATTATTTTCTATCAGAACTATTTATAGGTAAAATAGTTTTGGCTATTCATTTTAATGGTAGGGCGGATTATTTGTGGAGATACTAAAGGGACAAATTGTTGAGCTGGGGAATAAAGTATGCCGCGTGGCGCTTAGCGAGACCATCATTGAAGCTTCGCTACGAGGCTTGATTCACCGAAAAGATCGTCCGTATGTGGGCGATCGTGTGGATGTTACCGACAATAAGGATGGCACTTTTGTCATAGAAAAAATTCTAAAGCGAAAAACTCTTTTATATCGCCCTGCTATAGCAAATCTCGACCGACTCATGATTGTTGCGACATGTAAACAGCCCCCGCTCGATATTATCATGCTCGATAGATGTCTCTGTGCGGCAGAAGCCAATAATATCCAATCGGTTATTCTCTTAAATAAATCGGATTTGTTAACAGACGAGGAAAAAATCGAGATCGGGTCGTTTGCCAGCTATTACCAATCGCTTGGCTATGAAGTTGTGGTAACCGGAAACAAAGATATTCCAGGGACTCAGAGGATTCTCTCTTTGTGTCATAATAGCATCACGGCATTTTCGGGAGTTTCGGGCGCTGGGAAATCTACAATACTTAACAGGCTCTTGCCGCATTTGACATTCAGGACTCAAGAAGTCTCACGGGGGACACAGCGAGGAGTGCATACCACAACTTCTTCGGTGCTTGTTCCCATTGGAGATAATGGTTTTATTGCCGATACACCTGGATTTTCTGCCCTTGACATTCCAGATATTACCGAAGATTCTGTTACTGCATGTTTTCCGGATATTGCCCGCGTGGTGGGCATGTGTCGCTTTAATAATTGCACTCACGATACAGAAATCGGTTGTCATGTTAAGGCAGAAGTTGAATCGGGGAACATTTCATGGTGGCGCTTGGAATCGTATCATCGCATACGGCAGGAAGTACGCAGCAAGAATCGGGATTATCGGTAACATATTCAAAAACACCGCATTTATTAGTTCGCGCATTACAACGTGAGGGTTTTATATGAAAACTGGAAGCATCTTAACGTTTGATCCTTCATTTGCAGACTATCTGCGAGACGAGTCGCGCCGTAGTGGCCACGCACAGGGTATTGCTTTTCCTTTGTGTGAAGAAGATGTTCGTGCTCTTGCAGGCGAATGCTCTGCGCAACAAATACCGATAACCATTCAGGGCGCTCGCACAGGGATTACTGCTGGCGCTGTTCCGTATGGTGGAACAATCTGTAATCTATCGAAAATGAATCGGATAACCGGTTTACGCTTCGATAAGCTATCGTCAAAATTTATTCTCTCGGTTATGCCGGGAGTCCGCTTATCAGATCTTATTGGTCAGATTAACAGAACCGCATTCGATGTAACGCAATGGAGTGCTGCATCACTTTTGGTTCTTGATCAATTCAAACAAGCAGGCTCTCTTTTTTTTCCTCCCGATCCTACAGAAACAACAGCAACACTTGGCGGAATGGTTGCCTGCAATGCATCGGGCGCTCGATCGTATCGATACGGCCCTACCGCACATCATATCTACGGATTGCGGGTGTGCTTGGCTGATGGTGAAATGCTTGTGCTTAATCGCGGCGAGAACTTTGCAAACGAAAGAACATTTTTACTTACTACCGAATCGGGTAGAAAAATCGAAGGGGTGCTACCGTCGTACGATATCCCGTCAGGTAAATGTGTTGCAGGCTATCGTAGTGCCGATACCATAGACCTCATAGATGTATTTATTGGTATGGAAGGCACTCTGGGGATTATTACATCTATTGATATTGGACTGCTTCCCTTGCCCAAACATATCATGGCACTGGTAGCTTTTATGCCTTCCGAAAGTGCTGCAATCGATCTTGTAAAGCTTCTTAAAAACCAAGAAACTAAGCCCGTTTCCATCGAGTTCTTTAATAAAGCGGCCCTCGATTTTTTGCGCAATCAAAAGAAATCAAATGTCGCATTTGATGCGATTCCAGCTATCGATTCAACGTTTCATACCGCTGTTTATTTTGAGTTTCATGGTAATTCCGAAGATGACGTCATGAACCAGATCGAATTCGCATCCCAGAGTATGCTGGCTTGTGGTGGATCAGATGATTTGAGCTGGGGAGCCACAACGCATGCAGAGCTTTTACAGCTCAAATATTTCCGGCATTCAATTCCAGAAGCAGTAAATCTGACCATCGATCAACGACGGCAAACACACCCTGATATTGTTAAACTAGGAACCGACATGGCCGTACCCGATGATCGGCTACGCGATGTGATGGAGCTTTACAATAGTGGTATTATCAAAGAAAACTTAGAAGCGGTAATTTTTGGCCATATTGGTAATAATCATTTACATGTTAATATCCTTCCTGCAACCGAAGAAGAACTTGGTAAGGGCAAAAAGCTTTATCTGGAATGGGCCAAAACTATTGTAGGGTGGGGGGGTACCGTCTCGGCAGAGCATGGTATTGGCAAAAGCAAAGCGGCGTTTTTAGAAATTATGTATGGTTCAGAACATATAAACGAAATGCGTTCTCTTAAAAAGCAATTTGATCCACAGGGAATCCTCAATAGGGATACTTTGTTTACTTACATGAAATAAAACTCAAGAGATTGCAATTGAGATACTATATCGGGAAGAATCGCTATTATTTCCACAATTACAATATGCGCCAATGGCGTAAACTCTGCAAGCGCAATCGTACTACAAGAGCTGCAAAAAGGACACAAGCCATTATAAGGAGGGCAGCGAAGGCACGGTATTCATCACTCCATGTTGCCTGCATTCGTGAAATCAGGAGTGCACTATTAAAAAAATAGGTTGACGGAAATAATAATCGAATAACCTGTAGGTACAGAGGCATCGAAGATGGCGGCCATGCTATGCCGGATAAAAGAAAAAGTGGATATGAACTGAACAAAGCAATCAGAAGCGCACAGAGTCTCGATTTAAAAAATGTTCCAAGAATAAAACCGCTTAAGATGACAACCAGCACATGAAGGCCTACAAAAGTTGTCAAAATAAGAATACTTCCAGAAAAGGGAATATGCCAAATCCTGTAATGAATAAAGAAAAAGGCTAGCGCATAGCCAGCATACAAAATGAAATAGGGGATTCCCCTGCCGAGTATCACGGCACAGGCGGTACGTGTTGATCCACAGGTATGAAATTTAGAGCCGAAACCCGCAGATGCAGCAGCACTACCCCCAAAAAGGCTCTGTTGCAAAATGAGCATAAGAAGCGCGGGGATAATGAAATCGCCATAGCAATCCAGACTATTAGCAAGGGCTTCGGATCTGAGTTTGAGAGGTTGTGCCCATTGTTGAGCTTGTTTACGGGAAATTCCCTGAGACTGGAATACCTGTATTAATTGATCTTGGGTTAAAGCGGAAATCGATTCACTCAATCCTTTTGCAGCATCAATTGCAGGCATGATCTGTGGCGTTCTGGCACTCTAACCATGTTTTTTGAATAAGTAAATGAATATCTGCTTTTGTAGCCTCTGTCAGGAAATATATTTCATTTACAAGATGTTTGGCTGTTTGCACCCGTGATATGTTTTTTCCTCCCGTAAATAAGTCTATGCTTACGGTAATCCCGGCTGCCCAGGTAGGTTCCAAGGCAGAGAGGTGGTCGGGGAATAATTCGAGCTTGCCAAAGAGCGCTGCTTTGGGCAAAAATAAAGCACGTTCAGCAATTACTTTTGCTTTAGCTGCATCGGATTTTGCATTGAGAATTGCAAGCAGTGGTTGACTGCTGTCGGCCCTATTAATAAGGCTTTTAATAGTTTCTTTAATCGATTGCAAACAGAGTGTATCCGACGTTTCCGGGAGAATTGTGTCTGGCAAATTGAGCGATTTTGCAAGCGCTAATCGGGCAAGATAACGCTTATTGGTATCATTTGAAAATGCTTGTTCTGCCTCGGCTACTGCTACCTTTGCGCGCAACAGAGCAGATTTTGCTATAATGCCATTTTCATAAAGCTCTGTCGCATCTTTTTCATGCCGACGCATACTCGTGAGTACATTGCTTCGCACTTCAACAACTTTGTTGATTAATGCGAGAGAAATATAGTTTGAGAACGTTTCTTGGAGAATTACATTGGTAGTCTGGCGTAACTCAGCCAAGGCGCTCTGATATTCATCGTGGGCGGCTCGATGTGCAGCACATATCCGTCCACCCATGAAAATAGGTTGCGTAAGTGTCAATTGGGCGCTGGGATAATTCTTTTCTTTGAGCGTATCGATAAAATGGGGTAGAGCAGCATCGAGGGCAGTCTGCGTTCCTTTTTGATACGATTCAGCAAATCCTGCAATAGCAGGGGATGTTGGCGTTAATCCATGTGCCCGCACAAAGGAATCTACAGCCATTTTCGTATACGTGAGTGTCTGCATGCGCAGCATTGCGTCTCGTATGGGGTCAAGATTCATAACAAGCGGATCATTCATTGCTGTGTAGCCTAAGCTTGCAGTTGCAGTTGGCAGAAAATTACCGAATGTTGCGCGCATTTCCCATTCACGTTCATGAAATTTTTCTTGATATTGAAGAACTTTCGGGTTGCGATCGCATGCCATGTCGATAGCTTCCTTTTAGTAGTTTCACGTTAGCTTGGAAGGTGTTTGTCGGAGGACCGTTGGGCGGTATTAAATGCTTCCCGCATTGCTACTTCAACTCGCGTATGCGCCGGTAAAGCGTAGATTCACTGATTTTTAGAATCTTGGCTGCCTCGGATCTATTCCCTGATGTCAAATTAAGCACAGAATTGATATGCTGAAATTCAATTTCATCCAGCGATAATGTTTTTCCACTACTAGACATATTGTGAGTAATTCTTCCGGTGACTGTGGCAGGTAGGACTGCTGACGAAATAATGCCATCGGAACACAATACAGCGGCGTGTTCAAGTGCATTTTCCAGTTCCCGGACATTCCCGGGCCATGGATAATTAAGCAGTAAATCGACAGTATCTGGTGCAATGCGAAGCTCTTTAAATTTATACTTTTTACGCAAGAGATCAAGAAAAAAGCGGGCAAGGGGTAAAATATCTTCGGTTCTACTACGTAAAGGAGGGACTATAATTTGCAGTACACGCAATCGATAGAGCAAATCTTCGCGAAATATGCCCTCAGCAGCAAGCTTTTCCAAGTTTCGGTTTGTTGCTGAAATCACTCTGACATCGATATGTTGCGAACGTGTTTCACCAACGGGTCGGATCTCTTTTGATTGAAGAACTCGCAGTAGTTTTGCTTGAATCGGAGGGGAAATGTCGCCTATTTCGTCAAGAAATATAGTTCCTTTTTGAGCTGCTTCAAAGAGCCCTACCTCATTATTATGTGCACCTGTAAATGCACCAGCTTTATGGCCGAATAATTCATTTTCTAAAAGAGCTTCAGGGAGAGCCGAGCAATTAACAGCGAGAAATGGATGTTCTTTGCGGGGAGAGCACGAGTGAATATATCGTGCCAGGACTTCTTTTCCAGTACCTGTTTCGCCGGTTATCAGAATGGTGGTATCAAAGGCGGAAACACGATCGGCAAGATCTAGCACATTGCGGAATGCTTTACTGCGTACCTCAACACCACCCAAACTTCCCGATGAACGCACTGCCGAAATCTGCTTGCGGTGTAACGTGAGCGTCCGTTGCTGTTCGCGAATGCGCAAGGTTAATTGTTGCACTTTCTCCTGAATATCTGCCGCGCGAAAAAACGGGAGATCAGTATCAAACTCGTTTCCCCACGAGTCGATATCTTTGCCGATAAATACGCAGTTGGAAGCCTCGGTACCCTGACATTGTATTTCCGAAAAGTAAATGTTTTTTCCGAGGCAATAAGAGGCGTACCCACTCAGATACCCGGCCATGACCCAGCACACAGAGTTGAGCGCTTTTCCCGATTCATTACGATGTTGCTCGACTTCCGAAGAATCTGCGCAGACAATTTTCATGGAAAATGCTCCCGCTCCTTCTTTCAGCACAAGGCTTTTTGTTTCGGCATACGCCATTCCCATGATCTTGGCAAGTTCGGTAACCGCTCTAACGAGCTCTTCTTTGCTATCCCATGTAAAGAGTCGCTGCATTGCCGCGCAATCTGCCTGCCCCCAAAAAAGACCTTTACGGGTAAGAATCCGTCGAGCCATTTCTTCGCCCACGGTTTCAATAAGATCACGACGGAATTGCCCCAGCGATGAAAGGTCGTGGAGTAGAAGCCTTCTTCCCTGCAAGCCCACAAAGCCAGGAGAAAATTGTACGAGTTCGGCGATATTAAGATCGGATGCTTTCATGCAAGATCCTGTCACATTAGGAGGATTGATCTGTCAAATTGACCGAAATTCATAATCAAAATACACTGTTCGCTTTCATACCAGCAAGAAATGGCTTCATTCGCAAGCTGGCATACTTTTTGCATTAGAACTCTGTGTGAAGATTTGCTCAAATTGGAGTACTATTATCTCGAAAGGAGTTTAAATATGGCTGAGCTTTTCAAGGCGAAAGTTGAAAATGGTATTGTCCGGCTGTATGCTGCTAATGGTGTATTTGAGCGTGTGATTTGTGCAGGAGCAATTGATGTTGAGGTTTTGGATGAAGATGTTATTGTTACCATGCCGGCAGGAAAACGCCGGATTTACAGCGTTCGGGGATTTTTCAAACGGAACGGGTGATTGATTTTTAACATATCGGACACGCGGCCGGTTAAGGTGATCCTGGCGCCCAGGTTCACCGCTACCTCGTGTCAATTTTTAAATTCCGGGCGCTTTGATAAGGAGATTTTGCATGAATAAGACAATCGCACCAGGGTCACAAACCTATGCAGCGCTTTTCGAACCGGGAACTGTCGCCATCATCGGTGCTTCCTCGAATCCCGACAAAATCGGCTATAAGATTCTTTGCAATCTGCTCGAATCGAAGTATGAGGGAGAAATCGTTCCTGTCAATCCGTCAAGCGAAACAATTCTTGGTGTCCGTACCTATAAGAGATTATGCGATTACGGACAAAAAATCGATCAAACAATCATCGTGATTCCCCGCGAACATGTTCTCGCTGCCGTAATCGATTCCATTGCGGCAGGCGCGAGCGTGATCACTATCATTACTGCTGGATTTAAAGAACAGGATCCCGAAGGAGCAGCATTGGAGGTGGCAATTAGAGATCTGTGTCTTGGTGCCGGTGTACGCGTTCTTGGGCCGAATTGTCTTGGGCACCTAAACACACACACACGACTGAACCTCTCGTTTGCAAACAAGTGGCCGAGCAGTGGAGGTATATCCTTCATTTCACAATCGGGAGCTCTCTGTTCGGCTATACTCGACAGAGCAGTTGAACGGGGATTCGGAATAGGCAAAATGCTGAGTATCGGCAATAAATCGGACATACATGAAACCGAACTCATTTCGGCGCTTGCAGATGATCCTGAAACAAAAGTTCTCGTTTGCTATCTGGAAAGCATTACCAATGGCCCGGGATTCGTTAGCATTGCGGAAAAGGCTTCGCGTAAGAAACCCATTATTGTTTTTAAGGCCGGCATAACTGCGTCGGGCTCGCGCGCAGCATCTTCACATACAGGAAGTCTTGCAGGAGCTGATACCGCTTACCGCGCAGCTTTTAAACAATGCGGCATTATTCGCGCCCAGTATTATGAACAGATGTTCGAATACGCAATTGCCTTCGAGAATCAGCCGCTTCCCAAAGGACGGCGGGTCTGCGTGATTACTAATGCGGGCGGTCCGGGCATCATGACTGCCGATGCCGTTGAGTTGGCAGGTTTGAAAATGGCAATTCTGGATCCGAAACGAGCAAGCGTTTTGGCAGATTTATTGCCGCATGCCGCTAGTGTCAAGAATCCTGTTGATGTTCTCGGTGACGCCGACCCATCGCGTTATGCAAAGGCACTCGAATTAATTCAGGAAGACCCAAATGTCGATGCGATTATTGTTGTCCTTACACCGCAGGCGGTAACCAAATGCAAAGAAACTGCCGAAGTTCTCTGCAAAACTTTGAATAAGAAAAAACCGGTGCTCGCCTGTTTCCTTGGCGGTGAAGATGTAAATCCGGCCCGGGCCTTCATGCTCGCCCATGGTTTGCCCGATTATCGCTCACCGGAAAAAGCCGTCAACGCGCTCAATGCAATGTGCGACTACAGTGATTGGCTTGCAGCTCCGCAGCGAGTCTGGAAGCCTTTCAAAGTCAAAACAGCAGCCGTTGAGGAAATCATTGCTTCATATCGTTCTAAAAAAGTTGTTCAGATCAATGAAGTGGACGCGAAAAAAATACTGCGCGCCTATGGCATAAGGACTTCAAATGGCTCACTGGTATTAAACGCAGACGAAGCGGGCAAAGTTGCGGCAAAACTCGGCGCTCCGCTTGTTCTAAAGATTGTTTCGCCCGATATTATTCATAAATCCGATGTGGGAGGCGTGGTTCTTAATTTGACAACACGTGAACAGGTTACCGAAGCTTATATTCAAATGATGGTGAGGATCGGGCGCGATCAACCACGAGCGCGTATTGACGGTGCCTATCTAGAAGAGATGTGTCCTCTGGGCAGCAAAGAGATTATCATTGGCATGACGCGAGATCCGCAGTTTGGCCCGATGCTCATGTTCGGTCTGGGTGGCATTCTTGTCGAGGTGTTCAAAGATGTTCAGTTTGCTCTGGCGCCGCTTTCTCAGCATGATGCTCTGGAGATGATGCGATCTATCAAAGCATATCCGCTGCTCGAAGGAGTCCGTGGACAATCGGGAGTTGATCGTAACACGATAGCCGAAACTCTTTCGCGCGTAAGTCAACTTGTCACAGATTTTCCCGCGATAAGCGAGATGGACATCAATCCTTTCATGGCTAATGTGCATGGCAGCGCTTCGATGGCGGCAGACGCTCGAATTACATTGACTTTAGAAAAATAATGAGTTGATGTAGTTAAATAACAGGCCCGGAAGGACGACGTGGCATTACTTTTTTGTAATGCCATTTTTTTTGCTACTTACTTAATAATCTATCATAGATTATCTAGATATAATTGCTGTAAAAGCAGACCTGCATAGTTATAATTAAAAAGGCTATCGAAAAGGATAGGGCAGAACCGGGAATCACAATTCTTGAGGATTTGTGGAACGGGCAAATTATAAGTTTAAAAATATTTCAATTCAGAGGTGTTAAAACCCTAGCGCTTTAATATATTTTGGATTGAAAAGATTGTTTGTATGTGACGTTAGAATGATTAATTAAAGAGCTTGTTCCAAGCCATCTGCGTAGTAATTGGTAGACAAGTGGAAATAATCTGAAATGAGAAATAAAGCGTAAAATTTGAAAATAGCGCACCTTGATTAAAGGATGACTATGCAAAAGATACCCCCTGATAACGAATCGAAAAATGCTTCCGAAAGAGTTCTGAGATTGACGCAGAAACTTGCCAAGGTTGGAAGCTTCGATTATTCAATTGTCCACAACACAGTCATTTGGTCCGATGAAATGTACGATATCTTTGGTATCAGTCAAGAGCATGGTCCGCTCACCTATGAGCAAGTAAATCAGATGATACATCCTGATGATCGCCAAATGCACCGGGATCAGACCGATAGTATTATGACTGAAGGTCATTATAGTTTTGAGCATCGTCTCGTGTATCCCGATGGAACTATCCACTGGCTTTGGGGCAGTGCCGAGATGGAATATGATACATCCGGCAAGCCTTTGAGGATGTTCGGTGTCTCTCAAGACATTACGCGCCGTAAAGAAGCCGAAAACGCGTTGATACAAAGTGATCTTCAACTTAGCTTAATTACCGACAACATTCCTGCATTTGTTGCGTATGTTGGCATTGACGACCTCCACTATCGATTCGTAAACATTAAGTTCGAAAAAAGTTTTGGCCTGCCTCGAGAGCAGATCGTCGGCAGACACATCAAGGAAATTATTGGCGAATCCAATTTCCAATTTGCTCAAAAACATATCGACGAGGTCAGGGCTGGGCGAGCATCCTCCTATGAGAACACTTTTTCTACCACAGAAGGAAATCGTTGGCTCAACGTCAACTATGTCCCGAGTTTTGATGTGAAGGGAAACGTGGAAGGGATTATGGTGCTGTCGGTTGACATCACCAAGCGCAAACAGGCGGAGCAAGCACTGCTACAGGAAAAGATTTTTATCGATGCCCTTTTGGAAAGTATTCCTGGATATCTTTATGTCTATGATGATCAGGGAAATCTTATCAAATGGAATAAAAAACATGAAACTATGACAGGTTATTCAGCGGAAGAATTGTCTCACATGAATATTTCGAAATGGTATGAAGGTAATGATGCAATTCGGGTTGCGGCAGCAGTTGAAGAGGTAATGACTACTGGATATGGTGAGGTTGAAGCGAATCTGCTGATTAAGGGCGGCGGAAAACTTCTAGTACATTCAAACGGTGTCCGACTGTTGTTAAATGGTAAAACTTATTTTACCGGAGTTGGTGTTGACATCACGGCACGCAAACAGTCGGAACTTGCTCTTGCGGCAGAAAAAGAACGCCTCGCCGTTACGCTTCGCAGTATTGGCGATGGCGTTATAACTACCGACTCACATGGCGCAATAACAATGCTTAACAACGCGGCCGAAAAGTTGACAGGGTGGACAACCCAAGAGGCTGCAGGAAAGCTGCTGCCTGAAGTTTTCTGTATTATCAACGAATTAACCCGCAAACCCTGTGAAAATCCATTTACAAAGGTGATTGCCACTGGCGGTATCGTAGAGTTGGCAAATCATACGTGTCTTATCGCCAAAGATGGACGTGAGATTGTAATCGCCGACAGTGGTGCACCGATTCGTGATAAAGACAGCACTATCATCGGTGTTGTTCTTGTTTTTCGCGACATGACTGAAAAGCAGAAACTCGAGGATTCTAGGCAAAAAGCGCAAAAGCTCGAGTCTCTTGGCCTTCTCGCCGGTGGCATTGCCCATGACTTTAACAATCTTCTCGGCGGTATGTTCGGCTACGTGGAAATCGCCAAAGAAAGCATAGACGAAAACCAACCGGAAAAGGCCCGAAAAGCATTGGTAAAATCTTTCGATGTTTTCGAGCGAACAAAGGCTCTTACCCAGCAACTGCTAACATTCGCAAAGGGCGGTGCACCCATGCGAAAGACAATAGATCTTGCACTACTGATAGAGACAAGCGTCCCGTTCTCTCTTTCCGGCTCCAATGTAAGTAGCCTGTGCGACATCGAGGAAAACCTGTGGCCGTGCGACTGCGACGAAAACCAGATAGGCCAAGTTATTGACAACATCGTTATCAATGCGCAGCAAGCCATGCCAGTGGGCGGCAAAATTATTGTTTCCGCAAGAAATATAACCATATCAACAGAAAATGCCGGCGTCGGGAGTATTGCAGGCAATTATATCAGGATATCCATCAAAGACAAAGGCATCGGCATTACCAAAGAATTTCTTTCTAAGATATTCGACCCGTTCTTTACCACAAAAGCAATGGGTCATGGACTTGGCCTTGCAACAGTGTACTCAATTGTCAATCGTCATGGCGGATGGATCGATGTGGAATCAGAGCCGGGCACAGGCACCACCTTTCACGTTTTCCTTCCCGCATCTCAAGCTGCACGAGCAACCGGACAAAACAGAAAACCGGACCAGCACAAAGGAATCGGTATGGTGCTCATCATGGATGATGAAGAGATAATGCGCGAGACTCAGGATGCCATGCTCACGAATATGGGGTATGAAGTCACTACGGCCCGCGATGGGCAGGAAGCACTTGGCCTGTTTACGAAAGCATACGAAAGCGGAAATAGGTTTGTGTGTGCTATTCTCGACCTGACCATTCCGAATGGTATGGGTGGTAAAGACACTATCAAAGCAATTCGGCACATTGATGACAAAATCATTGTAATTGTCGCAAGCGGCTACGCCGATGATCCGGTGATGATGAATCCGACAGAATACGGATTTACGGCCAAGATTGCAAAACCATTCAGAAAAACAGAACTTGCAAAGTTATTGGAAATGCATCTAATTAATTCAGCATGACCTGTCCACCGGTAACAGGAATTGCCTGACCTGTTTCGTAAACTTGTTCGTGAACGTAAAAAATTGCTCGGGCAACATCGAGTGGGGAACAGCCTCGCTTCATGGGGACTTTCGACATATACGATTGCTTGACATCTTCGATAGTTTTTGCGCCTGCAATCTTTCCTGCATTAAGATACTGCACAAAAAGGCCTGTTTTAGGATCGGACCACAAAGGGCCTTCGTAATAATTACCGGGGCAAATCGAGTTTACTTTAATATTAAATTCAACAAGCTCCATAGCAAACGATTGAGTAAGCCCAATGGTGCCAAATTTACTTCCGGCATAAGCAAAATTTTTATTTGAGCCTTGCAAGCCAGATTTAGAATTAATCTGAACAATATCCATGAAATGCTCTGGATTATAGGTGTGCTGGAGTTTCATGATTGTTGCAGCAGCCGCAGTGCAAAGAAAATATGCCTTGTAGTTGACACTTGTTACAAAATCGAATGCTTTTTCATCCATTTCGGTGACACTACCGGCTTTGAGAACACCTGCGTTTGCTACAAACATATCGAGCCCGCCAAATGCTTTTACTGTTTGAAGAACCAGGTTGTTGACAGAATCTCTCGAGGTTACATCGGCGTGGCAATAGATTGCAGATCCTTCACCATAGTGGCTATTGAGCTCTTCTGCAAAAGCAGTTCCTGCGGCGTCGTTGAGATCGGCTACCACTATAGAGGCACCTTCAAAAGCCAATTCTTCTGCAATTCCTTTTCCATAGCCTTGCGCACTACCCGTAACAATGGTGACGGTACTTTCTAGCCGCCCAAAACGAAGGTCGTCATCAGTTGGTTCCGCATAGGCTGAATTCTGGGTGATTGCTGCAAGAACTGCCAAAGAATCTTTGCCCGATTGCCCAACGGCAAAAATCCCCTCGTTAGCAAGTGCGATAGCTTTTACATGGCGTGCTGCCTTATGTGAAGCATCGGTGATTGCGATAACAATATCCGCAGCGCTTTTGGGATTGTCAAGGTACAAAATTGGTTCGAGGCCCTTAATGCTCTGCTTGGATGAGGCCGCTTTTTTGGCAGCTTCCGAGTCGTCGAATCGCACAATGGGGGCAATATCTGTTGTCAATTGAGCAATAGTCATGCGAATTGCAGCTGCATACTCTAAAATTTTTTCAGATTCCATACCGTGGTATCCTTATGCGTTAGAAGAAAATTATTGTGCAGTTTTCCTAATAATTGCGTCACCAATGCGGGCAAAATCATTCATTGCAGATGGGGCAATGAGGCGTTCGCCTGTTTCGCTTACAAATCCTGTAGATCTGTTTTTGCGGTTTTCTTGATGGGCAGCTAAAATACAAGCTCCTTTATAAGCGATTGCAGCTAATTCATCATCGAAGGGAACATCTTTGCGGGCTTTAGGCGCCAGGGGTATGTTTTTTGGTGTATTATGTTCGGTACCAAACGTTACGCAAAAACCCTTGCTGTCAAAATGCTTTACATATGCTTTTAAATGATCTAAGGTGTTACGCAAGGGAATAAATTCTACTGCGTAAATCCCTTGGCTCATCAAGGTATCGGCAAGCATCGCAACATCTGCTTCATGTTCGTTGAGGCCAATAGAGTCGTCGGCAAGCACGGGGTAGCAGGGGATTCCACCCCCATCGAGAATGGTACGTTTTACTTGGTCAAGATCCATAAAGGCTTCTTCTTTTTCTTCTACAAACCCTGGTTTGCCAGCCTTTAAGAGTCTATCACGAATGTCATTTTGCATAAAAACGTTATCGTTAATGGCCCCAGAATAGGCAGGATCCTTAAAAATTGTTTTATATGCATTGAGCCTGGCACCCGAGTCGGTATAGGTTTCGGCGAATGCGTAAAAAAGTGCTTTGGCAACATGGCGTTCTCGTACTGTGTTCTTTGCAAACCGTGTTCGAATGCCATTGTAATCGAGTTGAGCATCAAGGCCGGTGCTGGTTATGTAACTATTAAGTTGTTCAATAACTTGCCAGATATAATCTTGTGTGCCTTTCCAAAGGGCAGAGAGGCTATTGCGGGAATCCCCGCTAAAGGATATTGGGCAATCGAGTGCCTTGCCACAGAAATACATGATTCCGGGGTTTTTAGGATCGTTCCAGCGCAAGCTTTTTAATTTGTCTTCACGGATGAGGGCAATAAATTCGATGTTAAAAAGGGGATATATCTTTGCATCAAGGCAGAGTTTGTTAAATTCTTCAAATCCTTCTACCGTGTTGAAGTCGGATATACCAAGTGCCGAAAGACCTTGACTTTTAGCTAGAACAACCGCTTCTTGAACAGACGAAAAGCAGGTAAAAGAGTACGGTGTGTGGATATGTGTATTTACAACAGGAACTGATGCGGTACTCATTGTTAGGCTCCTACAATTTTTGGTGCATGTGCAAGAAGGTGTTGTTCGGCTTCTACCGACCAAAGTCCATTATGTTTGCTCACAATAACGGCAAGCTCTTTATACAGCGGGTTAGTTTCTCCAAGTTTGGCAAGGTCATCGAGGGCAACCAGAGGCATGGATAAGTTGGTGTATGTTAGCTTTTTGCCGCCAGGGATAGTAGGAAGATTCTTGATTGTTTCTGCAGCAGTATCGATACCAAGAATGTGGGTGACCATAATCGCCGGGTTGATTTTACCTTTGCCCATGAGGTCGAGGGCTTCACGCATGTCGTCGGTATTTCCGCCCGATGTTCCAACAAGATGATGCCCAGCATAATGCACATCGTAAAAATTGATTTGTGCAAAAAAGTCTGGCTTATTGGGGCCTGCAAAAAAATTGAGACAACCATTAAACCCGAGAATTTTGCTTCCTTGCTCAATAATAGGTGCAACAGGTGCAAATACAAAGACATCATCAAAGCCCTTATCGTTTGTTGCAGACCGTAAATCGGCAACTGCATTGGGGCCGCTTGTGTTAATGTACCGAAGATCTATGCCAAGAGACAGCGCATGCTTAATAGGAAAAAGAGACTCTGCACGGGACAGACGCGCATTATCGATATCGGTAACAACAAGAAGCTTTGGTTTGCGTTTGCCATGAAGGGCTAAATCTACTGCGCCAAGTCCCATGGGGCCAGCTCCAGCTAAAATCGCAATACTACCACCTTCGACAATACCCATGTTGTGAACATAGGAGCCTTGTTCGTAGTGATATTGGGCATTAAATGCACCTACAATACATGATGCTGGTTCCGATAATGATGCTTTAAAGAATCCTTCTCCAGCGTAGGGGAGGAGGCAATCCATTTCAAGAACTTCAGATGGAATAATAATTTTAGTTGCCTGGCCACCAGTATGTCTGAATGAGTATCCCGGTGCGTCAAGTAATCTGCCAGGATAGTTTATTGCTGGTTGAATTGAGTATTTAGAACCAACAGTAAATTTATTTTTATACTTGGCACCTACTTCAAGAATGGTACCGCAAAATTCGTGACCAATAATAGTAGGAAATTTGTCGATATCATTGGGAACACGCTTGTGATCTGAGCCTTGTTCTGCTGCCTTATGATCCGACATACAAATGCTATTTGAAGTGATATCCGCAAGAATTTCGTTCTCTGAAATGGCGGGTAGCTCAAAATTTTCGAGACGAAGGTCATTTTTCCCATACAATCGCAAGGCAAGTGTTTTCATTACAGTTTATCTCCCATTGTTTGAGTTTGTTCGCTAATAATTACATTGACACCACACTCTGCGCACGTTGATTGCCAAATAGTTGACAACGGTTTATCGGTTACCAATGTGGTGATCTTATTGATATCGATAATTTTATACAGTAAAGACGGACTCTCAAATTTCGTATGATCAGCTAGGATAATTGTTTCTTTTGCGTTTCCGAGAATCTTTTTAGCGATTATCGCACTTTCGTGGTCGATTGCAGATAACCCAAAAGAAATATCAAGGCCATCGCCGCCCTGGAAAGCCTTAAATCCACGCAGTTGATCTACACTTATCTGGGCAATAGAACCTACTGTATCGAGTCGTTCTGGTCGTAACGCACCTCCAAGCTGTATAATATTATGGTGCCCTATATACTCAAGGCATTGGAGGAGTC
>JBBRUX010000022.1:0-64693 GCA_038247415.1 Chitinivibrionales bacterium | reverse complement strand
TGGCACTGGTTACTATGGATGTTGCAGAAATTGGCCAGTCGCCCTTGGGCATTATTCTTGACGATGATCTCAGTGGTCAATTGGCAAAAAGTATGGCTGCCGAAACCGGTACTGATGGGCCCGCATTAGCTGACAGTGGCTTTGATAGTCTCTCCACGAGCTCCTATGGGTCGGCACCTTCGTCGTATGGCGAATCTGGTTCGAATGGATCTGGATTTAGTCAGAGTTTATCAAAGCTCCCGCGTGAAAATGTTGATTTACTTATGGATATCGATCTCGATATTGTTATCGAACTCGGGACGGCGCACTTATCAATTAAAAAGATTCTTGAATTGGCACCCGGATCAATTGTAGAGCTCGATAGACTAGCTGGTGAGCCCGTGGATCTTTTAGTCAATAATAAAGTTGTTGCTAAAGGCGAAGTTGTAGTGGTAGATGAAAATTTTGGCATACGTATTGTTTCTCTTGTTTCTGCAGAAGATCGGATAAAAAGTTTACGCTAAATTTTGCACGCTTTCGTAGGCGTGTAAACTAACAGGATTTGTAGACACCCAGGGAAGGAGCATCTGTGAAAAGGTATGAGGATGACACGAGTTTGTGCTTTGCGAGATTAGGACAGCGTGTCCTGACTATTTTGTGTATGTGCCTATTTTTGGCGATTAATGTTTTTTCCCGTGACACAACTTCGTTTACAGCCCCGCCGCTAGCAGATTCGGCACTCCTCACTGCTAAATTCGATAGTGTTCGGCAGATACTTTCTACCAATGATGTCGGGGTTCAAAGCACAGGAAAAACTGCAGCTTCTCCTTCTAAAGCTATTAAATCGGAATCTATGTTATTTGTTCTTGCCCGGGTAATGGGATCGCTCGCGCTTATCATTGCACTCATTCTTGGGATTGCTTTTATTGTTAAAAAGGGTGGGTTTGTTGGCTCATCTAAACCTGGCGGCAATGGCTCCATGGATCTTGTGGAAACTCTCTCCTTGGGAACACATCGATCTATCGCATTAGTAAGAGTTTTAGATTCGGTATACGTATTAGCGCAAACGTCAACAAATATTACGCTTTTAGAGCAGATCTCGGGTGATAGAGCCTTGGAATTAATAGCATCTACCAAGGGGGGCGTTTCGATAGCTCGATTTAAAGATGTTTTTGATACATTTATGGGAAGGATGCGTAAACCGTCATGATATCGTGTAAGCATGCTCCTTCTTCTTTATCGGTATCGACACATAAGCACAAAAACTTTAATGTTTTTTTTATTGTATCGTTTGTTTTTGCAGCGATTGCGCTCGCAGGTATCTTTTCTGATGCCGTGGCTCAAACGCTGCCTAAAATTTCAATAAGCCTTGGCAATGGCGAAAAACCGGCTGATGTGGCAGTTTCGTTACAGATCTTGTTCATGATTACTATTCTTGCGCTTGCGCCCTCAATTCTTATCATGATGACTTCTTTTATCCGTCTGATTATTGTGTTTTCTTTTTTGCGTAGGGCAATTGGTACGCAAACGATGCCGCCCGATCAGGTTTTGGTTGGGTTGTCGTTGTTTTTAACGTTGTTTATCATGATGCCTGTTTTTACCGAAATGAACAATAATGCCTTACAGCCCTATCTCAAGGAGCAAATTAGCTGGAATGAAGGATTGACACGCGCAGGAGCCCCGTTGCGTACTTTTATGTTACGCCAAGTAAATGAAAAAGATTTGGCGCTGTTTGTGCGGTTGTCTAAATCACCCATTCCTCATAATGTGAGTGAGCTTCCGTATGAGGTAATTATCCCGGCATTTATTACAAGCGAGCTGAAGACCGCGTTTATAATTGGTTTTTTGCTCTATATACCGTTTCTGGTTATTGATATGATTGTGGCGAGTGTTCTTATGTCTATGGGCATGATGATGTTGCCGCCGGTCATGATATCGATGCCCTTCAAGATTATTCTTTTTGTGTTGATAGATGGTTGGCATCTCATTGTTAAGCAAATGGTAGATTCATTTCATTAGAGTTTGTATAGGGAGTTTTTGTCATGGATGCGATGGCTGTCGTTGATATAGGTCGTCAAGCAATTTGGATAACACTGCTTATCTCAGGTCCACTCATGGTTGCAGGCCTTGTGGTGGGACTTGTTATTGGTATTTTTCAGGCTGTTACTCAGATCCATGAAATGACACTGACATTTATCCCTAAAATTATGGTAATGGTAGGACTTTTGCTTCTCATGTTGCCATGGATACTTATTAAGCTTGTCGACTATACGGTAAATCTTTTTAACCTCATTCCAACGATCGCACGGTAGTATGAATTTTGCATCGGTATACGTGGATCAAATAGAGATGTTTCTGCTTGTATTTGTCAGAATACTTTCTATTATTGCGCTTATGCCTTTTTTTGGCTCTCAAAGTATTCCGTTTCAGTTAAAGACTGGGTTGGCGGGAACGCTTGCCATTATTTTGTTTCCTGCAATTCTTGCGCATTCGGTACCCTTGGCGCCCGTAGGCCTTGTTCCTTTTGTATACCTTGTGTTTCAGCAAGTTTTTGTTGGTATTCTTATCGGATATGTTACTTCGTTTTTGTTTACAGCAATTCAATATTCAGGAAGGCTTATCGATACGCAAATGGGCTTTGCATTTGCAGAAATCAATGACCCCTTTACCGAAGAGCCAGTTACTGTTCTCGGACAATTGTATATCTTGATTTTTAGTATCTTTTTTCTTTTACTGAATGGGCACTATGTGTTTTTGCTGGCAATCCAAAAAACATTTGAAGTGATTCCCTTGGCCGGCGTTAAAATGCCCGATGCTGCAATGGTCTCTTTTTTAACCACGGTTATTTCGGGGATATTTGTTTCGGCACTCAAATTATCGGCACCGGTATTTGTAACATTGTTTCTTACTACCATTGCCATGGGTGTTATTGCTCGAACCGTTCCACAAATAAATGTTTTTTTTATTGGTGTTCCGCTTTCGATCATTTTAGGCATGATTACTACTATTATTGCGTTCCCGTATATTGCAGGCGTATTTAGAAAAATGACAGATGCGCTTATGCTTGATGTGTGGAAGCTTATTTACCTTATGGCATAGGCGAATTGTATGGCTGATAGTGCACAGGAAAAAACCGAAGCCCCCAGCGAGAAGCGCAGATCCGAATCGCGGGAAAAAGGCACAGTAGCAAAATCTTCCGAAGTAAATTCGGTCTTGGTATTAATTACGAGTATGTTTCTACTCCAGACCTGTGGCGAGTGGATGATGGAAAATATAACCGATATTACGCTTCGGTATATTCGAATGATTTCTCATCCCCGTATGGATTATGCTTCTCTTGTAGCGTGTGTTAACGATCTTATTTGGGTTACCGCTAAAGTTAGTTTGCCGGTTGTGCTTGGTGTTATGGTGATTGGGGTGGTGGCTAATTTAATTCAAGTTGGTTTTTTATTTACGTTGCAGCCTTTACAACCAAAACTCGAAAAAATTAACCCAATTGCCGGGTTTGGCAGGTTATTCTCGATGAGATCGCTTGTTGAAACTATTAAGAGTCTTGTTAAAATAGGAATTATTGGGTATGTCGCCTATGCATCAATTGCACCACGTTATTCCGAATTCTTGACATTAGCAGATGCATCGGTGGGAGGGATATGGCTTTTTACGATAAAATTTACGTATACCATAGTATGGCGAATTATCTTAGTGCTTATTGTAATTGCGCTTCTGGATTATTTATATCAGCGGTTTGAATTTGAGAAGAGTCTTAAAATGACCCAGGAAGAAGTAAAGGAAGAACGCAAGCAGATGGAGGGAGATCCCCACATAAAAGGTCGTATACGGTCACTTCAGCGTGAAATGGCTCGAAGACGCATGATGTCTGCGATACCGCAAGCTACTGTTGTGGTTACAAACCCAACCCATCTGGCCATTGCTATTATGTATACGCCAGAAACAATGGAAACTCCTAAGATTATTGCAAAGGGTAAAAGGCTTATAGCCCAAAAAATTAAAAGCATCGCTGCAGAGCATGCTATCCCAATTGTAGAAGATAAACCGCTCGCGCGGGCCATGTACGATAAAGTAAATGTAGGCGATGATGTGCCGGTAGATTTTTTTAATGCAGTTGCAGAGATCCTTGCATATGTTTTCAGATTAAAACGTGCAGCATGATAGGAATTCACACTATGGTACTACCTCGTCGCACATTTAAAGTAGCATTGTGCTTAGCCGGATTTTTTGCATGTACGCTCGTAACGTGCGTAACTAAACCCTCTGGCGTTGATGCGTCTATGACTATAACGTTAGCGCTTGAAATTGATGGGAGAATCGATGCTATTTATTCGGGGTACCCAATAGAAGCTATTGTAACGCTTCCGGAAGCTGTTGTCGATTCTGCAATTGGTTGGCATTTAGGAAGTGCTTTTGTACTACCTCCCGATTCAATGCGTCCTGGCTCGCAGGTTACCCATGCAGTATATCGGTTGTATTGGAGTGCATTTCCAACACACAGAATAATAAGCGGAGATACATCATTTTTCGATTCGGTGTATGTATCGGTTGGGGGTGGTCGGTTGCGTTCTAATAGCGTAAAGATTACTGTGAGAAATATTGCTCCCGAAATTAAAACGGTGACAATTGGCACAAAGGTGATTACAGCACGCACCGCGCCTTTAGTATATGAAGTTGATACCGCTAAAAGTATCGCTATTCGCGTACTTGCCACAGATGTCAACGATAAGGTTCTCAATATACTATGGAATTCTGCTTCGGCCAAACTGGTAATTGATGTGCCCTCTAACCCCTGGGCAATTACGTACACTCCTCCCCTGAGCGGAGTCTTTACCGATACAATTTTTTGTAAAGTTATGGATGCCAATGGTGGAAATGATACCCGGGCGCTGATTATGCACCGTGGTGCTGCCAATCTTCCACCGGTATTTGATAGTATCGTATGCGGCGATACGACGTTCAAGTCGTCATCTCTACTCTTGCGATATCAACGCATGGCTCTGGATACCATTAAAATGAGAGTCTATGCATCGGACCCCGAAGCCCAAATTATTACGTTTGCGTATAAAGTAAAGAAACCCCTCAATTTTACGGCAGATACCGCCGGAAAAGTACGCTATTATACATCCACAACCCATACTACACTTATTGATTCATTGGCTATAATCGACACACTGCGTATAACGGTTCGTGATGCCAAGGGAGATAGTGCTGTTCGTCAAATAGAAGTGGTGCACGGAAATCCTATTATTCCTCCGGTGATTGATAGTATCCGTGTTAAAGGCATACTTCTCGATTCGGTGTTTCGTGGCGCCGATACGCTCTATCGGATACAAAATCCTGTCTTAGATACTATATTTTTTCAAGGGTATGCAACCGATTCCGATACTAAATTTGGAGATACCATTGCATATTCGTGGATAATGCGTTCAAAGAGCCTATCGATGACTTCGCGGTTAACCTATGTGTCACCAGACTCAGCATCGCTTGACACTATTTATGTATCTGCTGCTGATAAACGAAACAGAAAATCGATTCGCAAAAAAATTATTATTACGGTACAATAGAAGCATACCATGAATATCACTAATTCGATCACCTCCACACTCCAGAATCCTTTCTTTTCGGCACTTTCGCGCCAGCGCGATCTTATTATTGTGCTGGGGGTGGTTTCTATTATTGTGGTCATGGTTGTTCCTATGCCTACGTTTCTCATGGATATTATGCTCTCTTTTAATTTGGCCTTGGCACTTATTATCTTTTTGTCAACTATGTATAACAATGAACCGCTCGATTTTTCGGTTTTCCCATCGTTATTGCTTGTGGTCACGTTATTTAGGTTGTCGCTCAATGTGGCAACAACGCGGCTTATATTAACTCAAGGTGATGCTGGTGCGGTTGTTTTTGCATTTGGTAATTTTGTTACCGCTGGAAACCCTATTGTTGGTTTCATAATATTCATTATCATTGTGCTCATCCAGTTTATTGTTATCACGAAAGGTGCAACTCGTATTGCAGAAGTTGCGGCACGCTTTACCTTGGATGCCATGCCTGGTAAACAAATGGCAATCGATGCCGATCTTAATTCTGGTCTTATTACCGAAGAGCAAGCTCGTACGCGTCGCGCTAAAATATCGCAAGAAGCAGATTTTTATGGAGCAATGGATGGAGCTTCCAAGTTTGTGCGTGGTGATGCTGTTGCCGGTATTATCATTCTTGTAATAAATGTTATTGGCGGCTTTGTGATAGGTGTTGCAATGCAAGGGCGCGATTGGATGGAAGCCCTACACCTCTACACAACTTTAACTATTGGCGATGGTCTTATTACACAAATTCCAGCACTCATGATTTCTACCGGTGCTGGTATTTTAGTAAGTCGTGCAGCATCGCGCAATAATCTTGGGAGCGAAATTAGTGGACAATTGCTAAAAAATCCTCGAGTGCTTGCCGTAGCAGGTAGTATTATGGTTCTTTTTGCTGCAGTTCCTGGATTTCCAAAAATTGCATTTCTTCTCTTAGGAGCTTCTATTCTTGGGGCAGCATATCTTGGCACGGTGCGCGAGAAAAAAGAGAAGCTAAAATTGGAAGAACCATTAAATGCTCCCAAGCCAGCCGAAGAAAGAGTAGAAGATTATTTACATGTCGATTCTATGGAACTTGAAATCGGGTATGGGCTCATTTCGCTTGTAGATAAAAATCAAGGTGGGGATCTTCTCGATCGGATCACGATGATACGTCGGCAGCTTGCCACCGAAATGGGAATAATTATTCCCCCCATAAGGATACGTGACAATATTCAACTTAAACCAAATGAGTATCGGGTTAAAATACGAACAATACCTGTTGGTAAAGGTGAGCTTATGAGTGGATCGTATCTGGCAATGGATCCAGGTACAACAACGCGCAAGGTGCGGGGTATCGAAACGGTTGAACCAGCCTTTGGTCTGCCTGCGCTCTGGATTACAGAAAGCCAAAAAGAAGCAGCAGAAATTGCGGGTTATACGGTTGTAGAGCTGCCTGCTGTTCTGGCTACGCATCTTACCGAAATTATAAAACGGCACGGACACGACCTGCTCACGCGACAGGATGTCCAGAATTTAATTGACACAATTAAAGAAAAACAACCTACGGTAGTAACCGAATTGATACCGTCAATCCTTACTGTTGGCGAAGTTCATAAAGTTCTAGGAAATTTATTGCGCGAACGAGTGCCCATTCGGGATCTTCTTGTTATTCTGGAAACGCTCGCAGATGTTGCGCCGCGCAATAAAAACACCGATATTCTTACAGAGTATGTTCGCAATGCGCTTGCTCCGCAGATATGTGAAATTTATAAAGATGATTCTGGCATTATTCCGGTTATTACGCTCGATCCGAATCTTGAAGCAAAGCTCGAGGGTAGTATGACAGACGGTGATGGGGCATATCGGTTGTCGCTCTCACCCACCGATGTCCAAAGAATTCTAGAAGCAATTGGTAAAGAAGTTGATAGTGTGAAACAAAAAGGAGAATTGCCGCTTGTCCTGTGTGCGCCAACTATCCGAGGACAGCTTAAAAAGATTACAGAAAGCAGTTTGCGGGATCTTATCATTCTTTCGTATAATGAAATCGTTCCCGGCATTGAAGTCCGTTCGTCTGGTATGATAACCCTTGACACCAAGCAAGTGAATTGATGCGCATAAAAAAATATTCTTCAAAAAGCATGAAAGAAGCATTGCTTCAAATCAAAGCCGATCTGGGTGAAGATGCCGTCATCTTAAAAACTACCCAATTGCCACGCCCACTCTTTGGTATGGGATCGGGGGACACGATAGAGGTCACCGCTGCAATTGATGATGATGTGTTGCCGCTTCGGCCAAAGCCAATCACGCTCTCTCGCAAAAGTGAAGCATACGAAAGGCCTAAACCGCTCACAACCCGCACTCCCGTTATTACTGCTGCTCCCTGGATGATTGGGCGTGAAAAAAGCGCATCTGCTTCGCCAATACGTGACACCGTTGTTATACCAGCTATCGGTAGTCAAGATGTGGTCCGCATGAATGAATTAAAAGATGAAATTCGGGAATTACGAGAGATCGTTAAAAGTGCGCTTCTTAAAACTGAGCCAGCCCAAGAAATGTCGCCAGAGAATCGTTGGGATTGTTTGTGTAAGAAAATGATAGATGCAGAAGTTGCCCCTTCAACCGCGCGAGATCTGATTGCTGCTATTCGCATGAAATATGAAGTTGCAGATGCCCTGGTAGACGAGACCTTTCTTAATGCGGTACAAGAATATTTTCCAACCGCGGGTCCCATAGGATACGAGAAAAACACGCGCAGGATAGTTGCATTTGTTGGCCCAACCGGAGCAGGCAAAACAACAACCATTGCCAAGCTTGTTGCGCACTCTGTTTTAAAAGGCAAGCGCAAAGTTTCTATTATAACTGCCGATACCTATCGCATTGCTGCGATCGATCAAATGAAGTCGTTTGCCGATATTGTCAATGTAGAGCTCCAGGTTGTATTTTCGCCTTCGGAAGTGCCAGAAGCATTGGCAGCATGTGCAAACGATGATATTGTGTTTGTAGACACTGCCGGTCGAAGTCAGAAAAACAAGGAACATATGGATGAGCTCGAACAGTTTCTTGGCCAATTGGCGCCACATGAAGTTCATCTGGTGGTATCGGCAACAACCAAAGATTCCGACCTCAAAGATATTGTGACCCGGTATCATGCACTGGGAGCAGATAGACTTTTATTTACAAAATTAGACGAAACAAATAAGTTGGGAAATATCTTAAATATAGTTAATACCAGCCGAATGCCCGTATCTTTCTTTACCACAGGGCAAAGCGTCCCCGATGATATCGAGCTTGTCAAAGCACCTCGTTTTATACAGCGGTTATTGGAAGGTTCCCTGTGAGTGACCAGGCTCAAAACCTCAGAGATTTGGCGCAATCTTCCCGGCTTGGTGAGATGTCAAGTAATGTAACCGATGTGCAAAAAAAACGTGCCAAGGTTATTACCATTGCCTCTGGCAAAGGTGGGGTTGGCAAATCTAATTGTGCTCTTATGATTGCGCTTGCGCTTGCAAAACGATCTAAACGGGTGTTACTGTTTGATGCAGACATCGGACTCGCTAATGTACACATTCTTTTAGGTATTGCTCCACGCCTCAATTTGTCGCATGTAGCGATTGGAGAAGCTACCCTCGAAGATATCCTTTGTGCTGGTCCCCATGGGCTTACCATTGCTCCGGGAGGAACGGGTATTGCTGCTATGGCAACGCTCGGGCCTGAAAAAATTAAAGCGCTTTTAGAGATGCTTTCGGCACTGGAAACGAGGTTTGATTTTATAATAATCGATGCTGGTGCGGGGATTGGAGAAACTACCATCAAGTTTGGAACCCTCTCCGACGAGACCCTGTGTATTATTACCGCAGAACCAACGTCTCTTGCAGATGCTTATACTATTATTAAAGTTATGCACGCCAAGCGAAATCTTCCCCCTAAAATTATTGTGAATATGGCCTCATCGCAGGCTGATGGACAAGCGGCATTTGACACGTTGAACTCACTTGTGGTAAAATTCCTTAATAAGCCATTGTCGCTCTTGGGGATACTACCGCACGATCCCGAGATTGCCCGGCTTGTGAGACGCCAGAAGGTGCTGTTTTTAGAAAAGCCTTTGGCAGTATTTTCCAAAGAAATTGATGGTATCGCTCAAAAATTAAGCGGAAGCGTTCTTGTTAGCAAACGCAGTTTTTTTGAGCGCTTTTTTAGTGTCGGAGGAGCTACGGCATCATGAAATTTTGGATATCACGCAGTGCCTGGATATTGGGAACAGGAAGCTTTTTTGTTTTCTTTTTCTGCGGCCTGGATTATTCAGATCCGTTTGGCATGGAACCTCTTTTGATTGCGGGTGGGAAAGCTTTACTAGGGGCAATTTTAGTGTGGGTGGCAGGATTTATCATTGCCGATATCATTTTTAAAGGCATTGTGGAAGATATCGATGTTCATGAAATTGAGGCTATCGAAAATGGCTTGGCGCAAAGGGTTTTTGAGAAACGGCATGCCCTTAAGGTAGTTATCGAAGATACGAGTGTTTCAACACATGATGCCGTAACACGCAAAGCTAAACTGACATCATCGGGTAAAACCGCTGCCGCATAATCTGTGGGTGGCATCAACATTTTGAGGGTATCGTATGCCAAATCTTGATCAGTTGTGGAAAGAATATAAAGAATCTCCCACAAAGATAGTTAAGGATAAATTGCTTGTCGAATACTCTTATCTAGTAAAGTATATCGCCAATCGCGTTGCAATAAACCTTCCTGCATCGGTAGATAAAAACGATCTTGTTAGTGCTGGAATAATGGGACTTATTAAAGCGGTAGATTCGTTTGAGCCCGAACGCGGTTTTAAATTCGAAACTCTTGCAGGGCATAAAATTAGGGGTGCAATTCTTGATGAATTGCGAGCCTTAGACTGGGTTCCCCGGTCGGTTCGACAGAAATCTCGGGAGCTGCAACGGGTGTATACTCGTTTAGAAAATGAATTGGGGCGCATTCCCTACGACGATGAAGTCTGCGATGCGCTTCAAATTTCTGAGCAAGAATATGAAAACATGCTTTCAGACGTTGCTCCAAGTACTATAATTTCTCTCGAAGAAGCAATGCCCGATAGAAGCTCCGATTCAAAAGAGATTCGTTTAATCGATACTCTTGAAGATCCAGGTTCAGAAAACCCACTCAAAGCACTCAGCTTTTTAGAGCTTAAAGACATCTTAAAGGATACAATTGCAAATCTTCCCGAAAAAGAAAGGCTTGTGGTAGCATTGTATCATTACGAAGAATTGACACTAAAAGAAATTGGTGTGGTGCTTGATATTTCGGAATCACGGGTTAGTCAGATACATTCAAAAGCGATTTTAAAATTACGGGCAAAACTTCTTCAAAAAATGAATGCCTAAAAGGGGCTCTGAATGAAAATACTAGATTTTCAATCATCGCTCTCAAATACCTCCATGGTCGAAAGAATTAGTCAGGAAAGTACCAAGGTACCTGCTATTGCAGCCGAAAGCACTATTACTCGAGCAGAAAACGAAGCACAACAGAGGCTCAAACGTCCCAATGAAGCAGATCAAACACAGGGCAAAGTTGTTGATGAAAAAAATCGCAAAAAAGAAAACTCCTCTCGTGATGCAAAGCAAAAACCCACAGCACCAGATCATGAACCTCCCGATGAGAATGCATCGGGTAGTGGGTTGTTTGTGGATTGTTCCGCCTGAGTCAGAATAGTTCTTTACTAGTATAAAGCAAAACCATGAACGACACCCAAAGCATACGTGTTCAGCAGATAAAGCGCATCACCGAAAGCATAATAAGCCTTCCAACGTTGCCAACGGTTGTTTCTAAAATGATCGAGCTTGTTGACAACCCAAAAACATCTGCTGCATCGCTTGCTCGTCTTATATCAACCGACCAGGCCCTCACTGCAAGAATTCTTAAGCTTGCAAACTCTGCATATTATGGTTTCCCGCGTGAAATTTCAACTGTCAATATGGCCATTGTGGTGCTTGGCTTTAATACCGTAAAAGATATGGGACTTTCGCTTTCGGTGCTTGACGTATTTAAGGGTGGCCCCGATTCATTTTGGTTTGATGTAGCAAAATATTGGGAGCATTCGATTGGATGCGGTGTTGCCGCACGTATGCTTGCAAGAAAGTATTGGCCGCGTCTTGCAGCCGAAGCCTTTGTAGCCGGTCTTTTGCATGACATTGGAAAAATTATTCTTAATCAGTATGCACCCAAAGAATTTGCCGAAGTTATGAGTGCGGTTGCCCAAGGCCCTCTAGAGCTCGACGAAGCAGAACTAAAAATTATTGGGACAGGGCACGCTCAGGTGGGTGCATGGCTTGCAGAAAAATGGAAATTGCCGCGTATTATTGTTGAAGGAATCAAGTATCATCATTGCCCGTGGGAGGCTCAAAAGGAGCCTGCTCTTATTGGACTTATTACGTTAAGCGATTTTTTGTGCCACAAAAATGCCATTGGAAAATCTGGTCGCAAATCAATACCCATACCCGATCCTCATCTGTGGGCTCTTTTTGCGACAAATGGTATATCTTTAAATGATATGGCGATCGATGATTTATCTGAGCAGTTTTTGGTTGAGTACGATCAAGCCGAAACGTTCAGGTCATTTATCACCGATGTTTGAGCGAGTAACCTAGGTTGTAGGTCCTCGCTCGGTGTACATGCGGATTATGCAGCTACTTCGGGTTGCTTTTCGGCAAGCCACTTATTGAGTGCCTCAATAATTTTCCGAGCTTGTTCATCGCTTGAAATATTGAACTTTGACTGTTGACGGTATTCGTCGTTCTGTTTGCGATACCGGCGTATTGTATAGCGATCGGCACTATAGGCACTCTTATCGGCTTCCCACTGCTGGTAGCGGAAAATAAGCGTAGCCCAGGCACCCTTTGAGAGAACCTGCTTGTCGAGTTCCTTGACAACTGTAACACCATCTTCTTCGTAGTTGATAGTAATCTGAGAAACATCCGAAGCCATAAAAGTCTTCCTTTACTAGAAATAAAATTCGGCAGAGCGATGCCCTGCCGAAGTCGTTAAAAATCTTATTTTGCGGGTTTTGCAGCAGGCTTGGTTGCTTTAGCAGCTGGGGCAGCGGCAGGCGCTGTCGCAGGTGCTATGGCAGCTGGTTCTGGTTTGTCGATTGAAAGCAATTCAACTTCAAAAATAAGGGTGGCGCCAGGACCAATTTGAGGGCCAGCTCCACGCTCGGCATATGCAAGTTTTGATGGTATAAAAAGCTTGTACTTGGAACCAACCTTCATAAGTTGCAGTGCTTCGGTCCACCCTGGAATAACTCCCGTTACAGAGAATGATGCTGGTTGACCGCGCTTGATTGAGCTGTCGAATTCTGTTCCGTCAAGCAATGTGCCACGGTAATGCACCGATACTTTATCCATTGCAGTAGGAATTGGACCAGTACCTTCGGTGAGAACCTGGTATTGGAGTCCGCTTGCTGTGGTAACAACACCTTTTTCGGTTTTGTTTTTTTCTAAAAATGCTGCACCTTCTTTATCGTTTTTTTCTGAAGAAACTTTAGCTTTTGCAGCTTGTTTTTCTTGCATTTTAGCGCTGAATTCTTGTTTAATCTGAGCAGTTTGTTCTGGAGTCAGAAGTGATTTCGTACCGCCTAAAGTGTCTTTAATTGCTTGCATAAATGCATCGAGGTCAACACCCGCATCGAGTTGTTTAAGATATGCACCAACATCTTGACCGAGCATATAGCTCTGCTTTGCAGATTCTGTTTTAAGTTCTGTTACTTTTTTATCAGCTGCAGTGCATGCAACTTGTGGAAGCATTAATGCAACAGCCACAGTGGCTACTACCAAGCGTCTCATGAGAAACTCCTTACTGAGGTGAAATGAGATTACTATCCCCACTATTGGGACATAAGAATATACATGCTAGGAAAGAAAATGAGCTGATTATCGTTTTTTTTGAGCAACCAGAATTATCACTCGAACAGCAGTTGGTTTTCCTGTAACGGGGTGAGTTGTTGGTGGAAAATGCACTTTGAGCCGTGTCGCTGTTGTTTGACGAAGATCGCTTACATCAAAGGGTTCAGTGCGGAGGTAGGTTATCTCATCGAGTGCACTACGAGGGATTAATGCGGCGATTGATGGGGGATCTATCGATACACTCGTAATCGAGTACGATTCCGGAAGCGTACCCTCTTTTACAAGGTGAACAGGAATATCGGTTTGAATGAGAGCATACGCACGGATGGCAACATTTTTTGGTTCGATTCTGTTCAGAATAATATTGGATGGTTTATTAATCAGGTTGCGTTCAGAGAGTGCAATTGTTTGAATTCCCTCCCGCGCATTTGAAAGATCGACAGATAGTGCGAGGGTGGATGGATTAAATCCAAACGCTCGCTCAAAACCTGTAAGCGTAATTTTAGCTTCCGAAACTTCAAGCTCATCGATAGCATACCCAGAAGGAACATTGCGGCACTCTATGGGAACGGTGAATGTTCTCTGAACATTTTCGGCTCTAAACGAGAGAAAAAACCAAAGGCCAATAGCTATTGAAATCGCGCCGAGTTTGTACCAAAAATTGTGTGTAAGCCATCGCAACCGTGTTTTTTTAGGCTCGATGGGAAACATCCGATTATAATAGGATTCGAGCTTCTTTTTTACCGCTGCAGCAGAGTCCATGGGAATAAGTTTGCCGTGCTCTGCAATTGATATGCTTCCCCGTTCCTCCGATACAATAATAATAAGTGCGTCGCAGTGTTCCGAGAGCCCGAGCCCTGCTGCATGCCGGGTTCCGGCTTTTTTGCCTTCTTGTAAATTTTGAGAGAGGGGCAAATACACACCAAATTTTTCGATGGTTTCGCCCTCTATAATTACCGCTCCGTCGTGGCTTGGGGATTGTGTATTAAAAATGCTATACACAATAGGAAACGTGATCCGGCCACCCAGCGAAAATCCACCTCGGATATGCCGTTCGAGTGGTTGCTGACCTTTTATCACGATAAGGGCACCAATTTTATTGTCGGCAAGGCGGGCAAGTGATTCTGTGAGGGTGTCAACAGTTGATGTAGAAGCGACATTGCCCCTACGACCTTTACGCGAGCGAAATGTTGAAAGTTGCTCGAAAATCCGTCGGATATCAGTTTGAAATATGAGTACTAATGCAGCTAAAATAGCCGAGAGTCCAGCTTGAAAAAAGAGCGAAGTGAGATATAAATTAAAAATATGGGAGAGAAGATAAATTGAGCCCACTGCAATAATGGTAAGCGCAAATGATCGGGATATCCTCTGTTTGAGTCCGAGAAATCCACCATACACGATAAGGGCAATAAAAATTACATCGATTGCATCAATAATACGCATGCTTTTTAATATAATGATTGGATTTAGAGAATGTAGTCGCCAGAAAAGAGTTTTTTAAAGTGCATCCAGAATGGATGGATGTATTTTTTAAAGGTTTTAGAGAATTGGAAAAGAGTATTCATTTTTGACCACGATGCGAGAAAAATATGAAAGTAACGTTTATTTATCCCCGTTTCGAGAAGTTTTTATCTACGAACACCGACTTGGACAAGGGCCTTATAGATTATTTCCTGGGTGATTTTACGACACCACCCTCACTTGGAATTCCCATTCTTGCCTCTCTTACGCCCCCCGATGTGGAAATTGAATTTATCGATGATAATACCTTCGACCCTATCGATTTTTCTGCCCATACCGATCTTGTTGCCATCAATTGTTTTACGCCACAGGCAACGCGGGCATTTGAAATAGGCGATGGGTATCGGGCACATGGAACAAAAGTTATCATGGGGGGCTTTTTCCCATCATTCATGGTTGATGAGTGTCTTAAACATTCCGACTCAGTAAATGTTGGAGAAGGGGAGCCAACGTGGCTGCAAATACTGGCCGATGCAAAAACAGGAAATCTGCAAAAGGTGTATCAGGGTGGTTCGCGGTTCGATTTGTCTAACATGAAAATTCCACGTCGAGACATTTTTTATTCTAAAAAATCGTACGACTGGGACGAAGATCTCGTGCAGCTTTCCCGTGGTTGCTCGTATGCGTGCGCGATGTGTGCGATACCTGCTCATATGGGCGGACGAATCCGGTTTCGACCAATCGACCAGGTTGTTACCGAAATAGCTTCCCTCAAGTACGAAAACGTATATCTGGCCGACGACACACTCTTTTTTCCTCAGCGTAAACTTAACGATTATGCCAGGGAACTCTTTAAGGCGCTTATTCCGCTCAATAAAAAATATTTTGTTTCGTCAACAATGGCGCTCAATATCGATACCGAGTTTCTCGACCTAGCTGCAAAAGCTGGGGTGCGCAATTTTTATTGCACTATGAATGTTGACCCCGTCTCCATTAGGGCTATCCAGGGTTCACAAAAGGAAATTCAGCAGCTTATCGATCTGGCAAAAATTCTCGAAGATCGGGAAATTCGTTTTTTTGCATCTATTGGAGTAGGCCGCGATTGGGACGACGGATCTATTGGGGAACGGGTTGTTACACTTCTTGACAAAGCAAATATTCATACTGCCGAGTTTTTTCTCTTTACACCGTACCCGGGTTCGGTGCAGTGGGATCGTATGGAGAGCCAAGGGCGCATCTTTGATAAAACTTGGAAACATTACAATGGGGCTCATGTTGTTGCAGATCCGTACGGGATGTCTGCCGAAAAACTGTATGAGCAGTTCATTTTTATTTGGAAAGAATTTTTTAAGATGCAGAAGGATGTGCATGCTGCAAGTTTAGAGCCTTCCACCTTTAAAAACGGTCTTCAGGTTGTTGGAAAACCGCTCGAGAAAAAGAAAGTTTCACAGCAGGCTGTCATTACAGGAACAGGGATTATAAGCGCTATCGGGCACACGGAATCTGAAATTCTTAAAAATTTACACGCTGGCAAAAGCGGCATTAAACCAATAACAAAATTCGACACCTCCCATTTTAGAACAAATCTCGGTGGAGAAATCACCGATTTTGACCCATTGGCCTACTGTACTAAAGAAGAAATTGCAACCTACGAAGATTTGTATTTGCTGTATGCGATTTCTGCTGCGCGGCTTGCTATTGCAGATGCTGGGCTTTCCTGGCAAGGGCGTACACTGCGACGGGATATTGCCTTGGTTCTGGGAAGTTGCAATGGGGGATTGCTCTCAGCCGAAGCCGAGTATGGCTGGAAGCATGGAAAAAACGATCGCGGGTTTGATGAAAAAATGAATCAATCTGCACAATTTTACGGTTTTGGAAAAGCATTGTCTGGAGCGTTGGGTATTGGTGGTGATGTATGGATTGTAGCAACAGCCTGCTCATCTGCAACAGGGGCCATTGGGCTCGCTCAAAATCTTATTCGTAAAGGATATTATCAAACGGTGATCGTGGGTGGGTCCGATTCTTTGTGCTTATCTAATATGGCAGGATTTGATTCTCTTAAAGCAACAGGTGTTGGGCAAACCTCCCCGTTTTCGCTTCCCGTAGGACTCAATATTGGTGAGGGCGCTGCATTTTGGATTCTCGAAAGCATGGAGCAGGCTCTCTTGCGTAAAGCAAGCATCAAGGGTAAGGTTGCCGGAAATGCAACCAGTTGTGATGCCTATCATCCAACGTCACCGGATCCACGCGGCGGTGGTGCCTTTTTGGCAATGCAGAATGCAGTACTGGATTCTACCGTTCCGCTCGAAAAAATTGGGTGTATTAATGCTCATGGTACGGGTACCGAAGCCAACGACCGGGCAGAATCTAAGGCTATTGGACGGCTTATTGGAGATCTGCCTATTCCAGCAGTGTCAACTAAATCATTTTTTGGACACTGCATGGGTGCAACCGGCATATTGGAAGCGACGTGTAATTTATATGCAATGAACAAAAATTTTATACCGCCAACTATCAATTTTACCGAACCTCGCCCTGGCTGTACTCTCGACTATGTTCCTAATGTCGCACGTGATACTCAGTATAATGCGTTCCTATCTGCAAATTATGCATTTGGTGGCAACAATGCTGCGGTGGTCGTAACAAAGTGGGATACCGAAATCTCGGTACAAGAACAAAAAAATAAGCGTGTAGTGATAACGGGTGTTGGCGCTGCGTGCAGTTTGGGTACCACTCTCGATACAATCCTTGAAAAGCTTCGATCTCGGGAAGTTAGTATCGGCTCGGCGTCTTCTCTTAAGGTGAAAACTATTGCCTCCGCAAAAGCAGGGCTTATGAATAAGATCGTTGCTGCAGATGTCGATCGAAAATATGATGTTAGTCAATTAAATCCTATCAGCTCATTCGCAGTAACATCAGCCTATAGAGCTGCTGCGAGTGCCTGTTTAAAAATCAATCCCCGCAATGCCGATACTGTAGGTATTGCCATGGGTGTGTGCAATGGCCCTTCGGAAATGGGTCATATGGATAGCGTGTTTACAACAAAAAATTATGCTGCCGACCTTGCAACATTCCCCAATATTACGGCAAATTCGACTGCCGGTTGGGTTGCCAATATGCTGTGTTGTAAAGGTGCAAATACCTCTCTTGCCACTGGCCCGCATGCAGGCCTTTGTGCGCTGGCCTATGCCTACGACACCATGCACGATGAAAAAGCAACGGCTATGTTTGCTGCTGCATCCGACGAAGTGTATGCTCAAACCTTTTACAATTACGATCTGATTGGCTTTTTATACGCCGACGAAAAAGAAAGCGATTATCGTATTCATCTGGATGAACCAAAAAAGAAAGTGATTGGTGAAGGCAGCGGAACGTTGCTTTTGGAGACATTAGATTCGGCTCAAAGTCGCACGGCACCCATTTTGGGTGAAGTGCTAGGCTATGGTATGAGCTCAGATGCTGGCGCGTATGCTGTCCAGAATCTCGATGTTTCGGCTCTTGTGCATGCGATACATACTGCCCTTGCTCGTGCTGCGGTTGCGCATGCTGTAATCGATTGCATTGCATGGGCACCTCAAGGAAATGCCCAGGATAAGAAAATGCTTGATGCACTCGATGTAGTTTTTGGTAGCAGGGCTCAAAAAATTCCGCTTGTGACAACCACTTTTAATACAGGCTTCATTGAATCTGCATCTATTTTAGTTACGCTTGCAGCATTATTGGCGGCCCTTGCACACGATGACACCATGGTTCCCTGGCCGCAGATAACCGGTATCCCAGAAATTGACACGCGCACATTTGAGAAAAAAGTTGACTATGTGTTGGCGATTGGATCCAGTGATGTCGGTGGAAATTATGCAGTCGTGATTAAAACGGGAAAAGAGTAAGTAGTGGGCACTTAGATTTTGAAGCCCCCTATTGTTATGCGCGATAAGTCTAAAATGGAATTGTTGCAGGTTCAGAGAGGCTGATAATGGAATCTCATCGAATCGAATACAAGCGAGAGCTCAATGAGGCATTTGAAAAAAGCGCCGTTGCCTTTTTGAACTATCATGACGGAGGCGTTATAAACATCGGTATTGATGATTCGGCTAATGTTGTCGGCATTCATAATGTTGACGCGATGCAGCTCTCTATTAAGGACCGTTTTAAGAACAATATTCTTCCCTCTTGTATGGGGCTGTTTGATGTTATTCACGAAAAACGTGAGGGGAAAGACATCATCAAGATCGTCCTTGTTGGCGGCACTGAAAAGCCCTAGTATATCAAGAAGTTTGGCATGTCGGAAAAGGGCTGCTATATTCGTGTCGGCAGTTCTTCGGAAATGATGCGCACGAGCATGATTGAGGATCTCTTTGCCAGGCGTACCCGTAATTCAATTGGTAGAATCAAGTCTCCCCGGCAAGACTTGACATTTGAACAATTGAAGATTTACTATAATGAAGCGGGCTTTGAAATTGGAGAGAAGTTCGCTGCAAATTTAGAACTCCTTGCAGAAGATCGCAAGTATAATTACGCAGGATATCTTCTTGCCGATTCAAACGGGAATTCTGTTCAGGTTGCAAAATATGCAGTGGATATTCGAACCCGCGCAATAAAATTTTAATGCGTATTTTCAAGGATCTTGATATGGTCGAGTATCTTGGTTCTGGCATGCCGCGTATTCTTAAAGCGTACTCGAAAGAATCATTCGCGTTCTCATCGCACTTTGTCAGGATGACTTTGCCGATTTCGATGGAAGCATTGGAACTTGAGAAAAATGGCATTGAAGTTGGTTCGGTGAAAAAGTCTCCTATAATGCAAGCCCAGTTATGGAAAAATCCAGCGGATTGGCCCTGATAAAGGCGGCCATTGGAAAGTGATGGAAATGAATATTGGCAAATAATAGACGGTCGATCTGCGGGAATGACTCAAAGTGGGGCGTTGCTAGTGTAATCTTCTACAATTACATCAAACAGTGCCCCAATAAATTCCCTACACCGTTCCAATCCTAACTTCTTTTTTAAGCTCTTCATAAAAGATTGTCATGGCAGTTTGAAAATAGGGGCCAACCCACAAGAGTAAAATGCCCAGCGTACAGATTGACAAAAGAAACCATCCGATAAAATGGCAGCAGAGGTAAAAGAGCTGGAGCCTGTGGCCGTACATCATTTTTTTGCTTTGAGCCAGTGCTGTTGCGCCATCGAGGTTTGGGTCATCGGCGAGGATGTAAAATGCTTGAGAGTAGCCCATGGCAGCGATAATTCCAGGAACAATAAGAAGCAGCGCCCATAAAATCGTAAAGACCATCATGAGCAGATACGCAACAAGTGCGTTGATGAAATAAGAAAATCCATTGAGGAGCATGCCAACTTTTGGCTCGGTTTTGCGGTAGAAAGCCAAGAAAAAGAGACAGTATCCAAGCATGAGAGGTCCGCCGATAATTATTCCTGCAAGAGGGCCAATCATTTTAACTGCACCGCCCAAGCAGGTTATGAGAACCATGAGCACAAACGTGATCATGGGGAGACGCAGGTTCCCTTTAAGGACAAGCTTGCTTGCAGTAAGGATCTCTTTGTTGCCGATCATAAAATCTCCCGGTAAGGGTTTAGGTAAGCAAATCAAAGCATTACCTAGAATTGGGTGCTTAAACCTGCGTTATATAATATAGAAGCAATGCCCTTATAAAAACAAACGACAACGGTTTCGTGGCGCCAAACCACGCGACGATGTAATTTATCAAGCCTTTTATACTATACCTTTTTGACGATGAGGGTTCATGGATCAAACTAAAATCAGGAATATTGCAATTATTGCCCATGTCGATCATGGCAAAACAACGCTTGTCGATCAGCTTTTTAAGCAGAGTGGTACCTGGCGCGACAATCAGGTTGTGGCCGAGCGCCTTATGGACTCTTCCGACCTGGAACGTGAGCGCGGAATTACCATCACTTCTAAGAATGGCTCTTTTTTATACAAAGATCATCTGGTAAATATTATAGATACCCCAGGTCACGCCGATTTCGGTGGTCAGGTAGAACGCGTGTTGCGCATGGCTGATGGCGCCTTACTTTTGGTTGATGCTGCCGAAGGCCCTATGCCGCAAACATATTTTGTGCTTAAAAAAGCGCTTGCATTGCATTTGTCTGTTATTGTGGTTATCAATAAAATCGATAAAAAAGCTGCGCGACCTGCATGGGCAGTCGATCAGGTATTCGACCTTTTTGTAAAGCTTGGGGCTCCCGATCATATTCTGGATTTTCCTGTGGTATACGGATCTGCAAAACAAGGGTTTGTCACAAGCGATTTGGCAACGCCATCAACAACGCTCGAGCCATTGTATCAGCAGATTCTTGCGCATATTCCACATCCCAAGGGGGATCCTTCCGCTCCTTTACAAATGCTTGTTAATTCGATAGATTATTCGCCCTATCTTGGTAGGCTTGGTATCGGTAAAATTACCGGGGGCACTTTTAATATCAATAAAGAAATGGTTGTAGCACGCCGGGATGGCTCGCTTGTGCCTGCACGCGTAACCAAACTCTACCGTTTTGAGGGTAATCTAAAAGTTTCTACCGAAACAGCATCGGTAGGAGAAATTGTTGCGGTTGCTGGTATGGAAGATGTTACGGTTGGAGTAACCTACACCGATCCGATTAATCCTATGCCGCTTCCTCCGGTCATTATAGATCCTCCAACAATTTCCATGAATTTTCTCCCCAACGATTCTCCGTTTACAGGTCGCGATGGACAATTTGTTACGTCGCGTCATCTTGACGAACGTTTGAGACGTGAAGTGTTGTCGGATGTTGCCCTCACGGTGGAGCCGCTTTTCGATATAGCCGGATTTAAAGTGTCGGGTCGTGGCGAGTTGCATTTGTCTATCCTGATCGAAAAAATGCGCCGCGAGGGGTTTGAGTTTCAAGTGAGCCGCCCTCAGGTTATTATGCGAGAAGAAGATGGAAAAACACTAGAACCATTCGAAGAACTGACGCTCGATGTTGACGAACAATACATGGGTAGTGTCATCGAGGCGCTTGGCATTCGCAAAGGTCAAATGCTTCATTTAGAGCAAAATAATGGCATGGCCAGAATTGTGTATCGCATCCCAACACGCGGGCTTCTCGGATTTCGTGGAGATTTCATGAATCTTTCGCACGGAATGGGAATTATGAATTATATATTCCTGGAATATGGTAATTATAGTGGCGAAATTCTCAACCGGAAAAATGGCGTCATGATTGCCAAGGAAAATGGTACAACCGTTGGGTTTGCGCTTTTCAATCTGCAAGAGCGCGGCAAAATGTTTTTTAGCCCCGGGTCCGACGTGTATCGTGGGCAATTGGTTGGCGAGCATAGCCGCAATAACGATCTTGTCGTTAATGCTTCAAAGGGTAAAAAACTTACCAATATGCGGGCCGCAGCATCGGATGAAAATATTATGCTGACACCACCCCATATTATGAGCCTTGAAGCATGCATTGCGTATATCAATGACGATGAGCTGGTTGAAGTGACTCCTAAAGAAATACGGCTCCGTAAACGGGATCTTAATGTATGATTCAGAGTAGCGGAATTCCTAAGCCCTGGTTTAGTGGGCTTATGATTCTGATTACTACCGCGTTGTGGGGTTTTGGTTTCCCCATCATGAAGGCGCTTGGCATTGAGCAGCGCCTTCTTCTTCCGTCTGTTAATACCCTCTTTGCTTCGTTTGTAACGTTAAGTTTTAGGTTTTTTATTGCCGCACTTTTTGTGCTCCCCTTTTGTTTGTATGCAAAACGGTCATTTACTAAAAAAGAAGTCTTGTATGGTTTTTGGATAGGCCTGTTTTTAGGTCTTGGGGGAGTATTGCAGCTTGATGCTATCAATTATACGAGTGCATCAATTTGTGGCTTTTTAACAGCGTTTTATGTAGTTCTTGTGCCAGTGTGCTTTGCAATTGCAAAACGCACGTGGCCATCAATGCAAGTGATGGTATGCACCGGAATTGTATTGGCAGGTATTGCTATTTTGTCGGGCATCGATATTTTCCATATGGGTCTTGGTAGGGGAGAGTGGGAAACGCTTGTTGCATCGTGTCTGTTTTGTGGACAGATTCTCATGCTTGCCAAAATAAATCCAGATAAAGAACATTGGGCCTATGTGACGCTGTTCATGTGCTTAACAGTTGCGGTTGTTCTCTTTGCTGGCTCCCTCTGTTTTCGTCCGCATATGTCGGATATGTTTGCCATGCATGCATCGGTACGATCGTGGGTATATATTGTGGTACTGGCGCTTTTTTGTACCACCGGATCCTTTGCCCTCATGAATCGATTTCAGCCGTATTTGCATCCTACCACTGCATCAGTTATTTATTGCGCAGAACCTATTTTTGTGGTGTTTTTTGCCCTATTTATGCCCCAAATGATAGTGCGTGATCCACGGATGTACCCCAATGAAATTTTTACGGGTGCAATAATTATTGGAGGAGCTCTTATTACCCTCGCCAATATTGTGGTACAAATTCCTTTTGGTAAATTTCAAAAATCTAAAGCATCTGGTTAAGTGCTGTCAATCGGGCATCGTAGGTGTGGTCTGCTACAATTCTTTGGTGTGCAGCCGCAGCAATCTTCGCGCGCTGTGCAGGATGGTGTGAAAAGTCTTCTATGAGAGATATGAGATGGCGAATAGAAGTATAGGCTACAACTTCAGTGTCGCGCTCAAAGAGCTCAAAGAGGGCAGGCTGATTGTCGGTGAGCAAAAAGCTCCCACTTGCAGGAACATCAAAAACACGTTGATTTACAGCCGTTGGCATTTGACAACTGGTAATATTAAGATTAATTGCAGTAGTGGCATAGCATGCACATAAACTGCTCTGGTAATCGATCGAAGTGTGAGCTTTAAGGTGTTTCCCTATTAAATCGCGCCATTCTTCTGGGTCCCCAAAAGTTTCTATGCCATAGGGTATCAACGCTTGTATGGTATCCCGTCTTTTAAGCATGCTTGCCGTATGAATAATAAGCGTAGAGAGCCAGGTTATATTTCTCTGGTCGGCAGGAAGCGCTATGGAATATTGCTTCGCACATGACTGCACTGCTGCAAAAACGTTGGTTTTTGGCTCTTTGTAAAGCAACTTTGAGCACTCGTCAATAATCGGGTCCAATATTTTGGAATACATGAATTCATTGCGAATTGCCTGTAAAAAACTTCCGCTCATGGGTGTTCCCACAAAACCTAAATGTACCGATTGAATAGCATGCAACGGCACAGTAAAAAGAGATGGATCGCATGCGAGCGGAAGATAGTATACTTTAGAGAATCCGCACGAAGTAAGATAAGGGATATACGATTTTTCCCAACAGCAGGCAATTAAAGAGCTATCGATAAATTGTTTTTGATGCAATAAAATGGGATGGGGATCGTCTACAAACCATACCACAAGCGGGATTCCCAAGCGGCGGGCATAGGCAGGAAGAATCCCATTTCCATCAAACCCCTTCATGTTTACAGAAAGAATGTAGGTTGGCTTATGTTCAAAAAGTGCTTGCTGCAGCGCTGCCTCAAATGATATCCCCGATGTAAACCGCGAGTATTCCAAGCAGACAGGTTCTTCTTTTGTTGCCCTGGCAAGAGCTCTGCGTATTTCTTCCTGAAGAAAAAAGTTTCCGTATAAGAGAAGTGGCCGGTTCGCCTTTTTTGGGTTTACCGATGTACGTGCGCGTTGAGTGCCTGCAATGTTTTCGCACACCGTAGCATAAAACGTTGGCAATGCAGCACATGTTGCTGGATGTCGTATGATTTGTATAGATTTTGAAGTGGTAGCACACGATGCATAGTCAAACGTGTCTGCAGTATGAGCATTAATTTCGAGTATGGGTCCGGTATGGTGTGCAAAATAGGTGGTTCTGCAATAGTGGGTTAATTCTTCAAAGTAATCGATAAGGATAATTGGTGTTTCGGGCTTTAATCGCGCAGCTATCGCTTCGAGATGGTAGCCTAAACCAGTGCCGCACAAGACGACGCAATGGCCAAAGATCGGTACATTTGCAAACAGATATTTTTCGGATGTTGGATCGACGCTCGAATGAATATGCCGTGTATAGGCATCGTCTATATGAATGCGCGCCGAAAGAAATCCTTTGGAAGTTTTAAAACATTCGAGTTGGTACATGATTAGAGTATACCCCCATGGATATCATACAGGCCAAGAAAAAATGCATTGGTCAATAGTTGCCCATATACGTATACTTAAGGGTATGGAACATGAAGGCTCGACACTATCTCTTTTTAATGCGGTAACACGGCTTATTCGCAGCGGCGATTATGCCGATGCAGCCTCACGACTTAATTCTGCATTACGATTATTGGAGCCGCTTATACGCTCGTATGGGCACGAGCAGCAGAAATCAATCAGCTATTCTTTAGAAACACTTCTTTTTATGCAGCAAAATGGCGATTGGGTAGCATGTGCAGATGTTATCGAATTCGAGCTCTTGAAACTTCTTTAGTTATGAATACCGAATCAGAACGTATACCATTTCATTTTTTGTCGGGACTGCTTCGCGTATTAATTATTGATACCGATGCCGATGCAGCACGAACTCGTGCGCGTAGTTTTCCATCGCTTTTTTATACCGAGGTTGTTTCTTCATTGCGTCGGGCCGATGAACTTTTATGCTGTTCTACCCGATTTCATGTGTGTATTCATGATGTGCCTGCACTCGGTCCCGATGCAGCGCGATGGTTCTTTTTATGTAAATATGGGCTCTTGCTTCCTTGCATTGTTTTTTCCTCGGGAGGCTCGGCACGGGATGGCTTCGACGCGTATCGCTATGGAGCATCCGATCTTATTGCACAATCAGAAAAAAATGCACTGATACATCTTGTTAAGAGCGTTTCTTTGTGGAGTCTTAAAGGCGTTATCAATCCGCTTTATTGTCAACGAACCAACGATGTTCTCGATAAAGCAACCGATGCACTCTTTTGTGGGTCGCCCAATCAAGTTACCCAATGGGCGCTTGATCTGGGGCTATCCGACAGAGAAATTCGCTATACCTGGCGCACTAAGGTTGGCGCTAATGCAAAGATCATTCTCTTTATGTATCAGCTTTTTTCGCAGGCATTCAAATATTATTCCGATCCACACAATTACGATGTTCGCTCGGATGTGTATCGGCATTGCGAAGAGTATTATCATATGCATCGATCGGTTATAAACGATTATATCGCATTTGGCCATGTGGTACGCATGAATCCCACGCCTTTTTAGGATTTCCACTTCCACGCAATGCTTTTTTTGGTAAGCCACTCTTCAAATTCAGCAGCTTCTGTAAACTTTTCGGTAAATGCAGGTTCTTCTGTTTCCCCTTCGCAGAGTTCGTCGCGGCCAGGATAATCTTTGCAGATGCGAGGACGCGTTGCATAAATACCACAGCGATTATCGGGGAGAATGTGTTCGCAATCGGCTGCAAATTGGATAAACCAGTTATCTTCGTGGTCGATAAACACGGTAACCTTGTCGTGAAAAAGATACCAACGAACATGATCGTAATCTCGCTTTGTGGTAGGTCGGTCTATCGATAGTGCCACGTGTCGGCAGCATTGTGCATTGCATTGTGTACAGTGAGAAGTGTCTTTTTCTTTGGCCATTAAAGATATCCGTTCCTTGCGTTATGGTTTTTTAAGAAAAAAGGCCTGCCAGTAATTCTGGCAGGCCTTTTTTCTATCCGGCAAAGCGGTGCTACAACTTAGATATACATTGGTCCGAGTGCTTCACAAGCCCTAAAATCATCGCCACCCCAACGATCCCACATGGTTGGTCTAAAAATTTGACTTTGTGGAATATTGTGGAAGTCAACAGGAATATGAAGCATAGCATTAACGGTTATCATATCGGCACCAATAAGCCCAAATGAGTTGGCATCGTGGTTGGGGCCAATTTTTGACATATACTCAAACGAGCTCATACCACGGGGAACCCAATAGGTTTCGGGCCATGTTTTGTCGGTAACTTTGCTGATATGATCTGCAACTTCTGTAGGCAATTCGATTGTTTCGCCTTCGATGATCGATACCGTTGGTTGATCTCCAACGACATTGTATCGGTAGGCAGTCATGGGGATACCACCAGGAGAACGGTATGAGCTGCTTAAACCATCTCCAGGAAAGTATTGCAAGCTTGCAGCTTCGTATTCGGTACCGCTTATTGCACCTTCAATAAGATTGTCTTGCAATGCCTTTGTAGTGCGAATTTGGTGTGCGACTTCGTAGATATCAAGTTCGTGCCCTTTGTCAACAATTGAAAAGAGGTCGACTGCATAATCCAATGCGCCGGCTCCAGAATTTCTTTTGTCGATAAGACCATTGGGAGCAATTTTAGAAATGTCTTTACCCGTTGCGGCAAGAACAGATTCGGCAGTCCAGTTTGTGCGGATATCAGCAAAAAGCTGTGGAACACCAGTTAGTAAATGCGCCACGAGCATGCCAAGTGCATTCTTCGAGTCGTTTTCGGTGGCAACAATATAGGCTTCACGAAATCCATTCCAATCAAACGAGCTGCACAAGAGCGACTCGGTAAGGTCGAAGTTTGGATACAGGTCGGTCCAGGCGCGCTGTCCTTGGGTACCGCTGGCTATTGCATTGTAGCCTTGTGCGCGTTCTACATCCGCTACAAAGCCTTGCTTTTTGCCAACAGCAGGATCTGCAAGGCGCGCATTGCCAATCATCATATCGCGAACAATAAGGGTCATTTTAATGCTATCGCCTAAAAGAGCATCGGATGGTTGCGGGCGCGGACCTTTACCAAAATTGAATTTGAACTTTCCCTTCATGTAAGCAAAAGCTTTGTCGAATTCTTCGTGATCGTAGAATCCCTGGTCGATACGTCCCTTGACAGCAACCATGTCGACCGATGCCGAGCCCATGCCAAAATAATGATGCATAAGGTTACGGCGCACGTCGGATCCAATAATACCCATTGACACACTGCCAACAGAGAGATAGTTTTTACCGCGCATTTCGGCAACAACACATGCCGCGCGAGCAAAACGGATAATGCGTTGTGCAACATATGGTGCAATATCGCCAACTTCAGATTCCAGATCGGGATTATAAATAGAAAAAATAGGGCGTTTCTTTTCGTCCATGGCAGCGCAAAATGCTTTAAGCCATACAGCACCAGGTCGGTCTGTTTGGTTAAGTCCATAGGCAGCCTGTTGCCACTCAGAAGATCCAATGCCCATACATGCCGACATCAGTTCGTCGGAATATGCCCACGAACGGCTTACCCAAATGTTTGCACTCACTCCTTGCTGGGTGTAGTATTCTGCAGCTAATGCTCCGGTACGCGCGCCATACACAATTTCTGGTGCAACAACAATACGAGGAGAGGATCCATCGGCCAAGCGAACGTTATCGAGTATGAGTTTGTAAACACGTTCGGTCATTGCCCAGGTGCCAGCCATGTTATCTTCGTACGCACCAAAGCGCCCATCGGCTACGGGTGTAATAGCAATGGTCGGAACGTGTCCGGCTATTCTTCGGGCACAGGGCTTGAAAACGCGTTGCGTAGAAGCCAATTTTTTAAAATCGGGTGCTGCAAATGCCGACATGAGAAACTCCTTTAAATTGTGAATAAACCAGATTCGAAGTAAATAACACTATCATGAGAGAGAACATCGCGGTATCTAAAAACACAGGTACTGCAGTATTCTATATATATAAATCTTCAAGCCTCAAAAAATAGCTCACTTAGAAGGTGAAAAGCAAAAATATCAGCGCTCTTTATTACAATTATTTAAAGCCTGCAAATGAACAAACTCAGCGTCCATGAGGGAGATAACTGTTTCTTTAGGCATGGGGGTTCCATTGCGCGCTTGGTGCATAAATTCTATAATGCTTGGCACAAACAAGGGAGATCCAAATACTGTGGTACTGCCCTTAATGGTATGGAGGGTTTTGCCAATTGCGTCTGCATCATGGTTATCATAATCGTTAGCTAATGTCTGTGTTATAGCTGGCCATCGCATTAGTATGACATCGATAAGCTCGTGAAAAAGATCTTTATCATTTCCTAGGCCTGCAAGCATTGCTGCATAATTAAGTGGGCCTTTTGAATCGACTTCTTGTAACGGTGGGGGTACTTTAAGAGGTGTCGTTTCTGGGATAGGTTCATGAACTTTTTTTGGATTAAGATATGGTGCAATACGCTTTTCGAGTTCGTCGGCGCCAATTGGTTTCGAAAGAAATCCATCCATTCCTGCCTTAAAACATTCGTCCCAATCTTTAACGGCTGTGCTTGCCGTTAGGGCAAGAATGGGAATGCGTCGCCCCAGTTTTTTTTCGTGCTCCCGAATATGCCGGGTTGCCATGAGGCCGTCCATTATGGGCATTTGTACATCCATAAGTATTAAATCAAAAACCCCTTGTAAAAAGAGGTCGATTGCCTGTTGTCCATCGCTTGCAAGAATAACCGCGTGCCCGTGCTGTTCAAGTGCTCTTCGAACAAAGATCTGATTGATCTCGTTATCTTCTACCACAAGAATTCGTTTAAACTCGCAGGAAGATTTTGGTTTTGTAAATAGATTTGGCCTATTTTTTAAGGCGATAAAGGGTGCATCGGAACAGTCTTGGTAGATTGTTTCAAAGAGCGTGAGCATCGCCTTTGGAGAAATAGGTGAACTTATTATATGTGTTCTGTCAATAGTGCAGAGCTCGGTCCATTCCATGTAATGAAGCGGATTTGCCATAATTGCAAGATGTCTCGAAGACGTTTGGGAAACGAAGCTTAAAAAATCGGGAGTTGCGATGGTATCGATGATCGATGAACATACCATGCTAAGGTCGAAATTACTATGGTTTGTTAAGGCAAGAAGATTTGTTGATCGACGCACGGTTATATTCCAGTAGGTACAGTAGTCGACAATGGTTTTAGCGCATCCAGAATCTTTATCGGCAATCAGTAATACCGAAAGTTTCTTATCGGATGCAAACGAAAGCGGGAAGGAGTGCTCTGGAATACTAATGGGTAACAAAACCGAAAATGTGGATCCCACTCCCTTGGTACTTTCTAGGGATATACTACCTTTATGCAGTGCAAGGAGCATTTTGCATAAAGCAAGACCCATGCCGGTGCCGCCAATTTTGCGCGTCATGCTCGAATCTTCTTGAGTAAATCGATCGAAAATCGTATCGTAGTATTCTGGTGATATTCCCGACCCGGAATCTGTTACCGTAATAGAAAGTGCAGCAAGTGCCAAAGCATTGGGATAGCTTGCAATGGTGAGCTTCACCTTACCAAATGTGGTAAATTTTAGGGAATTACCAAGCAAGTTTACTAGTATTTGTTTAAAATGGCTCGGATCGGTAACAATATTCTCAGGCAACGATGGCTCGATATCAATTGTAAACGAAATGTTTTTTTGTGAAAATTGTGGGGTAAGCGGAATAATAGAATCGAAAACAAGTGTTCTGAGTTCGACATTTTTTAAATCGGGGACAAGTATGCCCGATTCTAGTTTTGAGTATTCGAGAAGATTGTCGATAATGCCAAGCAGAGAACTTCCCGCGCGCAAAATCATATCGGTATACCATGATTGCTCTTTTGTTTGTTGCGATTCGCGCAAAAGCGATGCCATGCCAATCATGCCGTTAAGTGGTGTTCGCAATTCGTGGCTAATATTTGCAAGAAATGTGGTTTCTGCGATTGTTGCAGTATGGTGCGGTTTGTTTGTCATAAGTCTTTTAAGTATCGCATTCTCTAAACGTTATGTCTACTATAAATTAAAGGTTGAGGTAAATAAATTTGACACAAGTAGCTCTTAATGATAAAGTAGATTTGCAAACACTATGTTGATACCTGTATCAAAAGTTGATGCAATGAGAGTTTTGCCTTGATCTTGGTGTAAATTTGTAAATGAGAATCCTTTTTCCCGTAACAGGTATATGTCTAAATTAGCACGCATATTAGTTGTAGATGATGATGAGCTCATTCGTGATGTGAGTCATGATATTCTTCATCTTGAAGGCTATCTACCAACGATGTGTTCATCTGCCGAAGAGGCGCGCAAAGCAGCAGCCCAGAAGCATTACGATCTACTTATAACCGATCTTAATATGCCGAAAGAATCGGGTGAAGAACTCATTGCTGCTATTCGTAAACAGTCGAAAACCACGGGTATTATTGTTATGACAGGATTTCCGGACGAAGAAAAAGTTCGGCGCATGGAAGAATTGGGTGTTAGCGCCTTTCTTACCAAGCCTTTTACTGCCAAGCAGCTTAAATTTTCTGTTATTGGCGCGCTCGAGGCCCATAAAACCCTATCAGAAAATGATCGTATTAAAGCAGAGTCGAGCGAAAATTGTGACTATGGCCTTGTGGGCGTATCTGACTATATTAAAAAAATCAGGCAGCACATTAAACTTTTGGGATCTGGCGATTTTCCTGCCCTTATTTTTGGAGAATCGGGAACCGGTAAAGAAATTGTAGCTCAAGCCATTCATGCCGCAAGCTATAGGCAAGGCCTTCCCATGATTACGATTAATTGCGCTGCCATTCCGCATCATTTAGAAGAATCAGAATTTTTTGGCTATGTTCGTGGAGCATTTACCGGTGCGAATACAACAAAACTTGGAATTCTAGAAAGTGCCAATAATTCTACCATTTTCCTCGATGAAATAGGGGAGCTGTCGTTACCGGTTCAAGCAAAATTATTGCGCGTGCTGGATAACGGACAGTACATACGAATTGGCGAAACAAACCCACGATCGGTGGATATCAGGATATTATCGGCAACAAATCGCGATTTGGAAACAATGGTTCGCGAAGGAACCTTTCGTAAAGATTTATACTTTCGCTTAAAAGGCGGGGTAATAACAACAGAACCGTTGTGTCGCCATCCAGAAGATATTCCCCATCTCATACACCATTTTTTAGCATTGCACGGCAATAAAAAACAATTGACAAACGATGCTATGGCACTTTTTTCCGAATATCCATGGCCAGGCAATGTTCGGGAACTGCGTCATACCATGAATCATCTCATAAGTGCTTCGCGCGGGCAAAGACGAATCAACAGCGATTCGGTGCGCATGATCTTGAAAATTGATCACGAAGAAGCTGCAATTGTTTCGTACCATGCAGCTAAAAGTGCTTTTGAACGATCTTATTTTCTTGATCTGTTTCATAAATATAACGGTACCATGTCGCGCATGGCTGTTGTTGCAGGATTGCATCGCCCTAATCTTATTCGTAAATGTAAGGAATTAGGTATTGCCCCCACCCAGGACGAATAATTTTTTATAGACAATGATTGTACAGTATGATATTCTAATATTTTGCTGAGCCTTTTCCGTTTGATTGGCAAAGCTATTGTGTACGCATCGTATTCCTGCTTTGATTGTGGGATCTTCCTCTGCCTGTATATCCTTTTTTTTTAAAGTTTATAGAATTTTAAAATACAGTTATAATTGTAAATAATACCTCATGAGATACTTGTAAAACTCTCGCTTTTTGTACTTCGAAAGCCTCGATTAATACAATAACCTCACCCTGGTTCCAAAGCGAACCATCCCCCTCTCCCATACAGAGAGAGTCGCAATTGTCAAAATATAGACTTCCGAGTGCTCAATATATATGAGCCTTTCGGGTTGGGAGAATGGAGCAATTAACAAGTCTTAGACTTCCGCGTGTGCAGCACATATGCCCCTCTCAGGTTGAAAGAGGGGAAGCGCGTCCTCGCGCGGGGTGAGGTTTATAGGAAAAAGCTTTCACCCAAGGCAATTGTCTCTTTTATTAAACTATATATACAATTAATAATAATTAATGAAAGTAGTATTTAAGAGTTCGCTGTATCAAATAAAGACATTCCTGTCATTGAATTTAATCGTAAGACTTTGTTATTTATCAATGCTATACGTTTCCTCCTACCGTAACCTCACGCATAATTGTATCAAAAATACCGGCGTTTTCTTAATGTTTTTTCCTTTTGAAATCAAATTGATACTTTTTAAGCATGCTTAGTTTGTGAAATCCTTGGGTATTGAATGCTAACTCGATTAAAATCAATCGGTCCCCAATGTTGGCACATAAGTTGATATTACCTAGAGGCATGAAAACAAAAACAATCCTCATTGCGGAAGACGACTTATTCTATCGTCAAACATTATGTCGGCACTTTGAAAAAAGTGGATTCGCTGTTATTGCCGTCACCAATGGTAAGGATGTTTTAGAGCTCTTATCCGAAAACCACGTTGATCTCTGTATAGTGGATTATCATTTACCGGGGAAATCTGGGGAAGAAATTCTTACTCGGTTGCGCCTGGACTATTGTGGTATACCCGCAATAATTCTAACGGGAGATGATTCCCCAGAAACCGAGCGAAATGCTCGTGCGATATCGCCGGATTTCTACTTTACAAAACCGGTAAACCTCCCCGATTTAGATATGGTCGTGGATCGCATTTTGGAAACATCGGCAACTGCATAATCCGTTTTTGCGAGTAACCAGGAGTAGTCATGCAAAATAGCCTTTTAATAATTGACGATGAAGAAATAATATTGCAGACCTTGCAGATTATTTTCCGCAAAAATGGGATTGCTGCCGAAATAGAATCAAATCCCCTCACCGCAATTGAGCGCTATGAGCAAAAAAATTTCAATGTTGTTTTGGTAGATGTTCTTATGCCTCAAATGCTTGGCAGTGAAGTTATCCAAAAGATTAAAAGTATCAACCCGCTGTGCAATATCATTATGATGACTGCATTTAGCAGCATGGCCAAAGTAATCGAATGCATCGAGAATGGCGCGGTTGACTATGTAACAAAGCCATTTACCGATATTCCGCTTCTTTTAGAAATCACACAGCAAACCATTCAACGCGTCAATAGGTGGGAGCATTCTTTTGGTATTACTAGCAGTAGCGACAGGATGGGACTATGAGTGATGCAATGCAACAAGCAGATGCTCTTCTTAACGGAATAGCCGCACGCATTCCCATGGTAGAAAAATCAGATTTAAATGCCTTAGCAGCTATTATGGGCGATTTAGAAAAGTTAACTCTTTTAGTAGGATTGCCTAAGGCATTTATAGAAACTGCAAAACGCGCCACAATGCTTGCTGAGCTTATAATTATGGGAGAATCCGAATTTGACCCTGGCATTAAAAAACTCTGCTCGTCTATCGAAAAAATGCAGCATTCTCTTTCAGATATCCCACTAGTAAATTCCAAGGGTACCCAAGAAATCGAACCCGAATCCGATGATACTAAAAAAGCTAAAGCCGAATCTACTAAAAAAAGTAAACCAAATGTATCAGATCTTAAAAGCGATGAAGTTGTTGATCTTCTTATTCGATTTGCAAGCAATCAGCAATCGGTACTCGAAGATTTTGAAGCATACATTCTTGAAATGGAAAAAGGCAATCCTCAAGCCAAAGCTGCAATTAAAAGAATATTGCATACTTGGAAAGGTGAATTTGGAGTTTTAGATCTTTCCGAATATTCTAAGCTTATTCATGTTCTCGAGGAAAACATCGAAAACAACCTTATTTCTGCAGATAACTTATTTCGGTTAAAAGATCTTCTCACTCAAAATTTTCGCGCAGCTGCAAATGGCGTTATGCCTTCTCTTAACAAAAGCGAAGCAAACGAAATTCTTTTTATCGCTCTTTTAGAAAATGCCGCGCCTGCCGTTTTGGCAGATAGCGCCCCACGAGAAAAACCCAAAATAGTCGCAACCTCGATTGCACCAGTAGAACTCGCCCCCGTGCCTGTATTGGGTAATGCTGCTTTTACCGGTGATCCATCATTAATGGGGGATTTTGTAACAGAATCGCGTGATCATATTCGTACTGCAGAATCTAAACTTCTCGAACTTGAATCGGATCCTTCACATGCAGAGAATCTTAATTCAATTTTTCGTGCATGGCACACTATAAAGGGTGTTGCCGGTTTTCTTGGGCTTAAAGAGGTTCAATCTCTTGCTCATAGCATGGAAAATATGATGGATATGGCTCGTAAAGGAGATCTGGTATTAACACCCGGGCATATCGATACCTTATTAGAAGCAAACGATTGCCTGCGAGCATTTGTAGATGCCATAGAAAAAACAATGGGTGGCGCAGAGTTTGAAATTCCTGGAGGCTATGCCGAAATCGTTGCTAAACTCGCATCACCCTATGCTATTGCTGCAGAATCTGGTGTTGTTCCAACACTAAAAAAAATGGGTGAAATTCTTGTTGAAAAAGGGGTATGCGAACAGGAAAAAATATCCGAAGCCGTCGCTTTACAAAAAGAGGGCGATACCAGAAAATTAGGAGAAATACTTATAGATCCTGTTGGAGTGCCTGCTCGTGCTGTGGCAAATGCGCTTGCAAGCCAAAATGCAGCAAGAACACCAACCCTTGTAGAAGAAACAATTCGCGTACCTATAAATCGCATCGATCAACTCGTGGACGCTATCGGCGAAGCCGTTATTGCACAATCTATGATTAATGCAGATCAATCGATCATGACCATGGCAGATCAGACACTTACCACTAAAGTTGCCCATGCCAACATGATTATGCGTCAAATTCAAGAGCTTGCTATGTCGCTTCGCATGGTGTCTGTTAAGGCAACATTTCAAAAAATGGCACGCCTCGCTCGCGATCTATCTAAGAAATCGGGCAAAGAAGTAGACTTTATTACCGAAGGGGAAGATACCGAACTCGATAAATCGGTGGTAGAAAATATTGGGGATCCTCTTATTCATATGATTCGCAATTCTATAGATCATGGCATAGAATCTACCGAAGCGCGAGCTCAAACAAAAAAGCCTGCTAAGGCGCGTGTAGTATTACGGGCGTATCAAAAAGCAGGAAACATTTACATGGAAATTGCCGATGACGGCAAAGGACTAGACAAAAATGCAATTTTTCAAAAAGCTGTGTCGCGTGGGTTGTGTAAAGAAGATGCTCTACTCTCTGATGCAGAGCTCTTCCAATTCATTTTCTTGCCAGGGTTTTCTACCGCCAAACAGATAACCGATGTTTCTGGGCGCGGCGTTGGAATGGATGTTGTCAAAAAAAATATAGAGGCTCTGCGCGGATCGGTAGAAATATCTTCCGCTTCTGGTATTGGGACAACGTTTACCATCCGTTTACCGCTAACGCTTGCCATTGTAGATGGTATGATTGTTCGCGCTGGTAAATTTCATTACATAGTTCCCACGCTTGCAATTCTCGAATCTATCAAACCTGCAGCAGATCAGATCGATAGTGTTATGCAACAGGGGAAAATGATTAAAGTGCGTGGCGAGCTTATAACGCTTGTGCATTTAGAAGGTTTATTAGAACAAAAGAATGGCCGAAAATACGAATTCAATGGTGGCATTGTCATGATAGTAGAAGATATGGTTGGCAAAAAAATAGGACTTTATCTCGACGAAATTATCGGACAACAACAAGTAGTTATTAAAAGCCTTGGTACTGGCGTTGGGGATGTGCCCGGAGTATCGGGTGGTGCTATTATGAGCGATGGTGGAGTTAGTTTAATTCTTGACATTGGCGGTGTTATGAAAATGGCGAACAGTTAACATGAGCGATTTACATATATCAATTAACCGAAGGAGTGTAGTATGACTGAATCAATGAGCGGGGCAACTGCCACCCTCGAAAAAAGCGATGTTGGTCAGCAGCTTGCCGGAAAGTATTTGACCTTTAAGCTTGCAGAAGAAGAATATGGTTTAGAAATTCTCAAGGTGCAAGAAATTATTCAAATGCAAGCGGTCACCCATGTTCCACGAACGCCCGATTATGTTCGGGGTGTTATTAATTTGCGTGGAAAAGTTATTCCGGTTATCGATTTGCGCGCAAAATTTGGCCTCGATGCATCTGAGGATACAGAAAAAACCTGTATTATTGTTGTGCAAATAGATCACGGTACTGCTGGCATTATTACCATGGGAATTATTATCGATGAGGTGAAAGAAGTGCTTGATATTTTGGCCGAAAATATCGAAGAAACCCCAAGCTTTGGGGCTTCTATAAATACCGAGTTTATTCTTGGTATGGGAAAAATTGGCACAAGCGTTAAAATTCTCCTTGACATAGATAAAGTTATGAGTGTTAAGGAAGTATCCGAAATTAGAAAAACAGCAATTAGCTAAACAGGACATATCATGGCCTTTACTTTCTTTTTTAGAGATTTACCCATTTTAGAATCGGCCGCAGATATGTTTGTTGCCGATACCGTTGGCCGAAGTCGTGCACGCATTTGGGATGCAGGTTGTGCCATGGGGCCAGAGCTTTACACGATATTAATTTTGCTTGCAGAAAAAATGGGTCGATTCTCGTTTAAAAATCTAATTGTAGATGCTACCGACATCGATGAAGGCGGCGATTTTGGGCAAACGATACGCGAAGGTAAATATCCCGTGGATCTTGTCTCTCGCATTCCGCCAGAGTATTTGGATAAATACTTTAAAAAATGCGATGATGGCAAAAATTTTCAGATCGATGAGCTTTTGCGCGAGAGGGTTCGTTTTCAAAAGCACGACCTTCTGCACTTGAAAGCGCCAGGAACTGGATATTCTCTTATTGTATGCAAAAATGTTTTGCTGCATTTTCCAGAGGAAAAGCGAGTAGAAGTATTGCATATGTTTAGCAATGCCTTGGCAGAGAATGGGATTTTGGCTGTTGAACATACTCAAAAAATGCCAGAGGAATGTAATCAAATTTTTGAGAAGGCAACGGGGAGCATGTCTGTTTTTAGAAAAAAAGATTGACCTCAATTGAAGGTTGCTTAACATTTAAAGTTTTTTTTTAATCAAGGAGGATTTATGATGGGAACAATGAAATTGAGTGGGAATGTTGATAGTGGGTGAGTTTTTTTATGAAGGTTGAGTTTATTTATTTGTTTGGATGGTTTTAATGGGGTTTGTAAAATTTATTTAACAAGGAGAATGGGGTTATGAATAACATTAAGATTGGTGTAAAACTCATTGGGGGATTTTTGATTGTGGCAATGATTGCTGCAGCAATCGGAATATTCGGTGTTACGAATATGAAGTCGGCAGATGTGCGGGATACGATGCTGTATGAAAAAGCAACGGTGCCATTTGAATATGTTATTACGATGGGAAATAATTTTCAACGTTTGCGGGTAAATAGTCGTGATATTATTCGTGCGACTACTCCCGAAAAGGTTGAGCAATATGCTCAGCGTATTAAGGTTCTCGGCGATTCATTGAATATTGCCGCAGCCCAATATGAAAAAACATTGATTACCGATGCTGGAAAAGATGTGTATAAACAATTTGAACTTGCTTTTAATGAGTATAAGGGATTTTTAGATCAGGTAGTAGTCCTAGCAAAATCCCAAAAAGATGTTGAAGCCTATGCGATTCTTGATGGCGATGCACAAAAAGTAAATCAATTAGTACAAAATTTAATTGATAAGATTGTTGAGCAAAAGCTTGGCATAGCAAAAAAACTCAGCGAAGAAAACACTGTAAAGGCAAATGCAACAATGACCATCATGGTTATAACACTTATTGTTGGGGTTCTTATCGCCATAATTCTTGGAATTTCACTGGCAGTTTCGATTACCAAGCCGTTATCTCAAGGTGTTACCATGATGCTAGAAATGGCAAAAGGACATTTGGGTACACGTCTAAAAATGAACCGGAAAGATGAAATTGGTCAACTCGCCACTGCTATGGATGAATTCGCCGAAGATCTCCAAAAGAACGTTGTTGCAACCGTAGTTAAAATTGGCGGAGGAGATGTTTCATCTACTCTTAAACCAAAAGATGCGCAAGACGAAATTACTCCAGCTATTATCAATACGATCGAATCTCTCAAGGGTCTTATGGCCGAAGCCGGCATGCTTTCTAAAGCTGCAATCGACGGAAAACTTGCAACACGCGGCCAAGCCGATAAATTTAAAGGCGGATATAAAGAAATCGTGCAAGGAGTCAACGATTGCCTCGATAGTGTTATTGGGCCCTTGAACGTTGCTGCAGAATATGTAGACCGTATTAGTAAAGGTGATATCCCCGCAAAAATCACCGATAAATACAATGGTGATTTCAATGAAATCAAGAATAATCTTAATGTCTGTATCGATTCTGTTAATGCACTCGTTGCCGATGCAAATATGCTCTCGGTTGCTGCAGTTGAAGGCAAGCTTGCAACCCGTGCCGATGCAAGCAAGCATGGCGGCGATTTTGGTAAGATTGTCAAGGGAGTCAACGATTGCCTCGATAGTGTTATTGGACCCTTGAATGTGACAGCTAAATATGTTGATGATATTAGCAAGGGTGTTATTCCTCCTATTATCACCGACAACTATAATGGAGATTTTAATATCATAAAAGGAAACCTCAATTCGGTTGTTAAAATGATGAGCGATCTGCTTAAAGAAACCGACATAATCATTAAAGCTGCAGCCGATGGAGAACTCGATAAACGTGCTAATGCATCTCTGTTCCTTGGCGGATGGAATCAGTTAGTGAGCGGTGTCAACGATACCATAACGAATATCGTTGATCCTCTAATGGTTACAGCCGATTATGTTGAAAAAGTTTCCAAAGGTGTTATTCCATCTGAGATCACAACTGTTTATAAAGGGCAATACAACATTATTAAAAACAACCTAAATGCGGTTGTCAAGATGATGAGTGAATTGCTTACAGAAACCAATAAGCTTGTTCAAGCTGCGCTTAATGGTCAGTTGGAAACTCGTGCCAATGCAGCACTCTTTTTGGGTGGCTGGAACCAGTTGGTCAAGGGCGTCAACGACACCTTGGACAATGTTCTTGTTCCAATCAACGAAGCTGCGCAAGTACTGGATAAGGTTGCAGCGCGCGACATGACTGCACGCGTTATGGGAGATTATAAAGGCGATCTTGCCAAAATCAAAAACTCCCTTAATTCTGCCGTAGATAATTTAGACATGGCACTCTCTCAAGTTGCCGAAGCAACCGGACAGGTTTCGTCTGCTTCGCAGCAGATATCTTCTGGTAGTCAATCGTTGGCTCAAGGTGCCAATGAGCAGGCTTCGAGCCTTGAGGAAGTATCAAGCAGCCTTGAGGAAATGGCCTCAATGACAAAACAGAATGCAGAAAATGCCAATCAGGCCAAGACGCTCTCTGCGGAAGCCGATACAAATGCGAAGGTTGGCACTGAGGCAATGAGCCGTATGTCTGATTCTATTAACAAGATCAAGGAGTCTTCCGATCAGACTGCCAAGATTGTTAAAACTATCGACGAAATTGCCATGCAGACAAACCTTCTTGCGCTTAATGCAGCGGTAGAGGCTGCTCGCGCTGGAGAAGCAGGAAGAGGATTTGCAGTGGTTGCAGAAGAAGTGCGTAATTTGGCACAACGCTCTGCCCAAGCTGCAAAAAATACCGCCGATATGATTAGTGAATCGGTAAAAAATGCAGAAGGCGGTGTCAAGATTGCTGGAGAGGTAAGCATGTCGTTTACTGCAATTGCAACAAGTGCGAAAAAGGTTAACGACCTTATTGCCGAGATTGCAGCGGCAAGCCAGGAACAATCGCAAGGTATCGATCAGGTAAATAGTGCGGTTGCTCAAATGGATAAGGTTACTCAGTCCAATGCAGCCAATTCAGAAGAATCTGCAAGCGCCGCAGAAGAGCTTTCTGGACAAGCGGAAGAACTCTCTGCAATGGTTGGGCAATTTGCGCTTTCGCAAGCCACTCAAAACAGAAGCGCACGGCCTTCTGCGGGAGCTGTTCATCAAACGCACGCAGACTCTAAAGTTGCAGTGCATAAGAAGAGCACAAATGGTAATGGTATGGCTAAGAAAAAGCTAGAAACTGTTAATGCGAATAACCTTATCCCTATGGATGAGGCTGTTCTCAAAGATTTCTAAGCCGACTGCTAGCACGATCTCCAAACCGGAGATCGTGCTTTTATTCTTAGTGCCGATGGTAGTGTACTGGAGAGTGTCAATGAAAAGTGCAAAAGTATATGTAAACGCAACTGTATGCAACAATCAAGTTAGTTTGATGTGCAAGGTGGCTTATAGGCTTAAAAAAAACCGAGAACTTACAATACTCAGAAAAGATCTTAGAACCGAAGTTTCTTTTTTGTCGGGACGAATGTTACTCTAAGATATGGATGCTACAATTATGACTATAACAACAGAGGAATTAGGCGTTTGTGAGGCATGGAGATCTGCATTCAATGCGATCCAGGAGGAGATCATTATATTAGATCCTAACAATACTATTCTGGATGCTAACGATGCATATCTGCATCATAAAGGGATTTCGTATCAGGCAGCGTGTGGTTCTTTTTGCTATTGTATTCAACATGGCACTCACGATCCTATTGCGAACTGTCCACATCGGGAATCAATGGCCACAGGCAATCTCGTAGTTCGGGAGCTCCATGATAGTACAACAGGGCATTACTTTGAAGTAACAGTAACCCCGAGAAAAAATGAAACGGGCGAAATTATTGGTTCTGTTCACGTGCTTAAAGATATTACAACCCGAAAATTCGATGAAATTTCTTTGCAAGAGGCAAAAGAAGAAGCAGAAGCAATGAGCAAAGCAATGATTGATTCGCTCCTGTCTGAAAAAACAATGAGCGCCGAACTTGAAATGGCCAGACTCGCTGCAGAAGAAGCAAACATTGCCAAGTCGCAATTTCTTGCCAATATGAGCCATGAAATTAGAACTCCCATGAATGGTATCATAGGTTTTGCCGATCTTTTAGGCGATACCGATCTCGACGAAATTCAGCGCGATTTTGCCGAATGTATTATTAAATCTGGGAATTCTTTATTGTCTATTATTAATGACATTTTAGATTTGTCTAAAATCGAAGCTGGAAAAATGAGCTTTGAGACATCCGATTTTAGTTTGACAAATCTGGTTGTTGAAACTACAAAAACATTATCTCCTAGTGCACTTAAAAAAAATATCAGATTGTCATACTCGATGCTCTCTGATGTTCCAGCGCTTATGCATGGTGATGCAGGCAAGGTTCGGCAGATCCTTATGAATCTTTTAAGTAATGCGGTAAAATTTACATCTGCAGGATCGGTGTCTTTAATTATCGAGAAAGTGGCCGCCGATGCAGATGGTTTTGAGGTAACACTTGTTGTTCGAGATACCGGTATTGGCATTCCCATAGAGCACCATGAAAAATTATTTAAACTTTTTTCTCAAGTGGATTCTTCTGCAACGCGTAAATATGGGGGAACAGGTCTTGGTTTGGCAATCTCACGCAATCTAGCACAACTCATGCACGGAGATATTACCATTCAATCGGAAGTTGGGATTGGAACCGAATTTACGGTTACCCTTCGTTTTGCAAGAGCAGTTTCTCAAACGGGGCCTCGTGGCAACGCTGTGGCAGAATGTAAATCTATTCCATTGGAATTTGTGGGGATGCGCATTTTAATTGTAGAAGATGACGAATTGAGTCAAATTTTAATGACCACAATGCTGCATAAGGCTCAGATTATTAGTGAAGTTGCCACAGATGGCATTAATGCGATAAAAATGATCTCGGAACAGCAATTCGATTTTGTTTTTATGGATTGTCAAATGCCCAGAATGAATGGTTTAGAAGCGCTTGTTGAAATTAGAAAGATTAATAAAAACATTCCTATTGTTGTACTCACTGCACATGCCTTGTCGGGAGATGCAGAAAAATTTTTAAAAGCAGGATTTACCGATTATGTGTCTAAGCCTGTTGCAATGGTAGATTTATTTAGGGTGCTTGTTCGCCATCGTATTGTCACAATAAGAAATAGGTTACTCTAGTATGGAAAAAAAAGTTTTTGATACTTTTCGGGATCTGGTGTATCAGAAAAGCGGTATTACCATAAGTGAATCTAAGGAAGCTCTTGTTGCATCGCGCGTGGCAAAACGGATGAGAGAGCTTTCTATGACCGACGAACAAGCGTATCTTAATTTTGTCTTGCATGAAGGCGGAGAAGATGAGATAGTCAATTTGCTGGATATTATTTCAACAAATGTGACAAGCTTTTTTCGCGAAGAACAACACTTTCAAATATTATCCAAGCTTCTTGACGAGTGGAAATCGACGGGGCAAAAACGTTTCCGCATCTGGTGTGCAGCTGCAAGCAGTGGAGAAGAGCCCTATACGCTAGCAATGACGGTAGCAGAAAAATTAAGCGATAGCCAATTCGATGCTAAAATTTTAGCCACCGATATTTCAACACGAGTATTGGCTAAATGTAGGGAAGGTATTTATACCTGCGAAAAAGCAGAATCTATTCCTGCTGAATTACGGAAACGATATTTTACGGAGACGCATAGTGGTGCAAAGACAATGGTGAGCGCAAAAGATTCGCTGCGGGGGTTACTCAAATTTACGCGTTTGAATCTATCGGAAATACCATTTGCAATGAGTGGTCCTTTTGACGCTATTTTTTGCAGGAATGTCATGATTTATTTCGATAATACAGTTCGTAAACGGCTTTTGCAGGAGTGTTTTAGGCTGTTAAAGCCATCGGGATATTTATTTGTAGGGCATGCAGAAAGCTTAACAGGAATTTTAAGTGGCTTCAAGTCGGTGTTGCCGTCGGTATATATCAAACCATAGCAGTGTTTATGCGGTAATGTAACTAATAGTCAGCGGTATAGCTATATATAATAGGAATAACTAGTATGCAAGAAAATAGTAAATCTTTTTTCGATGAAGCTCGTGAGCAGGAGTTTGTGCCGCAAGCCCTTGCGATTTTGTCGAAGGGTATTGCGCACGATCTTAATAATGCTCTTGGAGCTATAATGGGCTATGGTGATATTATTAAAGATACTAATTTAGAAAGCAATGGCGAACCCATCGATGTTATATTGTCAAAAAGGATAGATAATATTTTATCGGCAACACATCGGGCTGCGGCTATTATAAATCAACTTTCGACTTTTGCACGTCAGGTCGCATTAGAAAAGACACTGGGGCTTGTTCATGCGACTCACGACGAATGAGGCTGTGATACCATCATGAGACATACTGTTGGCGTTTCTGATATGAAGCTATCGAACACTCCGGGAGATCAGATTGTAACGCACGCTCTTGGGTCATGCATTGGTATTTCTATCCACGATCCAATCCATCATGTTGGCGGGATTCTGCATTATATGCTCCCGCTTTCTAAAGTAGACGACGAGCGTGCTCAAAAAAATCCGTATATGTTTGGTGATACTGGTATTCCTGCATTTTTTCAGGAAGCTTATAAGCTTGGAGCTTCTAAAGAAAATATGCGTATTGCAATGGCCGGGGGGGCGCAGGTTTTCGAGCAAAAAGAAAAAGATTTTTTTGATATTGGCAAAAGAAATATTGTTATTGCGCGTAAACTCTTTTGGAAAAATAATCTTCTTATAGCTGCCGAACACATTGAGGGTCATATTCCTCGAACACTGTATTTAGAAGTTGGTGAAGGCACCTCGTGGTTTGTTAGCCATGGACAAAGGATAGAACTATGATTTCACTTGTTGCCCTTGTCGACTGTGTCAACGATATAGAACCAATGCCCAGAAGCGCTGTTAAACTTGCTGAGGTTTTAGGTTCGCCAAATTCTACTATTGATACTATCGCAGAAGTTATTGCTTTTGATCAGGCGCTCACAGCATTAGTATTGCAATTTGCAAATTCGGTTTTCTCTGGTTCCAGAACAACGGTATCCACAGTGCGGGAAGCGGTTATCCGACTTGGCGGAGGAAGAATTTTGGCGCGCATTGCAGGAAAAGTAACGTCGAAATATATGAAGCTTCCGCTGCAAACATACGGCTATGAAGAAAACGAACTATGGGAACATTCTGTAGCTGCAGCGCTTGCGGCTCAATTGCTGGGGTCTCATGTAAAATGTGCTGTTCCGCCTTTGGCATTTACTGCTGCGCTCTTGCACGATTTTGGAAAGCTTTTGCTTGCCCGGTATGCCGATCCCGATGTCATGGAAGAAGTTTGGAAAAATGTCTACGCACAGGATGGGGCAGTAACCTGCGATGCTGCTGAAAAAGAAATTCTTGGTTTTTCGCATGCGGATGTTGGCGCGGCGATAGCTTCTATGTGGCAGCTTCCCGAAGCTCTTGTGGTTGCCATTCGTGATCACCATACTGTAAATGCATCTGATTCCCTTGTTACCGATTGTGTAAAGATATCAAATATAGTTGCTCGATGTATAGGAGTCGGAATTGGCAATGAAGGTATGAATATATTTATTGATGATGGTATTTCTACCCGGCTTGGCATATCAAAAGAATCCTTTGAGAAATTATGCGCGCAAACAGCAGTACGTTTTAAGGACGTGCTCGACGCTTACGCGTAACCCAGGAGTAATGTATGGCGTACACGATTTTGGTGGTTGATGATTCGGAAACTATTCGAGCTGTTTTGCAGCGCACGCTTGCAATGACGAGGCTTCCTATCGAAAGCGTTATAGAAGCCATTAATGGGCGTGATGCTCTGGAAAAGCTTGCAGACTCCTGGGTAGACATTGTATTTACAGATATTAATATGCCCGAAATGGATGGAATATCGCTGGTTGATGCAATGATTAAAAATCCAGAATATAAAGATATTCCCGTGGTTGTAGTTTCTACAGAAGGAAGCGCAACCCGTATAGAAGAATTGCGCAAAAAAGGCGTTAAAGGATATCTACGAAAACCCTTTACACCAGAAAGTATTCGCGATATCATACTCCAAACACTGGGGGCTTGGGATGAAGTTTGAAACCATTGAAGACGCTGCAAAATCTGTCATCGGAAGAATTTTGGAGGAGGCTGCCTTTATCTTTACAGATGAGCTCTCTCCAGAAGATCGACCGCACGTAGATTCCTGGAAAGCAGATGGTGTGCGGCTTGATTTTAAGGGAAATCCGAGCGGACACCTCCATATGTGGGCCAGTGATGGATTTGCGGTATACGCTGCATCCAATATGCTGGGGATAGATCCCGATGCAGAGCATGCAAAAGAAAAAGGCATGGACGCGCTTAAAGAGATCCTTAATATGGTTGTGGGAAATCTTATTACCGAATTATACGGAGAGTCACCGGTATTTGATCTTGGATTGCCAACACAACTTTCGATAGATCATCTTAAAGCCGATATGTCCGATGCATCGGGCATTTGGTTAAGCGCCGAAGAAAATCCTGTACTGTTTACTTTTTATAGTTCTACGCCTGTATGATCAAGGTGCTTGTTGTAGATGATTCTGCGGTGGTACGGCAAGTTCTCTCGCGGGAACTTTCTCGCGTACCCGATATTACCGTTGTTGCCACTGCATCGGACCCGTTTGTTGCCCGCGATAAAATACTCCAGTTTCACCCCGATGTAATGACCCTCGATATCGAAATGCCCCGCATGGATGGGCTTACGTTTTTACGTACCATTATGCAGCATTATCCCATTCCTACTATTATTGTAAGTTCGTTAACCACGAAATGCAGCGAAATGGCACTTGAAGCTATTGCCGCAGGAGCAATTGATGTAATAGCAAAACCAGGTGCCGCGTATACCGTGGGGGATGTTGCGACTATTCTGATTGAGCAAGTGCGTGCAGCCTCACTTGTTAATTTCGATAAAATGAAAAGAATATCGCAAACAATTGCAGCCAATTCAAAAACACATCTATCGCTTACAAAAACAACAGAAAAAATCATTGCTCTGGGGGCGTCAACAGGGGGAACCGTTGCAATTGAAACCGTTTTGCAAAGACTGCCTGCCAATAGTCCTGGAATTGCAATTGTGCAACATATGCCAGCAAAGTTTACCGAACAGTTTGCCAAGCGTTTAGATAGTATTTGTGAGGTGAATGTTCGTGAAGCTGTAAACGGCGATGTAATTGTGCCGGGAACAGTTTTAATTGCTCCCGGAAATTTCCACATGCTAATTCGCCGTAATGGTGCAAAATACTGCGTAGAAATAAAAGACGGGCCAAAAGTTTTTCATCAACGCCCAAGTGTTGAAATATTATTTAATTCGGCAGCTCAGTTTGCTGGGCGCAATGCTGTTGGCGTTATCCTTACGGGAATGGGATCGGATGGGGCTTTAGGGCTTAAAGCTATGCGGGATGCAGGCGCTTGTACTATTGCTCAAGATGAGGCAACAAGTGTCGTATGGGGTATGCCCGGCGAAGCGGTAAAAGCGAATGCTGCAGAAAAAGTATTGCCCCTGGGCGTTATTGCCGAGCACATGCTTTTGGCTGCTCAACGGTACTAGTATTTCTTACAAGCAGTCTGATAAAAAAGTAGTGCAAATATGAAACAAGCATTGTACAATAAAAAAATCAAGTTAAATCATTTTGTCAATAATGAACTTTTGTTTGAGGGGGGATCATGGATGTTCAGTATGTAAATCCGTTTATTATAGCTACGATTACAACCTTTAAGACCATGCTCAATACCGATGTGGCACCAGGGAGGCCGCATGCCAAACAAGAGCCAGGACCATCATACGATGTGTCGGGTATCATTGGTCTTTCTGGGGATGCGCAAGGGTCTATAGCAATAAGTTTTCCACGCATTATGGCCTTGCGGGTTGTATCTGCGCTCTTAGGTTCCGAAATTAAAATTGTTGGCAGCGAACTCACCGACGGTATTGGCGAAATTGCAAACATCATAGCGGGCAATGCAAAACAGCATCTTCAAAATTTCAATTTGCTTATTTCTTTGCCGCAGGTTATCATTGGTAAAGATCATGTGATTGCCGGGCAAAAAGGCGTGCCTACACTTGTGGTGCCGTTTAATTGCTCATTTGGTGATTTTTCGATGGAAGTGGCTCTTAAAACAAATTAATTCAGAAATATTTAAATCTCGATTATAGTGCACGGAGGAAAGTATGAAATTGCTGCTTGTTGATGATTCTGCGACCATGCGTCGAATTCAGAGAACGCAATTGAATAACCTTGGCATCACGGATATTATCGAAGCGGGCAATGGTGAGGAAGCATATTCGATGCTTACTGCCAATATGCCACTGGATTATATCATGCTCGACTGGAACATGCCGGTTATGGATGGCTTTACTTTTCTTAAAAAAGTAAGAGAAAATGCTGCTTATGCAGCTGTCAAGATTGTGATGTGCACTTCGGAATCCGAAAAGACCAAAGTTATAGAAGCGCTAAAAGCTGGAGCTAATAATTATCTCGTGAAACCGTTTACTCCAGAAGCGCTTAAAGAAAAACTTGGGATTTAACGCTATGAGTCCGTCTCTTCGGGCTCATAGTTTCAATGTTTTCGGTAGTTTAGCGGCATATTGTTCATAGATCTTTCGCCAGGAAGTATTTTTTATAAAAGACTTCCTGTTATCGTCCTAGATCAAACTTATGCAATCCAGCCAATTTCCTCCAGCTTTTTCAAGTGTTTTTTTTAAAGAGGGTCTTCATTTTACTTGCAGTGGGTGTGGTGCATGCTGTAGCGGTGAACCCGGAATGGTTCGCATTACCCAAGAAGATGCATATCTCATCGCAAAAGACCTTACGCTTTCGGTACCGGTTTTTCTGGAGCGCTATTGCAGTATTGTGGGTGGAGATCTTTGCATTAAAGAGCTTGAGAACGGGGACTGCATTTTTTTGCAGGATAAACAATGCCAGATTTATGCGCTTCGTCCACTGCAATGCAAAACCTATCCATTTTGGTCTTCGCTTGTGCGCAATGAGAATATGTGGAACAGAGAAAAGTCTTCTTGCCCAGGAATTGGGCACGGGAGTCTCCATACTGCCGAACAAATACTTCATACAATGTATTATAACCCTTAGAATTTAGGTCTTCATGAACAATGTCATGCACTCGTGCGTGCTAAAAAAAGATAAAGAGTCATCGGTTTTGCGTAAACATCCCTGGATTTTTAGTGGTGCGATAGATCGCATTTCAGAGGATATCCCCCTGGGGGCTACGCTTGATGTTTTTGCGCAATCGGGAACGTGGCTGTGTAAAGGTGCGTATTCTCCGCAAAGCCAAATACGCATTCGTACCTGGACGTTTGATCCTAAGGTAGACGTTGGTAACGATTTTTTTGCAGCACGCATTGCCAAGGCACACGAGTATCGAAGCACCGTACATGCCGTAACCGATTCTGCCTATCGCCTTATCAATGGGGAATCGGATGGATTGCCCGGATTGATTGTTGATGTGTATGGCCAGTTTTTGGTATGTCAATTTTTGGCTGCCGGCGTGGAATATTTCAAAGATACTATTATTGCAAATTTGGTTGAGAAATTTTCCCCCACGGGAATATACGAACGGTCTGATGCGGATGTGCGCCTCAAAGAAGGCCTGCAACCTCGATGTGGCGTGCTGTATGGAGAATCCCCGCCAACGGTTATTGATGTTAACGAAGGGGAATTAGTGTATCTTGTGGATGTTGTAAAGGGTCATAAAACGGGCATGTATCTGGATCAGAAAGAGAATAGAAAACGGGTCGGCACTTTGTGTGAGGGGAAGGAAGTGCTTAATTGCTTTTCGTATACAGGTGGATTCGGACTTGCGGCACTTGTGGGTGGGGCTACGCGTGTTGTAAATCTTGATGCTTCGGAAGATGCCTTGACACTTGCAAAACTACTCTACGAGCGTAACGGCGTATCCGATTCGCGCGCAGAATTTTTGTGTGGAGATGTATTTAAAGTTTTGCGCAATTTTCGTAACGAAGCAAAAAGTTTCGATTGCATAATACTAGATCCTCCAAAGTTTGCAGAGTCACGCGTGCAGCTCGAAGGAGCATGTCGCGGGTACAAAGATATCAATTTGTTAGCATTTAAATTGATTCGCGCAGGAGGAATGCTCGTAACATTTTCATGCTCAGGCCTCATGGTTACCGAATTGTTTCAGAAAATTGTTGCTGATGCAGCTCTTGATTCTGGAAAAACAGTACGAATTGTAGAGCGGCTTTTTGCAAGCGCAGATCATCCGGTTGGAACTGCATTTCCCGAAGGAACATATTTGAAAGGGTTTGTATGCCACGTCGAATGAAAGAAGCAACGCCCCAGGCCTCTACTTCTACGGATGCTTCTGAAAAAGGGAAACGCCCGAGATTGCGTGTCAAAGAATTACTTGCCTTATTGCGATATACGAAATCGTATAAATGGGTTTATATCAGCATGTTTATCTGTTGCGCTTTTCAAATGGCAACGTATCAGGGCCTTTCTTATTCTTTAAAATTTCTTATCAACGACATCTTTCCCTTAAAAAAAGAACAGTATCTCCTTGCGTTTGGGCTTGGGTGGGCTGGGCTTTTTTCGGTGCATGCGCTTTTTACGGTGCTGGCTGCCAAAAACCGTATTTTTTTAATCCGCCATCTTATTACTAATATACGCGAAGCAATTATTAAAAAATTGCAGGTGCTTTCAATTTCTTACTTCGATAAGCGGGGAACCGGTAGCACCTCAGCCAAATTACTCATGGACATGGATAAGGTTCAGCAATTCTACGACTGGATGTTTGTTGTACTGCTCCAAGCCGTTTTTGGAATATGCATGTCGATACCCTTACTCTTTTCGATAAATTCCAAGTTAGCGCTCATAGCCTTGATATACGTCCCCGTTGTTCCGATTTTGCAGCGTATCTTTAGGGCCAAAATGGTATCTAATTCATATTTGCTGCGCAATACCAACGAACGACTGAGTGCGTCGATAATCGATTTCATGGCCGGTATCCGACATATCCGCATGTTTGCAGTAGAAGAAAATCAGAGCCGTTCGGTTATTGTTGATGCTCAAAATACCCGCGATATCGATATCCGCTACTCTGTTGTCATGCGAACATTTGGAATGACGGTGCAATTTATAGGTGAATTTACACCAATACTTCTATGGATTGCTGTAGGGTTCTTTATGATTCATACCAATACCATGACTGTAGGATCGGCAGTTGCTTTTATTGCATTAGTATCTCATACGCTGGGGCAGATAGGAGTACTCTTTGCATCATTTGATCAGATTGTCCAGGCATCACCATCGGTTACCGCGATTCTTGGAGTACTCGATAACAATGAGATCGAAAACCAGAAGCCGGCGGTTACTTCGTTTACGATAGATGGAAATATTGCAATAAAGAATGTGAACTTCAGCTATGAATCTCGGGGCGAACAGAGGCAGCTTCGTGACATTTCCCTTTCTATAAAAAAGGGCGAGAAGGTGGCATTTGTGGGGAGATCGGGTTCGGGGAAATCTACAGTTGTCAACTTGTTGCTCGGTTTGTACCCTGCAAATGAGGGGGAGGTGCTTTTTGGAAATCTTGAGATCCGCTCGATGCGCTTGCGAACCTTGCGTGAGCAGATTGCAATTATGAATCAGGAAACCTTTCTTTTTAACACTTCCATACTTGATAATTTAAGGTTTGCAAATCGCAATGCTACCGATGAGCAGATTATAGAAGCATGCAAAAAAGCAGAAATCTACGATTTTCTGGTAAGCCTTCCCAATGGCCTCGAAACTATGGCAGGGGAGCGGGGCTTGCAGCTTTCTGGTGGGCAACGTCAACGTATTGGCATGGCACGCGTTTTCTTGCGCGATTTTAAAATCCTTATACTCGATGAACCATCATCAGCACTGGATGTTCTGACAGAGCATACGCTGTTCGAAACGTTACTGCGCAATATCGAAGGTAAAACATTAATTATTATTGCCCATCGTCTCTCTACCATAAAAAGTGTCGATCGTATTTATGTATTTGACGAGGGTCGGATTGTTGAGGAGGGCACCTTTGACCATCTGGTAAAGGCACAGGGCATTTTTTCACGCATGGCAGAAGCAAGTTCTTATGAGAATAAATAACCCTACTTTTTTTGATGGCATACAATTCTTGCGCAATGATATACTCTTAGAGCACTTCGGCTTAAGGAAGACCTGATCTGTGGGGGCAGAAATTTCATGCGGTATTATGCGACAAAAACAAGGACATTTAAGCCTGGCGAAATGATCTTTACCGAAAACTGTGAAGGCGATGGAATGTACATTGTCAATAGCGGAAGAGTGAGGGTTTTTAAAATTGCGGGAACAGGTTCCGCCGCACAGGAAATAGAGCTTACGATTCTTGGTCCTAAGGCCATGTTTGGTGAAATGGCAATTATTGATGATAGTAAACGGTCTGCAAATGTACAGGCCTTAGAAGCTACCGAATGCACCATTATCACAAAAAAAACCTTTGAGAATCAGCTTCAGCGAATACCGCCTTGGATGGTCAATATGATTCGCATATTAGTACAACGCTTGCGGGAAACTAACGATAAATTGCGTCTTCTTGCTCAGCAATATACTTCGGTTCCAAATGATGATACGGGCAGTGTTATCACAATCGATGCCGCAAAGATGGAACAGGTTAATATGACTGCAAAGTCTGAAATAGAAGAGTTTAATAATGCAATGAAAGATGCTGCGTTTGTTCATTTCAAACAGCCCGAAAAATCCCCGTAATGTACCTCAATGTATTTTAAATTTTATTTTTTTCATAATTCTCTTTGTTAGCTTCATACATGCGCTATAAATTATTTGCCTTCGACCTTGACGGTACGCTTTTGCGTCATGATAAATCGCTTTCGACTGCCAATGCTGCCGCATTACGAGAAATGGAATCGATGGGGGCAATTGTTGCGCTTGCTTCGGGACGACTTGGTTCAAGTGTTTCGCAATATGCCAAAGCGTATGGTTTTGAGCCAGCACTTCTTACCCTCAATGGTGCGGCTGTTTTTGGGCGAGCTTCTGATGGGTCACCGCTGCTGTATTCTTCGCTTCTTGACAAAAAGTATGCACGATATCTTATTGATCATGTAAAAAATCGGCCTATAGCCCTTAATTATTATTGTGAAGGCAAACTCTATGCACAAACCAACGACTGCGTGCGGGAGTGGACCGACCTCTACTTTGCTCAAACGCATACTCAGTGTCATTTTGTAGAATCACTGGACACTATAGCTGCCACCGCCCCTCATAAAATGCTCTGTGTAGCCGATCCTAAAACAATTGATGCCGAAGAAGCGTTCTTTAGGGATTTGTGGGGCGATTCGGTGTATATTGTTCGCACGTGGGATTACTACCTCGAATTTATGAATCCAGCAGCAAATAAAGGGATCGGTTTAACGGCTTTGGCCAATTCTTATAATATATCAATGAGTAATGTCGTCGCCTTTGGAGACGCAGATAACGATTTGCCCATGCTCGAGGCTGCTGGCTTATCCTGCGCAATGCAGAATGGCACCGATTTGGCAAAAAAGCATGCCTGTTATGTGTCGTCATTTCATCACGATGATGATGCTATAGCCAAAGAATGGGAATTTATTAAAGCTGGTAAATACGATAATCAAGAGAAGCCTTGATTCCTGTTCAACCCGCAAGTATTTTTGATAAGCTTTTTAATTCTTCTGTCGACACAAATTCGGGGTATAGCGCAGTCTGGTAGCGCACTTGGTTTGGGACCAAGGTGCCGGGGGTTCAAATCCCTCTACCCCGATTTTTTACATACTAGTGGCGACTATACGCCCATAGCTCAGTTGGATAGAGCTACTGCCTTCTAAGCAGTAGGTCGCAGGTTCGATTCCTGCTGGGCGTACCAAAATAAAGCCTTCTGCATATCATTTGTAGGGGGCTTTTTATTTAGGCCGCACACTTGATGCGTTTCTTATGAGAAGATATGGCCTCCATTGGGATGGCGTTCCGATACAGATAAGCGTTTACGAAGACAAGATTGTTTTCTGGAACTCCGGAAAACTGCCTGAAGAAATTCCTGTTTCCCGACTTCCCAAAAAGCATCCCTCCATTCCCTATAATCCGCAACTGCATTGGCAAAAAGAATAGGGCTAAGCACAACAGCAATTGAAAAGAATATTCATATTCTTAAGCGTGATGGATATTTAACAAGATCCGGTTCTGCAAAAAGCGGACATTGGAAAGTGATGAAAATAAAAAATGATAAATTATAATACTTCTGAACTTTGAGAAAAGCATTTTAATAGTGCGCGTGCCCAACACCTAACATGTTTTCAACTTCATAATGCAAGAATGTTTCTGCCTATAATCCGCATCTTTATTTATTATATGGGGGATAGCAATGACCACACAAAATCGAACTACTTTTCACGTAATAGCACGGTGGTGCCTGATTTTTGGTATTGTGATTGTTGGTTTTGCTAGCGATATGATTTCCAAACGTGTTGCGCAATCCCAATTGCGTGGGGTCGTGCCTCGCGTTGTTGTGCCAGGCTTTCTTGATGTGGCCTATACAGAAAATAGGGGAATGGTATTTGGGATTCTTAACGATGGGCACGAATCTTTTATAGATACACTTTTAAAGATCTTTAGAATCTGCATTGTCGTTAGCATTCCTTTTTTTGTTTTTGCGTTACGTAAACGATCAACCATGCTTCTCTGCGCGTTGGCTAGTATCTTTGCCGGGGCATTGGGAAACAGCCTCGATACGCTACGGCATGGATTTGTTGTAGATTTTATCCATATTCACTGCTTTACTATTGCAGATTGGCCTTTTTTATTTAATCTGGCCGATGTGTATCTTTTAGCGGGGATGGTACTACTTCTTATGGGATCTGAAAAAAAGAAAATAGTCACGGTAGAATCCGCCGTTTAAGAATGCAGGGGCATTCCCGTGTATTCCTCGCTAAAGAGTGCTCGTGCCTAAAATCCATTTTTAATAGGTGATTTAATTTCGCTTATTTATTTTCTTGTGTATGAATAGCACAAAAAAAACCAAGCCCATAAGCGCAGTCCTTGCTCGTGCACGTCAGATCATTCGTGCCGAAGCCGAAGCGCTTTTGGCCATTCCGCTGGATAGCCAGTTCGAGGCTGCTGTTAAGCTTCTCTATACCTGCAAAGGTAAAATTGTTACCACGGGTATGGGCAAAGCAGGGCATATTGCGCGCAAAGTTGCGGGTACACTTTCGTCAACGGGTACGCCGGCTTGTTTTGTGCACCCTGGCGAGGCAGAACATGGGGACCTTGGGGTTCTTGCACAAGGTGATGTCGTTATTGCCTTTTCGACAAGTGGAAAAACCCGCGAGGTTATCGAAATGCTTACTCTTGCGCATCACTTGGGGGTTAGCGCAAGTATTGGAATCACCTCGCACCCCGATTCTACAATCAGATCTTTAGCCACCATAGTCATTAATATGGGCGACATTACCGAGCCTTGTTCGCTTGGCCTAACTCCCACAGCTTCAACAACTGCAATGCTTGCCATCGGCGATGCCTTAGCCCTTGTGCTGATGGAAAAAAAGAAATTAACGCGCAAAGAGTATGGATTGCGTCATCATGGCGGATATTTGGGCCAAAAAGCGCGTAAGCACGAGTAAGCCATGAAACGAACCACCGACTTTCTTGTTATTGGCAGTGGCATTGCGGGCTTGTCGTTTGCACTTCATGCTGCTCGATATGGCAGCGTAACAATTATCACTAAAAAAAGCGATACCGATTCCAATACCAATTATGCGCAGGGCGGCATTGCATGTGTTCTTGACCCGCACGATTCTATACAAAGCCATATTTTAGATACATTGACAACAGGAAAAGGCCTTTCGCAGGAGAGTGTTGTAAATATCCTTTGTTCTGAAGGGCCAGATCGTATTGCCGAACTGCTCGAGTGGGGTGTATCATTTACCCGTTCATCTAAATCATCGGCATTTATGAACCTCGATTTGGGCAAAGAGGGCGGCCACTCGGCTAATCGTATTGTGCATGCACAAGATCTTACCGGACGGGCCATTGAACACGCACTTGTAGCCAAAATACGCACAACCCCAGCTATTACAATGTATGAGAATCATTGTGCCGTAGAGCTTATTACCCAGCATCATTGCGGGCCTAAAAACGCAGACCCTACCTGTTTTGGGGCATATGTTCTCGATACCGAATCGGGCGCTATTTCAGCCATAGCATCGCGCATTACCTGTACTGCAACCGGTGGGGCAGGAAGAGTATATCTTCATACCACAAATCCAGAAATTGCAACCGGCGATGGGATTGCTATGGCATATCGGGCTGGCGCAAAAATTGCCAATATGGAATTTATTCAGTTCCACCCTACAACGCTCTTTCACGAAAAGGCCGACTCTTTTCTCATTTCCGAGGCAGTTCGCGGGTATGGTGGCGTGCTTAAGGATCGCCATGGCGTCGAATTCATGAAGCGGTATCATCCTATGGGATCGCTTGCTCCTCGAGATATTGTTGCATGGGCAATCGATCGCGAAATGAAGCTCTCGGCGGAGCCGTGTGTATTTCTTGATATACGGCATTTGGATGCTGCACAAACGCGCAAACGTTTTCCTACCATATTTGCGCAGTGCAAAAAATTTGGGATCGATATTACGCGTGATCTTGTTCCCGTGGTGCCTGCGGCGCATTATTTGTGCGGTGGGATAGCGGTTGATACAAGCGGGCAATCCTCTATAAAAAACTTGTATGCATGTGGTGAAGCGTCTCATACAGGTGTGCATGGAGCAAATCGACTTGCTTCAAATTCCTTGCTAGAAGCGCTTGTGTTTTCTTTACGTGCAGCCGAGCATGCAGGCCCCAGAATATCCTCTCTTAAACGTCAATCGGTGCGCACTATTCCGCGGTGGGATGATAGCGGAACTCTCGACACCGAAGAGTGGATTCTCTTGGCACATAACAAGTTTGAAATTCAGACAGTTATGTGGGATTATGTTGGCATTGTGCGCAGCACCGTTCGACTTTTGCGCGCCCAGCGCCGGATTGTGATGCTTGAACAGGAGATAGAAGATTATTATAGACGGACGCGTATTTCTGCACCATTGCTCGATTTACGCAATACCGTAACAACTGCCCGCCTTATTGTGGAATGCGCTTTACGGCGTAAGGAGAGTCGGGGATTGCATTATACCACCGATTATCCCGATGTGAATGATCGCAGCTGGAAAAAAGATACGATCATTCAACGGAAAGTCAAGAAGTAGCGAGCGTTTTTACCTGCCTTTAGTTCCGATATCCTTCAACGGCCTCACTTTTGATACCTTCTCCATTTTTGTTGACAGCTGAAATCTGATACCAGTATGAATTCGGGTATGATAAGGGAACCGGATCTGAATAGTTCGGATATGTTGTACTATCGACGATCGTATAAACGCCCGCTTGAGTTGTGGCGCGGTAAATCTTGTACTGGTTGACTGGTGACACTTGCGGCGCAACCCAATCGAGTTTGATTACGAGCTGGTCGAAGGTTGAGGCTGTTAGGCTCAGAGGCGCAGATGGAACGTCCTGGGGTTCCCGATTACCTGCATCGATAGTTGACAATACGCTTTGACCAGCGTACCCTGTTGCTTTGACTCGATAGTAGTAGATGGTATCTGAAGGGGGGATATCATAAAAAAGAGGGTTTGTAGGGGATCCTGCCAATACGGGTTTAGTGAATTCGCTCGATTCGCTTCTCCAGATCTCATAGGAGATTGCGCCAATCGACGGTGTAAAGGTGATTTGAACGGTATCGTGAGATCCGCCATCTGAAGCATATATATACGAAGGCGTTGTAGGGGCAGTAAGGTATCCTGCGTTTGACGCTAAGCTAAGGGAACTTTCGTCGATGCCAACAGCTGAAACTTTATAGTAGTATCGAGTGCTTGATTTTAGCGTGTCATCAGAAGAAACCGAATAGGTTCCTACAATGGTATCAATACAAGTAAACGTTCCTGTGACGCTTGTTGAGCGGTAGAGTCGATACGTTTTTGCAGAAGAGACCGCAGACCACGATACCGTACAATAGAGTGCCGTGTTGTTCACCGTAAGGGATGTTGGGGGCGTAATAAGATTGCCATCATAAAGACCCGATCGTGGACTTTCTAGGCCATTGGTTGCCGAAATCTGGTAGTAGGTAAAACTCTTGACATTGTTGGAATCTAAATAGACTGTTGATTGTGTGGAATCTAGAAGCGTGGCAGTTCCGCCATAGGAGAACGTCCGGTAAATTTTATACCATTTCGCACCAACCTGCTTTCTCCAGGAAATTTTAATCGTGCTTACGTACCCTGTAGACAAAGCAATACTATCGGGAGCAATTGGAGCTGTGATGGCGCCACGAACACTTGTTGATTTAGCGCTCTCACCAATGCTATTTGTTGCAGAAACTGCATAGTAGTAGGTTACCAGTGCCTCTGCGCTAGAATCGTGGTAGGCGCTTTGGGTTGTGGTCCCAATTTTAGTTAGCCCGAGCGTTGGTCCTTGGGCGGATCGGTAGATTGTAAAGCTTGTGGCTGGCTGATTGCCAGATCCTGGTGTCCAATATAGGCCAATTTCAGCAGCGTTACCTGAGGTGAAAACTGAAACGGGAATTGTTGGGGCAGTAAGCCTTTGTCCATTTACAGTATTAGAAGAATTGCTGGTAACAGCATTGCTAGTTGCCCGAACATAATATGCATATATCGAATCGGAATTTGCGGCAATAAGCATGGTGGTATCAGCAATGGTCGCATAGGCGAATTGACTGTTGACAGAACCTATAGGGTAGCGGAAAACCACATAATTTTGAGCCCCTTTGCTTGCGTTCCATGTAAGGGAAATTGCATTGCTTTGCGAGGTGATAACAAGGTTTTTGGGAGCACCAAGTTTTCTCGTGGCAGAAACGGGTTTAGATCGAGAACTTTCTCCGTTGGCATTATATCCCGAAATGGAATAGAAGTACGGCGTAAAATCGCTCTGACTCGCATCTGTATAGGCTGTTATTGCGTTAGAGGTAATGGTTGCAATTTTTGTTGGGTTAGCATCGGTACTCGAACTGCTTCGGTAAATGTAATACCCACTTGCATAGGTAGCTTGCTCGTATCCTAAAGTAATTGCCCCCGAGTCACCTGTTACCCTTACGTTTATCGGAGCATACATGGTACGGCCAGGAAAAGCTGAGCTTTGCACGCCCAATGCTGTTTTATTAAGTTGAGCCACTTTGTAATAAAAGAAGTTGTCGGAGAGGATGTTGTTATCGGTAAATGATGATGCTGTTATTGTATCAATAGGTCGAAATGCTCCGTAATTTGACGAATCTTTGTAAATGACATACGCGGTAGCAGTAGAGATAGCATTCCAACTTACAATAATTTTATTAGGATACAGCGCATTTGAGCATGTGAGGCCTGATGGTGAGGGAGGCGAAGAGATCCTACCTGAAACAGTGTAGGATAATGTTCCGACATTGCCATTTGCATCGAGCGCGGCCGCTGCATAATAATAGGTTCTTGGTGACGAAATTGGGTCGTTATACGAGAAAACAGTAGCTGAGGTAGTAGCCACGCGTAGGTTGGTACTCAAAGTGCTGAGAGTATCTCTAAAAATGGCATACCCTGAGGCTCCTATTACCGATGCGAAATTGATAGCGATATACGTATCGGAGACACCATCACTTGCAGTTATCAAGTAGGGTGCAGTAAGTCTGGTTTGGTAGCCATAATCCATGGATGATAGCTCGCTAATGCGATGTGTTTTTGAAAATGCAGCAACTTTGTAATAGTAGGTTATTGATGATTTCACACTGTCTACATAATATTCGGTGGTTGATGAATCGTAGAGCGCAAAAGGTCCAAAGCTTGAAGTATCGCGATAAACGTAGTAGCCAGCAGCATTTGACACAAGTTGCCAAAAGACCGTAATTTTGCCGAGAAGGCTCCCTTTACTTGCAGCTATTGAAGGTGTAGAAAGTCTTGAGACATATCCATATGAAGCATCGGAGGGTAGAGATGTGTCGGAGGAACTATAGGCAGCGATTTTATAGTAAAACGTTTTTGTTGAGCTAACGAAATCGGAATAGGTTGATGCCGAACTCGAAAGTGATGCAAGTCGAGGGAAAGTGCCATTATAAATAGAATCTCTGTAAATGATAAATCCGGTTACCCCAGTTTGGGCATACCACGATAGCACGATTTTGTCAGTGTAGGTGCCCTCAGAAATAGATAAGAATGAAGGCGATGAAAGACGCGCCTTGTATCCATATGAATAGCTTGACAATAACGAGGTGTCTGCGCTATTGGCTGCGGCAATTTTGTAATAATACATTCGTGAAGATTTTATGCTATCGTAATAGCTAGTTGAGGTGGTAGTTCCAAGATACGAATACGCCCCCGTTGCTACGGTATCTCGATATATCAGATATTTGGAAGCTCCTGTTGACGATCCCCAATAGAGGTAGATCGAATTTGCATACGTTCCTTGCGAAGCGGATATATACGTTGGGGCAGTAAGCGATGCACGATATCCGAAGTCACAGCGTGTTGTTAATTCACCCTCCACTCCGCGTGAGGTGACACCAGCTACTTGATAATAATAAGTGGAATCGTTAAATACTGAGTCGTACGCTGTCATGCTGCCATAATAGGTTGTGGTTGCGATGAGCGATATTTTCTGGTAAGGGCCTGAACAACTGGTTGCTTTATATACTTGATACTGAGTGGCGCCCGTTACTGTAGACCAGGAGAGGTTTATGGCATTTGCATACGCGCCTTGAGAGACAGTGAAATTGTAGGGGGCTGAAAGTGTTGTTGAATAGCCGCTTTCACATGTTGATGGAGAGCTTCCTTTACCATTAACGTCAAAGGCAGCAATGGTATAGTAATAGGTTGCAGCATCCGGAACGGTATCTGAGTAGCTATTGGTGTAATAGGAATATAAGGAACGACTACTACTGTTTACAATTGCTATCTCTTGGTAAGGTCCGCTGCAACGTAACGAACGATAGATATGAAACGTTGATGTGGTACCCGAATTTGCATCAGACCAGGTGAGGGAAATATATCCGCTATTTCCATCTGAGGCCGAAACGCTTGTGGGTGCATAGAGTCCAGAATAGTATCTTCTGCCAGAGAGCGTATCGGGTGACCATATCCCCGAGCACTTACTGACGAGTTTGAGCAAATAGTAATGCATTCGGTAATCTGCGATTGAGTCGATTACAGAAAAATAGGTTGAATGTGCGCTTTGGTTTGACTTAACAAGAATGCGCTTATAGGGGCCATGCAATGAATCGGAACGGTAGACCTCGTATGATTTCACATCGCTGTTTGATTGCCACGAAAGTGTAATTGTGGAGTTGGAATTATACGCTGTAAAGTTGGTTGATCCTGTGTATACAGGCGCGCACGATGGAATGATCAGGGTTCCAAGTGTGTCAATGGTACTATCGGAGATATCTGTTGCTATTAAACGATACGTTAGAGTGTTTCCGGATCTAATGTTTTTGAGAATACAGGTAGTATCGCGTCCATGATACAGCGTGTCGAGCCTGGATGATGCGAGTGAAGTAGATCCTAAGAGAGTATAGGTAAGAGTATCTTTTTGTTCGTTGGGATCGTACCCATAAAAAGAGAGCTCGAAGCTTCCTGTAGAGTCGTAATAATTATATGTAAGCCAGGTGATTTCTTTGGTGGTTACATGAAGATGTGTTGGGGCTTGATCGGCAGTAAAATTGGTACCATTCGCATCGTAAGGGTTGTTGCGGTTCCCATTTTCACGCTGGGCACAGGTAAACAGAAGAGAACAAAGTACAATAAGTAAAGCATACAGGCGCATGAGAATGTCTCCTTGATAAATAGCGTGGCGTTAAAATTTTATGGAAATTACTAATCCAATGGCTGCAAGAGTTGCAAAAACACTGCTTATATTTCTTGCTCGAATTAAGGAATCTGTTTTCTTTTTTTGTGTAGAATAGGTGTTCCACCGGGCATCGTAGTTTGACTGTGCTTGAGCGGTAAGCTTATATGCGTTATAGGCCGCTTGCTCTTGGTAAATGCTCTGGTTGGCCTGAATTCCTGTTACGACACCCATTACGCCAAAAACAGCGAGGGCGCTCCCGCACGCTATTTGCCGAATGAAACGTGTTTTCTTATGCTTAACCTGCGCAATAGAATCGGCAACAGCGATATTGACAAGAGTGAGATGAATGGAATCTGGTTTTGTGTTTGTATACATGAAGCTCTGTTTGGCTTTATCATAGCCCTTCTTTTCAACACGCAGGAAATAGGAACCATCAGGAAGCGTGTCGGTTGTATAAGGAGTGGTGCCTTTGAGAATATCATCGATATACACAAGCGCGCTATCGGGTGTGGATGTTATGCTCAGGGGGGCACGTGCGGTTGATAATCGCAGGGTTATCTTTTTTCGAGCTCCTGCCTCGAGCGTAATTATTCGTTGAAAGGTTTTGTATCCCGATGCTTGTGCAATAATTTCAAAGTTACCTGGTGTTAGGGAGTCCGATTCATACGGTGTTGAGTCGACCTTGGTACCATTTATCGAGAGTTTTGCATGTGTAGGAATGAGTTCAAGTCGTAATGCAACAAAGCCTGTCTTTGCCTGTGCGGTATCGTTGACGGTCGGAGTTTGCACCGCGGCTGTTGTGGGAACGCTATCGTGTTTGACTGTTTCCGAAACGGGGGCCGGCTTGAGTATCGGTTGCGGATTGGCTGCTACCTCGGGTACAGTTTTTGGCATATCGGCTGGCACGGGGGCGGCGGGTGATGGGGTAGTATCCAGGGAAGTGAGCCGTACTATGAGTTTTTTCTTTGTCCCAGGCTCAAAGTTTACCGATCGCGTAAAATCTTTAAATCCTTCGAGTTTGGCGAGTATTTGAAGCTGTCCAGCTGAAAGGGTATCTGTTTTTATGGGTGCTATACCGGCGCTCTTTCCGTTCATATAAATGGTAGCACCAGTGGGTACCGTCTCTATAACGAGCGTAATTGGTAGTGGTGCTACTGGTTGATCCTGCGCACAAAGCATGCATGGTGAAAGTGCGCAGAGAAAGAGAAATGTGCAAACAAATGCATGCCGGGTAGTCTTAGAAGGGCTGTTCATGCAGGAATCCTTTGCAGGTGCGAGGTACAAAATGTCATACTATACGTAACGACACAATCTTACGATGTAAAATATTTAATAGGGCAATGAGAGTGGAAAAAATATTGTATTCTTTCTTTTTTTTGATCCTGGACGAAGATTTTATAAGCAAATACTTTTCCAATAGCCTTATCGGTAGAGCCAGAAATTATTTTGATAGGGGTCTTTTTGTCCTTCAAGGTATCGTCGCTCTGTGCGCCCTCAATGAAAGGCGGATTTGATTGAAAAAAGCAAACATCGATCTTGTTGTTGGCGGCTCGATACTTGCCTCGCTTATTATTCTCATTGGGAGTGTATTGTGGCTTAAGGAAGTGAATGTTACCCGCACCTTGGTTCAATATACTGTCCTATTTCCTAACATAGGCACTCTTGCTAAGGGCGATCCTGTAATGGTGAATGGTGTAAAAAAAGGGATTGTGTCCGATATTAATCTCTATAAGGATAGCGTGGCAGTGCGGATCGAAATCGATAAGCAGATTCGAATTACCGATTCAACACGCATTACCGTTCAAAATATCGGTCTTATGGGCGAGCGCATGATTGGGATTCAACTTTCGGCTAAGGGGATCGTCTTTTCTCCCCACAAAAAGAATGCACCTCCGCCCTTTTACATTCATGGCTACTTTGATACCGGTATAGCAGAAGCAATGGGGCTTGTTGGAACCGTGGTTTCTGAGGTTGAGCTTTTGCTTAAAAATGTGACTGCAATTGTAGACCGGACTGTAGGAGATTCTGAGTTTGTGTCCACTTTTTCTCATATTGTTGGCAGATTAGATACCATAACGACGGTCACGCAAGCACTTATTCGAGAAAATTCGCCAAAAATCAATACGATTGCAGATAATGCAGAGACTATTTCATCCGATGCGGTAGATCTTCTTAAACGTAACCAGCCACATTTGGACACCATTGCTGCACAGGGAGCAATGCTAACTACTCAAGGTGTGGCACTTGTCGCAAAAGTAGACTCAATGGCAACCAAACTTAAATCAATGCTCGAATCTATAGACCGCGGCGAGGGATCGGCAGGGAAAATTCTTAAAGACGAGAAGCTTTATACTGATATCAAAAAAGTCATATCAGATCTTGATTCGTTATTGGCACAGGTCAGCGACGATGGACTTAAATTGCGGCTTCAACTTGACCTTTTTGGCAAGAGAAAAGATAAGAATAAGGAAATTAAAAAGTGAATCTTAAAAAACAGGTTTTGGTAACGAATGCCTATGGTATTCATGCCCGTCCAGCATCAATGATAGTTCAGGCGGCAAAAAGTTTTGATGCAGACGTTGTGCTTAAAAAAGATGGCGTTTCTGCAGATGCAAAGAGCATAATGAGTGTTATGATGCTTGCGGCAGCCCAAGATTCCCTTGTGGAAATTCAGGCTAAAGGCCCTCAGGCTCAAGAAGCGCTTGATGCCGTTGCTGCTCTTTTCGATCGCAAATTTAACGAAGAATAACCTGGTATATAAGGAATAGGTCTCATGAACAAGATCTCTATTGGGCTGGTTGGTGCTGGAACTATTGGCGGTGGAGTGATAAAGCTGCTTGCTCGTCAATCCGATTTTTTTGCAAAAACACTTGGCATGCCTCTTGTGCTGGCGCGTGTTGCAGATCTTACTCCCGCTCGTTGTGCGGCACTGCCTATTGGTAATGCAGTGTGTTCGGCGAGTGCCGATGACATCCTCAACGATCCGGAAATTCAGATTGTTATCGAGCTCGTTGGCGGAACTACCTTTGCCAAATCCCTCGTGCTTAAAGCAATTGCGAAAAAGAAACATGTGATTACCGCAAATAAAGCGCTTCTGGCCGAGCATGGGCCGGAAATTTTTGCAGCAGCTACGCACGCGGGCGTATCCGTGTTTTTTGAGGCAGCTGTTGGCGGTGGAATGCCTATCATTAAAACTATTCGCGAGGCAATGATTGGCAACGATGTCCTATCTGTTAAGACTATTATAAATGGAACGTGCAATTATATTCTGACCCGCATGTCTGCCGAAGGGGCTTCGTTTGCAGACG
>JBBRUX010000021.1:0-67400 GCA_038247415.1 Chitinivibrionales bacterium | reverse complement strand
ATCTCGATCGGCTCAACCTGACATTTGCGCGCGCAGTATCTATCGATAGCATTCTCGCCGAAAACATTGTGGTAAAGGTATCAGCTGGTACCATTCGAGTGAGTTCGATTGAAGCAGTTCCGGGGGATACTACCCATAAAAGATATTATGTGAATCTTGACGAAAAAAGTCTTCTTAATGCGGTTGTTTCACTCGACGATCATGTAATAAATACACCGCAAACCGCACTAACTCCCGATGTAATCATTTCGGGCTATGGGGATGTTTCTTCATCACTTGTCCGGTGTGCAGATAGTGCTGGCCCCGTAATTTGGCGTGTTGTTAATTCGATCGATAAAACATCAGATCATGCAAAGGATCTTATTACCATTACGTATTCTGAGCCTTTGGAACGCGTAGTAGGTAACCGCTCAACAGACGTGCCCAAACTTTTCTATCAGGCCTGGAAAAAGAGTGGTAGCGCGTTTGTAAAAGATACCAGTGTGCTTATGGGAATGGTAAAGTCTGGGTCAACGGTCGTTGAACTTTACTTTTCTACATCCAGCACTACCCAGGGCAAGTTTGTCATGGGCAATGGGAATTATCTCGATGATTCGTATTACATCAGTTTTAAAACAGATGCCGGCCCCTTAGTTCCAGATATAAAGAGCAATGTGCCTTATGTAAATAATCTGCCGGTACGGGTTTTTGTTGATGGTGTGGTTACCAATGTAAAGAGCGCACCAAATCCGATGGTTCCCAATGCTAACACTCCTAATAATCCAGGGCAATCAACAACGCGTAATAATGAGCTTATCTATATATCTGCAGATCAGCTTTTGCAAACAGCACAGAAAACGAGTGTTTCTGCAACGATAATAAATCTTTCGATACCGCTTATTTCTAATCCGGCATCGCTTCGCCTTGTAGGATCATTTAGTGTATACGACATGGCAGGAAATTTGGTTCACCGCCGTTCAGATGGAGGAAAAAATCTGGCACCAGACGTGTGGGGTCAGGCAACGTCAAGTCAGGTTCAACAATTTGGAGTGATTTGGAATGGATTTAACGATAAGAAAACACGATCTGCGCCCGGTGCATATCGACTTATTCTAAAAATGACCCTTAGTTATTCAACCATGAATCAGTTGACAGGAGCGGTTGAAAATGTTACAAAACCTATCGAGCAGATGGTGATTGTTGGGGTTTCTCGTTAAGAAGATAGGTAAAAGATTAGTTGACAATTCAGCAAGATAAGATTTTGGGCGTTCCGGGTTCCCCGTCGGGCCTCACCCCTTCGGGAGCCGCCGCGGAACACCCGTAGGGGTGTACTCAGAAGCATCGTCGCTTCGCGAGCCGGTACAAAAATCCTTGCGGCGCAAAGCGCCTGAGTATTTTTGCACTGAGGGGTGTCACTTCTGTTTCCCTTCAGCACCGCCCTGAGCTCGTCGAAGGGCCGACGGTGGCAACCGCGGCGCCCAGATTTTGAATCAGATATCTCACCTGGCCCCTTTTTTAATTCCCCTTGTTATCTTCATCCCGTAATTTTACAATTATTATCTACCGAATAATATGCTCGGAATAATCTATTTATTACGAACACAGGTGCTCATACAGATTGCATCAGACCATTTCATAGTTTACAAGGTGGTATTGTATGGCCGATCATGATCAGGAAATGCTCAATGAACTTATCATTGAATCACGGGAACATCTCAGTGGTATTGAACCCGATCTCTTAGAGCTAGAGAAAAACGGGCAATCGGTTTCCGATGATCTTATCAATCGTGTGTTTAGAGCAGTCCACAGCATCAAAGGGGGCTTTGGCTTTTTTGGACTCGATCATATTACCGCGCTGAGCCATTCTATGGAGAACGTCATGTCGCGGGTACGTGATAAGCTTATACGTATAGAACCAGGTATTGTAGATGCTTTGTTTGCTGGTATCGATAAGCTCCGCGTTATGCTTGATGATGCGGCGAATTCAGATTCAATCGAGATCAAAGCGGAAGTTGAGGCGTTGGCGCCATTTCTGGGAGAAAAACCCAAAAAAGCTGTTCCTGTTCAAGTACAAGCGCCTGCAAAAATGCCCGAAAAAATAGAAGCAGCAATAGAGCGCGATGCGCTCGCTGCTCATCCGTCAATTACTCAAGAAAAAGTTATCGAAGCAATTCGTAATGGAAAATTATTGTACGAATTAGCACTAACCTTAGGATCGGATATTCTTGACAAGGGTAAAAAACCTGCAGCGTTTTTTGATGCATGGGAAAAAATAAGCATAATCCTCGATGTAATTCCCCCTCTCGAAGAGCTTGCGCAAGCATTGCCATCTACCCAAATATTAGTTGTGCTTGCAACGGTTCTGGAAGCAGATCTTATTGAGCAAGGTTTGGGTTTGTCTGCAGAAAAAATTATTAGTATCGATACTTCAGAATTAAAGCGTCAGCTCTTACACTCAGAAAAAACTAAAGACAAAGAACCACACGTAGATGCCGCGGTAAAAGTTGCCGCAACCAAGCAAAGCGAAACAAAAATCGAAGATGTGCTACGCGTGCGGGTAAAGCTCCTTGACGATCTAATGAATCTGGCAGGAGAATTAGTATTATCGCGCAATCAACTTATTCAAAGTGTAAACAGAAAGCTTTCCGAAGCGCTTGAATCGGATCGGATGTTTAAAGATCTCGATAGAACAATTGCGCAATCGTTTGTTGCGGTAACGGATGTTGCCCGACGCGATTCACAGGGCATGGCAGCATCCATTGCTTCAGAAACTGCTCGTATTCGCGAAGCTTATAAACAAGCGCTCGGATTTAGGCTTGTTGATGTACCCGGTGTGAGCGCAATTATGCAAGACATCGATATGGTAACCAGCATGTTGCAAGAAGATATTATGCAAACTCGGTTACAGCCAATATCCGTAGTGTTTTCTAAATTCCCGCGCGTAATTCGCGATTTAGCAAAAAAGCTTGACAAAGAAATTAATTTAACAATTGTCGGGCAAGAAGTCGAACTCGACAAATCTATTGTTGAACTTCTCTCCGATCCGTTAACGCATCTTATCCGCAATTCGGTTGATCATGGGATAGAGAGCCAGGCAAAACGAAAAGCTGCTGGCAAAAAAGTTGTGGGGCAGGTTACTTTGCGGGCATACCACGAGGGTGGAAAAGTACACATCGAAATTCTTGATGATGGCGCAGGAATAAATGCGGAACGCGTGCGCGAAAAAGCAATCGAAAAAGGCTTGGTCACCGCAGAAGCATGTGCGCGGATGAGCGAAACAGAAATTCAGCAATTTATAGTGCAGCCAGGGTTTTCTACAGCCGAAGTGGTAAGCGACGTGTCGGGCCGTGGTGTTGGAATGGATGTTGTTAAAACCAATATCGAACGTTTGGGTGGATCGCTAGAAATCGAATCGACCTTTGGTAAAGGTACGCGCATTATCATGAAGCTGCCGCTTACGCTTGCAATTATAAGTTCACTTATCATAAGTGTCAAAGGGCGGCGTTTTGCAATTCCTCAGGTTGGCATAGAGGAACTTGTCAGAATAAGAGCAAGCGATATAACCGCACGCATAGAACGGGTAGCCACGGCTGAAGTTCTGCGGTTGCGGGGCAAATTATTGCCTTTAGTTCGATTGGAAGATGTACTTGGTATGAATCCTACCTTTGTCGACCCGGTTACGGGTGAACGCAAACCCGATAAACGCAGCCGATGGTCGGATAGACGAGGCGTTGCACGCAAGAAAGAATTAGATGATGACCAACCAAAGTCAACAGCAAATGTGGGTACAAAAACTGATGAACGCCGTCAAGGACCAGATAGGCGCGTTGCCATTGCAAATGCAGTTAAAGTGGTGGTATTACGCATAGGTGAGCAGCGCTATGGGCTGATTGTAGAGGAAGTTCACGATTCGGAGGAAATAGTTGTCAAACCACTCTCGATCTATATGAAAACGTGCTCGTGCTATGCTGGGGCAACTATAATGGGCGATGGCATGGTTTCAATGATACTTGATACTAACGGAATATCGCGGTTGGCAGGGCTTAAATATAATGAGCTCGAAAAAGAAATAGAAGCCGAAAAAGAAAAGTTTGCCAAACAGGCTGCAAAACAGATTCATGAAATGCTGTTATTTACCAACGGTGGTGCAGAACATTTTGCACTATCGCTTGCTTCTATTGCCCGCGTAGAAAAAGTGCCTTTAGAAACAATTCAACGCGTGGGATCAAAAGAGTATATCAATCACGGGGACGAATCGATGCGCCTTGTTAGGCTCGAAGAATACCTTCCGGTTTCTGGAGCAACATCATCAGATGCTGAGGCGTATGTAATAATTCCTAAAAATCAAGCGCATCCTCTTGGTATAGTAGCGGGCAATGTAGACGACGTAGTTCAAACAGAATTGGTTATTGATACGAGCAATATCAAGGGAGTTGGAATGAGCGGCTCGGCTGTTATTAATAAGCAACTGACTATTCTTGTGGATATTGATAGTTTATTTAAAGCAGCAGAACCAGAGATGTTTTAGATAAAAAGCAGGTTCACTCAATTGGTAAATGCATATACGAAGTGTTTTCAAGGAGAATAGATTATGGCCCAAAGTCAATTTACAACATTCTATATCGACGATAGCCTCTATGGGATCGATGTAAGATATGTTCGTGAAATCAATCGGAATACCGATATTACACCGGTAGAGCTTGCGCCCCCCTATGTTAGGGGTCTTCTCAATTTGCGTGGGCAAATTGTTACCATACTCGATTGCGCGGTTCGTATCGGGCTGCCCGTTAAAGATGTTTTATCTACATCACGGTGTATCGTTCTTAAAACTTCCGATGAATCTAAAAAGAGTGGAGCTACCGATACCGATGAAATGAGCGGAGCACACGATATTATAGGCCTTTTAATAGACAAAATCGGCGACATGGTAATAGTTGACGAAGAGGCTATAGAGCCACCTCCGGCAAATAGCGGTGGAGTAGATGGTAAATATATCCAAGGTGTTGTAAAGCTCGAAAAAGAGCTACTCGTGGTTCTCCGTTTGCGCGAAATACTTTCGCACGATTCTGTTTAGTTTTGTGGATTGTAAAAATGATCAGGGGTAATTGCAAAATTTTTATTTAGCACCCTTTGACCAACCCTTCGACATGCTCAGGGTCCGATTCGGATTGCCGGTCGTTGAGCCTGTCGAAACGATAAGGGTACTCCAGATGTGTCCATTATACAAATTTTAAAGGAGAGACAGTTATGATGATGATTATTGTAGTGCTTTCTGTTGTATCGTTGTGTGCAGTAGTTTATGGATATATGCAACAATCAAAATGCAAGCGGGCTGCCATTGAAACAGCTAAAAGAAATCACTGGTATGAATCAATGCTCGATTCTATTCCCTTCCCGATTTCGGTAACCGATATGAACATGAAGTGGACATTTGTAAATGCAGCAGCCGAAAGTGTGACAGGCAAAAAAAGAAAAGATGTTGTGGGCAAGGCCTGCTGCGAATGGGGAGCGGATATCTGCAAAACAGACCGCTGTGGTATAGAATGCTTACGAAAAGGCAAACTGACCTCAACGTTTACACAACCCGGGATCGATATGGATTTCCAGGTTGATGTACGCTACTTAACAGATACGACTGGAACAAAGGTTGGCCACATAGAAGTTGTCCAGGATATTTCAGAGAAACAACGGGATGCAATGTATCAAAGAGCTCAGTCAGAAAAGTTGCAAGGTGTCTTGCATCTTCTTGCGCAAGGTAATTTAACCGGATCTTTAAAAGCTGATGCTGCTGATAAGTATACTAAAGATGCAGCACAACTTTGGGAAATGGTTTCTAAGTCACTGAATGATTCAATCGGTTCTACCCGTGCAGTTATAGAAAAATTGGCATCTTCCACCAATGTGCTGGCTTCGACATCGGAGGAAGCTTCGTCCTCGTCAAATCAGATAGCTGCAGCTATAGAAGAACTTAATTCATCGTTTAGAGAAATTTCCAAAGCATTTGCTCAGCAACGATCCATTACAGAGGAATCTGTCAAGAAATTGGCCGAAATGAAACAAGCATTTGAAGTGCTTCAAAATTCGGCCCAGGAAATTCGCAAAATTGTAACAACCATCGATGGCATTGCCGACCAAACAAATTTACTTGCTCTTAATGCCACCATAGAAGCTGCAAGTGCGGGCGATGCCGGCAAAGGGTTTGCAGTGGTCGCAAGCGAAGTAAAAGAACTCTCGCGTCAAACCGCAGCGTCAACGGGTGAGATTTCCTCGATTACCGAAAGTGTATTGTCAAGCATTATGGCACTCTCTGGTCTTGTGGCAGATATCAATGTTACTGTTTCGGAAAAGCTCAATAATATCACGTTAACCGTAAGCTCAAGTGTAGAAGAACAATCTGCAGTAATCCAGGAGATTGCTTCAACAGCTGCACAAACAAGTGCTGGAAGTAGTAATCTCTCCGGTTTAAGTGCAGAGCTCAAGGAGCTGACCTCCCGATTTACCTTATAGGAAGGATGTGGCAAGCCATGTTTGATTTTATGAAAAAATATAAAATTTTTGGCAAAATGATATTTGGATTTAGCGTTGTTATTGCAATAGTTTCTCTTCTTGTTGGTATTAATATTTTTTCGTTTTTGGATATTGACAAGCAAAGCATCCAAGCGGATAAGCGCAGCAAGGATGCTCAATATTTACTAGAAGCATCTGCAATGGGGAGTAAAACCTACCAGATAATGGCAGATGCAATTCTTAATCGTCAGTTCGAAGAAAATAATCGGCTGTGGGATACTCATAGTGCACTGAACTCAGCCATGTTTGATTCTATTGAAAAAATTATTGATACCGACACTGAAAAGGATCTTTTAAAAAAATCGAAAGACGCCTTTGCAACGCTTCTTGCTATACGCACCGAAATGTCAGCGCTCCTTGCCAATTCTGAGGGGGTAACCGATGAAATCCGCGCGCTTGATACAAAAACCGATGGGTTTATATCGGCACTTTCTGAACCTCTGGCAGGCATTCATGTGTCTATTGAAAAGGAATCTGATGAGGCTTCAAAAACGCTTCAAAAATCGGTAACAAGTGCACTTATCATAACCTTTCTTTTTGGATCGCTAGCCATTCTTTTAATTATTGTTGTAGCAGGTGTTCTTTCGCGTATTATTGCACGGCCAATTGCAGCTACTGCGCTCATTTTAAAAGATATTGCATCGGGAGAAGGGAATTTAACAAAAAGAATACCCGTAGATTCCAGAGATGAAGTCGGGGAGCTTGGAAGCTATTTTAATTCCTTTGTAGACAAGCTACAAAAAATTATTCAAAAAATTTCAGGTGGAACTGCAACGCTTACGAGTTCATCCCAGGAGCTTTCTGCTACGGCCGTACAGCTTGCAGCCAATGCAGAAGAAATGACTTCGCAAAGTCAGACCGTGGCTAGTAGTGCAGAAGAATCTACTGCAAATATACAAAGCATTTCGGCATCTGCAGAAGAAATGTCGGCGAGTGTTTCAACGGTTGCAACGGCTATAGAAGAAATGAGTGCCTCGATTAACGAGGTTGCAAAAAATTGTCAAAAAGAGAGCATGATTGCCAATAAAGCAAATACCACAGCATTGTCAACGCGCGAAATGGTTAAGAGGCTTGGGGTTTCGTCTAAAGAAATTGGTAAAGTAGTTGAGATAATTAATGATATTGCCGACCAAACAAATTTGCTGGCACTTAATGCAACAATCGAAGCGGCATCGGCTGGAGATGCTGGAAAAGGATTTGCGGTTGTCGCAAGTGAGGTCAAGGATCTTGCGCGCCAAACATCTCAGGCAACAGAACAGATTCGAGCACAGGTAGAGGCTATGCAAACCAACACGACAGCATCTATTAATGCCATTGGTGACATAACTACTATAATAGAAGAAATCAATCGTATCAGTCAGACCATTGTAAGTGCCGTGGAAGAGCAAAGCGCTACCGTAAACGAAATATCCCGCTCTATTGGCGGTGCTAGCCAGGCTTCTTCGGAAATTGCGCGCAATGTTGGCGAATCGGCTAAAGGCCTTGTAGAAATATCCTCAAATATCCAAGGTGTCAACAGTGCTGCGCTTGATACAGCACACGGGGTAGAGCAAATAAAATCTCGTAGTATCGATGTAGCGTCGCTTTCGGCCGAACTAACGCAGATTGTCAGACAATTCAAAGTGTAGGAAAAGTTACCCTGATGTATTGACAATCCTTGTATCCATCGTTATTTTACTAATACGTATCAAAACCTTGGAGGTTTTGGGCGCACATGCCCGATACCATTTTTGTTAAGCACAGGATGTGTATGAATCATACTGAGGGGTCTATTGTATTGGATGCTACAATTCTTGGCAAGTTTTTTGAGCTTACCCAAGATTTCCTTTGTGTATTAGATTTTAGTGGCGTACTCGTAGCAACAAATCCTGCATGCGAAAGATTCCTAGGCATACCTTCGGCCAAAGCCCATAATCAAAAACTTATCGATTTTATTTTTTCCGACGATACAATACTCACCACAAAAATGCTCGAAGACGCTGCATCCAAGAACAGCGCTTGTGTCTTTATTACTCGGTGCAATAAAAAATCTGCGCAGCAGCTCTGGCTCGAATGGCGGGTGGTTCGCATTGACAATTATCTGTATGCTACAGCGCACGATGTTACCGATCAGATAGAAAGTACCAATGCGCTTATTCAAAGCGAAAGCAAATTTCATTCGCTTTTTGACAATATGGCAGAAGGGGTAGCACTTCACGAACTGTTGTTTGATGAATTGGGCAAGCCTGTTAATTATCGCATTATCGACGTGAATCCTTGGTTTGAGGCCATTATTGGCATAAAGCGCAGCGACGCAGAAAATGCCGTGGCAACAGATCTTTACAAAACAGATACACCTGCGTATCTTAAAGAATATTCCGAGGTAGCGCTTACGCGTATTCCCTATACGTTCGAAACCTATTTCTCCCCGCTGCAAAAGCATTTCCAAATTTCAGTTACCCCTTGGGGAGATGCCGGTTTTGCAACCATTTTTCTCGACATCACTGGCCGAAAACAGTATGAAGAAAAATTGGCATCCGAAAAGGAGCGGCTTTTGGTTACGCTCCGGTCTATTGGGGATGGAGTTATTACAACCGATGTAGAAGGTCGTGTTGTGCTTATTAATACCGTTGCAGAAATTCTGACAGGGTGGAATGCTGCCGATGCACAGGGCCGCCCCTTGGCACAAGTTTTTACTATTGTTAATCAGATAACGCGTATCCCCTGCGAAAATCCTGTTTCAAAGGTTTTAGAAACAGGAGCTATTATCGGATTGGCAAATCATACCGCGCTTCTTGCGCGTAATGGCAAAGAATACATGATTGCAGATAGCGGGGCCCCAATTCGCAATAGTGAAGGTACTATTATAGGCGTTGTGCTCGTATTTCGTGATGTAACCGAAAAGCATCATACCGAATCACTTTTGCAAAATGCACAACGATTAGAATCGTTGGGTGTTCTTGCTGGGGGGATTGCCCACGATTTTAACAACTTGCTTGGGGGAATCTTTGGGTTTGTGGAAGTAGCCCGAGAGTATCTGAACGAGGGTAAACTAGATGAAGTTACGTATGCACTTGATAGTATTAAATCGGTTTTTGAGCGCGCGCGAGATCTTACACGGCAGCTTCTTACTTTTAGTAAAGGTGGAGCTCCCATAAAATCGAATGTAAATGTTGGAGTTGTTGTTGAAAATGCCGTAAAATTCGTATTAAGCGGTTCTAATGCCAAGGCAGATCTTTATTGTCAGCCGCATGTGCCCGATTGTTTGGCAGACAGTGGGCAGATATCCCAGGTAATCGATAATTTGCTCATTAATGCTCGTCAAGCAATGCCCTTAGGGGGAACTATTGCTATCCGTGTTACGACTATCGCACTATCCGATGACCCTCCACCAACGCTTGCTAAAGGGGAATATATACACGTGATGGTTGCCGATGGGGGTGTTGGGATTGCTCCCGAGCATCTTGCGTATATTTTCGATCCGTTTTTTACAACAAAGCAACAGGGCAATGGACTAGGGCTTGCAACATCGTTTTCGATTATCAAAAAACACGATGGTATCATAACGGTAGATTCGGTGCTTGGGAAAGGGGCAACATTTCATGTGTACCTTCCGGTAACGCGAGGTGTTCAGGAGCATAAAAGTATTCCGCACGCTGTGATTACGCACGGAAGTGGACGTGTGCTCATCATGGATGATGAATCCTTTATTCTTGAACTTGTAAAGGAAATGTTAGTTCCGGCGGGATATATCGTTGTATGTTCAGAAAATACTTCCGAGGCACTTTCTATTTGTAAAGAGTGTGCTGCCCATGGGAAACTAATTAACTATGCGCTTCTAGATCTCACTATTCCCGGAGGGCCCGGAGGCCGTGAAATAGCTCATGAGGTCCGACAACTTTTTCCTGCGATTCGCATTATTGCTTCATCGGGTTATTCTTCGGATGTGAGCATGTCTCAGCCTAAAGCAGCCGGTTTTGATACGTGCCTGGTTAAACCCTACCGTAAAGCAGAACTTCTGCACGTTTTAGGGAGCAGTATCTCTGCATAAATGAATATCTAAAACGCATTTTGAGCTGAATTCTTGTGTACCACATGCTACCAAAGGCCTTGGATTCGCAATGTCTTGGGTAGAAAACACCGAAGCACTATTTCTTACTATCAAGGGCTGATGCACAACCACGATTAAAGGTTGAATCTCATTTGATGGCAAAGATCCCGTTGTAATCGCTTCGAGCATTACACCAGGACTTTGTATGATTTTTTCAAACGCTATGGCTCTTTCGGCGTTCCGATTATCCAGAGAAATTCCTACGAGTATACATCCAAGCAGTGCACAGCTTACTACAAATCCACCAATTCGTTCACACATAGTTCCTCCTCTAATGCAATGAATAATCTTAAAGAATGCAAAGCTCGTGCCCATTTTGGGAATAAAGCCCTATTCAAACAGAGAATGTGTAGCGCCATAAATTCGTAACTTCAATTATTTAAGCATGTTATGTAATTTATTTGAATAAAACAACGTCAGTTTTCAAGTCGGGATGCATGGTAAAAAAAACGTCGCTTTAATCGGCAAGCATTTTAAAATTATCTAATTCGGAATATTTACTCCGAGTTCTATCAAATTGAGAAGATTTCTCAAAGTTTACTTGAATGAAAACTATTTTGTATGGTGTAGCCACATAAAAGGATCGGGTGAGAGACTGCTGTTTACGAAACTCTTTTCAGAAGTACCTTTCGAGTGCACTTCGACCCTTCGACATAATCAGGGGCCATTGCATCAGTGTACGCCTTTCTGAGATGTTGATTTGATCCTTATGGACCGTACCCTGAGGCTCTCGAAGGGTTGTTTAATATAGTTTTTCCTGTAACTCATCTATTTAAATCTCAATTAACATTTGCCAAGTGCGAGCCTCTAATTTATCCAAAATAGTAACTTATCGCCTATTGTCTGGCATATTGGCAAACAAATTGCTAGAATTAAAGTAGTTATGGATATATACAACAAAAAAATTTTGCTGATTGATGATGAGGAAGCGATTCTCTTTGCCTTGAGTCGACTTTTGAAAGGGCATGGGGTGAGCGTTGATACGGCAGCAACAGCACCACGGGCCTACGAGTTGCTTGCGTCAAATACGTATTGCGCTATTATTGCAGATGTGAGACTTGCCGGATCAGAAAAAGAGGAAGGCCTGGAAATTATTCGGTCGGTTCGACCTAGAAATTCTGGGATATTTATTATTGTTATGACGGCTTTTGGTGGCGCCGATACCTACGAGAAAGTGATGGCGTCGGGTGCCGATTATTACCTCGAAAAACCTGTGTATCCTCAAAAAATAAGAGCCCTGCTTGTTGAACAAGGGATCTATTCTATAGCTTCTAGTCTAGCCTCTTAGGCGAGTGGTAGGCTAACCTCTGCAGTTGCGCCAGTTCCTGTTTCGTTATTATAGAGGGTTATTGCTCCCCCGTGTAGCCCAACAATGTGTTTGACTATTGCGAGCCCAAGTCCCGTGCCACTTTTTCTTGTTGTAAAGAATGGCTCAAATACCTTGCCTAAGTATTCGGGTTGAATGCCCTTTCCAGAATCGATAACTCTTACAATAATAAAAGTGCTCGAATCGGTAGAGCACGTTATATCGATGCGGGTATCGGGTTGGCTATGATCGGCACTATTTTCAATAAGATTAAAAAACGCCTGCTGGATTTTATGATGACTCACTTTAATTTCTTTATGTAAACAATCTTCCGGGATTGATAAATCGACTAAACGCGTATCGGTTGGATGTGATTGCGTCCAGGCCTCAATCGTTTGTTTAAGAATGACACCTATTTCCATGCGTTGCATATCATCTAAGGGCAACGGGCGACCCAATTCAAGGAGATCTTGCATAAGCGACGAGAGGCGCCCCACCTGTGTACGGATATGAGAAATATAGGGCGCAAAGTTTGGCGTGTTGCCAATTTCTGCAAAGAGTGCTTCCGAAATGGCAAGAATAGCATTGAGCGGATTGCGTACCTCATGAGCAACGCCCGCGGCTATGCGACCTATAACATTCATGCTATGCGCCAGCGTAAGTTGCTGTGTCATACGACTTGAGGCGATCTCGTGCGATACATAGCGGGCAAAGATCTCTATGAGCTGAATTTCCGATTCGGTAAACAAACGGGGTTTAGTGTCGGCAGAGCAGATAACGCCAAGAAGATCTCCCTTGGCACCCAGTACCGGAACACCAATGTATGATAAAAACCCGCATTCATCGATGCATAAACCACACATTTTATTATTCATCTGGGCGTTCGACCACTGATAGGGTTCTTTGAGCGTAAGCATTTTCTGGAATGAGGGGCACGCGTGGGAGTGTCGTGAAGCCGGGCCAATTTCCCCTTTGTAAAATCTGGAGAGTGTAGAGAAATTATTGTTTTCAAAGATGCCCAAAGACGTGAATGGCACATTGAGTATGGTTGTGATGCTCAACACGACTTGGTCAAAAATGGCTTCCGGGGTGCTGTTGTAAGTTGTTGCCATGGCGTAAACGGCCATCAGTGCTCGTTCGCGCGAAAGAAGCGTGGATTCGTCTTTTTTTTCCATAGTTAAACTCTTTGTGGCTTCAACAAATTATTTTTTATGCGAACAAAAGCTGAAAGTTACGCACAACACCTGTTTTCAAGAAACTCTCTTCTCATGTTTCTCTTGTATAAAATAGGTTTTTTGCTTCGGTAGTTACACAGCGAGAGCATAAAATTTTCATGGATACTGGTAACGGCCTTTCCGCGACACCCAAGGGAATAATTTTTGACCTCGATGGTACATTGTATCATATGCGCTGGTATATGCGGCCAATCATGTTTCTTTGGCTTATTCCCCATTCTTTCAGACTCCCTCGATTCATTCGTTCCCGAGAAACTCTTGCAGGGGTTGATTGGGAAAATTCAGTTGCATTATATCATCAAATTGGGATCGTATGTGAGGCTCTACCCACATATTCCCTTTCTGCATCTGAGTGGATCAGGTGGATACAATGCGATTTTTACAAGGCGTTTGTTGGTGTTATGACGTGTATGCGATATTCCCGCCCGCACTTAAACACTACGCTTAACACGCTACGGCAGCGAGGCATTAAGCTTGGGGTACTTTCCGATTATGGAAAGATTGAAGCACGGCTAAAAAATCTTGCTATTCCTGTTTCACTTTTTGATACTATTGCTTCATCCGAAGAAGTTGGAGCGTTAAAACCTCATCCCCGACCTTTTTTAGAAATTGCAAAAGCATGGAACATCGATCCCGAACAGGTATTGGTTGTAGGCGATAGAATTGATACCGATGGCGAGGCAGCAAAAGCAGCTGGAATGAATTTTGTGCAAATCAATGATCGCACCAAGACATCTTCGGCACTTTCTTGGCCACAACTGCGTACTTTTTTAGCGAAGTGTGCAGAATAGTCAGGCTCAAAAAAAATTCTTGTACCATAAGGGTAGGTGGCCGCAATGTGCCTGCCCAATGGAAAAATCCAGAACTCGCAGAAAATGCAAAATATTGTGGGCTGGGCAGAATGCGAATTCAAGGCAATCAATAGCGCAGGAAACTGTGCATTTTTGTATTTTAAGTAAGATCTGATACCGCTGAGGAACAGAGTACGATCCTTATTCAGCTGCAAAAAGTAGCATTGACAATAAGGCGAAAAACGAATGAATCAGATAAGAGAATGATTTGGAACATTTCGTAAAGCAATTAGGTTCCGCCCCGAAAGAAAAATGCGCCCGTCCATTCGTTTCCAGCGCTTCTACTTGTCGGCTTTCAGTTGTAACTCTAGTCACCCTTGTGCGGCTGCTTTGCAGCTATTGTTAGATTATGAAAAAAAATGTGACACAAAATGTACCAAAAAAACTCTCAAAAAAATGGGTCTGGATTGGTATTATACTTTTTTTGCTTCTTCTTGTGGGTGGATTTTATACCTGGAAGAAAAGCCAATACCTATCCGGGGTATCGAGTGCAAGCATTGACAAGAGTAATTCTGCTTCAAAGTATGAGGTCGCGGAAAAATCGTCTCAAGACACTTCCCAGAGTAGTATTGCTAAGAGCGATTCGTTAAGAGCAGCAATGCCTACTTTGCAGCATGTCCGAAAGGTTAAAAATCCAGCGCCCATCATCGATACGACGATGATCGATTCTGTAGCAGCGCCCTCCCAAGATACTACCGAATCTGCGACGATTCGGTGCCACAATGATACAATAGCACCATATGTGTATCCCGATCCAGCAGGTGGGTTGCATCATGAGATTGTACATTGTAAGCTTATAAGCAATAAGGTTTGCGCAATTGAGGTGAGTATAGGAAATAATTCTAGCTATCATGCGTATTCTGGAGAAATATTGACTATTGCGCAAACAACCGCTGTGTATTATCGGGCAATCGATTCGTGTGGAAATAGCATGGAGTCAAAGAAGGCAGTTTATGAAATTCTTCCACCCGATACAAGTGGTAGTTGTAGCAAAGATATGGCTCTTATTTCGGTAGGAACCACTCGATTTTGTATCGATCGATTTGAGTGGCCCAATAGGAAGGGCAATCTGCCTTCAGCATACGTTTCTCAATATGCTGCTGCAGACTCATGTCTGCTTGCAAAAAAGCGTTTATGCACTGCAGAAGAGTGGACGCTGGCATGTAGCGGCCCTTATTCCTACACCTATTCGTATGGCGAAAAATACGAGCCCAGAGCATGCGTTACCGACGATACGACAAGCAAGAAATCGGGGAGTAGATCAGAATGCAGGGGTTACTTTGATGTATACGATATGTCGGGCAATCTCTCAGAATGGACATCATCACCATCCATTAAAAACAAGAGGTATTTTATGGTGATGGGCGGATATTGGTCTAGTGGCATAGAATCTGCGTGCACTTCAAATCGATATAGCTATTTTCCCGAAAACCGTCATAATCCAGTTGGTTTTCGGTGCTGCGCACAGGCAGCCGCTCATAAATGATAATTCTTACTAGACAAGCGAAGTAGCATGATTTTTCTACGACTCGTATGTGTAGCCGCAGTGGGTGTTTTTGCGCCATTTTGTGTTGCGCTTAACGCCGCTGGCATTGTATGGTCCGATCCTGCTATTCCTGGGTATTACCCGCTCGATAAAGATCTTGCTCCGCTTAATCCGCTTAAAAATCCACGATCCGCACTACTTAAACCAAAACCTTCTTCTATTTTTGCCGATTCGCAAACTATCGATTTCGAAAGCCGACAAATTACGTTTCAAAAAATAGATAAAATGGGAAATATCATATGGCAATATCGCTATCCCGAACTTGATGAATATATACAAAGCAGAAGGGATTTTGCAGTTAGTCAAGCATGGTTTCAGCAAAATGCAACGCCTAAATCAGCAGGTACTGCTAATAAGGGGCGTAGTTTTTCACTGGACCTCGAATTACCAGTACAATATCCTTCGTGGGCAAAAAGAATCCTGGGGAAAGATCCGCCAAAGCTTGCAATCCATGGTTTTGAAGAAGTGATCTTTGGTGGGGATGTCTCGAAGCGTACAATTGGTAAGGCGGAGCCAGTGATAAATAAAAATCCTGATTTCGATAATAAATATGAACTTTCGGTAACGGGCAGTGTTGGGCGCCTCATTAACGTGACGCTTAAAACAAGCAACGCCGAGGATTTTGCTTTTACAAACCCCCTTAAAGATATTAAGCTCGAATACAAAGGAGAGGGAAACGAACTCGAAGACGATATCATTCAGGAAGTGACTGCGGGGTATACTCGTTTTGAGCTTCCGTCAACAAAATTATCGGGATATAGCGAAAGTCAACAAGGTTTGTTTGGCTTATCGGTAAAATCTAAATTTGGGCCAGTTACGGTAAATACTATTATTAGTCATATGCAAGCACAATCCGCAGCCGATTCTGTTTCACTTGCGCAATCGGCATCGTCTAACGTTGATACAAGCACATCAGAAAAATCGTATTGGCCGTATAAATTTTACTTTTTAGATACTATGTATCAAAATTATTACCTTAAAAATTATCAGGTGTATCGCGCGGGAAATATTCCAGTACCTGCAAGTAAACAAATAACCAGTTTTAGTGCCTGGATTATTGATAATGGTACTGTGCAGACAGCAGATATTGTACGCAAAACAATAAATGGGACTAAATACCGCAAATTGGTTCCCGATGCCGATTATAGTCTTGATCGTCAACGAGGCTATATTAGCTTTAAAACTAATATTACTGAACAAGATGAGGTTGGACTCACGTTTACTATTACAGAAGCCGCTACTAAAGCCGTCGTTCTTACACAAGGTGACACAACCACAGGACTATGGTTTATTACCAAGCCTAATAATGATACAACCGCGCCTGGCTATAAACTAATGTGGAAAAACGTATATCAAATGCAGAGTTATTCCGGGAGCTTTTCGCTAGAGGTGTATCAATTGCCTTTGCCCGGACAGCTTGATGGGCGCAGGACTACCGAAAAGGGAAAAGATATTGCTCAGCTTTTGGGCCTTACCGATAGCAAAAATCAACCCATAGGTGGTTTTGTTTGTAGGCCCGATTCGGGTTATTTTATTATCCCTCCATTTTCTGATGGAACGAATGGTGCACAGCCTTTTGTAAATCCCGAGCTTGATGCAGGGTCCCAAGCGCCCGCCATTTACGCCTTAAAAAAATCATCTACCGATTTTGCAAACCTTGAACAGCGCTTTTCTTTTCATTTGAAGGGGCTTTCTACTGCAGCAAATAAAACGAGCTTTAATTTAAGTTCTCCCATTATTTCAGGATCAGATAAGGTAAGGACATCTCCGGGTAACATTGATCTGGTGCGTGATGTTGACTATAGAATAACTCCCGAAACGGGATTTATAGAGTTGTTGTCGAATCAGGCAAAAGCGTCACCAAAAATAGTGACCACCTATCAGCGCGAAACGGGTGTTCCCGATAATAAAACTTTTATTGGATCAAGGGCCGAGCTTAAGCTACCAACCATAGGAAAAAATTCTTTGGTAGGCGCATCAATCCTGTTTCAAAATGCATCGCTTACAGGAGAAAAAATTCCCCGTGTTGGTCAGGAGCCGTATAATAAGCTACTACTTGACATAAATACAAGTATTGATTATGAGCCAGAATGGATGACCAAGGCGGTTAATGCAATCCCTCTTGTTCATTCGGAATCACCGTCTTCGGTAAAAATAGATATAGAAGCAGCTCACAGTATTACCTCGCCCATTCAAGCGGTAACTAATAAGAATGGCGAAGCATATATCGATGATTTTGAATCTGCTAAGATTGTGTATACCTTACCTACTACTACTACAATGTGGTATATGGGGAGCCCCCCCGTTCCATTGGACAGCTTGTATTATCATCCTCCTGCTTGGAAAACATATTGGTTCGAAGCACCTGGCGATGGAACCGATGAGAGTCATAGAGTGCGTAAAGAAGATGTGGATAGCTTAACAAAAGAGGAGGTTTCTAATCTTTACAAGATTGGGAGTAGTGCTTCAAATTTATATGAGTCGGCCCTTTTTTGGGAGACTCAGCCTGCACCTGATAATGAATTTAAAAGCCGGTATGACAATTCTTGGTCGTCAATTATGACCTGGCTTCCGAAATCGGCGGAAAATCGCACCCAGGATAAATTTTTCGAATTTTATATGAAAGTTGACCCAAACGAAAGTACGCGTGGAAAACTTCTTGTAGATTTGGGAATGGTGAGCGAAGATATCTGCATTGCCGGAGCAGCGCCTAATGTTAGATTCAATACAGAAGATACTGCACAAAATGGGATCATGACAGCAGACCTTAATACCGGGCTCGATAATATCCTCGATGATAAAAAGGAAACGTTTTTAATCCCGGGAGCTGATCCGAGCAAAAGGTATGATACTCTTTTGTATGGAGACCCCAAGTTGCCTGATCCGACAGATCCAAGCAATGACAATTGGAAACCCTACTCGTTGACATCTACTTACAGGTATAAGGAGTATGCTAACGTTTGTCATTTACAAGGAAATGCGGAAAATTCATCGGCTTCTGCTATTTATGCCAATACCGAGGATATTAATGGGGATGGATTCAAGCGGATTAACGATAATTATTATCGCATGACAATTAATCTCGATAGTCTCGATACAGCCAACTATGTTGTTACCGCTTCTCGCGCGCGAAAGGAAAAGGGCTGGTATTTAATAAGAATCCCCCTCAATAAAGTTACCTCAAAAGTTGACACGATTCATGGGACCCCTTCTTGGGAACGTATTGGCTTTGTGCGAATGAGTAGGAAAAAATTTGGTTTAGAGAATTCTGGTATTCGTAGTCTCCAACTTATACGCATGCAATTTGTTGGTAGTCAATGGGAAGCACTTTCTGCCGATAGCGGGTATAAAAGTGCCCCCGATTTAAGAGGAACAAATAACCTTGTAAATGTCTCAGTAGTAAATACCGAAGATGACAAGAGCATTTATGTTGCGCCTACAGAACCGTACCTGATTAGAACGCGAGATGCCAATAATATTCTAACCAAAGAACAATCACTGCTTATTAGCTATACCAATGTTGAACAAAACAAAAGCGTGGTAGCCAGAAAAATTCTAACCTATGGCAATATCGATATATCTCCCTACGATAAAATTACCATGCTTGTTCATGGAAAGACACTTGTTCCCAACGATTCTCTTTATTTGGTTTTAAGGTTTGGAACAAACGATTCGACTTATTATGAGTACAAAACTCCTATACGAACAGGTTGGAACTATGACTCCCCGTGGAGCCATCCTATTGAAATTGACCTTGCAGAGCTAGCTTCTCAAAAACTGCGCTATTTCGAGCAATATCCTGCATTCTTATCGATCAATAAAGCATATAGTCCTAAACCTGGGGATACCTTACGCATTTATTCTCGCAATAAGGGAGTTCCCAGCTTTTCGTCTATTCGTCAACTGACGGTTGGAGTGTCTCGCTTGGGGTATGGCAATGCCGTTTCGTCCGGAGAAATATGGGTAGATGAATTAAAAGCTTCGGGACTTAAATCGATTTCTGGTACCGCTGCAATTGCATCTATTTCTACCCAGTGGGCAGACTTTGTGTCTTTGCGAGGTTCTATGGATTATCGAGATGGCAACTTTAGAACCATGACCGATGATGCACGATCTCGTAATAATTCTCGTGTTACGGTGGGAATGGACGGGAGCCTTAAATTTGATAAGTTTTTACCCGACGAGTGGAAAGTGTCAATTCCCGTTGCAGCTGCAGTAACCAGTACCCTCGATAGACCGCAACTTCGCCCAGGAACGGATATTACTCTCACAAAATCTCCGGGGGAACCAGACAATTTAGGGGACATGTATCATGATCTGGTCCAGAATGTGGTGCCAAACAGATTTGGTTCTCTCGCAGAGTCTCGCTCTCGTCATTATCAAACGTCAACTGCTACAACATCACTTTCAACAAGTTATCACAAATCTTCTTCAGATAACATCTTTATTAATTTATTAACAGAACGTGTTGGTATAGAAAATGTAACCTACCAGTTTAATGAAACAAAAGCATCGCAGGGTTCTAAACCAAGCGGTTTTGGAGATTATGTTGATACCACGCGAAACACCTCGTATGGCGGTGGCCTTACCTACGATTTAACACCACGTAATCAGCCAGAGTGGGCCAAATGGCGGCCTTTTGGTTTTATGGATACAGACACGCTCGCGTGGCTTCCAGAAGATTTTAAAAGGTACGAGGTAATGCTTTTGCCCTCCCGCTTTTCGCTTACTATTGCAACAATAAACTGGAGTGTTGCCCAAAAGCATTTCGAAAGTACCCCGATTTACGACGATTCTAGAAGTTTTTCGGCTGGGCATGGTTTTACCTTTGGTTGGGCTCCTATTTCCCCTTTGTTGTCACTAGATTATTCCCTAAACTCTGCGCGAAACCTTGCACCGTATCTTTCGCAAACTCAATCCGCACGAGATGTTTTCTTTGCTCGGGACGAAGCTTTGTCAACGTTATGGTTTTTTATGGGAGAAGATTCGCGCACGCAAAATACCAGCTTAAAGTTTAATCCAAAACTTATTTCATGGCTTGATAATAATTTCGATTATACGTCTAATTATACAGCTACTCCCGATCGCAAAGCTGCCGGAACAAAGCTTACGCTTGCGCTTGATAATTCGTTTGGATTTTCTGGCAATGTAAATATTCGAGATTGGGTTCGTGATGCAACCTTGGCAACACAGCGATCCGCATTCTTAACAACAACATTTAAGCAATTTGGTGCAATGCTCGATCAAGTTAATTTTTCGTCGATATCAGTGACTTATACAGGAAGGTTAAGTTTGCTCAATGGGTTGTATTCAGTTGATGATATCGAAATGATTGACAAAAACTGGGGTGGTTTTGGCCTTATGCGCTATAGTTTAGGTTTTATGGGAAGTAGGCCTTTTTTAAGTCGAATAAAAGGCACAATGGATAATCCACGCGGTTTTGGCGGCACAGAGAGTCGACTTGCTGCAAACGGCGGGATTATGCCCAATGCAACAAATGATAAACGTACAACCACGCAAAATTGGAAATGGTCTACCGCCTCTCTCTCATTTCCAAAACCAATTGACATCCAATTTTCTGAAATAAGTTTGGACTTTGAAAAATCATTTACTGTTCCAGCAAATCCACTCAGCTCACTCGATACCGCAATAACGTCTCCGCGATTAGGCATATCTGCATCCAGTGGGATGCTAAGCCAGCTCAAGGTGGTACAGGATAATTTAGAAACTCCAACGCTTCGCTCGTCGTATAGTTATTCTAAAAAGAATACAACGTCGGTTAGGCGGGACAATATATTAAAAGTAGAATACCAGTATGGTGAAGAGATTAGAAACGGTTGGTCTCCGCTGGTTGGCGTTTCGTCAATAATCAAAGCATTGCCAATCTCCCTCTCATACGATATTAATCTATCTAATTCCGATATTCTCGTCGCTTCTACTGCACGCCGCTCTAAAGCAACCGAAGTAGGAAATAAATGGAGTACTGCTTATACTATAGAAAAATCGGGAATTGCCCGTGATATTAAACTGCTCAAATATACAATCTCTATCAAGGGCCGCGTGGTTATGGGAGCAGAGGCGGAATACAAACATAGCTGGGAGAATTATACTGATTCAATTCCAGAAGGGGGCAAGGCCGAATTGCGTAATACTAACAACTTTTCGCTCACACCGCATGTAAGTTACGATTTTACTGATAATGTAGTTAGTACGATTTCATATTCGTTTACACATAATAACGATGAACTTTTAAGTTCCAAAACTGAACAGCACTCATTTAAAGGAAGTGTTCGACTTACATTTTAGTGCTTGATGATTTTCTTGTTCTGAAAAGTTAAAAGAGTACGTCGAGATGTTGGATGTGCATGATATACTTTGCCAGAGAGATCGTAGGTATTTGTTTGCACGTGCGCAGCTGCAAAAGAGCCCGACGCCCGCGCCAAAGTTTCTTTAAGTGCAACAACTGCATACTTGGCAGACCAGGAAGTCATCCCTCCGGTCATACGCAGAACATGCCCCGCAAATTTATTTGAACCAGCAGTATCTAAAAAAACAGATGCCGCCCCTGCGCGGTTTCCAGATTGACAAATTACAACAATATCGGTACCAGACGGCAGGGATTGCCAGTCGGAAACTGTTGGGCTTACCCACGTGTGCAATGAAGTGTTAGCAATATGGCCCGATTGATATTCAGAAGCTGTTCGCACGTCAATCATTATCATGGGGGCACTATTAGCGATACGCGCATGCAACGAATCGATACTTATTTCGGTAAATGCCGCCAGAGGAGAAATGCTTGTAGCTACAACAAGACCTGCAAAAACAATTTTATTCGTAGTAACCTCCTTAGTGGCTATTCGGGATCGTTGTCCGATTTTTTGGGAGAGAGGACAGTAACGGAAACGCGCTCTATGCGCTGGTGATTCATCTTGAGAACTTTAATGCGAATCGAGCGAAAGTCAAGAATTCCATTTTCGGTTGGAATATCTCCGTATTCATGATAAATAAGACCAGAGAGTGTGGTGTATCCTGGTGTATTGAGCCCGAGGTCGATAGAGAGTTTTTCCTCAAGATCGGAGAGATCGATATGCGGATCGATGGTGTAGATATTCTCTGACACCTCTACTATTTCTGCTTCTTCAACATCGTATTCATCGTTGATTTCTCCTACAATTTCTTCCAGAATGTCTTCCATGGTGACCATCCCTGCGGTCCCGCCATATTCATCGACAACAATTGCAATATGTAAATGTTTGTGTTTGAACTCACGCATGAGTTCGTCGATCTTTTTAGTTGTTGGCACAAAATGTGGCTTTTTCATCACCGTGTTAAGGGTAAAGGTTGCAGTCTCTTTGTTTTCGGCAAGCCACCCAAGAATATCTTTTGCATACAGGATACCAACAATAGAATCTATCGTATCTTTATACACCGGCATGCGTGAATGGCCTTGCGAGCGGATAATACCCAAAATGTTTTTAAGATCGGCAGTTATTGGTATTCCTGTTACATTGATACGGGGGACCATAATCTCTTTGACAATGGTTTCGCTCATTTCAAAGATGCTATGGATCATTTCTTTTTCCGATTCGTCGAGATGCGTTTCGGCGTCTTCGGTTTTGCTAATTCTCTGTTTTTCTTCTTCGGATAAAAAGGCTAAGCGTTTATCGTATTTAACAAGAGATAAAATAATGGCGGAAAGCGTACTCAGAATAATGACAACAGGCAATAAGAGCCAACTTATGCTCTTGTAAAGTGCAATGCAGAGGGGTGCCAGGGCCCGGTAGTACCGCAGTGCAAGGGCATGGGGAATGGTGTAGGCACATATTTCCAGAGCCAAAAGCATAATAACAAAAAAGAATATGAGGGTGGGGGTTCTTGATGGAACATGGGACATTAAAAAAACAACTCCAAGAATTGCGGTTCCTACAGTTGAGGCACTTTTTCCCAGAGAGATTGTAGCAGCAAATCGTAGGGTGTCTTTAAGGATTGCCTCTATGGCAAGTATCGATTTTTCTGGGAGTTCGTCTTCTACAATTGCTTGATTGGCTCTAAAGGTAATAAAAACAATTTTAATTATAGAAAAAAAAGCGGACCCTACAACACACAGAAATAGAAGTATCAATTGAAGCGCGTACAAATTCACACATCCTCCAAGACCCTAGAAAAAAGTAAAGTATCCAGTACATCACCCAAAAAAGGAAAATACATCGCAATCAAAATCAGAATGGCATTTAGATTGTTTGCGTAAGCATACTGTGCCTAAAAGGAGCAATACAGGCGTTCTTTGGCTTCCATGGCAGCTCTTTCGGTTTTTTTTAGATGGTCGTATCCAAGCAAGTGAAAAATGCCGTGAACAAGCATCCGGGAAATTTCTTCGTTGTAGCTCCATCCATAGTCTTTTGCTTGGACTGCACACCGTTGTAGCGAGATGTAAATCTCCCCCAAAAAACCATCATCGGAAGTAATGGGGAAAGAGAGAACATCGGTGGCTTTGTCTTTCTTCCGAAACTGCTTATTGAGTTTGCGGATTGTGTAATCGGAACAGAGGATCACAGTAATAGAAGTCGACTTTTTAACGTTCTCTTTTTTAAAGATTGACGCGGCTACTTTGATGAGGTCCGATTCTGGATAGGAAAGCGGTTCATAGTCGTGACAAAAAGAGAGAGTGCCCATGGTTGTTTCCTGATAAGCTAGTGTGATAAAGAGTCTTGCGCAACGGGAGCAGATACCAGGCGTCGCGGATTGAGTTTGTTGTCCCAAGAATAAACATATTGCAATTCTGGATGAAGTGCCTTTGGCTGCAATAAAACCGACGCAGGGCGAATAGGTTTGCCATCTGGCCATGTGCCCATGAAGCATTGCTTTTTACTCCCATGGCCCAATGCGATAGATTTGCCGCTTTCTGTACCATACCACGAGTAGGCTGCAAGAGCATCGAAATATCTGAATACGCCGTAATAATCGTGTAAATTGAGCTGCCCATACATATTCTTGACACCGTAGGGCAAAAAGTGATTAGCAAGCATTGTGTAACCATCCAGAGAATCGGTATAGAGTGTTACAAAATCCTTTTGACTTTGAGGAATACCAATTGAATTGAAAATGTCAACTGCCATTTCATGATCATTCATCCAGTCGTCGTTATAGACCTGCATAAGAAGCATGGTGCTAGACGGAAATGATGCAAGCTGTTCGGGTGTGATATCAAACGAATACCAAGGGGCGCTCATAAACATGAAGGATCCCATGCTTCCCCAGTGCTTGGTAACAATCATTTTATAGGCTACAGCAGGAACCATGCCCCCGCCAAACGATTGCCCAAAGAAACCGATGCGGGTAGTATCAAAGCCTTTCGAAAAGCGTACAAGTGCCGAATCGAGGCCAGCATACACATAAGCGTATTTATCTAAAACGCCTTTTTCATTTATAAATTTGGGCAAAAACGGATATGTAGGATATACAACCGAAATCCCCTTACTGACAATATGCGATATAAGCGGTTGAAAACTTTGGTAATCTTGGCCGATATAGCCGTGCAACATGAAAAGAACAGGTGTTTTGATGTGAATGCCGTTTGGACGAAAAACGTACACCCACCCTTTTTGTTGAATAGGAAAAGGAAGATCCGGTCGTGGAAAGCTGTCAACCGTCATGCCAAAGCTGCTGTCCGCGCCGAATCCGTGAAGTATTGGATTAGGCATTATATCAAGACCCTCAGACTCGAGATTAGCGACCTGTACGCGGGGCTCTTTGAGAGCAGTTTTTATTGTTGTAGCATAGAGTTTGGCAGTTTTTTTAATAAAGCCCCCAAAAACCTTTCTCGCCTGACGAAAGCGTGTTGCATCGATGCGGGGATTGCGTAAGCTTTCCCAATTGTTTACAAAAAGGCCATTTTGAAAATAAACGGAAGGTGAATCCAGAGCAAGCATTGTCCTTATGCCGATACCATCGGGCCATTGTCCCATCGTGATATCGCGCGCGCCACTACCGCCCAGGGCAATTGAGTATCCGCTCGTGTCCTTGTAAAAGGCATAGTTTGCTAAGCCGTCGACAATCCTAAAAATCCCATAATAATCTAAACTGTTTTCTTCTCCCAGTATGGCATTATTACTAAACGGAGTAAAGTTGTCTGCCCTCAGTTGACAATCCCCTCTTTTATCTGAGCGCACAATAAGAAATTTTTTGCGCTGCAATGGGATATCAATAGAATTGAAAATGTCAAGACCAATGCGTGGATCATTGATCCGATCCTGATCGAAAATTTGCACAACAAGAGAAGTTTGTGAAGGAAATGCCCTCAGTTTGCGTATGTCGTTACCGTAGGCGTACCAAGGAGACATGAGGTAAAGATAGGAACCACGAGTGCCCCAATGCTTTTCGGTAAGATAGTTGTAAACAATTGCAGGGGCTGCACCGGCGCCAAAGCTGTGACCAATACACCCAATAAGTGTTGTATCGAGATATGTCTTAAAATAATTGACAGCATCAACGATCCCTGTGTAGGGAATTGCGGTGCTGCGAATTTGTTTTTCGGTGAAATCTATTGTGCGTGCGGGCGAATAGATAACACAATTTCCTCGGCTTACCAGATGATTGATAAGGTGAGAGTATTCTTCATATGAAATATCTCCATAGCGATGACAAAAAAAGATACAAGGAAATTGGCCCGCTGTATCAGGCCGAAAGAAATACACGCGATCGTTTCCTTCCCCTTTGAGCATAATGCTATCGAGCTTCACGGTAAATCTGCCATCGGCACCATACCCAGATGCAATAGGTTTTTGGGTACAATCAGAAGTGCTTTCTGCAAAAGCAAGCGATGGTATAAAGTGGAGGCTGGCGAGTGCAAGTACACAAAAAAAGAAATATCGCATAGAATATCACTCCCGGTTAAATAAATGCGTGTTAAAAGAATTCATCAACGTAAGAACTATACTGGGTTACAATTTTCTTTTCAAAAATGCATTTGTCATCCCCGTTATCATAAAAATCTGCGATCTGAGCTACAAGAGAATATCCTACTGATTCGTAAAACCGCCGTGTTGGCGTATAATGAAGCGTGGAGGACGTTTCTGCGTAAAGTCGCTCACCCTGTGCAGATGCGATTGCGCGTTCTGTTTCTTCGTGAATTAATTTACCAATACCAGAATGCTGCGATGCTTTATGAACAGCAATCCAGTATAAATCGAATCGCGCGCGAGTACAGGCTATGGGGCCGAAACAAGAATAGCCGACCAGAGCGCCTTCGCGTTCCGCAAAAATAAAAAAATAGCCACTTGCGATACCCTGCTCAAGCCTGGCGTCAACAAGTTCTTGGGCAACGTCTATTTCGTAGTCGTGAAAAACTCCCGTGGATGCTACAAGAGCCTTAACATTTTTAGAGTCGTAGGGCACAACATCGGTACGAAAAGTTACCATTGCGAAATCTCCACGATTTTGTGTAGTGTCGCTGTATAATCGTATCCTCCCATGGCAGTAGCCGAAACAAAGCCGCCTTCGGGAGAAATACAAGGATTTGCATTTACTTCTAAAACATAGGGAACGCCTGCCATAGAGACTCTCATGTCAACGCGAGCATAGCCGTGCAGATCAAATGCAAGAAAAGCTTCGCGTGCTAAGGATTTGACGCGGATAAGCAGAGGTGCATCGGATGATCCAAAATCAAAAGATCTGGGTGTTCCGGCATATTCTGGAGCGTCCTCGATCCATTTTGCCTTATACCCTACAAGATTATGCTTGTGCGTAAAATGATCCTCGAAAAGAATTTCTGCGGGTGGCATAATTTCTAGAGAGCGAGCATTACCCATAAGAGAAATATTGAATTCGCGACCGTCAATAAATGCTTCAACCATTATCCGAGATAAAGCAGCTTTAGAATAGCCAGAGAGTTTAACGAGCAGACACTCTAAAGATTCACAAATAGAATCTTCTTCTATACCTAGGGATCCGTGAGTATCGATAGGCTTAATGATATAAGGCGGATCGAAGGAAATGGATTTTTGGACCAAGATTTCTTGAGCCATTGCGTACGGAGCGGTTGAAATGCCCTTGAGGAGCATAATTTCTTTGGCTATTTTTTTGCAGCTTGTGAGATACATCGGATCTGCCGCACTACCGGTGTAGGGAATGTTAAGAGTATCTAAAAGCAAGGGGATGGCACAAATTAACCGTTCTTTACCATCGAGTGATTCGGTAAGATTAAAAACAAGGTCGGGTTTTTGACTAAGGAGAAAATCCTTGAGAAGAAGAAGATTAACCGTAGCTCCAAAAACCGAAACTGCAAAGCCAAGCTGCACAAGAGAATGTTTAACGGCTTCAACTTCAACCAGGACGTCTGCTTCATCAATAAGCGCGTGCGCTGAGGGGGCATTAAAAACAATAGCTATATGTTTAACACAAGGGTTACTCATAAACAGAGTGCAGAGCGCGCTGCTGCAGATTTGATAATACGCTCAATGAGTTCTGTATAGGATATTTTATTCAGAGAACAAATCATGGGAAGATCAGAATGTGTCGGGTGCATTCCTGCTACTGGATTCACTTCAATAAAATGCGCAACTCCTGTCCCATCGAGCCGTATGTCAACTCTTCCTGCATCGCGACAACCGAGCGCGTTCCAGGCAGCTAGGGCAACTGCTTCGGCTTTTTGTGCATCAGCGTCGGCTGTAGTGCGGTAGTCTACAAGTTCTTCGCAAAACTCTTTGTTTCGGTACGTGTATACACCCTGGTCTGCTTTATCGCGCATCACAATTTCCATACTACCAATAACGCTAGACAGCGCTCCATATCCAGTTATGCCAACAGTAAATTCTCTTCCTGCAAGATACGTTTCAACAAGCACCGGTTGTTTATAAGTTGCAAGAAGTACCGAACAAGTTTCTTTAAGATCTTGACATGATGAAATGCGGGAAGCTGCGGTAATTCCCTTTCCAGTACCTTCTGCAATTGGTTTTGCAAAAAGAGGATACGGCAACGTAAGGGTATCACAATCGGCTAAAACATTGACTATTGCAAATGGTGCAGTAGGTATTCCCACATCACGAACAACGCGCTTGGCCATACCTTTATGCAAGGCGAGCGTGAGCGTGAGCGGGTCGGAAAATGTGTAGGGAATGGCATAGGCATCCAGCAGTGCAGGAATTTGTGCTTCACGGGAAAATCCGTACATTCCTTCGGAAATGTTAAAAACAAGATCCCACGTTTTTCCTTGAGCCAATTCTCCAACAAGCGACCGGATATTTCCTATGCGGGAAGTTGTGTGCCCTAACAATACAAGACTTTTGTCAAGAGCATCGATCGTTTCGATGCTGTCGAATTCGGCAGTTGCTTCGAGAGAATACCCAAGAGCAAGATACTCTTCTCGGAGATCGTAGGTAATACCAAGGTGCATTACAGTGGAAGCTCCATTTGCTTAAATCGCACAGGAGTGGCACCTGCATAATCTGGATAGCGGAATCGATCTCCTCTAAAATTTCTCAGGATTAAATCGCCACCTTCCTTACCGACCGTATAATCGGTAGCGAGTGGAATTTTGCCACCACCGCCGGGTGCATCAACAACAAACGTTGGCACCGCATAACCGCTTGTAAACCCTCGAAGGCTTCGCGTTATATCGATACCTTTTGCAATGGGGGTTCTAAAGTGAGATGAGCCGGTGATGGGATCGCATTGATAAAGATAATAGGGACGAACGCGAATTTTGAGAAGCGATTGGGTAAGAAGTTTCATGGTTTCTGCATCGTCATTGATACCTGCCAAAAGTACGGTTTGGCTTCCCAAAGGAATTCCCGCATCTGCAAGCCGGATACAGGCTTGATTCATTTCTCGGGTAAGCTCTGAGGGGTGCGTGATATGAATACTTATAAATAAAGGATGGAACCGCTTGAGTATGCGAATGAGTGATAGATTGATACGCTGAGGGAGAACTGCAGGTGTTTTGGTTCCAATCCGGATTATCTCAACGTGTTGAATTGCACGAAGGCGCGAGAGGAGCCATTCGAGCTGGTCATCGGCAAGCGTAAGTGGATCTCCACCAGAAATAAGAACATCTCGAATGGTTGGCGTTGATCGTATATAGTCAAGAGCCTCTTCCCACGATGCGCGCGTGCCTGTTTCGTGTGGCTTGCCAACCATGCGAGATCGGGTGCAGTAACGACAGTAGGTGGCACATTGTGTGGTAACAAGAAAGAGTACACGATCTGGATATCGGTGCACAAGACAGGAGTGTGGACTGTAAAGATCTTCACACAGAGGGTCGTCTGCTTCGCCCGGCGAGCGGACATGTTCATTGTCGGTTGGAATAACACTGCGCCGCAAAGGGTTGAGGGGCTCACTGTCTCGCAAAAGCGATGCGTAATAGGGCGTAACCGCACAGGGAAGAACGGTGCTATCGTTTGTAAATGCACTCCGCTCTGCGCGCGAAAGTTCGAGAAACCGTTCAAGGTCTTCGGCTGTGGTGAGTCGATTAGTAAGCTGCCATTTCCAATCGTTCCAGTCGGCAAGCGTTGCAGTGGGAAAGTATTTCTTGCGAAATGCAGTAGATTTGGAAGATGGACGATTGCTTGCAATTACCGAAGCAATTGAAGCCTCTAAAGATGTGTCAAGCTTAGCGCCCGAAAGTGCAAACGATGAAGCAGCGGGAGATTTTTTTCTGCTGTGGGTACTGGGGGGCTCTGTGTCGGCACACATTTCGGGTTCAGCAGAAACAGTAGTCCTTTCCTTCACGTGCGCAAAACTCCTTTAAAACGTTTACAAAACAAACGCACCCTAGCGGTGTCTTAGTTATCAGCTTTTTTAGATTGCACAAGAGTATCGAAGCTTCCACCACTGGTATCTAAAAAATCGGCATCCACATTTTGATGTTTTTCGGAAAACAAATGATCGGTGCTGTCTAAAGAAAAGTCGTTGCTACTTTCTTTGGGAGAAATAAGCATCGAATCGATTTCTTCGGTTTTAGAAAAAGATTTCGGCGTTCCTTTTTTTATTAAAACTGCAGAATCCTTTTTTGCATTACTTGCTTTTGTTGACTTGTGCGTTTGAGAAACTTCGCCCGTACACGGGATAGCCACGCATAGTATCGGCAAAAAAAAGTGTTTTAAAAAATTCTGCATAAGCATAGTACCACCGCGATAGGTAGTTTTTTGTTTACGTTGTTGTATTGTGTATCGAAGTGGTGTACGCTGCTTAAAAAATAATATACGTGATGTACAATTATCATACAATAGATTGTTAGCCAAGGGCGAGAATTGTCTGCATCTTGTGTGTGAAGGTGCTAGTTTTTAAAGGGACGAGCTTCGTAGATGCGGGCGGTGAGAGAGATGAGGGAATCAAAAGAAAATTTCGCCCAGGCACTGGAAGCGGGTTGTTGATAGCCTTCTTCCACGAGCAATTCGGAAATAGTAACAAAATGATACCCTTGGGCTTGAAGATTCTCGATAATTCCGGGCAATGCAGCAATGGTATGTTGATGCGCAAGGGGTGGAGCATCGGATGAGGCCCCATCATTAAGAAGAATAATCGATCCTGGCGAAACACGCTTGCTAACATCACGAATTATTCTGTTCTTATCGGGATAGAGCCATTCGTTGGGTGCAATATTCCATAAAATGACTGTATAGCCTTTTTTATTAGCTTGAGAGATCATCCAGGGGGATCGTAGCCCGTGGGGTGGTCTAAAAAGCTTGGTCGAAATACCTGTTGTCTTTTGGATAAGTGACGACGTTGAATCGAGCTCTTTATCGATTTGATGAGAAAGCTCGATGGGTGACCAGATGGAGTTGCTGAAGGTATGGTTGCCAATATCCTGTCCGTCAATAATTACTTGTCTGGCAATATCTGGATACCGGACAATTTCTTTTCCTGCCATAAAGAAGGTTGCTTTTACAGAATATCGCTTAAGAATATCCAGTACCTGGAGTGTTTGCGGTGAAGGTCCATTATCAAAGGTAAGGGCTACCGTTTTAAGTGATGCAGACCCCTGGTGCATGACCGTTCCTAAAAGGTCACTGCCAGGACGTTCTATAAACCAGGAACAAGAAATGATAAGAATAAGCGTTAACAATCCCCATTGCAGATGAGGGACTTGGCGTTTAAAGATTTTTTGCGGAATACGGATTATGGGAAACTCATAAAAAAGCGGCTTGCGAAATAAGATAAGCCAAAGGTCGTTGCAGTAATACAGAAACAGGGTTTGCCAAAAAGCAACTTGAAATCTTCGGGAGGAAGTGTACGAAATAAGCTTTCTGTCAATTATTATTTTCCCAAGTTTTTTTATCCGAAATCCAATTTCTACATCGGCTCCCAAATTAATATCGTGATTAAAACCACCAACCTTTTGATACGCCCATTTCCAGACTGCCATGTTAGCACCAGCCAAATGCCAATTGAGGCGACCAAATGCCCAACCAATAAATTTTATAAGTTTGCTTCCATCGTTAAAAAGAAAAGATCCGCTACACGCAACCGCACCGCGAACTGTCAGATTGTGGGCGATTTGGGAGAGCCATGTTTTTGAGTTGAAGGTATCTGCATCAGTGCACGCTATGATGTCTCCCGGAGCAGCACCAAAACCTGCGCGTACTGCATGCACATAGCCTTTACGGAGTTCTGAAACAACCATCACCCCCATAGATCGGGCAATTTCAGCGCTTGTATCGGTTGAGGCATTATCAACAACAAGAATGTCGAAACGACCTTGATAATCTTGCGACTGTAGACTTTCGAGCGTTGTTTTGAGCGTATATTCTTCATTGTAAACGGGTACTACTACGGTAATATAGGGCAGTGCCGAAGGGCTATTGTTAATAAGATTTGGCATAGTTATGGTTGTGCGTAAAAATGAATGGAAAAGATAGGTCTGCTAAAATATAGGATGAGACAGGAATCAGATGCAAAAACAGCTCGCTTTATTGAAATGCTTCAGCAATTCGTTGGGCTCCAATTTTTGTGCATTTATTAAAATTATGAAAGAGCAGAGGCACAACTTCTGTGGCGATTACTGTTCCTTCTAAAGATATAATTCGCTGATTTATTTGAGAAATAGCTCTGCTTCCACCCAAAGAGGGGTGTGGAAATCCCATAGTGGCAAAAATGGCACATTTTTTATTGGCGAGTGTGCTAAGTGTGTTCATGAATGTCATAAAAATCGGCGTAGCAGCAAAAGCCCACGTGGGAGAGCCGAAACAGATTCCATCAAACGCAGTAAGGTTTGGAATCGAATCGAGTTTTACATCGCGCATCCCGGGGTGTGTCTTGTGCTTGGTAGAAATAGGCAGCAGCTCCACAGTGTGATTTTTTGTTCTCAACACAGATGCGATGCTCCGTGCGAAGGCAAATGTGTGTCCTGTTTGTGAATGAAAAACAATGCCGATATTCATGCTTGTTCCTTGAAAGTGTTACGAGTAAAATGCGTGAGCAATAAAAACCGACCTCATGAATGCAAAGTTATGTATACTTGAAAACGATAAAGATGCCGAGTAATCCACCAATTGAACTTGCAATCAGTGAAGTAAATGAAAATGCACCCGCTCCAAAAAGGGAGACAACAAAACCCCCCAACAGAGATCCTACAACCATCCCAATCATGATGAGCTTTTTTCTTGACATGAAATTAATATACGTTGAGGGATTGATAGAGTGGTGACAAATCAAGATTTTGGGCGTTTCGGCTTCGCTGTTGGGCCTCACCCCTTCGGGCGCCCAAAGGAAGTACCCTTGGGGTATGTTCCGATGCGGCTCCTCCTACGCTCTTGCTTCGCAAGCCGGTACGCTCGTTCTTGCGGCGCTTATGCGCCTGAGACCTCACGTACTGCCGGGGGCACTCCGTTTACACCGTCACATTTCGTACTCCCTAACCCACTTGACATAAAAAAGCCGACGTTATGGTAGCTGGCTTGTATAGCATAGCTTTAGCCAATCGGCTGAGAGTGCAGAACGAAACATTCTTATTTCATCGAGCGTGCCCTTAGAATAACCGCTGTGCTGTAATGGGTCGTAGCCGATTGAGCACTTTACAGGTGCAGTAGTGATACCTGAGCCTTGCACGCTGCCCATTGTTCCACTGCGGAGAGTGGGAGCCTCGGTACCGTTAACATTAATGACGATAGAATCTGAAGCAAACATAAAAATGCCACTTATTAAGTACCATGTATGAGTAGATAGTTTTGATGTGCTATACGCCGTGAGTAGTGATCTCGATGAATCACTATTTGAGCCGTAGGCGATTATGTTCCCAAGGCTATCGATGGTTAACGACGCGCGATTGAGCTCTTGAGGCAATCCAGCTGTGGAGGTTAGATGAATCATCTCAAAAGGGAATGTGTCGGCATTTACCCACATCGAAATAGTGAAGGAAGTGGCCCCGTTAAAATAATTAAAATCGCCTCCGTCAATATACTGTGATACCCCATTTAATTTTTGTCCACCTGCAATAAGGGCAGGTCCCGGTTGGCGTTGAGAAAATGACGACACAAGGGTTACGGTTCCTGTTGCGTCGTAAAGAGAGTCTCTGCTTTTTTCGCAAAGGTGCCACACCGCAGAATAGCCATAGCCTTTGTCAAATAGACGCAGGGTTGGGTGGGAGGGTTTTGTGTAAATCCCATAATAAAGGTGTATCGCCTGAATCGAATCATTTGCATAGAGTGTGGGGACTTTTACCCAAAAACAGGCTGTTTTTGGTGAGGCTAGGGTGTCCCATTCTTCGACTTCAAATTGTAAAGGGATCGAATCGTTAGAAAAAAATTGGATATAATTAGAATTAGGTGAATGCACAAAGATAGCAGAATCTGTGGGGTCGGTAGAGTTAAGACGCACTAAAAGCGGAAACTGCGTGACATCTGTTGTGAGGAGCGTTCCGCTTTGCGAGGTATTGACCAGAATTTTTTTATTGCCTGCAAAGGCAGTTGGATTAAAAAAAGGAGCACCTGTAAGTATGGCGGTATCATGTGCGAGAACTTGTACGGTATCTATTGAAAAGCTAGGCAACCTGTTAATTGATACAGCCGGAAGATAGCTGCTTGGTGCAAAACCAGCGTAGACAAATCGGGTACCAGGATTAATGGTGTCAATAAAATCTGTTCCGTAAAGACGAAGGACAACACGTGGTGCGCTTGTTGAGCTATCGAAGGGTATAAATCCAGCAAGAGAACCAGTATGCTCAAGAATAATGGTATCGATCTGAATAGTATCCGCTTTGGAGTTTGCTCCTTTTCCCAGAGAAAGATCTGAGATGCTTGCACCAAAGAGAGAATCGCGGGTTAGAATGGTTAGGCGGTACATTCCTGCCCGTAATCCTCCCACTACAAACATGCCTTTTGAGGATGTTACTGCATCGTTTGAATCGGCGGTGCTAACAGTATCAATCCCGCGCAAATATAGTTGCGGACGAATTGAAATTATCGCGTTGGCAGCAAGCGACCCATCGGCATAACGAACGCATGCAGTGAGCCCATTGGTGGTTTCTGTTGTGGTACCGCCCGAAAGAGTAGTGCTATGGCTGCACGCAAGTAATGCGCATACGGCAAAACAAAGGAGTGCAGAAAGTATTCTCATGGCTCTGTATTCCCTTGCGGAATGGGAACATCCAAATTTGTTAAAATGGTTGTAAGTGGAATTATTTGTATGTTCATTTGGTAAACTCGATCGGTAGTATTAATTGGGATTTCGTTAACCCTTTTAATTACTGATGCCCTAAATTCTTTTGTGAGCCGGGAGATATCTTCGAAGCATTCCTTGTCCACAGACATCGTTATAGAAGATATATCCCGCTCATTTTTTTGAGAACGATCGATGCTTGTTGCCGAAAGTTCGATTGTTTCTTTTTGATATGTTTCGATTGCCCTGCCCTGCCACGATTCTCCAGTACTTACGTGAGCTTGAGTAGGAATATAGTGTCCCGATGCTTCTTTTTGGATTAAATTAAGTTTTAAAAGTAAATCGATTGCTTTTTTTGCCTGGGCGGTTGTAATGGCAGGATTGAGTGCCTTGGCAAGGCGTTCGTTATCGCCCTTATATTTGAAGTAATCCAGAAGCGATCGAATTGCTGCGTAATACCATTTTTGAAAATATTCGAATTGATAAGCTTCGAGGGTTTGTGATTCATAGCTTTTAAGCGCGAGCATTCTTTCAAAAAATATCTTTTCCTGCCGTTCTGTTTTTGCCTTGCAAAATTGCACCAGCGCTTCTAGAAATTGTGCTTGACGATTAGCAAGATGGCACAATACAGCAATTGGCTTAATGTGTAGTTCTGTGATGTGTCGTGTGCCATTGAGAATCTTTATAAGCTGACTATGATCCATATCCAGCTTGCCTGCCATATAACGATACGAATAAAAGTAGTTGCCCTTCTTTTGTTCTTCGTAGAAGTCTGCAAGAAAAGGTCGGTAGTCAAGGTATTCGAAAATAGGTTTCATAGTGTTTGCTAGTGCCAAAGTGGTGACATCTTTTATATAAAATCAATCAAAATGTAATCTGAGGACTTCTCAATACTATAATAATATAATTAAAAAAACAACTCTTTTAAACGAAATTCTAAAGAATCGTTCAATAATATACAAACAAATAAAGTATATATAGGACAAAAATGGTGGCAAACATGCCACCTATAAATGTAAAAAGTGCTCAAATAAGCAAGCAGTAAAAGACTTGGGAGTGTATCTTTTGAGAGCAATCATGGCTAGTATATGCATTAAAACAACGTGGTATCACAATTTTTTAAGATTTTTATGAGGAGGAAAGAGCACGACGTTTTTTAAGTCCTAATTATTTAGTAAAAATCACTTACAAAAAAGAGGATACATATGAAAATAGGGGCTCTACTACGTGGGACTATCTTTGCTGTCATCATGGTGTGCACGCAGGGGCACGCAGGTGAATTACTCGATCAAAATAATTTTAATGATGGCATAATTTTGCCTTGGAATGTTTCGGAAAGTGAAGAAGCAAACTCCGATTTTGCATTAGTAAATGGTGAGTATGTTATTACGCTTTTAAAAGGTGTACCTAATAGATGGGATACACAAACTCGGCACCGGGGGCTAACTCTTCAACAAGGGCATACTTATACTGTAACGTTTAAAATACGCGCCACCAAAGCTACTAAAGTGTATGCAAAAATTGGTCAAATGGCTACGCCATACAAAGAGTATTGGAATAATAATTGGAATCCATTCTCAATTGCAGCAAATAGTCCAACTACCATAAAGCAAACATTTACAATGAATGATGCAACTGATGCCACGTGTGAATTTGCGTTTCATGTAGGAGGAGATCTCGTTTTGAGCCCGTATCCCATCGACATTGGACTCGATGATATTTATCTTTCCGACCCTCAATATACGAAGCCGATTAAACCACCTCCTGTGCCCAAGCCATTGGTTCGTGTAAATCAGGTTGGCTACTTACCGTTTGCGCAAAAGCATGCTACTGTGTTGTCCGCTTCAACTACACCGTTAACCTGGACAATCAAAAACGGATCCGGAGCAGCTGTTGCTTCGGGATCTACCACGGTTTTTGGAAAAGACGAAGCTTCGGGTGATACCGTTCATACTATCGATTTTTCGAGCTTTACTACTCCTGGCAAGGGCTATGACCTTTCTGTAAATGTGCCGGGTAGCAATAATACAAGCCATCCTTTTGATGTGCAAGAAAATATTTATGCAAAATTGAAGTATGATGCGCTTGCGTATTTCTATCATAATCGTAGCGGCATAGAAATCAAAATGCCCTATTGCACAAGACCTGATCTGGCGCGCGCGGCTGGTCATCCATCCGATATTGCCACAACGGTTGAAATTCCATCGGTGTATACGCTTGACATCACAGGGGGATGGTATGATGCCGGAGATCATGGAAAATACGTTGTCAATGGGGGAATTGCAGTGTGGACAATGATGAATCAGTATGAGCGTGCAGCGCTTCGCGGTGCACGTGTAGTAGCCCCATTTGCAGATGGAAGCATGAATATTCCCGAAAAGGGAAATGGTATTCCCGATATTCTCGACGAAGGTAGGTGGGAAATGTCGATGCTTCTTAAGATGCAGGTTCCTGTAGATAAGCCCATGGCAGGAATGGTGCATCATAAAATGCACGACGAAAAATGGACTGCTCTGGCAACGCGGCCCGATCAAGATCTCGAAAAGCGAATTATTAAGCCGCCAAGCACCGCGGCTACACTTAATCTAGCGGCAGTTGGGGCAACAAGCTCACGTATCTGGAAAATGCTCGACCCTGCATTTTCGAAAAAATGCCTTGACGCAGCAGAAATAGCATGGCTTGCCGCTATTGCAAACCCAGCTAAGTATGCTTTAAATACCGATAAACTTGGTGGTGGGCCGTATGGTGATTCTTGTGTTACCGATGATTTCTATTGGGCTGCCTGCGAACTCTTTGTAACAACAGGAAAAGATGTCTATAAAACATATCTTCAAAATTCGGCGTATTATTTGAAAATGCCAACAGTTTTTGATGTTGCTGGAGAAGATAATGGCCTTACTGGAGCATTTACATGGGGTACAACGTATGGTTGTGGTACAATAACCCTTGCTATGGTTCCTAACGCACTCGCATCAACGGAAATTGCCAAAGCTCGTGCTGCAATTGCGGCATCATCAGATTATTGGATTGGGATTATAGGTAAGGAAGGATACCGCGTGCCTATTCCAAAGGGTGCAAAAGGTTATCCGTGGGGATCTAATTCTTTTATCTTGAATGAAGCACTTGCCATGGCTCTGGCATACGACTTTACAAACAATAAAAAATATCTGGATGGTGTTTCCGAAAGCATGGATTATCTGCTTGGTCGCAATGCAATGGATAAAGCCTATGTGACAGGCTATGGTTCAGATCCAGTTGCAAATCCCCATCACAGATTTTGGGCTTTTCAATCAAATTCCCTTTTTCCAACAGCTCCGGCTGGGGCGATAAGTGGTGGACCAAATTCGGGGTTAGAAGACCCATGGGTTCGTTCGGCAGGTATTTTGGGAACCTCTGCGCAGAAATGTTATCTAGACAATATCGAAGCATGGTCTACAAATGAAGTAACTATTAACTGGAATGCTCCTCTTGCATGGGTTGCTGCTTTCCTTGACGAAAAACAAGCAACTTCAATCAATGAACCTCACGTTGCAGTACGTTCTGCAAACGCATGCCGCATACAGGTACATAAGAATGTACTAAGAGCCTCATTACAAACCCCACAAAAGGTGAGTGTTGTTGTGAGTGATATTTCTGGTCGATGTGTATATAAAACGAATTTTGGAGAGGGTAAAGAGCAATCTTTGGCACTTTCTCTTAAGTCGTTTGCACGAGGGGTTTATACCGTTTCAATGCACGGAACCAATTTTAGGGTTTCGCAATCGGTAACAATTGTAAATTAATCATAGAGGCCTAAAAGGCCTCTATCGTAGCACGAAGGATATTCCACATGAGAAGAATACAATCAATCGCACTGGGGTTTTTTTTAAGCAGCGGCGTTTTTGGGGCAGGGGCATTTAATTATGCCGAGGCTTTGCAAAAGTCTATTTACTTTTATGAATGTCAGCAATCAGGATCATTGCCCTCGTGGAATCGCGTAATGTGGCGGGGGCCCTCATGTATTCATGATGGTGGATCGGTTGAACACGATCTTACAGGAGGATGGTATGATGCAGGCGACAATGTGAAATTCAATTTTCCTATGGCGTATAGCGTAACCATGCTTGCGTGGGGCGTAAAGGAATACCGGGATGCCTATCAATCATCGGGACAACTAACTGCCATTTTGAATACCATACAATTTGCCGCACGCTATCTTGTAAAGTGTCATACTGCCCCAAATGAATTGTATGGACAAGTGGGCAATGGTGGAACCGATCATGCTTTTTGGGGGCCTGCCGAGTCGGTTGAGTACTACATGAGCCGCCCCGCCTATAAAATCGACGCAGCAAACCCGGGAACAGATTTGGCTGGCGAAACCTGTGCTGCACTCGCGGCAGCATCAATAGTACTGCGGCAAACGGATCCGCTCTATGCGGATACACTGCTCAAACATGCCAAAGAATTGTACACTTTTGCAGATACCTATCGTGGAAAATATTCATCATCAATATCAGATGCGCAAGGATACTATAATTCATGGAGCGGTTATAATGATGAGCTTGTGTGGAGTGCATTATGGCTCTTTATGGCAACAAATGACAACTCGTATGTATCGTCGGCAGAAGCTAATTATAGTTTACTGGGAACAGAACCACAGTCAACCATTAAATCGTATAAATGGACAACATCCTGGGATGATAAATCATACGCTTGTTATGTCCTTTTAAGTAAACTAACCGGGAAGCAACAGTACAAGGATGATGCGCAGCGATGGCTCGATTTTTGGAGCGTGGGGGTTAATGGAGCCAAGATTGCATATACACCCGGGGGCCTCGCATGGCTTGATACGTGGGGATCGTGTCGATATGCTGCAAATACTGCTTTTTGCGCACTGATATATTCCGATTACATTACAGATGGCGGTCTCAAAACACGGTATCATGATTTTGCACTTTCGCAAATCAATTATATGCTGGGAAATAATCCCACCAAAAGAAGTTTCATGGTAGGTTTTGGAAATAATCCTCCCACACATCCTCATCACAGGACATGTACTGGCTTTTTTCCAAGCCAGGCAAGTGATACTGCGGCCTCTAAGCATGTGCTCTATGGGGCCTTAGTTGGCGGACCAACAAAAACAGATGATTATACCGATGAACGCAATAATTATACAACAAACGAAGTCGCGTGCGATTATAATGCCGCGTTTACGGGAACATTGGCACGTCTTTACAAAGAGTATGGCGGTACTCCCATGGCAAATTTTCCATCGCCAGAAGTGGTAGATACAGAATTATTTGTAATGGCTTCAATTAATGCCCATGGTGATAGATTTACAGAAATAAAAGCTACGCTTTCTAATAAAACTGCTTGGCCAGCGCGCGGCACCTCAAAACTTTCTTTTCGATATTATGTAGATGTATCCGAAGCTATTGCTGCGGGTATTTCTCCTTCTGCCATAAAAGTGTCTAAGAATTATGTTCAGGGAAAAGGAGTAGTCTCAGATCTGAAAGTTGCAGATCAATCCAAAAACCTGTACTATGTCCTCATCGATTATTCTGGAGATACCTTGTATCCTGGTACTCAAGATTCATACAAGCGCGAAATACAGTTTCGCGTAAGCCTTCCCGATAATGCAGCTATTTCTGGGTGGAATCCGAACAATGATTGGTCGTATCTTGGGTTAACAAATTCCACGCCAATCCGTTCAGTAAGAATCCCTGTCTATGATGATGGCAAACTTGTGTTTGGTTCTGCCTCGCCGATTGCAACTGGCATAATGCCAAATTCAAAAACAGAATCTTTACAACAAAGGGGTAATTTTTGGGAGAATTCGTTTTCGGCCCAGGCATATTCGCTGCAGGGAAGAGCAATTACTGCACAACCACTCCGTAGTATTAATTTACAAAAAAGAAATACATCTCAGGGAGTAATTATTGTACAAGATCGTAAAACAAAAACTTCCATCAAACAGGTAATTTCTTTTTAATGCACTACAAAAGTGCCTGTAATTCTTAAAAATAGTGCCCAGTGAAGGATAGACAAATGATATTGAAGATATTACGCACCGCATGTGTCTTACTTATAGGGATGTATTTACCAAATGGCGCCACTTATTTGCATACCTCCGGCTCAGATCTGTTTGATGCAAACAATCAAAAAGTGCGTCTTACCGGTGTTAATTGGTTTGGTTTAGAAACATCCAATATGTGTCCTCATGGTTTATGGGCTCGGGATTATAAGGGCATGCTTACCGATGTTAAAAAATTTGGGTTTAATTGCATCCGGCTCCCGTTTTGTAATGCAATGCTGCGAGATGGCGCAATGCCTACAAGTATCAATTTTTATGGCAATGATCCTTCCCGCCCCAGTGCTACAAATGTCATGAATGCTGAACTTCAAGGGAAAACGGCGTTGGTGGTTATGGATTCTATAATTTCCGCATGTGGTCAATTAGGGTTAAAAGTAATACTTGATAATCATTCGCGCGAACCAGATGGCTATATGAATGAGCTAGTATGGTATACCGCAAAAACTTCCGAGGCGCAATGGATTGCTGATTGGGTTATGCTTGCAACCCGCTATAAGAACAATGCTACTGTGGTGGGCTGTGATCTTGATAATGAGCCCCATGGAAAAGGACCTGCTACCGGATCGCTGTGGGCTAGCGGCAATGTACTTTACGATTGGGATAAAGCAGCCACTCGGTGTGGAAATGCAATTCTTGCAGCTAATGCCGATGTGCTTATTTTTGTTGAGGGAGTTCAGGAATATGGCGCAACAACGTATTGGTGGGGCGGTAATCTCAGGGGGGTTAGATCAAATCCAGTACTCTTAAGCAATCCGGCTAAATTGGTGTATTCACCCCATGAATATGGGCCAGAAGTATTTAATCAAACTTGGTTTACGGACGCTTCATTTCCAACAAATTTGAGTATGGTGTGGGATTCGGCCTTTGGATATATTGCACGGGAAAAAAAGGCACCGCTTTTGGTGGGAGAATTTGGTATTAAAGACGCAACAAGTTTTAAGGGAAGCGAAGGCATCTGGTTTGATACGTTTCTTGCGTATATGGGAACAACTATTTCCTGGACTTTTTGGTGTCTTAACCCAAACTCTGGAGACACGGGCGGAATTCTTAGTGATGATTGGAAAACCCCGGTTCAATGGAAAATCGATAAGCTTGAGCCGTATATGGCACCGCTCATCGGAGGCAATGCAACGCCTGTTGTTCCCAAGTTGCCATCAAGACTACAGCATGATCAGAGAGTTACATCCCGCTATGTACTTAAGGGAGATTGTGCCCCGTATCTAGGTAAAAATATTCTTATTACAAATGCGAAGGGAGCACTAGTCTTTGATTCGAAAACTCACGCTATTTCGCCCAATTATGCTAAAGCTTTAGAAAAAACGCATGGTATAGTATTTGTGAAAATCTACAAAAAATAGTGCCCAAAACAGATACTCAATTTCTTTATTGCCAACCTAGGTTCTCATAATACTAGCTGAAGAAATCATGGGATTTATCGGAAGCTGATGCCATTTTTATTCTCATTGATGCTCGTTCTACAAGGGTTCCTTTGACATCTTCGCGCTGTATGGCAAAGGTTTGACGCGAATCGGATTCATCGAGGATGTAATTAAGAACAGTAGCTACAATGCCTGGAACATTAAAATCGTATGAGGAAATCTGTTTGTGCTGGGCGATACTGGAATTATCGAAAGAAATCAGAGCAATTTCTTGAGAGTCATACGATTTTAATTTTTGTAAACAAGATTGAATAATGGCTGCAGTGGAATCATTGACTGCTATGATTGCAGTGGGTCTGTTTGCATCCTTGAATATGTCTGTAACCAGTGGTGCTATTGTGCTTTCAATGAAAATCGAATCGAGCTCCTGATGCCACCAATACCACGAAAAAGATCGTTCATATGCTTTGTAGTCCATTTCGGATCTTTTTTTAAGGATGCTCAACATTTCTGCATGCGTTGCTTGTGCCTGCTCAATAAGATTGTGAGAGGGAAAATCATCTGGAATGGAAATTTCGTGAAGATACAACTGATGCTCTAAACCAGAGTCTAAAAGCTCTTTACTCAATGCATTACGGCGAACCATAGACCATGCTGCCCGCGAAAATGGGGATACATAGGCAAAAAAGCGATGTCCATAGTGCAGAAGAATTTGGGCAATTTCCCTCGCTGCAAGGTGTCCCGATGAAAATGAAAAAACCTTCACCTTACTATCTGTTCTGAAGTATTCTCCGGGAGTCCAATAGCCCATTTCGTCGATAATAGCGACAGGTCGCTTTATAGTTTCCAGAAGTTTAAAGAGCGTACCTACTTTTTCGGGAAATTGATTAAGCAAGACAACATAGCCTTCAACTTCATCGGTGAATTTGAGTGGTCGACCATCATCAACCCTGAAAACTTCGGCGCAGGTATCCATTGGGCAAATTGCCTGTTCGAGGATAAGATTTCGCCGCGAACAATCCGTTTGAAGCAAATTGAATAAATACCCGTCGTGGTGACCCAAAATAATAGCCGTTTGCTGTACATACGAAAATCCGATCAATACAATTCTGGCCGTGGCTTTTCGTGCCCCATGAAGTTTTACACGAAACCACCGACGATCGATTTCGAGCAAACCCTCGTGGTGAAGTTTGGCAATGATGCGCTGGAGAGTTTTATGCGAGGTTTGGTAATGTTGCCGAAGTTCCTTTACAGAAGGAACTTGTTGCCCCGTAGCGAGCTCCCCGCCAAGAATACGCTTTCGTAAATCTATTTCAATACGCTCTATACTTGTTATTGCCACCATTGCAAGGGGAGCATTAAGAGGTTTTTCTGAGATTGGGTTTCGGAAGGTAACGTGCGGACGGTGGTTTGGTGAGCCCGCAATAAGTCCCTGTTCGCGCAAAATTCCTATAGCCTTGTGCATGCTCATCGGGCTTACACTGCATTCGTGGGCTAATAGTCGAATTGAGGGAAGAACAGATCCTGCTTCAAATCTTTTTATTCGAATCAGCTCTGTAAGCCATTGGGTAGCTTTTTCGAGAGCTGGTTGTGAAATTGTTTTCACGTGAGTTCCAGGATAATGGTTTGATATAAAATTAGTACAAAGAGATTATAAAATCAAATTTGCTAGTAGTAAGCACGAACGAGAATCAATACATTATGAATCAAAGACGATTCTTTTAAATAACTTATACAGTATACACTTTATAATTGAAGAGCTAGAAACAGGAAATTGCTATGAAATCCCAAAAATTGACCAAGATACAAGTATTCTTTGCGCTCTCATGCAGCGCTGTCTTTGCTGCTGCTCCTAGCGGCGTGCGAGCAATTCCAGGTAATGGTATGGTTACTCTGGTATGGAACAGGGTCGCTGGTGCAACTAATTATAAAGTATATAGGTCTACCACATCTGGGAATACTGGTACATCACTGCTTAATGCAAACGTGCTACCTGCGGCTGTTCCGAATATTAAACAGGCTAATGGTTTCTTCTCTTCCGATTCTGCGGTTTCTGTGTGGGATAACAAAACAACCGTGCAGCTTTTTTGTGTCGACTTTGCAGATACAACGGTAGCAAATGGTACAAAATATTATTATCAGGTAACGGCTGGAACAGATGCGACTAAATCAGCAGAAGTAAACGCTACACCTGTTGCAACAACAACCACTATTGTAAAAAATAGATTCTTAAAAATACTACCGCTTGGAAATTCAATTACTTCTGGCTACGATGGGCCCAATAATGCAGGTGGATATCGGACAAATTTGTACGATTCCCTTACAAAAGGCGGCTATAATTTTTTGCTTGTTGGAAGTTTTACTCGTCAATCTGCTGCTGGTATGGTCGATCCATATCATGAGGGATGGAATAGCAGAGCAATTGGCGATTTAACACGTGGCGTTGTTGATCGCGCTATTAAAAATTTCCGTCCCGATATTGTTATTTTAGAGATCGGAACAAATGACTTTAATAGCGGTGCAACAAGTATAGCGGAAAAGAATGTTCCTAATTTCTTAGCACAATACGATACCCTCGCTTCTAGGATTTATGCTCTTAACCCCCAAACGACTTTGCTTTTAGTACCTTTGCCTGAATGGTGCTTTACACAGTTTGCATCTGAAATTAATGCAATGAAACCTAAAATCTATCAATTTAATGCAGGCTTAAAAACTCTTGCCCAAAAATATACCACTGCAGGAAAAAGCGCCCTCTACATGAATACTATGGAAGGTATACTTACAAACGATACTGTTGGCGGCGATTGTTTACATCCTGGATCTTCGGAATATGGCCGCATGGGAAATCTCCTGTATGCAGGTATCAAGAGCATAACAGGGGCAAGCGTTGATGTGAAATCCTCTTTTGGTAAACAGCCTGTGGCGGGTGTTGAAATTGGAAACAGCACGCTAGGCATTAGCTTGTTCACAATACAAGGAAAACGCATTTCTAAAAGTTTTGGCAAAAGTGCACTGGTACTAAAGAGGAATCAAAGCGGGAATCTCAGCCGCGTTATTATCTTTAATTATCACAATAGCAACTAGGATTTTGAATATATCTATTTAAGGAGAAATCTATGAAAAGCTTGAAAAGAGCAATTGCAGTGCTTATTGCTTCTGGGGCTCTGGCCCAGCTTATGGCAGCAGCGCCTGTAACTACATCTGCTGGACTTAAGTTGTTTTTACAGTTGACAGGAACGCAGAAGGCAAAAATGGCCTGGAATAAGGGTCCAAATCAGGCTTCATGGTCTGATGCAAATGTTGTTAGAACAATTGTCAAAATGGATGCTGATAATGCCGTTATAAGTGAGCTTACCCCTAATTCAATTTTTTCGAGCATAACTCCTTCTGTAAACGCGAACCATCGCTGTGTGAACCCATTTATTACCGATGATGGCACACGGGTCATTTTCCAGGATTACCAAGAAAATTGGGATGCCACTTATTCAGGATATGTCATTAATTGGGACGGGACTGGCTTAAAGCGATTTTTTGGGGGGCCAGGTGTGGAAAGATTTGTGATCGAAGGTTATTGGCGCGATCCGGTAACAAATAAAGATTATGCAATTATAATGAAAACGAATATTGGAGTTTGTAAAGTAAATGTTGATAAACCATCCGATGAATCTGTATTGTGGAACAAAACTAGCGACTTTATGTCAATTTGGGTTACTCTTTCTCGGGATGGCAAACGCATGTGTTTAAACCCACATCCCATTACGAATCTTATTCAAAACCCAGGAACAGGTGCAAGTGTTCTTAAACAAATAAGCAATGAGTCTTGTTATCCGTCGATTTCTCCCGATAATAATTACAATGTAATATTACAAAATGGCACACACAGCCTGCATAATATTTATAATCCAGATGGATCTGTTAAGGTTTCTATAAATACATCAGCATTAATTCTTGCTGAAAATGGAAATTCTAACTGCGGTGAGACGACTCACAACGAATATGAATGTACTCGCTATAGCAATCATTCAAATTTTTATACGTTTTTTGGATATTTTACAGCTCAAAATCCCTACATCATGCGAATTTCTGATATGACTTTTATTACACTGGAGGCGAATACAGCAAGTCCTTGTAATTGGCCAAGCAGCTTGTCTCTTTGCATCTATACACCCGTGCCAACAAGTGTAAAAAATCTGGTGTCTGTAAGGGCTCAAGAATCACAGGCTAAACAAGCATCGTATGCTATTGACGGACGCAAATTGCTGCAAACAAGTAAGCTCTCTAATGGGCTTGTTATCCGCACTGCGCAAAACGGGAAAGCAAGTCTTTCTTGTGACCTTATAGCTCGATAACTTATACGCGTGCGGCAGATTTTATTTAGCCCTATCAGTGCAAGTGTATGTGGTGGGGCTTTTTTATCTTTGGGTTGGATTAGTAACAAACAAGAAATTTACGAAGGATTAGATCATGAGATTTTCGATAAGTATTTTAACGTTAAGTTTTGTTTTTGTAAATATTGCAACGGCCGTAAATCTCCCCCCTGTTGTAAAAACTGCACATGACACGACAATTTCGTTGGGTCTACCATTTACCTTAAAAGGAACAGTATCGGATGATAGTCTTCCAAAAGATTCCTTGAATATCCAATGGCAGCAATTGACTGGTCCTATTCCGGGTGCACAGATATACTATCCTGGATATGCGATTTCCGGTGTTAAATTTACCGTTGCAGGAAACTATACTTTTGCACTCAGCGCTACCGATGGAAAGGCTACTTCAAAAGATACGATTGCTGTCACCGTTGCAGATTCTGTTGTCTTTAAAATTACATCTCCTAAAGCTGGCGATACGTTAACAATAGGATCAACTGTAAATCTTAAGTGGCAAGTGCCTCAAGCGGTTGCTGTTTTATTGTACATTTCAACCGATGGCGGCAAAAATTATTTGTCTATTTATGATGGTCCTATCGCATCGGGGATAACGTCATATCAGTGGACGCTTGCTGATTCTCTTAAGCTAGGGACGAATTGCAGTATTAAAGTTGAGTATTATTTTGACAGGAATAAACTGGCGTTCTTGGAGCAATTGGTCATTAAAGGCAAAGTTGGAGTCCGTGTCCCAATCAGATCAAGTGCTAGTAAAGCTTATACAAAAGAAAGAGGATGTTTTTTTGTAAATGGTAGAAGAAGTGTCCAAACAAATGGGACTAAAGGTTTAAGAGGAGCAAAAATAATAGCTAGCGATGTATATACAGCAGGTGCGAGCAATCTAATTATACTTCAGTAAAACGTAATTAGAGCAGCAAAAAAGGATTGGCTGTTTTCATTGCAATCATCATGCTTATACCTCTCTTTTCAAGGACCATCTCTCAATAAGGGTCTCTTGAATTTCTTCCTGCTCAACACCAAACCTACTCGACGCTTTTGAATCCGATACAATAAAGTTAAGAACTGCTGCAACCGTTCCAGGGATATTAAAATCGTAGGACGCAATTTGAGCGTTATGTGCAAGGCTTGAATTTTCAAAAGAAACCAGCGATAGAGGACTGTCTGGTTTGGATAGATTTTTAAGGCCTTATTGTGCTATGGCAGCTGTAAAGTCGTTTACAGCAATCCAAGCTGTAGGAATGGGGTCGCTTTTGCAAAGAGTTCCTGTAAAACTGCCCGAATTGTACGATGGGATGCTTTATACTGTTGACAAAACATTTTGAGGGAGGGAAAATTGATTTTGCTGTTGAGTTCTCCTGTGAGAATTTTTTTGCGAATATCTTGCAAGATTCTTTGTTTTGATGAGGAATAGGGTAACACAGGGGAATTAGCGTATGAGTTTGTTGTACCTTTATTTGGTAAGCAGAAAAATTGTTTTGTATCATAAGGGGTATCGGGCAGAATGGAAGCTATTAATCGGCGATTGGGCAATTGGGTCACAAGACCAACTTCCTTGGCTTGCGCTATCCCTTTTTGCATGCTCATAGTGCTCACACCATAGATCTTTGATAAAACACGGATTGATGGAAGCGGCGAGCCAGCGGGAAATTGGAAAGATAGTATCATTTCAGAAAGAAGCTTAAACGCTTTGGATTGAGCAGGACGAGCAATGGAATTTATAAGGATCTCCCTATCAAAAGTAGTGTGCCAAAACTAGTACGAATTAGCCGGAAAGTCAAAAAATTTAAGAGAAAATGCCGCCAAGAAATGATATCTTATCGTTAGAATCTTATTTAGAAATGTGTTAGAAGAGGAGAATTGTATGTCTTTCAAGAGTTTGCGTTTTATGGGAATTCTTTTATCAGGATCGTTACAGGTCTTTGCAACCTCCGGTATAGCAGTTTCTATGCGTGCAGATAGCACTACGTTGTATCCGGGAATCAATAAGCCTTTTTGTTGTACCGAATCACCAACATTTGGAAAACTGCATGTTTACAGAATTCAAAATGATCAGGTAATCTCCGACAAAGTGCTGGATACTACAGCAAATTTTTGCACACGGTGGGCTACACTAAATATTTCTGGAACTAAATGTGCCTATTTCAGTGAGACCATCGGGCCCAATGGTGGTGGTGGATTCATGGCAGCCAGTTCGTACATTGTTGTTATTAATACCGATGGTTCAAATCGACGAATACTTTTGGATCTTAAAGATGTAAGTGGCGATGCACAAGGGTATATGGATTGGCCGGTTGGCGATTGGATCTATTTCAATATCGGAGGCAATAATACCGCGGGGTCAAGCCAAATCTGGCGTGTTAACGAAAAGACTTTGGTAAAAGAAAAAGTAGTTACGCTTCCGTATTCGGCGTGGGTGTGGAGCTTATCCGCACATGCCGATAAAATGACGGTACGTAAAGGTGATTCTTCTAGGTGCTCAAACGAGATTCTTCGGTTTGCCTTCCCCTCAGAGGCAACAACAGCGTGCTCAAATCAATCATTAGCATATAGTCAAGGATGCACCAATGCAATTTCCCCTTCTGGAAACTACATATTCTGGACTGTGGATGCTGGACATTCTTCGTATCAATTTGGTAATTATGCAAGTTCCACAGGAGCATCTTTGGTACTTGCAAAGAATTATAACGATTGGGCTGTCAATTGCAATGCAATCAAAATGACGTGTGATGATGGAAATGTGTATACAGTAGGCGATGGCTGTGAAGAAAACAGGTGGTCGGCTAATTCCGATAAGTGGGTAAGTTTTCGAATTGGTTGGCAGCAGGGTGGCCGGTGGGATGATCGGTGCGGAAGTAATCAAGTACTTGTCAATTGGAAAGATAAGAAAACCATCATGGTTTCTTTTAATCCCCGGGCATGCACAGAAAACTGGGCTGCATTTTGTCCTGCTGCTTCATTTACAGGAAAGTATATTCGCAAACAAGAAGCCGGCGATTTTGTGGTTACCGCACCCGATTCCGAAATTAATGCTGATTTGCGGCAATATGTTTCGATTAATCGAGGCTTGTATAACGAAAATGGTACAAAACTTATAAAGCCAGGAGTTGCAAACTTTGAAGGTGGTTCTATTGCTTTGCGCTTTGATACCGAAGGAACGCATCAGATTACCATCGTGGATGCAAAAGGCGTAGTGCGAGGGAATTTTGCATCGACTGGTTCGTCGATGCGTATTTCAACCCGGAATTTTAGGTCGGGTGTTTATGTAGCTAAAATTAGGCTAGATGGCCAGAAAAGCTATAAGGCACAAACGTTTACTGTAGATTAAAAAAGTTTAAACAAAAAGGGACATCCCATGAGGCAATGTCCCTTTTGATTATATGCTGAGGAATAGTTTCTGCTACTGAAGCGAAGCGGCAAACCCCGACTTCCCAATCTTGGCCGATTTACCATAAAGCTTTATAGTAAGCGACGAACCTTCGATCAAGTTAAGTTGAATACCTTCTTTATTGACAGCAATTTCGAGCAATGATCCGCGATAAATAATACGGAACGAATACCCATTCCATGCTTGTGGTAACGTAGGCGACAATACGAGAAGGTCTCCATCGGTTTTCATCCCAGCATAGCCATAGGTTACATTCATCCATGCAGCACCCATTGATGTAACATGTAAACCTTCGCGGGTATTACGATTGAAGTCGTCTAAGTCCAATCGCATCGAATATTGGAGATAATCGTATGCCATTTTTTCGTAGCCAATTTCGCACGCGATAATGCTATGAATACTTGGTGACAAAGAAGACTCATGGGCGCAGCGCGGTTCATAAAAATCGAAGTTTACTTTTTTCTGAGCTGCCGTATACTGTGTACCATACAAGAACTGAAGCATGAGCACGTCAGGTTGCTTTATCATATCGCGCTCGAAAATACGGGTGTATACCCAGTGTGACTGAATAGGAATTTGATCGAGCGGGATCTTTGCAACTTCAATGTGAGGAAGGTCAAAGAATCCGTCGAATTGTTCAATAAGACCCGTTTTAGGATCTTGTTTTGAACGCATCTTTTTAGCCATATTTTTCCAGGTCGCAAGTTCGGTATCCGAAATTTTAGTCTTTTTTGCGAGCGCGGTAAAAGCGGTTTTGTCTTTTTTGGCAAGAGTCGGTACCGTTGAACAAGTAAATTCAAAAATATTTTTAACAATGGTGTTGGTATAATGGTTGTTATGCACCATCATGTGAAATTCATCGGGACCCATGACGCCATAAAATCCGAAGCTGCCATCGTTCTTATTCCATAAACCACGGCTTGCAAAATAGCGAGAGATTTCAATAAGCAATTCGAGGCCAATTGTCTGAATGAATTTTTCATCTTTGGTAATCATGTAATAATGCCACGCTGCAAAGGCAACAGCAGCTGATACGTGAATTTCGAGCTCTCCGTATTGCCAAGGGCCGCAGCTTTCGTTCCCATCGATGGTTACCATAGGATACCGTGCGCCTTCGCAGCCACGTTCTAGAGCACCTGCTTTTGCTTGTGGTAATGTGCGATGCCGAAATCCAATAAGGTTATGTGCAGCGGGTGGGCAGGTGAGGGCATAAAAGGGTAGGCAATAGGTTTCTATGTCCCAGAAAGCAGATCCCCAGTAAACTTCACCTGTTAAGCCTTTTGCTCCAACATTGGTGTGTGTGTCGGCTCCATGATACGTTTGAAGAAGTTGAAAAATACAAAAGCGAAGACCTTGCTGTGCGCCTTCGTCTCCATCAATGGTAACGGTTGATGTTTTCCAAAGTTCTTCCCATGCTTTGCAATGCTTTGCGCTGTGCGCATCGTACGATTTGGCAAATACGGGAGTAGCGCTTTTTACACATGCGTTCCAGACAGAAGCTTGGGGGATCTTTTCATCAAAGGTAACGGTATTCATACACTGGCGATCGTAGCCAATTTCTACGCCGGCCTTAAGAGGCAGGGAAAAGCTGCAGGCTGCTAAAGTATCGGATTTAAGTGCGCTGATGCTTTTGGCTTCTGGAGCCACGATGTTGACAAGTGATGTAACTCGTTGTTTGCTTCCTGTGGTGATACCCATGGCACCAACCGATAATCCTTTGATTTCCTTATTCTGCATTGTCCAGTAACGTCCATCGGAAAATTCGTGCACTACATCGAAATCAACGCCGCAGGTAATAGCAACGGATCCGGTAAAATTAACCGATGTAAATCGAACACGTTGACAGCCAAGGTGCTTGTTGTCCATAGATACAAAACGCTCGAAAACAATATCGACAGATTTTGTCTTTGAAATATTCCAAGTAAAGCTTCGCGTTAGAATTCCGTTTCTCATATCGAGTGTACGAGAAAAGTTCTTAATAGAGCTTTTATGAATATCGAGCGTTACGCCATCCACAGAAATTTGAGTATAAAGCCAGTTTGGTGCAGCCACCATAAATCGACCTTGTGTGGCCATACCTTTGCAAACATAAGGATGCTCAATTTTCATGCTTTCGAAAGAACCATTGTAATAGCAACCTAAAAGAGAATCGCCCGAATACCCTTCTTCAAAGAAACCACGAACGCCCATATATTCGTTTCCTTGGGAAAAAATCGATTCACTACGACGACTTTTAGAATCGCTAAACCCTTTTTCAGAAACGGTCCAAGGTGCAATGGCAAGATACGGATCGGGACGCTTAAACATGGAGTTCTCCTTGAAAAAACATATACTACTGTTACTTGAAAATTCGTATGAGATTCCAAAAAATAGCTTCTGAAGCCCGTCCAATGCAATTACATTATTGCATGATTTTGCATTTACCGATATTTTTGCGATCCATAAAAACGACGAAGTATTCCTGCGCAAAGGCCAACTGCAAGGCCTAAAAAGGAGAAAAATACTAATCGTTTAGAATGACCGCGTCCGCTGCGTGTTTCAAATTCAATGTCGTGGTACTGTTTCTTACAATACGTACTTGCATGAAGCAATGAAATGTTCTTTGCAAAACAGAAAGAAACATTAAAATGATGATCGAACAAGAATCGTTTTTTTTCTGCAACACTACGGCATCCTCCCAATGGTGTAAGCAAGTGCGTAAGAGAGGCCCGAGAATCAAAACGAATCAATCCTCCGCGTTTGCGGATTCGCATGCCTACATCGATCTCTTCAAAATGGGCATTTCCTCTAAACCAAGGGTCGAAGCGCACATGGCCCAGGATCGAATGTTTAAACGACATATGGCAACCAGGCATGCCATCTATGTCGGAAGAATCGATGCGTCCGTAGTCTGCCTTGTAAACCATTTTCGAAGTGGTAAAAGAAACGGTATGCTGTAAAGTGCCTTTATTATGGGCATCTAGAACTCTTCCTGCAATAACAGCATGGCTAGAAAATTCTTTATGAAGAAGAAGATGCATGTCTAAGAGCCCGTTTGCTGGAACAACATCATCATCTAAAAAAAGAATAATAGTTCCCGTACTCGCGCTAATTCCTGCATTGCGCGCTTTGGTAAGGGATGGCTTTTTAAGGTGAATAAGCTTTACCCATGGGCGATGGCAGGTGCTTGGAATAGTGCCCTGAACAACCACGATAATTTCACAGAGAGGAGTTACTTCATGCTCTAAGATATCAAGAAGCGCACCAATCTGATGAGCCCGATTGCAGGTAGGAATTACAATTGATATCAATGGCATTTGGCTCATGCTCAAAGCTAGGTGCGTATTATTGCAACGTCTGGAGATATTCTTTTGCACGCGGCGCATATTCTGAACCGGGATAACGATCTATTAATTTACTGAATTCTGCTTTTGCAAGAGCATTTTGACCCATTTTTAGATACGAAAGCGCTAATTTGAGCTGGGCATCATCACCTTTGGAGCTGTTCTGATAGGCAAAAACTTTGTTAAATGCTGCAATTGCAGAGGCAAAGTCGCGTTGTGCGTATGCGCATTCTCCAATCCAGTATTGGCAATTATCAATAAATTTTCCGTCGGGAAATTGCTTAATGACGTCGGAAAATAATTGGCTAGCCTGTTTGTAATTTTTAGACTTAAATGAGTCGAGGGCTTTCTGGTATGCGTCAAATTCTGGGGTTGTTAGCAAAACACCACCAGCCGATGATGGCGCAAAGGTTGGAATGCCAGGATTCTTGTTGGCTGGCGTATTGACTCTAACCTGCGGCATTACTTCGATAGCAGATAATTGTGCTTGAATATCTTTGAGAGCTTCAATCAAGAGCGACAACCTGTTTTCCAATTCTTCTATTTTAGCAAGGGAAACAGCCGAAACTTCTTCCGAAAGAGCAACAAGTTTGTTGTCGATTTCGGCAACTTTTGTATTAACAACATCAACATTTAATTTTGCTTCTTGGGCAATACGTAAAGCTTCGTCGGAGTTTTCTTTTACTTGCACAACGTCTATTTCTGGCAAGAGCATTGCAGCATCGGATTTTTTTATGGTAGAAGCACAACTAAAGAGCCCACAACAAATGCTACACGATAGAAATAAAGAGCCCATTATTCGATACATGAGATTGTCCTTGTAAGAATGATGATGATCAAATCCTCTGAGATGCTTGAGTGCTACCTTAGTATGCTTTAGATTCTTAATCATATCATAGAGTTGCAGCTACATCAAGTATCATCGGCGCAAATAAATGTCTTGGTTAGGCAAAAAAAGTAGTTAAGAGGGTTTTTTCGGTATGTGTGATTAGAAAAAAAATGGTTTAGAGAAAGGTTATTGCGAGGAGCTTTCTTGGTCTGTGTACCAGACTCGAATGTACTGGTCTGATTGAGCAGCAGCATTGGATGGTTGCATAGCTAGTGGAGACTTGTGTGTTGGGCTTGATGCAAGGGCTTTAACTATTTCGATATTGACGATATGCTTGTGTGAGGCATTAATCCATGCGTGGATGTCTTTGTTGACATCACCCATATCGCTCGATGAAGATGGACGTGTATCGGATTGGTAGGAATCTTTGGAAAAATCTTTAAAGCAAATCATGCATACTCTTTTAGAAAAAATGGTATAAGCACTACGCAATGCGAATGATTAGGTTCGGTCAACTGACAAAAAATATAATAGTATCCTCTGAGAGCATCAAGGAAAAAATTAATTATTTTTAAAAAAATTTTCGAAATAGAAAGGAAAAGAAGCTAGAAGGGTGTAATATCATCTGGAGTGTAATGGGGCTATAGCTTTCCTTGTGTGGTAAGCTTATTAAGTCTGTCAATAATAGCGCGCTTAACACTGGGGCTTTCCGCTATATCGTACATTGAAGTAAGGAATTGTATGGCTTTTTCTTTTTCATTGGAACGGCTATAGAATTTTGCTGCCAGAGAGATAATGTATTCCCGCTGTTTAGGATCCACCTTAGCTGCCATGGATAAACAATCGGCAGCGCGGAGGGTATCGTGATACCACGTATTATATATCCAAGACATATAATAATAGGCTTTCCAACGGTCTTTGTTAAGGTGTGCTCCGCCACGGGCAAGAATGATGAGCGCGCCTTTGGGATCTTGTGCATATTGCGTCAGCATAAGGCCGGCAAATTCGTAGGGGGGGAAGAATTCGGGATTCAGTTTTGTAACAACGTCAACCATATGCGGTAACCAAGGAACGGCTGTTCCCAGTTGGGTATTTCCCCCAAAATAAAGAATGGTTTTTATCCATAAAAAAGCAGCATAGGTCGTATGAAAACCACACAAAAAAGGCTTAAGTTTATCCGATTGTGGCAGATAGGACATGTTTTCGAGCGTTTGCAGCGTACTCTTCTGCTTTGTAATGCTTGTTTGTAAGCCTGCAATTGCAAGCAAAAGCACCACTGCTAATCCATATGATTTGACAGGAAATTTTAAATGCATTTTCAGATATCTTTCCGGGAAAAGCCGTTGCAAGCAAGTACCAAAAAGAAGGTAACGAACAAAAGGCCATAGGCAACCGTTGATCCAATATACAGCGGACTCATACCCGATCCGTAAATTACTGCAGCCCTGATATTAAAATGCTCCAGATTAGGAATTACGATGTATACAATTTTGAGCAATAAAACGAGAATGGGCGAAGATTTTTCAAATACAGATACGTCAAGTAAATCGTTATAATGACCAATGCAATAAAAGCCAAGGGTAAAAAGAGCTGCGAGCGTAGTTGTTGTGTATACCGAAAAAAGGATCGAAACCGCAACAATTATCATCATTTCGATACCGATAAGTAAAATGCTGGTTGCAATCCCCATGGTAAGCGCTCCGCCAAGCCATACAATAGTAATACAAAAAATAAGCGCCATAAGAAAAAAGGTAAGCAGGAGCGTTGCGCACAGCCCCAGATATTTTCCAATAACAAACAGGTACCGTGGAAGAGGCTTGACAAGAATCGCATACGATGTTTTAGACTCAATTTCTCTACCTAAAAGTCCAACACCAATAAATACCGCAAGCATAAGCCCTGCAATCGACATGGTAGCCAGGCCAAAGTCTTCCATAACCTGTACGCGTGCAAAAACCGACCATTCGCCAAAAGAGATAGACAGGATAATAATTGCTGCAGCAAAACCAAAAATCGTGTAGAGTATTTTATTGCGAATACTTTCGGAGAAGGTGTTTTTGGTGATAATAAAAATTGTATTCATATATTCCTCCTAGCTAACGAAAATCGATGCAAGAGATTGAGGCGAGCGATAGAGCAAATCCTCGAGAGAAGTCATTCGCCGTTGTATAGATGTGATGAAAATGCCATTGTCATAAAGAATTTTTTGAGCATGAGTGGGATCAAGATTTTTAGGAACAAAAAGGATATGATCGTGCGCCCCCGATTGTGTGAGGGTAAATCCCATTTCAAAAAGTTTGGTTGCTAAAGCGTCGGCCAAGAGCGGCACATGAATGTCGGTGCCGGCAAACCCTAATTCTAGAATTGGTTTCATAGGGCCATTGTACATGAGTTTACCGTGAGAGATAACCACAATGCTTTGGCAAAGCTGTTCGATATCGTCTAGGATATGGGTCGAAAAGAAAATGGTTTTACCCGTGCTTGCAAGATCTAAAAAGAGAGAACGAAAGAGTGTTCGCCCCAGTGGATCCAAGCCACTCATAGGTTCGTCGAAAATAAAAATGTCGGGGTTTCCTAAAAGCGCCGATGCCATAGAAAGCCGTTGCTGCATTCCTTTAGAAAGCTCCTTAACTGGTTTATTGGTTGCACTAGCAAGGTCTACACGTTCAAGTGCTGCAACAACCGCCGTGGTTGCTTCCTCACCAAAAATACCCAGTAGATTTGCCGAGAGTATCAGTGATTCGCGAGCACTTAAGTGTGCGTAAAGGTATGGTTGTTCTGCTATAAATGCAACTTTTTTGCGGCTTGCAGGGACATGTGCGGACACTCCATTAATATAGAGCGATCCTTTCGTGGGCGCTAAAAGACCCAGAAGCATTTTTATAGATGTGGTTTTGCCGGCACCATTTGGCCCCACAAAGCCAACAATACCTCCCTGCGCAACGGTAAAGGAGAGTGCATCAACAGCAATAAATTTGGGTGTCCAAAAATGCTTTTGCATAATTTTGGTAACAGAAACAAGTTCCAGAGCATTCATAGCCTATCCTTACAAAAGTGCCTGCATAAGAGAGTTTATTCGATGGTCATACGTATGAAGAGAACATACTTTTTTTTGCGCTCGTAATGCAATAGTTTGTCGCTCTTTTTCGTGAGCGAGATAGTACCGGGTAAGATCCATAAATGATTCGGCATCGGTGAACATCACCATATCTTGAGAAGGACCCGATGTCTCAAAGAATTCCTCAACACAGGGCTTGCTGCTTGTTATGATTGCGGAACCACATGCCGAACAGTCGAATATCCTTTGTGTAAATCCATCGCGAATGACCGTACGATTTATATCGATGTTGATGGCAGTCGATTGATAGGTTTGACATAAATTGATATAATAGCCAACGGCCGTTGACACTTGATGCCGTGGAATTATTTCTGTCCACAAAGCATCGCCAAATACCATGCAGTCGGGGTAGTGTGTACACAAATTTGTAATAAGCTGTTTGCGGAACATGTAGCCAATAAAAAATTTACTAAGAAAGATTGTTTGCGAGTGCTGCACAAAAGAGAGCGTGGGGTAGTGCGTAAGCATGGTCTCAATGGCCTGGTCAAGCGATAGGTGCGTGTTGGTGCTATAGGTATCAAGAATTTTTTTAATGCCGCTAATATAGGGTTCTAGGTCAATGTTGAGCGTAGTCAAAAATCCATCGAATTCTTCTTTGTAGCTATTGCCGACAAAGCAGATCCTGTGCTGATAGCGCTCAGATTGATTTCGAGGAGTAAATAGAGCCGGATCGGTTGCTAGGGGTAAAAAGTGGGCAGAAAACCCTCGTTCTCTAAGCTTTTGCACATACCCGCGATCAGATACAAAATCGATGCGATTGTGAGAGGGTGTAAGGGGGATAGCATACATGGTCTCCAAAAAAAATGGATCATCAACAAACCAGTTGATATGAACAATATCCTTGACTGTACAGTAGGTGCTTAATGCTTGTTGGGTGTCTAATCCCCATTCGTTAATGGTAAAAAGGCACGTAACGGACTGTTTGGCAAGCTGTTCGGTAAGTGTTTGAATCTGGAGCAGCGAAGGGTTTTCGACAATATCTATAACAACAAGGCGAATGTGTGGTACCCGCGAAAGTGCAGCAATGCATTCGCGCTGAACAAGATGGCTTTGGTTAAGAAATCCTATACAGAGCATACGCTTTACCGGTACCCAGCGGTGAAATGGTCATGCCTAATCGCGTATGTCAATACCTGTAATTGACATTCCAAAGAGGCTTGTCGATTCTGTTTTTAAAAGTACCCAAAAAGTATAAATCGAAACGAGCGTTCCAAAGGGAAAGTTTATGATATCGATGAATGCCAAGATAAGCGAAAGGACGCGTGCCCACGATTTGAGTTTTAAAAGGCCTATTCCTGCAATGAGTATGGGGGCCCCAATAATAAAGGCAAAGATGGAAAGCCCTATCGCAATGCAACGTACAATGAATGCAACCGATGGTTCGCCGCTAAGGGTTGAAGCAAGGTATCCGGTTCCCAGAAGAATGGAAATCAGAAGGATCCCGCCAATGAGTGTTAAACTCCCCAGGGTGATATGAAGAATGGCCAAGAGTTCAATATGCTTTTTCATAAACACCTTTTCAAGGTTGGATGTGGATACAGAGGTAGTCAAGTTTATTAAAGTATATCAGTTTGGCCTTTCAGGGTGAATACTTTTTTAAAAAAATGTATTTAAGGGGTGAATTTTTACGAAATGAAGGTAGCTAAAAAATTTCTTGAATAGGGCTAAAATGGGTTGTTTATCGAGTGGGTGGTGCTTTAAAAGAACAATTTGTAATTAATATTCACATTTCAGTAAACTATGTATTTCTTTTTAATTCAATAACTTACGATGTAAGTCAGGAGCCATGCTCAAAAAAATATGCTTGACAAGAAATCTGGCTCAATATAGTTTGAATTTGTACTCTTATATATATAGTATATGTTAAACGAATAAATTGTTTTACTATAGTATCGCTAAACTTTATCCCGGAGCAGGATTTTGAAAGATCTGAAAGCATCTCTGCAGAAGCCCTCTCAAGGTACCAGACCATGGGCCATTTGGATCTGGAATCAATCAATTACTCAAACACAGCTCAATGATCAGTTTAAATTTTTTGTTGAAAGTGGCTTTGCTGGCGTAGCGATACGCGCAGGACGAGATCTTGTTCCCGCATATCTCTCCGAAGAGTTCTTGGTTTTGTTTGGGCATATTTTGGAACAGGCTAAGGAAGCTGGTCTTGGCATTCGTCTAGCCGATGATTTTTCATTTCCACAAAATGAGGTTTTTAAAGAACCTACCAAGCGAAATGCAACAATCAGAGCTCAAAAATTGGTAGTCATCCACAATCAGATTCTCAATTCGGGCGAAACGTTCGATTATCCGATCGAAAAAGATGGCAATACGTTCGCATTCGCTTCTAAAAGCAAAAATGATCGTATCGATTCATCGGACATTCGAGAGATTCCTTTTACTGCTGCCAAGTCTCATTATTCCTTTAAGGCTCCAACGGGCAGCACCTATAGGATAATTGTTCTCAAACGAGAATATATTCTCGATCCACTTGGCAATTATCTCATGAATCCTTTTAATGTTGAATCTCCGCAAGTGTATATCAATAGCGTCCTCGAAGTTTTCAACGAGCGATTTCCTAAATACATCGGCACTGTTTTGGAAGGTTTTATTACCGAACTACCGGCAACACTTCCTGGCGATAATTCTATTCCCTGGGACGATGATCTCGTTATTAAATATCGGTCTAAATACAAAAAGGAACTCCTTAAGACATTGCCAATTCTTTTTTGTGATGCCGATTCTCAAAGCATTAAAGTTCGCGCACACGTTTATTCGTTCATGATTCAGTCGATGTTCGAACGAACAGCCTTGACACTTGAGACGTGGGCTAAAAAGTACAAAATGAGTCAGTGGGTATTAGTTCCAGAAAAGTCAATTACCGGCAGTGTGTCATGCCTCCGCGACTCTTTTATTGTTCCTCAGGTGCCACTCGCTTGCGTTGGTGTTCAGAATCAAGAAGGCACCTTCGAAAATTTGTGTGCGATACGGACCATGGCAGATCAGAACGCTGTTGAATATAAGCGAACTACCGTATCGGTAATTGGCCGCAATAAAACAGGTGCTGCTCAATCGTTACAGTCTCTCAAGCAAGAAATCGATCTGATTACCCTTGCGGGAGAATCTATCATTATCATCGATGGATTTTATTCTGCAATCGATCACCGAAGCCAACTTAAAACGGGCTATGCTCCTTTCTGGTACTCTGTTGAAGCTTCTCGCATGAAGCAATTATGCGAATATGTAGGCCGTATGCAAGAGCTTGTGGTTGGAACACATGGAACGCGTGATATTGCAGTCCTAAGCCCCGCATCGTCAGTTGCAACCGATTTTACTCCGTATCACAACGAAGTGGTTAAATCGACCTGTGTACAAATGCGAGAAACGCTCGAGCGCATCGGTGAAGCGGGCTTTGAATATGATGTTATTTCCGAGAGTCGCCTTGGGTCAATGACCCTAAAACCAACTGGCGAGCTAATTGGAACCGATAAAACACGTAAAAATGGATACCGAGCATTGATTGTTCCCTATTCTCGCATGATCGACAGAAGTGCCTTTGTACAAATAGAGAAAATGGCAGTTAAAAAGTCGCCCGTCATTTTTATTGATACGGCTCCTGTCGGGAATCAGGATGATGGTATTAGTGCTGCTTTTACAACTCGCGTAGAAAAGCTGCTTAAAGGAAAAGTTCCGTCGGTTTTGGTCGTAGATGCTATGGAAGCAGGAATAGCACTTGCTCGATTAGGAGCTCCTCTAGTCAATGCGACAACACACGGAAAGCGCTGCGCTGATATTATTTCCTCTCAGATGTACGCTCCCGGACATACGGTATTCATGTTTCATAATACATCCGAGTCACAAGAACACTCAGTTCTTTTGGAAATGCCGCCACACGCTCATTGGTATCTTGTCTCTGCCATGACAGGAGAAATCACCGAACTTGTCAATGTAGAAGCTATAGAAGAATCTGTAGGTATTTTGATGAACTTTGTTCCACAACAAACTGCGGTGATAATTGGAACCGAAAAGAAGTACGTTTCATCTTTAGACACAGACAACGTTGAATTGCAGCCGGCGGTTTTCGAAATTGGAGCGCGAAATTATCGTCTGGTACTGCGCAATCAATGGAAGTTTACACCCAAGAGTTTTAATGCACTGCCTTTGGCCGGCTGGAATACTCGAATTGGCATTTCGCGTGAATCGGGCGGCTATTCACACTATTACGAATCGTATTTCGAAGTAAAAGATATACCAGCGCATGCGTTTGTTGTGCTGGGAAATGTTCTCTCTAATAGTCAACTTACAAACGAGCACTCTAAAAAGATGCTCGAAATATCCATTAATGGAAACAAGCTCGAGCACACTCCCCTTTCAGCTATCATGGGAACCGATCCCGCAATTGCGCTCATGGCAGCCGCATCTCCTTATATGGCGCAGTCTTTTATTGGCGCGTGTAACGGCCTCCTTAACAAAGGATTTAATCGCGTTGCCGTGCGTACGGTTGGTATCACCGATAATCCACCAACAATTGTATATCCAATGTATGTTGCAGGTGACTTTGCGGTAGAGAAAGGCTCAAAAGGATGGGTTGTGGGTGCACACAGCCAAATTGCAGGATACGATTCCTGGACTAAATACGGTTTTCCACATTTAAGCGGTGTTGGAGAATATCATCAGGTTATCGAAGTTCCTTCCGATTATACTCGGCTTGTGCTCAATATATCGCATGTTTCGGGTGCAGTCGATGTTCTTCTTAATGGCCAGGCGCTTGGCTCGTCGTTGTGCGCTCCGTGTCAATTTGACATTACCGACTCGTGTGATACAAAGCGTAACGAACTCGTTATCCGGGTGTCCAATACGATCGATAATATCATGCGCATGAGCGGAAGGCCAGCGGGAATTATTGGCGAAGTTTTTCTCGATGTATACTGAGTGCTATCAGACGCTGGCTGTATGCCAGCGTCTTGGTTTTTGCAGCTTCGCTGGAGCGCTCGTATGATGATTCTAGACACATTTGTCTACCGCTGCAGTGAAAGCATTACTATAGTTAATGCAGATTTTCAACGCGCACGGATACTAGAGGGACTTAACGACCCCTGTGTTAAAAGGGTTGTTCTTGATATGGAATCGGTGAAAATTTGTGATTCATCCGGAATCCGTATGCTCCTCTCGATTCACCGGGTCACGTTAGAAAAAAACATGGCTTTGCTCCTCTATAAGCCCGATACCTATTTTTCGGGTATGATTGCATCTGTTAAGCTCGATACCATATTTACGCTTGTTAATGATGTTGAAGGGCTTTCTTTGTAACTAAAATCATGAATCCTTCTACGCCATTTGTATTCCTCGATCCTGCCTCAGATCCATCTGCTCCATCGCTCTTGTTTTCTAACCCAGTATGTATCCTTTCCACCAAGAAGAATTCTCAGGTAGAAGCCATTTTAGCCGAATGCGATGGCTACACCGCTTCGGGATATTATGTAGCAGGCTACATGAGCTATGAATCGGGGTATGCTTTGGAGCCTCGTTTTGCAGCTGATTACCAATCGTCTACCGGTACCGACTGCTGCTGGTTTGGTGTTTTTAATGAGCCAGAAGTTATTACCTTAGAAACGCTCTTAGGCGCCCAGGCACATCAAATGACTGAAATAGATCGTTTGATCCCTAGATATTGCACCGATGAAAAAGCTTACCAGCAATCGGTGGCTGCAATTTTAGACTATATCCGCAATGGCGAATCTTATCAAGTAAATTTAACGACCGATGTAACAATAAACTGTTTACAAGAACCTCTTATTCTTTATGCATACCTGAGAGAAAAACAACCCACGCGGTATGGGGCGGTAATCCAAACATCAGAATGTTCTATTGTGTCTTGTTCTCCAGAGCTTTTTTTTGAGACACGATCCAATACTATCCGTGTCAAGCCCATGAAAGGGACTTCAAAGCGGGGAATGTATCAAGCGTCCGATAGGAAGATCAAACAAGAGCTTGCTACATCGGAAAAAAATAAAGCAGAAAACCTCATGATTGTTGACCTTTTGCGAAATGATCTGGGGCGGATTTGCGACATTGGGTCGATTCGTGTTTCGTCGCTTTTTGATGTGGAAACGCACCCAACGGTGCATCAAATGACCTCTGCAATACAGGGACGATTAACGGGATTGCCTAAACTTGCAAGCATCATGAACGCCCTCTTTCCGTGTGGTTCGGTAACGGGGGCTCCAAAAATAAGAGCCATGGAAATTATAAAAGAGCTAGAATCACATGTTCGTGGTGTTTACTGTGGGGCTATTGGCTATGGAGCTCCTGCTATGAGTAGTTCTGTTTTTTCTGTTCCGATTCGCACGCTGTATAAGTACTCCCACGAAAGCTTTTATCATGCCCCGGTGGGCAGCGGGATTGTTGCAGATTCAAATCCTTCAGAAGAGTGGCAGGAGTGTCAGACAAAGCTTGCGTATCTTTCACATGAACTGCCCATCTTCTCACTTGTCGAAACGTTCAGATTTGAACGCAACACATTTTTATACCTGAAAGATCATATCGCCCGACTTGTATCTTCGGCCACATTTTTCTCGTTTCACATTTCTCGACAAACGGTAATAGAGGCACTGCATTGTTTTGCAAATAGTCAAAAAGAAGGTGCGGTATTAAGGGTTCGGATGCTTATCGATAAAGAAGGTGCTATAACCATGGAATCGTTTGGGCTAGAACAGGCTCAAGCATCTTCCATTCTCACAATCAATAAACAACCCATAAACCATGCACAGCCAACGCTGTATCATAAAACAACGTATAAGCCGTGGTATGAAGAGGCTTTGCAAAAAATAAAAAGATCAGAATGCTTTGATGTGTGCTTTGTTAATACCGTAGGCCATGTAACCGAAGGGGCTCGGTCCAATATTTTTATCCAAAAAAACGGGGTGTTAATAACTCCACCGGTTGAAGATGGTCTGCTCGCGGGGGTTTTTCGTAAACAATTACTACTACGCAAAAAATGTATACAACAAACACTAACCCTAGAAGATCTTAGAAGCGCAGATGCCGTGTTTTGTGGCAATTCTGTGCGCGGGCTTGTTAAGGTTTCGCTTCAAGATTAATCGGGATTAGCTTCTTCATTAAAACCGAGTGCTGCTTCGGGCGCAGCAACATCCCGTGTTACATGGTCGATAGGGGAAATCTCTGCAATTTCTTTTTCGGTACCGGTTGATGCAAGCTCTGTAAATTTACGGGCCGTAACAAGTACGCGGGTTTCTAATGATCCGACAACTTTGTTATAGCTTTCTACCGAACGCGATAATGCCCTGCCCACATCAGAAAAATGACTGCTCATATCGGCAATTCTTTTGTAAAGTTCTTTGCCAAGATTACTAATATGCTGTGCATTTTCTGCGATAGTCTCTTGTCGCCATCCATAGGATACGGCCTTTAAAAGTGCAATAAGGGTTGTGGGGGTTGCAAGAATAACACGCTGGTGAACGCCCAATTCTATAAGTGAAGGGTCCTGTTCGAGGGCGGCCGAAAAAAACGATTCCCCAGGAAGAAAGAGCAGCACAAATTCGGGCGCCGGCTGAAACTGATCCCAATACGACTTCCTTGATAAATCGCCAATATGATCCCGAATGTGTCGTGCATGGTCGGCAAGCTTTGCAGTACGAATAGTTTCATCGGGTGCCTCAATAGCTTCAAGGTATCCAGCCAAAGGGGCTTTGGCATCTACAACGATATTTTTGCCTCCAGGTAAACGCACTAGCAAGTCGGGTCTAAGCCGGCCATCTTCCGTGGTAACACTCTGTTGCTCATAAAAATCGCAATGGTCAAGCATTCCCGCCATTTCCACAACGCGTTTGAGTTGGATTTCTCCCCATCTGCCGCGAATGCGGGGAGTACCGAGTGCCTTAACAAGATTAGAAGTCTCCGATTTCAGCTGAACTTGTGTTTCTAAAAGAGAACGAACCTGTTGCGTGAGGCCTTCGTAGGCACCAACGCGAGTATTCTCCATTTTCTGAAGCATTTCGTCAAATTTGACCATAGATTCTTTAACGGGTGTAAAGAGCTGAGTAATAGCTTCCTGTTTTTTTTCTAAATCGGTTTTAGCTGCATCCTGATAATTTTGCAAAGTAGTTTTGGCGAGTTCCAGAAAAGCCTGATTATTGCTTTTAAGGGCATCTGAAGAGAGGGCCGAAAAAGCATCGGAGAGTTGTTTGCGCGCCTGTTCCAAAAGAGCCAGCTTTTCGAGAGAGTTTTTCTTTTCGTTCTCCAGATCGCTCTCAAGCTTTCCCTGCGAAGTCTTGAGTGTGGACACCAGATCGTTTTGACCTGAAATGAGAACCTCACTTTTTTCGATCTTGCTTGTCAATTCATAAATAGTTGCATCTCGTGCTGCTAATCTCTCAACAAGCTGAGGCATATTAGATTGCCGACGGGATAAAAAAATAAATGTCCCGAGAATTCCCGTAAGTAAAAAGCCAACGCTTGTGAGGAGGGTAATTAAGAGTGTCATTAAAATTTCCTGAATTTGGTAAGGAGAAGAGGTTTGATTAGAATGGTTAAATATAGTTTATAGAGACTCTGCGTCGAAATTGGATTTTTGTGTACCCAAGGCAAGTATTAGCGAGCGTTGTTGTCATTTCAGAGCGGCAGAAAATATTTGTATGAAGCGGGCATAAATTATTAAGTGATTAGCTAACGCTTACGAAGGAGAGGGTAATCCATGCGGATGATCTGATCGGTGAAAAGCAATTGGATGAACGCCGAGGCAAGGCGCTCCACACGGAGTCCGATTGATGTCCTAAAAATCGTCATTTACCGATAGCACCCCTAAACAGGTACGCATATGGCCACTATGACCGCATGCACCCCAATTTCGGGTATGCTATGGGAAACAAAACAGCCACCTGACTTGGTTCCGTTTAAGGGATGTTTTGGTATGCTATCGGTCTTACCCGATGACGAATACAGTAAGTTTCAGAATTATTTAATCGCTAAACCAGACGCTGGCGCTCTAATAATTGGTGGCTCTGGCCTACGGCAAGGTGCGATGGAGCGTACCAGGACGAGGAAAAAGTGATTGAAACCAAGCATAGCGGACAAGCTTTTTAATCGCTACATTAAGCCACTAAAGCGGGATAACGATATTAATATAATGCAACTTGCGGAAAAGACAGGTGGACTTTCCCCTTCAGATATTAGAATGATTTGTGAAGAAGCATTGAAGCAGGTGATAATTCGTTCGCTCAATACCGTTTCGCAAGGTGCACTGCTTAGTGCAATAGATACCTTCAATAAGCGCGAAAGTGTCCGCACGACGGCAATGGGAGATTCTAAATGAACCAATACGAGCATCTGCCTTTGCCCATTTTCCAAGGAGATGTACCGCGGCAAACCCGTGGCAGAGGAGGTGGATTTAAGCCACCGGCGGGCAGAAACAATCCTGGAAATATCAAGAAAGAATATTTTTTGGGCGGGCGGCGTATTTACGCTATAAAAAAGTGCTTCCTCGCTCAATTATGAGGTTGGCTAAAAGCTTCGGAAATGATGCCCTCCAAAGGCTGTACCGTAAAAATTGCGCTCATTTTGTTCCGAGAATAGCAAGTTGTATATTCAATTTGTCTACGGCGGAAAATGGTTTTCGTACATTAAAAGGAACTTTGGGGTTACGACCAAATTTTCATCAGAAGGAAAAACGTGTTGATGGGCATGTGTTTATCACGATCCTTGCTTATCAGTTGTTAAGGCATATTTTGGCGAAGT
>JBBRUX010000020.1:0-68346 GCA_038247415.1 Chitinivibrionales bacterium | reverse complement strand
AAATTGGTTTTGTCACTCCCAATCAGCGGCATACCGGGGCAGACATTGAAATTATTGAAAGGAGAAAAAAAGGATTGTCAAATGCAAGAACAAGAAGGCTTGAAAGAAATACACTTGCGGTTCTTGATATGAAAATAGCCTTAGCTTAATTTACTTGAAAAGCAGACTCTATCTAAAAAACGCGCGCACGGGGAGCTTTTGAGAAACAATACCTTTTTATCAACCAATCGTTTTTTGGAATATCTCAATGCACTCGAAGCAAGAAACCAATTAATCCCACTCAAGCGCACCCGCCGTTTGATACTCTGTAACACGGGTTTCAAAAAAGTTCTTTTCTTTATTAAGATCGGTTGTTGTTGACATCCATGGAAAAGGATTTTCGGTATCGAAGTGCCGTGGTAACCCAAGCCGCTCAAGACGCCTATCTCCAATATGTTCGACATATTCGCAAAATTGCTGGCTATTGATTCCCATAAGGCCATGCGGGCAGGCGCCTCGCGCATAGGCTTTTTCGTAGGTTGTTGACGCAACAATAAGGCTTGCAATTTCGCTTGAAAATTCGGGTGTCCAGATTTGGGGATTTTCGGTGCGGATGGTTGTTATAAGATCGCATCCAAAAGCAAGATGTAAACTTTCGTCGCGCATGATATATTCGAATTGTTCACCAATACCAACCATTTTACCTTGACGTTTTAATGCAAGCATCATCGCAAAGCCAGCGTAAAAAAAGATGCCTTCCATGATAACGTAAAAACCCACCAAATCACGTACAAATCGCTGAATATTCTCGGTACCCTGCGTAGTAAAATGAGGATCGATAATTGACGTGGTTAAAGACACCACAAAATCATCTTTCTGCTTAATGGTATCGATCCGGTTATACATCGTGTAAATTTCTTCGGGAGGCAATCCTAGTGTATCACAGCAATAAATAAAAGTATCTGTGTGAACGGCTTCCTCATACGCTTGACGCAAAAGATATTGTCGAGATTCTGGATTGGTAACATGATTGTATACCGCCAGCACAATATTATTAGCTGTAAGACTCTCAGCTGTTGAAAAAAAACCCAAATTCCATAAAATCAGCTTTCGTTCCTCAGGCGATAAAAAGGTAGGATGCTTCCATTGCTCAACATCTTTCTGCATCGAAATTTCCTCGGGCGTCCAGTTATTTGCCACGCCTTCTTTGTAATACGAACGTGCCCATTGATAGGTCATGGGCAAAATCCGATTGGGATCGGTTTTGGTATTATTTATTATTCCCATATATTCTCCTTATGTCGAGTACTGCTGAGTTTAATGAATTCATTTTGTTATTGACAGCTTTCACAGCCGGGATCGAGTATCGAACAAGCTTTTATCCCTGCTGCGGCCATGGCTTCGAGTCCGGTATTATCTCGGCGCATTTGCGTAAACCCAAAGGTTGCGTCAAGCGTTGCCTTTTCGACTTGAGTTGCTGCAAGTGTACGGAGATAATAGGTTGTTTTAAGACCATATTCCCAAGCCTTGCGATATATTTCGTCAAGTAGTTTGCCTTTGGTTCCGCGCACAAATAAATTGATAGATTGACTCTGGTCGATATACGATCCTCGCACAGCAGCACACTTGAGGAGCATGTCGGGATCTACCTCAAAAGCTTCACGGTACAGTGCTCGAATCTCTTTGGGTATCGATTCTATTGCTTCGATACTACCATCATAAAATTTAATCTGATTACGGATATCATCGTTCCAGATTCCAAGGTGCTTGAGATCTGCAACGAGATATTTATTGACTATGGCAAATTCTCCCGAAATGTTTGCCTTTACATACAAGTTTTTATATGCGGGTTCAATTGATGGATAGCACCCTGCAATGGTAGCAATGGTTGCAGTTGGCGCTATTGCCATGCAGTTACTATTGCGCATTCCCTGCGAAACAACTTTCTTGCGCAAAGCCTCCCAATCTTTTGATAAGAGCCCATGCACCTGAATACTTTTGCCTCGCTCCTTTTCAAGAAGCGCAATCGTATCGGGAGGTAAAATTCCCCGTTGCCATTTAGACCCTTTAAAAGTTTGATAGGCACCACGCTCTGCTGCCAGATCAGACGATGCCCCAATTGCGTAATAGGCAACCATTTCCATGAGGGTATTATTAAACGCCAGCGCTTTATTAGAATCGAATGGAATGCGTAGCTTAAACAGGGCATCCTGCAAGCCCATAATACCCAGACCAACAGGCCGATGCAACATGTTTGCAGTGCGGGATTCTTGTGTAGGATAGAAATTGAGATCGACTACATTGTCAAGCATTCGCAGCGCGATCTCGATGGTTTCCTTGATACGAGGATCATTAATTCTATCACTATCTAAATGCGCGGCGATATTGACAGATCCGAGGTTGCATACAGCGGTTTCGTGCGCCGAGGTATTGAGCGTAATTTCGGTACACAAATTAGAAGAATGTATCACGCCCACATGATCTTGAGGCGAACGAACATTGCACGGATCCTTAAAGGTGATCCACGGATGACCCGTTTCAAAAAGTCGGGTAATCATTTTTCGCCAGAGCGCTCGTGCTTCCATAGTCCGAAATTTTTTAATTTCTCCTGCTGCTGCAGAACGTTCGTAAAAACAATACCTATCTTCGAAGGCCTTTCCATACATCTCATGTAAATCGGGAACTTCTTCGGGAGAAAATAATGTCCAGGGAGCATTCTGTTCAACGCGTTTCATAAAAAGATCGGGTATCCAGTGAGATGTATTCATATCATGCGTGCGTCGGCGTTCGTCACCAGTGTTTCTTCTTAGGTCAAGAAAATCTTCGATGTCCATATGCCACGTCTCAAGATATGCGCACGTTGCGCCCCGTCTTTTTCCAGAACGGTTTATAGCCATCGTCACATCGTTGGCAATTTTGAGGAAAGGGATTACACCTTGACTTTCGACACCAGTGCTAGCAATTCTGGCGCCGGTGGCGCGCACGCTTGTCCAGTCGTTGCCCAACCCACCCGACCATTTCGAGTACTGAGCATTGTCGCCCAAGCATTTAAAGATATCGGATAGATCGTCTCCGATGGTCGTTACATAACAGGAGCTCAACTGAGGATGGTGCGTTCCCGCGTGAAAAAGGGTTGGCGTTGATGGAATAAACCTCAGCGATGAAATAATCGCATAAAATTGTAGTGCCTTTTCGGTTTTATCCTTTTCGTGAAGCGCAAGACCCATGGCTACCCGCATCCAAAATGATTGTGGTGTCTCGAGCCTTTTTCCCTGAGGGGTTTTTAGAAAATATCTTTCGTAAAGAGTTTGCATACCCATATACTCAAGCAGCGCATCTCTTTTCAAATCTAGATGCGCAGCAAGCACAGCACCGTCAAAATCTTTCATACGAGCATCTAGTAAACCAACACCAACACAGGAATTAATGGTTTCAATAAAAGCATTTCTATACGCAGTGTCAAGAGTTTGTGCCGAAACCGATGTGCCGATAACTTCCTTATAGATTTTCTCCCGAAAAAGAGCCGCCGCAATTGCATCGAAGGCCGGTTCCCGTTCTATAAATGAGGTGGTACACAGTATCAGCGAATCTAGAATTTGACTGGAAGGCATTTGATCGTAGGTTAGTTTGAGCCACTCTTTTATAATGATGCTATCTGCATCCTTTAAACCAGTCCCTGTGGCAACACGCGCAAGCGTAGCGCTCACTTTTTCGAGCTTAAAAGGCTCTCTTTCACCATTGCGCTTTACAACAGATATTTCTCCGCGACCGGCCGCCAGCACCATGCGCGCCTGATGCTCTAACCGTAAACGATTATGTTCCGAACGATACAGAATATACGCCTTTGCAGTTTCGAACATTCCTTGTTTCATTAAGCTTTTTTCTACTTCATCCTGAATCTGCTCTACCGCGGGGATAAGTTCATTGCCTTCGTAGAGCTTAATCCACATATCCACTTCATCTACCACACTGTCGATAATTTCTTCTGCGCCATTTTCCAAAGTGGCTTCAACTGATTTTTTTACAGCAATTCTTACGCGATTGCTATCGTACGGCGCAACAGTACCATTTCGTTTTACAACCATCTGCTCCATTATAATAACCCTTTCGATAAATCTTTGATAATCATCTTCTGTGCCTTTATTAAATTATTACTTAATTGATAATTTTACTAAACATTAATATACACAATTACAACCATGCGCAATAAATTTTACGCCTCAGAACTACTCTTTATTGTGGAACATGCAGAATTACGCTACAATAGGTGGGAAATTAGCTAGGCCGACAAAAGTTCTACGAGGAAGAGAGCGACATCTAGTATAGGCAACAACTTAAGTTACTGGAAGTTTTAGGTACAACAATCAGTACCATTGCATTTTTTTGAAGAACCCGACGCAAATTTTGACTTTGCTATTCTATAAAGAGATGTGCACAAAAGTCCTAGAAAAACAAAGGAAACTATCTGCTCAAACGAAGATGTCCCCTCGGAATCGTTCAGAAGAGGGCCTGCATGAGGAACCGCTGCGCCAGTTAGCGAATAAATCCAGTTGAGCGCAAATCCTGCAGCAAGAGAACAAACTGCTATAACACCCAAATAAATACCGATAATTTTTGTGCCCATTGCTTTATTAATGAGTGCAATTGTTGCAGCGTTAGTTGCTGGCCCGCATGCCAGAAAAACAAAAGCTGCTCCTGGAGACAATCCCTTATCCATGAGTGCCAAAGCAATAGGTATTGAGGCAGTTGCGCATACATACATCGGTATTCCCAGAAGCATCATAAGGATCATGCCTAAAAAGTCGTTGTTGACATAGGTTACAAAGAAATCTGGCGGAATAAAAAAGGAGAGCACGCCTGCAATCACAATCCCAATCATAAGCTGGATCGTAATATCGTCAAGAAAATCAATACAAGCATACCGGCTCATAGCACGCATCTTATCGAGCCAGGAATGAGTATGTTCTGAGGGTTCTTTACATATAACGCATGGAAACGATGATGGCATAGCAACACTTTGAACAGATGATTTTTTTACAACGATATTGGTTACTACTCCACCAACAATTCCCATAATTAGCGCAGCAATAGGCCGAAAGAAGGCAAACACTGGTCCGAGCATTCCATAGGTTGCAGCAATACTGTCTACCCCTGTTTGAGGAGTAGAAATGAGAAAAGAAACAGATGCCCCAATCGAAGCATTATTCTTGCGCAACGAAAGCGCTGTGGGAACAACGCTACACGAACAAAGCGGAAGAGGGACTCCTAAAAGCGAGGCCTTAAGTACCGAACCAAAACTATTGGAACCGAGGTGTTTGACAATAAATTCTTTTTTGAAAAGCACGTGCAATATCCCAGCAAAAACAAGGCCCAGCATGAGGTATGGAGCCATTGCAAAGTAAGTAGTAGTAATTTCGGCAAACAGCCCACTAACACTTTTCATTGATATCTCCACTATTGGATCGAAAAACGGTAACCTCTATGTAAAGATGCTCAAATCTGCATGTCCCCAGAGCCCAATAAAAATATACGTTTTAGTCAGAGAGTATATTTAAGCATGCTCAATCAACTAATACCCCAGAAGCTGCCCTGCATTTCTTCAAAAAAGCCACTTATTTTGGCCCCGCTGCGGGGAATTACCGGTTCGATTTTTCGTTCGGTCTTTTTTAAACATTTTGATGGCTTTAACAAAGCTCTGTCCCCGTTTATTTCTACGGTAAAAGGCGCCACTTTTAATAAAGCTCACATTCGAGATGTAGCGCCCGAAAACAATAGTAACCACGTTCTTATACCACAAATTATTGGCAATAACGCCGATGAGTTTTTAACTATGGCAGTGGCACTTGCCGAGTGTGGTTATACAGAAATGAACTGGAATCTTGGTTGTCCGGCTCCGATGGTTGCAGGGAAACAGCGCGGAAGCGGGCTTCTTAAAAATCCCGATCGCATCAAAGAAATTCTCGATGCGGTTATACCAAAACTTCCTCTCAAACTTTCTATTAAAACCCGTCTTGGATTTACCGATACGCACGAACTTATAAAAATTTTGCCATTGTTGTGCGACTACCCGTTAACCGAGCTCTGCATTCACGCACGAAGTGCTGTGCAAATGTACAAAGGGGTTGTTGACCTTGCGGCATTTGAAGAATGTGCCCACGCATGCACACTTCCCCTTGTTTACAATGGCGACATCGGAACAGATGCATTTTTTAATCAGCTTACGAAACGGTTCCCTAGCCTTGCCGGCATTATGATTGGCAGAGGGGCAATAGCGAACCCTTTTTTAGCAGAACAGATTTGCGGGGCAAAAGAAGATTCGAGCACTATTAAGGCACAGCGGATACAAGCCTTTGTTCAGGATATTTATGCCGAATACAAAGCATCCGGCAGAGGAGGCTCTGCGCTTTTGGGTGTTATGAAGGAACTATGGCACTATCTTGCACCATCGTTTCAGAATGGGGATAAACTTCTAAAAACCATCCGACACAGCGGGAGCACAGGGGGCTACGAAGGACTTATCGGAGAGTTTTTTTTCAAAACGCCCCTTTTCACCAAATAACCTTATTCGGGGTACAGCCCCGTTTCCGACCTGCCAAGTTTCATGCTACTAACTTCTTTAAAGTCAATACCATAAATAGTTGCCACCACCTGACGATCACCAATATCAAGCGTTCCAAACGATGGTTCCATATTTTTATCCATGGGGCCTTTAAGGTGCCCCGGATTCATGTAAAGAACCATGTCTGCAACACGAATTTCAGCTTTATGCGTATGGCCCGACAAAATAATATCGGCGCGCGATTTATCTGCCGAAGACAAATCTTTTTCTGCGCTGTGAACAAGAACGAGTGTTAAGCCAAGAATGGATTCCAGCGCAACTGGTTGTATGGCTGGATTGCGGTATTCGGGATCGTACAGACCGGGCACCTGGACAACCTCCAGGTGCCGATCTTGCAGTGCATTTACATCTTCGTAGTCGTCACCAAGATGATACAGAGCGGTGATATGCTGCTTACGCACAAGCCAATCGGTAACTGTTTCAAGATACTCTTTATTGCGATGAGTATCGCTCACCAATCCAATTTTCATATCACCTCCAGAAAAAAAGGCAGTGTGTTCATTAAGCAAGGCTCGCAATTTTCTTGACAAGAGCCTTGTAAGAAATCAGATAGGCTTCTGCCTTTGCAACGATGTTATCGACGGTAAATCCAAATTTTTCATCGAGAACTTTAAAGGGAGCAGATGCACCAAACCGAGTCATACCAAATGAGTCCCCCAAAGGTCCTACCAACCCAGCAAGATTTACAGGCAGTCCGGCACTAATGCCAAACGCAGGAACTCCAAAAGGAATAACGCTTTCTTTGTATTCTTTTGTTTGTTCTACAAAGAGGCCTTCGGATGGAACCGAAACCACGCGAATAGAAAGTCCTTTGAGAGAAAGCTTACCAGCAGCCTCAATTCCCAGTGATACTTCAGATCCATTTGCAACGAAAATGAGATCGGGTTTAGAAGAGGTTCCATACGCAACATAAGCACCCAATGCAGCAGCAAGAGCATCGTCGTAGCGAGTTGGGCCCTTAACTACAGGGATATCGACAATGGGCTGACGAGACAGGATAAGCGCGGTTGGCGCATGTGTATTTTCCATGGCCAATTTCCACGCAACCGAAGTCTCGATGGCATCGCCGGGGCGAAGCACCAGCATACTGCGATGACCTTTGAAATTCTTGACCTTTTCGAGCAAGCGAATTTGAGCTTCTTGTTCGATTGGTTCGTGGGTTGGACCATCTTCACCAACGCGAAAGGCATCGTGTGTCCAGACAAATTTTACGCCAAGCTCCATAAGTGCCGACATACGTACTGCAGGTTTCATGTAATCTGAAAAGACAAAGAATGTTGCACAAACGGGAATTACACCGCCATGCAATGCCATACCATTCGCAATGGCGGCCATTGTTAATTCATTAACACCCACCTGCAAAAAGTTACCTGAAAAATCGCCACGACAAAAAGCTTTGCTCTTTTTAAGGAACGATTCGGTATTATCGGAATTGCACAAATCTGCAGATGCAACAATCATATTTTCGACCTGCGTAGCAAATGTTGCAAGCACTGCCCCACTGGCGGCACGAGTTGCCGAATGTGGCTTTTGAGCAATTGCAGCATAATCGATTGCAGGAACTTTACCAGAAAAGAAACTGGCTAGTTGCGCTGCTTTTTCTGCATTGTTAGCTTCCCATGCTTTTTGATTTGCTTTACGTGATGCTGCTCTGGTTGCCGCACTCGCGATGGCATCTTTCATGCCCTGCGCAACGTCTGAGAAAAGAGCAAACGGATTTGTTGGATCGCCACCAAGGCCTGCAATGGTTTTATCATACGATGCACCAGCAGCAGAGAGCGGCTGTCCGTGTGTTGACACTTTGCGCTCAAAACTTCCACCGTCGGCAGTTAGTGCACCTTTGCCCATAATTGTTTTTCCAATAATGAGCGTTGGCTTTGCAGTTTGCGTTTGCGCGCGAGAAAGGGCGCCACGAATCTGTTCGATATTGTTGCCATCGATAGTTTCAACATGCCAACCCCACGCCTCATATTTTTTGTGAGTGTCTTCGCTGGTTACTTCCCGCGTTTCGGTTGAAAGCTGAATATCGTTCGAATCATAAAACATAATCAGATTGCTTATACCAAGATGCCCGGCAAGACGTCCAACAGCCTGGGAGATTTCTTCTTGCACGCCACCATCGGAGATATACGCGTAGGTCTTATGCGCAGTTTGTTCACCAAAGCGCGCTGCTAAAAAACGCTCGACAATTGCAGCGCCCAAAGCCATGGCATGTCCTTGACCTAAAGGACCAGAGGTGTTTTCTACACCGCGAGAGACATCAACTTCGGGATGGCCCGGGGTAGGACTTTCCCAGGTACGAAATGCAGCCAGCTCTTGCATGGTATATTTGCCACACAGCGAAAGCGTTGCATACAGCATGGGGGACATATGCCCAGGATCTAAAAAGAATCGATCACGCAAAGGCCAATTCATGTCTGCCGAATCGAAGGTAAGAAATTCGGAGTAGAGAACAGCCATAAAATCGGCACCGCCCATTGCTCCACCGGGATGGCCAGATTTTGCTTTTTCGACCATTGAGGCAGCAAGTATTCTAATAGTGTCGGCGGTCTTCTTTGCCAATGCGTTATCCATGAACAAGACTCCTTGAGGGGTGTTAATAATACAGTTACATAAACATTCTTTTTGCACGAGGGGCTTCCAAAGCCCGGGGAACCCATTGCACTTGATATTTTTACGAGTATTGCTACAATCTCGCTAGTGTTTGAGACGATTTGAGCGTACCTAAGCGTACTTTATCAATCTCTCTGTTAAGCGTCTATAAAATACACTATTTGCACGTGAAAAGAGTGGGCAAATACATGCACAATAAAAGGGCTACGTGACCCCTTGTTCACGCTATCGCACTGCAGAAATCACCAATCATACTTTTTTTATGTTCTTTTTAGAAGCAAAGAAAGAAGGCAGCTATGAATCCAACAGCTTTAATTACCGGGGCATCGAGCGGGATCGGAAAAGAATTTGCCCGAATCCATGCAAAAAACGGGGGAAATCTTATACTTGCTGCGCGAACAACACGCGCGCTCATTGATCTTCAAAAGGAACTCCAGGCATCATATTCAATAGAAGTAGCTATAATAACCATAGATCTTTCTAAGCCAGATGCAGCGCAAACTCTTTACAACGAAGTAAAGTGCAAAAACCTTTCTGTTGATATACTTATTAATAATGCCGGATACGGTGAATGGGGCCCTTTTGCACAATCCGCAAACCTCACGCAAAGCCTCATGATCGCCGTCAATTGTACTGCCCTCTTGGAATTAACGCAGCTGTTTCTCCCAGCTATGATCGCACAAAAAAATGGGAAAATCCTGAATGTAGCATCCACCGCCTCGTTTCAACCGGGCCCTTATATGGCAGTGTATTATGCAACCAAGGCCTTTGTCCTCTCATTTTCGGAAGCTCTGGATTTCGAACTGCATACAAGCGGCATAAGCGTTACCGCACTCTGCCCCGGCCCCACGCAGAGCAATTTTCAAAATGTTGCCAACATTGGGCACCTTCCACTCATTGCGGCACAGAAACTCCCATCCTCAAACTCGGTTGCAGCCATAGGTTACAAGGCAATGATGAGAGGCAAACGAATTGCCATACCAGGATTTATGAATAACCTGCTCGTGTGGTCGGTAAGGTTTACACCACGCAATTTTGTAACAGCATTTGTAGCACGTTTGCAGCAGGCACGAGAAAAAAAACACTAATTCAAATTCTCAAGAGCTGTTTTAACCCTGTGCAAAAACGTATATTATCTGCAAAAACATGCTCTCTCCCGAGCACCCCTAGATGTGTTAGGTTTTATTTTATGTGTTGGTACGTCTACACCCGATTACTTTATTCCGTTTTGATATACGCACAAAGGAGTCTTGTTCATGAAAAGTAGCCATTCGTTTGTTAATCGAATTTTTGCACTCTTTGTGCTTTTTGGATCGTTGGGTGTTTTCTTTGCGACCATGGGGCCGTCGATTGCTTTATGGGACTGTGGTGAATATCTTGCAACCTGGGCATCGCTTGGGATTCCCCATCCTCCTGGTACACCGCTTTTAGCAATGATTGGCCGAGTTGTTCTCATGATGCTTGGTTTTATTCCCGACCCTGGTTTTCGCGTTAACTGTATTGCTGCAACCGGCGGAGCCGTTGTTGCAATGCTTACCTATCTTATTGCTGTTCGTGTTATCATTGCGTGCTTTGGGGGAGAACTCACCCAAAAATGGCAACGGTTTTCGACCTATATTGGTGGACTCGTTGCTGGATTCTATTGCGCCTTTGGAACAACGAACTGGTTTTGCTCGGTAGAAGGATCGGAACAGTGCAACTTTAGCCTTATCCCCGTCGCATTATCGGTGTGGCTTGTTATCAAGTGGGCTCAATCTAAAGACCCGCTTCGTGATCGACTCCTTTTGCTTACTGCGTATATCGGTTTTGCCGGAGCCAGCATCCATATGATTTCGATGATCACGCTGCCGGTTATTTTCCTATTTGTATTGCTCTGCGATGCTACAAAACGTTACGACTGGCGCCTTTGGGTGTGTGGACTGGCGCTCTCTGCTGTTATGTATAACCTCTCGTGGTTTATACTAGCCTGCCCAATAACTGCAGCTATTGCAGGGATTATTTCTCTCGTAGACGCAAAGAACAAGAAATCGTGGAGCTTCTGCTTTTTATTTGCATTGGTAGCTTTTTTAGGATTTTCTTCCCATTTGTATATGCCTATCCGTTCTGCAACAAATCCGGCAATCGATATGAATCATCCTGTTACCTGGAAAGCGTTTACTGAATCGCTTGATCGCAAGCAATATGGTAGCGAGAGCATGGTATCTCGATCGTTCTGGCCTCGCGCATCCCGCGCCACCCAATTTGGTATCGAAGGACACATGGGATACGGTGGTTTTCATATCACTCAATTTTTTCATTTTAGCGACCATGATACCGAAAAGAATTTTTTTGATGAAGGAGCCCTTGTCGGCACCGGCAAGCTTCTGATATACCTTATTCCAACGTTTATTATGCTCTTTGGTTTCTGGTATGTCTGGCGTCGAAATAAATCGATTGCGGTGCTGCTGATTGGTTGTGTTATTATTTCAACCTTAGTGCTTACCTGGTACATGAATTTTGCCGATGGAACCCGCCCCGAAAAAGGCGATTATTTATCATGGGTCAATGCAGGCAAACCAGGTCCCATGCCCGTAGTATACCGAGAAGTACGCGTTCGGGATTATTTCTGGAACGCAGGGTTCATGTTTTTTGGACTATGGGTTGGCGTAGGATGCGCCTGTATTCTTGGCGCGCTCTTTACTAGCAAGAATACATTTCTAAAAAGCCGATTAGCGCCTGCGCTTTTAATCCTCTTTGCGGCGTCACCTGCATTGCCACTCACCCAAAATTACCAAACCCGGGATCGCCACCGTAATTTATTGCCGCACGACTATGCCTATAATTTACTCATGTCGTGCGATAAGAACGCCCTACTTTTTACAAACGGCGACAATGACACCTATCCGCTATGGGCCTTGCAAGAGGCATTTGGCATTCGCAAAGATGTTCGTGTTGTTAATCTGAGCCTACTTAATACCGATTGGCATATCAAACACCTTAAGGCTATCGAACCAACAGTTCCCATCTCCTACACAGAAACCCAGATCGACGCGCTCCGTCCGTCGCTTAATCCGTTTACTACGCCAGTTTCCTACACTCTTCCTAACGCCGGTCTTGCTGTAGCATTGCCCATTCGTTCTCAAGCAAATGCACTACGAGTACAAGATATGATGGTGCTCAATATTGTTGATGCAAACGCATGGCGTAAACCTGTCTATTTTGCAATGACCGTTTCCGAGGATAACTTCATGGGACTTGGACCCTACATGAGCATGGAAGGTCTCGTCTATCGTCTAACCAAAACCCCCGTGCCAAGCGATAAGCGTATCGATGAAAAACGAACGGCATATCTTATCGATTCGGTGTACCGATTTCGCAACTTTGAGGGTCCGGGATTAGACAAAGGAGAGGCAGCCCGAGGTCTCTTATCCAATTATTCAGCACTCTTTATGGAAACAGCGCTCTCGTATCGGCCAACACTCTCCCTGATCAAAGCTTCAATCGATTCGCTCCGTAAACTACCACAAGCCGGCGTACCTGCTGCCGATAACGCCCAAGCCCTCACGCTTAAGCACAAAGAGTACGATGTGGCCCTTGGGCGTGCGCTTGGATTTCTTTCCAAGGCAGCTAAGGTCAACCCGCTCGACTGGCGCCCATCGGCTGCTAAACATCAATTGCTCATGGAACTCGGTAACTTTGCCGAAGCAGAAATTAATGCCCGCGCCGCGCTCGCCTCGGATTCCAATAACACTACCTTCCTGCACATGATGGGACAAGTTTACGAACAAGAGCATAAAGTCCCCGAAGCAACGGCAATTTACGAACGCATTGTTCTGCATGCGCCCGATTCTTGGGAAGTTGTACGAACGCTGGCCATGCTTTACACAATGCAAGGAAAGTTTGACAATGCCGCAGCGGCAATTCAAAACTTTCAGATTATGCATCCGGGAGATCGGCGATGTGCCGATATATTGCAGCAGATAAACGCTCTGAAGACAAACGGTGATACGGCACAACGTAAGGCAGGCTAAAACTGCCTGTAAAGGCTCCATAAGCGTGCAATTGCACGCTTATGGAGCAATCGCTGTTTATACGACGTCGGTAAACTTCAGCACATCCTGATTCGCCCGTGCCCACACAGACTGAGCAGCAATAGCAGTAAGCCCAATCTTTTCACATGAGGATTCAAATACAAAGGGAGAAATTCCTTCGAATGTTTTTTTATCGTTCTGCGCACACAGTGCTTCGGCGCATGCAAGCGAATGTGTAATATGTTCGAAGTTTTGCTGCGCACGAGTTGGCTCGTGATGATGGCGTATGGATGCAATGACGCTAGAATCCATTTTCCAAAATTCTAATAAGAGTCCGCCCATCAATGCGTGGGTTTCTTTAGGAGCCAAGCGGGCTTCTGCCTGCAAAAAGGTCTCTGCACTCTCGCGGGCACCCGCTACCACAAGCGCAAATTCTTGGGGGAATTTTTGGTCGTAGAGCAAAATCCCCACATCATGCAAGAGGCCCGCCATAAAATAATGGTGCAACTTGGCATCATCATAAACTTCTGAAGTTCTAATCGCAATCTGTTGTGTAAGACATGCAACCAGTAAACTGTGATGCCAAAATGCAGGGTAATTAAGCAGTACCTTAGGCCCTTCAAAAGCTTTAAGCACTCCCATAGTAATAGACAAATGGCGAATTTCGTTTACACCGATTCGGGCAACCGCCAGAGGAATAGACGATATGCGCGCACCAGTGCTTGTATAAAAAGCAGAATTCGCCATTTTAAGAAGTTTGGCAGCCAAAGGTGGATCTTGACTAATTACATCTGCTAGAGCCTGTGCATTGCCCACCATTGAAGTTGCAACCCGTTCAACATCTGCAACAACCGTTGGCAATGTTGGGAGTGATCCGACCTCAGAAATTTTTGTTACAAGCGACATATTCGTATTACCGCGAAAGAAGAAATGCTTTGATAAGCAGGATAGGGTGTTTTACAAACGCTTGCATATGAACTTTCATATAATTGAGCGCACTTGGATTCTGGCGCGACAATACCGTTGCAATACCATCGAGTTGCTTATCCGAAAAATCAACAAGCACCTTTTTAAGTGCGTACGTCCGCAATTGCTGTTTGCCTAAATCGCTTGCCCACTCACGGGTATACGATTTGAGTTTTGCAGTAAGAAAATTTCCCTGTACAAAGGCATTGCTTGCTACACGACCAGCCAATTTTCCTGCATACAATGAGTATGCTATACCGCCACCGTGAAGGCAATCGACTTGCCGGGCAGCATCTCCAACCAAAAGCGCCCCGCCACGAACAAGATTCTTTACATACGGTCCAACCGGAACACTCCCGCAATGCTCGTTAGTTATTATGGCATCGGGAATATACTCTTGTATAAACGACCGCAAAAGTTTCATGGGTTTTCCCGCTGAACTTCGGGAGCCTAGTACACCAAGCCCAACATTGGCTTCACCGGCTTTGCGGGGAAATATCCAGACGTAGCCACCAGGAGCAAGGGTAGAACCAAAATAGAGGTGCGCATGACCATTGTCGATAGAAGGAGCACTAACACGAGCAATGGCGCATGTCTCAAGATCGGTTGGCGCGAGCGTGGTATTCCATCCTAAAAAGGAAGCCAGGCGAGACTCTATTCCATCGGCAATTATAAGACAGGGCGCAGAAAAAGTTTTCTGTGTATCGGAAACACATTCATACATTCCCGTGTCTGTACGAGAGACCGCTATAATGGTGGTACTTTTAATAACCGTAGCCCCAAGCTTTTGCGCATCTTCCACGAGATCGGGTTCCATGCGAGAGCGATCGATGATATAGCTCGCATCGATATCTTTTAGGGCCACCCGTTTTTTAGAGGGCGAATGCATGGTAACTTGACTAAAAGAACTCAGGATCCATTCGGGGCGTAGGGTTAACGAACGAGAAAATCCTTTAAAACCAATTCCCTCCCCGCAACGAACAGGCGTTCCAACCTCCGAATGCCGATCGATAATGCACACTCGTCTGCCATACCCAGCAGCAGTATGCGCAGCCATTGCCCCGGCAGGTCCGGCTCCAACGACAATAATATCAAAACAATCAGTTGATGATGTCATGATTTTGCATCCTCAAGCGAAAGCGCCCCAACAGGACAAACTTTAATGCAAGTTGCGCATCGAACGCAGCGGGAATCATCTACCACAATGCTTTTTGTGAGAACAAGCGCCCGGTGTGGACAGACAGCCAAACAGGTTCCGCATTCATCGCAACGGGTTTTATGGATATGCAAAGATTTTGTCATGTAAACTCATTTCGCCAATTTAGTCGCCGTTGCGCACATCTCTTTAAAATAGCTATCTTGTTCGTGTCCATACAATGCTATCATTTTTGTTGAAATAGCTTTAGCCATAGGCTGATTTGATGCAAGAGCATTAAGACGAACAAGTTCTAAAAGAACAGCAGCATGGCTTCTACGCGCATCTGCTAGTGGCGCATACAACACAGACAGGGCATGCGCTGCAGCTATTGCTTGAGGATAATCTTTACGAAGTGTAAACGTCTTGATTTTAGACCAATACACAAAACGGCTTTGCGGAAATCGATGGGAAACAACCCCAAGCACCGAATCAGTTTCGGCATAGCGCCCAGCATTAGACAAAACATCAGGCAGAACCATGAGCGCCCCCAGTGAAGCAAATTGTGCTCCATTCGCACATTCAAAAAGCATTGCAATGCCACGACCTGTTGCCGAAGGATACCAGAAGGTAACAAACGAAAGCCGACGCGACATTTCATTCTTGGCGCAATCGTAAAGCCCTAAGAAGAAATTAACATCGATATTGGTCGAATCTTTCTTTTTAGCCTCCTTGAGGCGATCCAAGGCATTAAACCCTGCCCCAATACCATCGGAGTATTTTTTCATCCGCATGCACCACGAAGCATAGGTTGCCTGGCAAAAACCTCTCATAGTCAACACATACGATGTTTGTCCATCAGTTTTTTCTTTAATGTCAATACGAGCAACGGCATTTCTAAATGCGGGCAAAAAAGTCGCCGAGTCGGTGGGGCGATCGTAATCCATATCGCGCAATCCTATTCCCCACACCCGAACCATTGCCGGAAGCGGATCTTTAGGAAATCTGATTTCGAGCGAATCGAGTTGCTTAAATCCGAGATCAAAATTTCCTGCAACAAACTGTTCCATACTTGTATTTACTGATTCTTTAACAAGAGGGTCTATACTCAGAGCGTGCAGGGAAGCGAAAGCAATAAGAATTATAGATAAAAAACGTATCATTGTGGTCCATTCGATTTTACAGGCATAGGAACAAGCGATGGATAAGAAACACCATGCCTTATTCTAAAGTAAAGCCATGTGGCTAAAAGTATTGCAAGGCTTGCAAGAATAGTGAGTGGCATTAAAAGTGACGCAAGGATCATTAATGAACCACCGCCTGCTTTATAGGTTGCTTCCATCCAGATGCGACTAGGGTTAATAAGATACATGAAATAAAGTGGGGCCGAAATAATAACACCCAACAGGGCAATCCAATCATGCCCCATATACCCTATTATTCCAGCGCATGCAAGAAATGCCATTGCCAAACAATGAGAAACCAATGGACCCAGCGCAACCGCCGTTGTGATTTTACCACCGATCTTATCTCCAGGGATATCGGGAAGGGTTGAGCTTATAGAACCCGCGCACATAAGAAAAAAATACGGTGCTGCGTCGACAATAAACGTAGTAGTAAACATCCCTTGGGCCCCAGTAACGCAACTATACCCTGCGCCAAAAGCAATAATACCATACCCCAGCGCATTCGACACAAAATCTAGAATTGGCCGGCCAGAAAAAGAAAATGGTTTACAACTATAGACATATCCAACAATAAGCGTGGCAACACCAAGAAGTGCCAAGAGTATACGCCCGGTACACAAGGACAGCACTATTCCCACAACCGACAGAAGTACAGTTGTTACCCAAGCTGCTTTATTTGAAAGTCCCGCTTTAACCAAAAGCGGAAAACCATCATTTTTTGCATCTACCTCACGATCGGCAATTTGATTGATAACATACACCGCAGCAACCGCCGCTGAAAAAACAAGTATCCATATAAAGGCCCCCCACGAGGACACCTTCCACAAGTTTTGGACAGCATGGTGATTAACCTGTGTTTGCGCACGGTACCATCCCAAAACCGCAAAACCCCATGCTGGTACCAAAAGAATTGGTCGACACAAAAAGAAAAGATCAAGCGCTTTTTTTAAAAGGCTTTTCACTACTGCTCCCAGAGTTAAACGAAAGGATAGCTGCCCAGAGGAATATGATTGGAATAAATCCATGCATATTTTCCTTTGTATACTTCGATACGGTAAAGGCCTCCGGTTGCTATATCAAATGCCGCCACGGTTCCCGTACACGACGCAATGCGAGAACCATTACGAACAAGATAGATTTCTCCTGCTTCCGGCAGACGAACATGCACCACCACCGGAAATTGTGGCACAGAAGTGCCTTGGCCAACGCCGCAGCAAACCCCGTCGGCACCCTCTGCCCATATCCGCATTCCGTGTGCATTTCCTCTGCGATAATTACTGATGCAGCAATTTCCGTTGCGCAAAGCATTATAGATGAGTGTTTGTGCCTCTGCAAATGAGGCTGGCAATGCATTGTCTAAAAAGACATGAGTTCGAATACCCTTAAGTTCTACCTTGATGGGGAATATTGCTATAGATATGAGGCCAAAACCAATTTTACGAGTATGAGCATCAACACCGCCAATCCCCGTAACAAAACGCGTTTTAGAGAGTGTATCCCAACGCGCCAAGAGCTCTGCATTGACATTAGCCATAAACCGGCGCGGAAAGAGAATGCGGATAAAACTGCGAAGGCTTTTAAGCCCCTCTACCCAATCGGATGTCTGATTCCACAGTTCTATTCCTGTAAATCCCGTTGCATCCCATTGTGTCCATGGATACGGCGGTAATTTTTCGAAATAATTGCGCTTCTCGCACGGATGAGCGATAAATCCTAAACCATGATCCGCCTGAATTTGATCGATATATTCTTGCACAGAAGCGGATGATGAAGCTACACACGTTGTGCCAAGCGCAAGATAATGGTTACGGTTATGGATATCGTTATGTTCGTAACCAACCATAACCGCACAGGTGCCACTAAAGCCCTCTTCGGCACGGCCAACAAGCGTCATATGATCGGTTATGATCACATAGTCAAGCCCAACACTACGAGCGGCGGCAACAAGTTCGGGCAAATCCACCCCACCGTCGGAATACGACGTATGCAAATGAATAGCCCCACAGAGCTCATGACACTCGTACATGCAGTTCCTATCTGAAATTAACCCTGTGCTTCAAGAGAAAGATCCTCATAAAACTTGACAAAATCCATTCTGCGCGGATCATCTTTAGGAAGCATCATAATATCCATGGCATCGGAAGGATGAACATTAAGAATACCTGCAATCATGTAGGGCATAGTATAGCCCCACTCCATATCGGCACGCATCGGAAGAATCGTTTTTCCAATAACTTCAAGAACCGGTTTCAAATTAAACTTCGGATTCTTAAGGAAAGAAAGCATGAGTTCGAGCGGACAGTTTCCTGCAGCACGGCCAAGACCATACAAAGTACCATCCAGATAATTTGCATTCTTAATGATCGCCTCGATTGTATTGGCAAATGCGAGTTGCTGATGATTATGGCAATGAATGCCCACTTCTTTGGTCTTAAGAAACTTTTGATACTTTGCAACATAATAATCTATATCTTCGCTATAGAGTGCCCCAAAGCTATCAACAATATAGCATGAAAGGACGCGTGTTTCGTCTTCGATCTGCATGAGAGCTTCGTCGAGTTCCCTATCGAGTGTATGACTAATTGCCATGATGTTAATGGCTGTATCGTATCCAAGATCGTTGGCTGCATTGGCCATGGTGATAGCTTTATCGATATCCTTGACATAGGTTGCCACGCGGATCATGTCTATCACGCTTTCGGACTTAGGCCGGATATCGTCGGGCGATGCTTTGTGAGAATCCATCATGACAGCAAGCTTGGTGCCATGATTATCGATACCTTCTATGGCTTGAATAAGCATATCTTCTTCACAAAAGCGCCATGCTCCAAATTCACTGGGAGAGAAATGCTTTTTGCTGTTTTTATAGCCAAGTTCTACAATATCTACGCCTGCTTCACACACTGCTTTGTAAATAGCACGAACATCGGGAAGGGTAAAATGAGAATTGTTCATTAAACCACCATCACGAACCGTACAGTCGATTACTTTGATTTCCGGACGAAACATGGGTCGCTCCTGCGCTTAAGAGAAGTTTTTATGCTCACAATTAAAGTTATATAGTATACTTTAAGTCCTATGAATACCGCAATAATACACGAGTGGTTAGTCACCCTTGCTGGCGCCGAAAGCGTCTTGAAATCTATTTATACCGCCTATCCTGGGGATATCTACACCCTCTTCCACGACCCTGCGCACATGGAAGGAACGCCCTGGGAGAACAGCAAGGTAAAAACATCCCTTTTGCAGCGCATTCCTTTTGGAAAATCTCATCATCGCGCTTTTTTGCCCTTATATCCTATGGCAATTGAGCAATTCGACATGCGCGATTACAATCTCGTTATTTCATCTTCGTATGCAGTTGCAAAGGGAGTTCTTACATCTTCCGACCAACTTCATATCTGTTACTGCCACTCACCCATGCGATACATATGGGATCTAACATTCTCCTACCTCGAAGCTGCACACCTGACTGGCGGAGCGCGCAGCTTCATGGTTCGGATGCTTTTTCATTATATGCGTCTCTGGGATACGATATCTGCAACCCGAGTAAATAAATTTATAGCAAACTCCCATTATATTGCCCATCGCATTAAAAAATGCTACAACCGTAGTGCTGCGGTTATTTATCCCCCGGTTGATGTGGAACGATTTACCCTGAGTGCAACCAGAGACTCCTATTTTATCACGATATCGCGTCTTGTCCAGTACAAGCGAATCGATCTCATCATCACGGCATTCAACGCACTTGGACTTCCGCTCCTCATTGTTGGCGATGGCCCCCAGCGCAAAGAACTCGAAAAACTTTCACACAAAAACATTACGTTTCTTGGTCATCTGCCCGCAATCGAGCTCGACGAATACCTCCGCAAGGCACGAGCCTTTGTTTTTTCGGCAGAAGAAGATTTTGGTATTGTAAATGTTGAAGCGCAAGCAAGCGGGATTCCCGTTATTGCCTACGGACGCGGCGGTGTATTAGAAACCGTTGTTGAGGGCGAGACAGGAATATTCTTTCCAAGACAAGATCCCCAGAGCATTATAGATGCTGTCAACAGGTTTTTAGCAACCGAGGATAGCTTCGACCCACACAAGATCCGTGCCAACGCAGAACGCTTCCCGCGCAGCAGGTTCGATAGAGAATTCAAAGCCTTTGTTGACAATGCCTGGGATGAGTTTCCTTACAAATAAAACCAAGTTGGCTTAGTCATTTAATAAGCTAGCATAGTAGAGCCGAATTATTTGGATCTGCAAACATACAATAGTTATATTTTTTTTGTAACAACGCTTCGAAATGCTTCCCTTTATCAAGGAGCTAAATGTGACAGATTTGTCTAACAATTCCACCAAAGAAGCTCTCCGCCTGAGTGAAGCACGGCTTAAACGAGCCGAAATTGCCTCCAAATCCGGCAATTGGGAACTTCATTTAGATACCACAATGATGATTGCATCAGAAGGCGCGGCTCTTATTTATGGCGTTGATACAACAAGCCTCACCTACGAATTTATAAAAAGCGTTCCCTTACCAGAGTACCGGCAACTCCTCAATGATGCCATTAAAAGCCTTCTTGTCAATGGTGTCCCCTACGATGTTGAGTTTAAGATCAAGACACCTGCCACAGGCGAAATAAAAGATATTCATTCACTCGCAATTTACGACAAAGACTCAAATACACTCTTTGGCGTGATTCAGGATATCTCACAGCGCAAACATTCCGAAGAAGCGCTTCGAAAGAGCGAAGAAAAATACCGCTCATTGCTCGAATGCGCCCCCGATGCATTCTTTCAGGGAGACCCTCAAGGTGATTACATTACTGTAAATAACCAGGCCTCAATTTTAACAGGATACTCGCGGGAAGAGCTTTTGTCTATGAACATGCGCGACATCTTCGATAAAGATGCAATTGCTCAACAGCCGCTCAGATACGATCTGCTTTCATCACAGGCCCCCATCAAAAAAGCCCGGTCAATCACAACAAAATCGAGAAAAAAAATTCCTGTTGAAATGCTTTCGAAAATCATGCCCGATGGAACGGGGCAATGTTTCATGAGGGATATTTCGCAGCGCATTGACGACGCACATGAGCGAGAGATGCTCAATGAGCAAATTCATCAAATGCAAAAACTCGATTCGCTTGGAGTTTTGGCTGGTGGTATTGCACACGATTTCAACAACCTCTTAGGTGGCATCTATGGGTTTCTCGAACTCGCGCGTCTTGAATCAGATTCTCCTCAAGTTAAAGAATATCTCGATTCCTGTTATGCAACAATTTCACGCACCCGGGCATTAACCCAGCAGCTTCTTACCTTTGCAAAGGGCGGCACTCCTTGCCAGAAGATAGAAAAGCTTTTTCCCTTTGTCGAAGAGACGGTTCAATTTGCCCTTAGCGGTTCAAATGTATCCTGTTCATATGATATACAAGATGACTTATGGGATTGCTCTATAGACAAAAATCAGATTGGTCAGGTAGTCGACAACATTATTATAAATGCGAAACAGGCAATGCCCGAAGGCGGCGACATTAGGCTTTGCGCAAGCAACATATCCCTCGATCATACGCATCTTACACTCATGCCAGGCACGTATGTCAGCATTCTTGTCAAGGATGAAGGAATAGGAATTTCGCCAGAAATTCTACCTCGCATTTTCGATCCTTTTTTTACCACCAAACCATCAGGTCATGGATTAGGCCTTGCAACATGCTACTCAATTATTCATCGTCACGGCGGAAGTATTGACGTTGAATCGGAAGAAGGCACAGGAACAGTATTTCAAATACTCCTGCCCGCCGTCAATGGTTCACAACAGGAAGCACAGAAAGATATTCCTGCAAAAAATGCAAAAGAAAGTGGAATATTCATTGTTATGGATGACGAGACCACCATCCGTACCACGCTCTGTGCTATGCTCAAATTTTTAGGCTATACTGCGCTCTGCACAACACAGGGCAACGAAACTCTCGAATTATTTGCAAAAGAAAAAAAACAGAACAATCCGGTCAAGGGAATTATTCTCGACCTGACAATCCCCGGAAACATGGGTGGGAAAGAAACTGCAGAAGCGTTGCGTAACCTTGATCCACAGGTACCCATCTTCGTCATGAGCGGGTACTCAGCCGATCCGATTATCGCCAACCCTACAAAGTATGGCTTTGCTTCTAGCATCTGCAAACCATTTACACTGTCGGATCTTTCATTGATGATAGAGAACCATGGGTGATTTATAAAGAACTCATGAATCACGTGATCTCCCCATACAACAAAGGCCCCTGAATTTATTCTGGAGCCTTCGATTCGTGCGCGTTTACAAAAAACGGCTCGTTACCATTTTCCTGTTTTACGCGATTCTGCCTTTGGATATGCAGCAAGATCGGCCTCGGCTTTTTCGATCTCTTCCTGGGGCAGTTCATGATCTGAAAGCTCCCCGTTTAAATAACGGGAATACCCTTGCAGATCCATAAGCCCATGACCCGACAAGCTAAAGAGGATGGTTTTTTCTTTGCCTTCTTCTTTTGCCTTTAAGGCCTCTGCAATTGTAACAGCTATCGCATGACTCGATTCGGGAGCTGGTATCATACCCTCGGTGCGAGCCCACAAAACGGCTGCCTTATAACATTCAGTTTGTGGAACTGCGCGGGGAGTCAGGAGCCCTTCTACCACGGCTTGCGATACGAGCGGAGACATACCATGATACCGCAATCCACCAGCATGAATTGGAGCAGACATAAAATTATGCCCCAGCGTGTGCATGGGAATAAGCGGTGTTAAACCTTGTGTATCGCCAAAATCGTAGGAGAATATGCCACGAGTAAGCGTAGGACACGAAGTTGGTTCCACAGGAATAATTTCTATATTGGCGCCATTGATTTTATCGTATACAAACGGAAATGCAATACCACCAAAATTCGACCCGCCACCTGCACAACCAATAACAATATCGGGTTTTTTAACGCCAACTTTTGCAAGCTGCTTTTTGGCTTCGAGCCCGATAATGGTTTGATGTAACAATACATGGTTTAGGCAACTGCCAATCGAATATTTTGTTTTTCCTGAAGGATCGCTCACCGCAGCTTCGATAGCCTCAGAAATGGCCATACCCAGACTGCCGTTTGTGCGGGCATCATCTTCGAGAAATTTACGTCCTGCATTGGTTTCATTGCTTGGACTCGCAATACAGGTTCCGCCCCATGTTTCCATCATGAGCTTACGAAACGGCTTTTGATCGAAGCTAATCCGCACCATGAATACTTTGCAGTCAAGGCCAACAAGGCTTGACGCAAAAGAAAGCGCGCAGCCCCACTGTCCTGCACCTGTTTCGGTGGTTAACGTTTTGGTACCAGCCTGTTTATTGTACCACGCTTGAGGAATAGCAGTATTGGGCTTATGACTCCCTGCAGGGGAGACGCTTTCGTCCTTATAATAAATTTTTGCGGGTGTTCCCAATGCCTTTTCTAGGTACACTGCCCGTCGAAGCGGCGCAGGTCTCCAGCGATACAGCAGATCCAGCACTTCAGATGGAATATCGATCCACCGTTTCTGAGAAAACTCCTGCTCGACAAGATTCATAGGAAAAATGCTGCCCCATGCTTCTGGAGGCACAAGCGAGCCATCGGGTCCGAGTGCTGGCAACATAGGTGTAGGCAGATCGGGCGCCAGATTGTACCATTGACGGGGAATTTCACTTTCATCAAGCAGGATTTTTACTGACATAGACAACTCCTGATATAGATACGGTTAAAAGGAAGCTCGTTTCCACCCAATAGAACCAAAAGCGGAATCGAATGAATTGGATCTTACTATAATTTAGTTTATTAGAGAGCTTTCCGCTGCAATTTTGCGGATACAGTATTCCTTTGCTCAAATGCCCTCTCAAACACCTTTTTTTCGGATCTTGTTATGAAACAATCGATTATGCTCTGCCTTCTTCTAGCTGCATCATCCATCTTTGCACGTTCCTCCACGATAGTGGTCGCGTCGGGAGAAACACATGCGATGCTTTACCCATGCGACTGCACAGTTGCCCCGGGTGGCGGATTAGCGCAACGGGCAACCGTTTTAGATTCGCTGCGCAAGCTCTCGCCCTTGCTTCTTCTTGACGCAGGTGGATTTTGCGGAGGGGGGATATACGATTCCTACACCGAAGGACGAGCACGGGATTCGATTCGATCCCAAAAAACTATTGCCGCTATGGGCCTTATGCGCTACGATGCAGTAGCACTTGGCGACGACGACCTGATTTTTGGAGCTACCTGGCTCTGTGCGCACGCGAGCAAAGATTCTCTACCCTTGGTGTGCGCGAACATATTTACAAAAGACAACAAGCCTCTACTGCCAGCCTTCCGCATTGTTACGCGCAATGGCATCCGTTTTGGTATAACCGCCGTTATAACTCAAGAAAACATTGTCCAGAACGACACCTCGATACGCATAACCAATCCCATTGAAGCGCTCAAGATTGCTTTCGATGCAATGGGAACAAGCTATGATGTTCCCATCATTCTTGCACACACGGGCGAAGAAGCAACAAAGGCGATTGCCGATGCATTTCCCGCTTGTAAAATTTTAATCAATGGACACCGTAAAACATCTGCAACCGCAACAGTATCGTATAAAAATGCCACCATCCTTCAATTCGGATTTCAGGGCAAAGCACTCTCGGCTCTCTCTATTGCAGATCCTAAAAGCCCCTTCGTTGCCTATAATGACTTTATTGATATTAGCGCAAGCAGTAAAGCCGACCCGCGCTTTGACGCACTCCTTGCAGAAAAAGGAACTGTTGATCCCCCAAAACACAACCGCTACGATTTATATATCATGAGTCAATGTCCTTATGGTCTCCCTGCACTTGGTGCAGTGCGGGCTCTTATCCGAAAAACCCCCACTGCCGATTTGTATATCTATTTTATTGGCACGGTAAATCCCGATTCAACAGTAACGTCACTTCACGGGGATGCGGAAATTACCGATGAAAAATTGTGGCTTGCAGTCGAAGCCCTTTACCCCAATCGCTATGGCGCCTTTTGCGATCGCAGGACAAGCGAAACTAGTACAACGCGTTCTATTATTATAGCTTTGGGTTTAGACACCACCGCCATAGACAGGTGGATCAAACACCATGCAGCTCAAACCCTAGCAACACACTATGCACGTAGTCAACGTATTGGTATTTCGGCTTCTCCCACGCTTCTTATTAATACGGCGCCCACTACGTTTGATATTATTGATAAAAGGCTTTTATCCAACGAATGCGCATCTACTCTCCATAAAGAACCGTACTGCGATTCGCTTCCTGCTTGTATCGATAACGCAGATTGCCGTAAGAAAGGCTTTTTGGGGACCTGCGATACAACTCATGCAAAAGCTTCATGCACTTTTAAACCCGACACTGCCTTCCACGCGATCATACTGTATTCGCGCCTTGCCCGAGATCCATCGTTTAGGCCGTTCGTCCAAACGACACTCGATCTTTTTCCTGCAGCGAGCATCGATAGCATTCCGCTCGAAACGCCTTTAGGGGACTCGCTCCAAAAAAGGTTTAATCCGCAGGCACTACCATTCTATCTCTTTGATTCTAAGGTATATAAGACGTTCAATTTTCCTATTATTGCCGATGGGCTTACCGATACCTTAGACATGCTAACCTTTAAAGAGGGCGTATACCCTGCGAATTATTTTTATAAAAGGCAACTCCAGAAAAAAGCAATAACCCTTTTTATCGACCCTTTTTTCCCCGATGCCAAAGCAGTGCTGCGAACTGCTCTTGACGCAGCAAAAACGAAACGATACATTTATATCAAGCCGTTTATTGCCGAAGATCCCACGCATGAAGCATCGTCGCCAATAAGTGCCCTCCAACGGGAGGAAGCTTTGCGTTGGCTTGTTTTTTTGGAAGACTACCCAAACCTCTATTTTAAATACTTGCAAGGGTTTGCTTTAAAAACTGGTTCGGAGTACGGGTATAAGGGGCTTAAGTCGGTTGGCATTTCGATTGACAAATTCATAGGAGAAATGAGCAAAAAAGAATATCTTTTGCGCCATAACTTTATGCAGTATAGCGAATTAGGAATTTTCAATCCGGTAACAGCGCTTATAGACAACAGAGAAATAGTAACTCTTAGAAATCTTCGTGATCTTGAAACATTATTCGCGTTCTAATAGGATACATCATATGATTAACATAACTTACAGCATGCGATTTGCAGCACAACTTATAACCATGCTCTTCTGGATAGGAGAAGCTGCGCAAACCTTCTCCCCAGCGTTCTTAGTTACAGCAGTTCACGGAACGGTACTGTACAAAACACCCCCCGACACCGCAGTAACGATGCTTAAACGTGGCGACAACCTCCCCACACCATCGCAGATAAAAACGTATTCGGAAAGCCATCTCGAATGCCGATTTGGCAATGCAGCAGTTATCAGGCTCGATGAAAATAGCAACGCCCGCCTTGGGGAAGTCAAACAATCCTCCATCGATGGCAATCTTGCACTTGGAATAACGCTTGACTCAGGTGAAGTTGAGTTTTCGTCGTTCGCCGATTCTTCTAAAAAGCTTATTACCATTTCAATTGCCCAAAGTCGTTTAACCATTCAGAGCGCTTCTCTTATTGCACGAGCACATGGCGACATTGCAGAAATCGATCTTTCAAGCGGAAACGTCTCAATTGAAGGAATGCGTGGCAAAGCACCCCTTGTCATTACTGCACCAAAACGGATTACCATAAATCAAAGAAATCATACAACCCAAATAAGTGCTTTACCCAGTCGGATTATGCTTGGTAGCGTTGCCATAGCAGTAGAAATCAAACCACCTCAGAGTCAAAAACCTGCAGTTCCTCAAGCGCCTCTTACCATTGCACAAAAGCCACAACTACCCGACCAGACTAAAGCCCAACCGCTAGAAAAGAAAGTTACTTCTCCCCACTATGATGAAAATGGCGTTTTAAAAACTATTGCTCTGGTAGCAATTAGGTCTCAATCTGTAGAGAGACAAAATTGTGACGCCATTACAGAATTTTTAGGCAATGAAATTGCAAAAACCCAACAATACCACACACTATTTCCCGATGAAATAGCATCAATCTTACGCCGAAAAAACCAAGGCGACCTTGGAACCTGCAACGCCGATTCGTGCCTTATCGAAAGCGGTATGGCACTGGGAGCCGACTACCTCTTGACAGGAGACATCGGCAAGCTTGGATCCCAATACGTACTTAATCTCAAAATGATCAATGTATTATACGATCGTGTTGACGGAAGAATATCTGAAGTTGCACAAAACGATCCCGGTCTTTTCTTTTCTGTTATACCTACAGCCATTCACAACCTGTTTACTTGCATTCCTCGCGCACAAGCAAAAATAGCAGCGGCAGCAACCCCAACCCTCGGAAACGGGCTACACGCTTCCTCAAGCGATAGTTCCGAGATACTCATCTCAAATCAGATAGGAAGCATGGTTGCTTTGCCAAAGGGCACTTTTTATATGGGGAGTGCCGAAAAGGAAGGATCCCCCGATGAACAACCACAGCACTCGGTAACCGTTGCTGCTTTTGCCTTGGATAAATATGAAGTTACGCAAATTGATTTTGGGAAAACCATGGGCTTTACTCCATCGTCGGGTCCGGTGTGTGGGCCTTGTCCGGTGAACAACGTCACCTGGAACGAAGCCTATGATTACTGCACGCGCATTGATAAACGACTCCCCACCGAAGCAGAATGGGAATACGCATGCCGTGCAAACGCGTACACCTATTTTTCTAACGGGAATTTTATAGCACCATCAGAAGCTAATTTTAACGGCGAACAACCTTTTGGGGATGTTGCCCCGGGGCTCTATCGACAACGCACAACGCCTGTAGGCAGTTTTAACCCCAATGCATTTGGACTCTATGATATGCAAGGCAATGTGCTCGAATGGTGCAACGACTGGTACGACCCAGGCTATTATGCTCGTTCCCCTGTTGTTAATCCAAAAGGACCCCAAACAGGATTTTACAAAGTGCTGCGGGGTGGTGGATTTTCAAGCTCAGGAAATGCACTCAGAAGTGCCAAACGCGTGGGGTATAATCCTACAATCAGGCTTGGCGCGATAGGATTTCGATGCGCTGCAGATTCTGTTAAATGAGCCTATCGCTGATAACGCTTGCTCGGCATCGTGGTCGATTTATATCCCAAACCACCCCACAACGATATCGCATGAGCGTGGCAATGTTCCAAGCAGATGCCACAACCAATACAGAGCTCTTTTACCACGCGATGCCGCATCCCTTTTGTGCCCTCGATAGCACCAGCAATGGGACACACTTGTAAACACACGGCACATCCGTCGCATTTGGTATCGATATTGGCACGAGGCCGTGCCTTGACAAGATCGACAAAGCATTTTTGAGGACATTTGGAAGCTGCAGGTACAAACGTTTCACGGGATTGATAATCGAGCACAGGAAGATTATTGGTAATAACAATAGCTCCCGATGGCGTAGCGAGTACGCAGAGGGTGCATGCGGTGCAGCCTACGCTGCAATCGTCTAAAACACCAGAACCCCAGTCGTGATTAGAGCACGCCAGGAATATTTTATGAACACGCGGAATAAGAGAAATAATTGCGCGGGGACAATGCTTTACACACAGTCCACATCCGTTGCATTTTTCCTGATCTACCAGTGCCACGCCGTTTGCAGTAATCGAAAGGGCTCCAAAGGGACATGCGCGTACGCACGACCCAAGGCCAAGACACCCGTCGTTACAAGCACGGCCAGCCGATCCAACAAGGGTTGCGCCGTAGCAATCTGCTAGTCCATCGTAGTGCGCGACAACCTTGACCTGACCATGACCACCTTTACAATGTACAACAGCCATCCGTTCAAAGAGTTCGGCTACCGTAATTCCCATAATATCACCAATTTCATGAGCACACCGCGCACCTCCGGGCATACACCCATCCACGGGAACTTTTCCCTCAACAACGGCCCGCGCAAAGAGAGAACACCTTCTGTAGCCACATGCCGTACAATTGACTCCAGGCAATGCCATAACAATACGATCGATGCGAGGATCATGTCTGAGCTGATATTTTTTTGATACTATACTCTGGCTTAGTGCTAAAACTGCAATAAAAAAACCAGTAATACAGAATAGGATAAAAATCGACACGCAAACTCCTCGATTACAAAACGGTTCCGCTAAGGCCTAAAAATACAAGCGATACAAGACCACACGCTATGAGAATTCGTGGTATGCCATCAAGCAACCCCGACCCTTTATATTCGCCTAATCTATCGTGAATGCACTCCATAATTACCCGCGCCATAATATACCCACACGCGTTAAGCAGTGCAAAAACAAGGCATCCTAAAAACGTATACGATACCCCAGAAAAAGGATTTCCGCTACAAATAAGAAATGTGGATCCAACAATTGCGGTATCGATGGTCACAAGCGGAACCACAAGTCCTGTTTGGTCGTACACCAGAGGATACCATCGTTGCATGCATACCTCGATAAGCTGCGCAACCGTGAGCGCTACCACTACCGAAACCAAAAGATGCACCACAGTAGCTTCGGCAGGAATTAACAATACGCGATCTATACAGAAGCAGGCGATATTCGTGACGAGAATGGCTATTGACATCGTACTACAAGAAACGATCGTGGCCATACTATGACGATACGGCGCCAAAATTGGACGCAATCCCAAAAACAGCATAAATACCATATTATTAGCAAAAAGAATCGATGCAATCGAAATTCCTGCATTTGGTCCGTGCATCATGTGCTTTTCCCCTTTATAATACGCGTATCTAGTATACGGAACACAATGCACAAAAGCGCACACGTAAAAAATGCCCCAGGCACCGTGCGAGCAATTGGCAGAATGCCCTCGGCACCAGAAAGCTTTTCACCCATAAACGAATTAGAACCAAGATACTCACGCAGTGCACCACACAGTGCAGCAATTACAATAAAGCCAATGCCAATAAGCAATCCTTCAAATGCAGCATACACGGGATTAGTTTTTTTAATCGCACCGAGTGTTGTTGAAATAACAAGCGTGTCAACGCCAATAATGGTTAAGTACAACTCGATCCTGCCAAATGCCATGGGATACCAGACGGCAAAAAAGCAGAGCACTATGATAGAAAAACCTGCAGTCACAATAAATACTGCTGTGCGCTGCAGAGCTGCAGATGCAAACCGGAGTGTAAGCGCCGAAAAAAAGCTACTTACCATAAGAACAAGCGTTACAGCGCATCCGCCAAGAATCGCATCATCCATGCGACGGCTTATCCCCAAAAGAATACACATACCCGCACCCGCAGAAAAAAGCGGATGGTGCAAGATTAATCCATTTTTAAAGAGATCCTTCATAGTGGTAATCCCTTAACTTTATAGAAACATGAGGCAACGGTTGTAGAAAGCATTGATGCAATGCCCTGTGTTGTTTTTGTTGCACCACTTATAGCTGCAACAGAATTGCTATGAAGCAATGCCGACACCATGGAAGCTTCGCAATTTTCGTAGCCGCCCATGCGCGTTTCTACAATAATAGGATTAACAATAGAAATAGATTTCCACATTGTCAAAAGAGGCAAAACCGCAGGCAACGAAGCAATATAGCCATACCCAACCCCTTCTTGCTGCGCCAGACACCCTATCCCCTGCACACGCCCATTTGGATCAACTTTTACAAGGCACCGGAGGGGACTATTGTACCCCTTCCCGCACACATCAAAAATATACGCAGAGATCTCGCCGTTTGTTTCTTCGGTCCAATACACAAGCATATTTCCTGCACCCGTATCATACTGATGCGAGAGCAGCGTTGTCTTCGTATCAATTAAGCTCTGAAAAACTTCGTCGTGGGGCGAAAGCCCGCGAGGTTTTTGATGCGAAACCGCCCATGTTGCACATACCACAAGAAGTGAGAGCGACCAGCCTATTGCAAGCAGGATGGCACATCGTTTAATAAAATCAGCCAATGAGGCCCTTCCTTCCGTATGGTCTGGGACGAGAGAATCGATTGATAAGAGGAACCAGGCAATTCATAAAGAGAATTGCAAAACAGATCCCATCTACGGCATTACTCAAGAGCCTAATTGCAGCAATCAATAATCCTATTGATACCGCAAAAAAGACTTTTCCAGAGCGCGAAAGCGGCGTGGTCACCGGATCGGTGGCTATGAAAAAAGCTGCAAACATAACCCCACCGCTCATAATTTCATAGAAGGGTACAATAAGCGCTTCCGACGACAAAAGCGAACCGGCAGTATTTGCCAAGAAGAACACAATAAATACAGTAGAAATAAGCAGCAGCGGTACTCGTATCGATATAATACGCCGATAGACAAGAATGGCACCGCCACAAAGAATAGCAATGGTAGAGGTTGACCCAATGCAGCCTCCAACGGTGCCCCACAAAAGCTGATTGAGCACATCGGCATATTCCAAGGGCAAAAAACCCTGATGCGATACAAGAGCTTTCATATGCGCAAGCGGTGTTGCCATACTGGTTCCATCTATGCCGTCAAGTGAACCTATCAGGGGAAACGACGGTGTCGCAAGGGCATGGGGATAGCACACTGCAATAAAGAGTCGCCCTGCAAGTGCCGGATTGATAAAATTGCGACCCATTCCACCAAACGCTTGCTTGACAACAATTATGGCAAAGAGCGACCCCACGCACGCAACACCAAGCGGCGTAGATGCAGGAAGCATAAGCCCGAGCAGAAGACCCGTAACCGCGGAACTGGCCTCAGAAAACATTATTTTTTTTGCGCGCATAGAAACGATAAGAAAATCGGCACTAACTGCAGTGGCAGTTGTTGTAAAAAGAACCAGAAGCGCCGACATTCCAAACACGCACCCTGCTGCGATAATTGCAGGTACGAGGGCAATGAACACCCACAGCATCATAGAGGATACGGTGAGCGGATCCCTGACATGGGGACCAGTTGACACATGCATAAGTGGTGTTATTGGTTGCTGCATATTATTCTGCCTGCACAGGTGAATGAGTCAAGGTATGTTTAGCAAGCTTCATGCAATGAAGCAAATTTATGCGAGAAGGACACACATAGGCGCAGCATCCACATTCGATACAACCATCAACATACAGCGATGGCAAAGCTTCGTAGCGCCCTGCCAAAACAAGCCGTGCAATTTCGGAGGGAACAAGCCGTGATGGGCAGCTTTGCACGCAATAGCCACAACTGATACACGCCGATTGTGCTATCGCAGGATAGGAAACATCGGTTACCATGATTGACGTTGTGGTTTTGATAACAGGAACTCCCCTATCGGATTGAGCAGCACCCCGTAATAATCCGCCACATATAATCTTTTCTGGATTATGGCCATCGTATCCTGCACATTCAAGAATAGTAGAAATAGGCGTTCCAATTCGCACACGGTAAGCACCCGGCCTGGCAACACCTGTGCCGGCAACGGTTATGTACCTATCGATTACTGGTGTACCATCGATAATAGCTTGATAGATAGCAAATAGCGTAGCAACATTGCACACTGCACAGCCCACGTCGATAGGAGTGCCACCTGCAGGAATCTCGCGTGATAAAATCTTTACAACAAGCTGACGTTCGTTTCCCTGGGGATACCGAGGCTTAAGCTTCACAAGTGATATATCTTTGAATCGTTCGTCGCTTAAGCATGCCACAAGAGCCTTTATGGTTTCTCCTGCTGTCGACGTAACGGCAATAATAACGTTTTTTGCGCCCACAATTTTGCGGGCTATTTGAACTCCGGTGAGTACCGATTCGGTTTTTTCTATAACAAGTCGTTGATCGGCAACGCAGAACGGTTCGGATTCAATTGCATTTACAATAAGCGTATCGGCTTTACATCCTGCCGAAAAAGAGAGTTTGTGCTGGGTTGGATATCCTTGTCCGCCAAGACCAACAACACCAAGAGATCCTAGCAAATTGAGAATTTCTCCTGGGGCGGCTTCGCGAAATGGTCTCACGAGCCCAAAATGATCAAACCATGTATCCTTGCCATCGTTTTCGATTTCGACGCATTCGACAGGCATTCCATGAGGATGCAAACGGGGGCCAACCGATTTAACAATACCCGATACCGGAGAATGCACCGGCGCGCTCAACCCATTACCCGAAGCTGCGATAGGTTGCCCCATAAGGAGATGGTCACCTGTAGAAACTACCGAGTTCGCAGGGGTTCCTTGATGCTGAAGCAACGAAACAAAGAGCCGTTCTGGGGCAGGAACCAACACGGCGGGTAAACCAATGGTATCAGCCTTGTTGCCCTCGAGCAGGATCCCACCATGAAATGTAGGTTTAAACAAAAATGAAGCTCCCATCAATCACGTAAAAATTTACCCGCGTAAAAATATACATACCGAATTTATCAAAGAAAAATCAGAATTTATGGCAACAATTCTAAAACGAAGCCTTTATGCAACGACATGTCGATCAGCACGGGCTTAATTTTCTGGTGACTTTTCGATTCGTAAAGTATAATCTGGGGTTCATCGAGATTAACCGTGTTTTCTTTTGCAACCACGCCACAAAATCCAAAGAGTTGCGGAACCGGTGCATTAATAACCCGTATGCGAGTTCCAACAGGATACAGCGGAACAATGGTAGTAAGCATTTTAACAACTTCGCTATTGAGCGTTTTGCCACTTTGCATAATTATCGCACGCAGGGAATCCTTTACAGAACGCCTTTCCGAGTAATGCAATCTGCCTATAGTTAACATATCATACGCATCGGCAACGGCAACTATTTCAGAAAACCGGTGGATAACATTCTTGCGTGAAAAATCTTTGAGCGGTGGTCTATTTTCGCCTTTAATGCCACGGGGATACCCGCTTCCATCTTGGCATTCGTGATGTTGGAGCGCCACAGCGGAGCTTGTTGGTGGAATAGCCGGATTAGCCGAGAGCATCAAATGCCCAAAAACGGTATGTTGCGCAAGGGTCACCGCATCATCATGTGACAGAGGCCCGGGGCTTTCCAGTATTTCCTTAGGAACCGCAACCAGACCCAAATCGTAATTGAGTGCGCCCATGCCTAATTGCTTCATTTCCTCGTACGAGAGCCTAAATTTGCGCCCCAAACACAAAGAAATAATCGTGACATTAATGGAATGTTGAAAAAAGGAACTACCGTGCTTGTCAATTGCCGATAAATTAAGTACCACTGCCGATTGATTAAGAATTTCATCGATAAATTTTTCGAGGGCATTTGCAATTCCCGAATTCATCACAAGGCGTTCGAGTTCGTTTTTATTGGCTTTAACACTATCCTTCACAGTTTTACGGGTCATTTTCTTGTAGGAAAAAACATTTGTCAATTCGGTGACAGATTTGCTAAAAGAAATAGACATTTCCCGCTGCACATGATCGGAAATTACCGTTTCGGCGCGAACGCTTTCGGTACCCTCAACCTCAATGAATATCGTTTCGATTCCTATTTCTGCAAGCCTTTTACGATACAGGGCAGTAACCTGATACCCCGCTGCCAATAAGAGATCCCCATTAGGGGTAAAAATCGATTGCCCCAAAATCATATCGTCTGTTACATCTGATAATAAATAACGAACCATGAAAACTCCCGACACCCATAAGCCCTAGTGGTGCATAACTCAGATCGTCTCAAGCTTAAGTATAGCAGAGAGGATTTTAAAATGCAATCGTTTGATTTAAAATGGTTTGAATTATCGATGCACGTCCCTTTCCCTGTCTATTCTGTGAGAGTATCGATGTGCCTACGTTTCGCTACATCATTGTTCGATGGATATTACGTGAACAAAATCCTCAAGCGCAAAATACCACGAGCCGATAATCAATAGGTAGACCAGTTACAAGGCAAGGATGCCACATCACTTTCTCATGGATGACCTATGAAATCACATCACGACAACCCCAATGTCCGAAAAGGCCGCTTTCTCTGGATGGAATCGGATGCACAACGCCGCTACGTAACCGATTTAAAATCCAGAATCCATAATCGAACCTTCTTCACCGAGCAAATCCTGCAAAAAATTGTTGATGAGATAGCGCCCGTATTTGACGATCAAGTTCGTGAAGAAGTGTCCATTTAGGCATTTCTTTACGCCCTGCCCCTCCACAACGTATTTTACTCCCTCATTTTTATGATGCGCATCCCGTATTATGACGATTACTTATAGTTCACTGCGCGCACAGAGCGTATACCTAAGAGTCCCAAAATTTTTGGCCCCCACATACTTTTACACGCTTGAAATTTATGAAAAAACAATCTTCACGACGCCTTTACTTCCGCATGTTTGCTTTTTTGCAGCCGTATATGCCGCTTTTTGTGCTTTCGATTATTTTTTCGTTGCTTATCGTCATTTTTGAAAGCGGAACATTGTGGATTGTTACAACCCTCATTCAAACGCTCTTTAAACCAGAACAACAAGCGGCAATCACATCCGTTACCACACATCTCAACCTCGATGCATTTGTAAATAATGCAAATCTCTTTCTTAAAGCATGCATTGCCCGACTTACTCAGGCAAGCACACCCGTAGAGACGCTCTCGCGGGTTTGCATCATTCTCGTTATTACCTTTCTCTGCAAAAATATATTCATTTATGTCAACTCGCTCTTACTTGCATTCATGAATCTCGAAATGGTTAAAGATTTACGTAATGCTTTATATACCCACGTTCTAAGACTTCCTGTTTCCTACTACGACCGTAATCGATCTGGCGAGATTATCTCCAAAATCATGAATGATGTTGGCGGAGTCAATTCGGCACTTACCAATACGTTAAGCAAAATGATCACCGAGCCAATTCGCTTGGTTGTATTTTGGACGCTCCTTTTTTGGATCAACTGGAAAATGTCTCTTCTGGTGATTCTCATTCTCCCTATCCTCACGTTGATTATCGTTGCGATTGGAAAATCGGTTCGTCGTCGCAGCAAACGCGCTTTTGAAAATATCTCCGGTGTTTATTCTGTGTTACAAGAAACCGTAACCGGAATTCGTGCTGTAAAAATGTTTAATATGAATGAGGCTGAATCGGCTAAATTTAATGCCGAAAATCAGCAATATACTAAGAACTCATTTAAGCAAGTGCGCAGTGGCGCGCTCAATGCTCCTATCACCGAAGTATTTGGGCTGCTCGTTGCTGCTGCTTTATTGTGGTATGGTGGAAGCCAGGTTCTTATGGGGCATGGTATGAGTGCCGACGACTTTACCCGCTATCTATTTATACTCATTTATACCTATCAGCCTCTCAAAGCCATTGGCGGAATCAATAATTCCCTGCAAAATGGTTTGGCAGCAGCAGAGCGCATTTTTGCCGTTATCGATTCTAAACCCGAACATCTGGTTACGTTCAAAGAAGAAAACGTCCCATCATTTACGAAAGACATTTCATTCGCGAATGTGACGTTTACCTATCCCGGGTGCGAAGATGTTGTGCTTCACGATATTTCATTTAGCATTCCCAAGGGAAATGTTGTTGCTTTGGTTGGCGCCAGCGGCAGTGGAAAAACAACCATATTCGATCTGGTGCCTCGTTTTTATGAAATAGAAAAAGGCTCCATTTCTATTGACGGAATCGATGTGCGCTCCTGTGATCTTGTTGGTTTACGTCAACTCTTTGGTATCGTAAGCCAGGGAACATTCCTCTTTAACGACACCGTTTTCAACAATATCGCCTATGGCCACAAAGCATCGGAAGAAGCGGTCATGAAGGCTGCCGAAATGGCAAATGCAGTAGAATTTATCGACAAACTTCCCAATAAAGTCCATACCAATATTGGCGAGCGCGGCGTGATGCTCTCTGGTGGCCAATGTCAACGACTCGCCATAGCACGTGCCCTGCTGCGCAATCCGCCCATTCTCATTCTTGACGAAGCCACGAGTGCGCTCGATACAGAATCGGAACGCTTGGTGCAACATGCTATCGACAATCTCATGAAAGATCGAACGGTCCTTGTAGTTGCCCACAGGCTCTCGACAATTCGCAATGCCAATAAAATTCTTGTACTCGACAAAGGGGTAATCTCCGAACAAGGAACGCACGAAGAACTTCTGGCTCTTGGCAAACGCTATACCCACTTTCATTCTATTCAATTTGCGGCTCATAAAAAACCTGTGTAATGCAAGGCGATCAACATGATCGATGCTCATTGCCACCTTCAAGATTTAAAACAGTACCTGCCACCCACACAAGCGCTTGCGCATGCCGCAAACGTTGACGTCACGCACGCTGTCTGTTGCGGTGAAGGGGAACACGACTGGCAGGAAATAGCAGATTTAGCAAACCAGCAGAACTCTCTCTACCCAAGTTTTGGTTTACATCCGTGGTTTGTTATGCAGCGCTCTTCTTCGTGGGAAAAAACTCTAGAAAAAAAACTTCTTCAATTTCCTCATGCCGGGGTAGGGGAAATTGGCCTCGACAATCAAATGCCAAATATTCCCATGCACATCCAAAAAGAGGTATTTTGCGAACAGCTTAATCTGGCCATAGCCTATAAACGCCCCGTGTCAATTCATTGCCGGCAGGCGTTTGGCCCACTGCTTGACATCATCGAAAAATATACACAAGGAAATCTGCAAGGCCTCATTCACGCGTGGTCAGGCTCACCGCAGCTTATTCCCCGCTTCGAGCGCCTGGGTTTTTATATTTCCTTTGGCGGAAGTATCACTCATCCAACGCATTCACGCGCCAGACAAAGTGCACAAGCAGTTTCCCTCAACCACCTTCTTATAGAATCCGACGCGCCAGCACTACCTCTTTACGGTACTCCACAACCATTATTTTCTGAGCCAGCAAACGTTAAGCATATCTGCCAGGAAATAGCCCTTCTCAGAAACACTTCTTTTGAAGAAATTGCGGATGCAACAACACGGAATTGCAAAAAGCTTTTTGGTCTTGCGGGAGGTTAGGAGGAGGCAATGCCCTTGTCTGCACCGTTGATTCGTGTGATTAACCGGAAACATTTATTTGACGTACGGGGTTCGTTTTATACATTTCGGCGCTGGGTAGAGCCCGAAGTAACTCTTGAGCGCCTGCTGAATTAAAAGGAAGATATACACTGCTAGCAATTATCAAGTGCCTGTTGACTTAAGATACTTTTGAGGAGGTCTTGTGATAATTTTATAGCTATGCTTAATTTGTTCCGTTCTGATATCTTTGATGATCAGGTCTAAATCATAATTAAACTGCTTTGCATGCTCATCTCGAAATTTTCTAGCTTCTTCAATTATTTGGATCGTGCATCATAGTTAATCCTCCATCAATTCTTCTGGGGTGCAGATTGGTGGAAATCACCTAATCATCTAATCGTGTGCAGGCAATCTCACTTCCCAAAGGATTTCAATCTTTTGGCCCCTTGGGCGCTTTTTCCAACCGCCTATACAATGCAGAAAGTGACAAGCCCAAGGCCTCGCAGGCGCGGTTTTTGTCGCCGCCGTAATAGTCGAGTGCTTTGTGAATATGCATCAATTCGAATTCTTCGATCTTCCAGTTGACGCTTATTTCTGCTTGCAATAGTGCTGCGTCGGTAAGACTTGGAAAGTGGTGTAAGGTCAATTCTTTTCGGCGTGCGAGAAGGCCTGCTCGTTCGAGGATATTGCGCAACTCTCGAATATTGCCATCCCACGGATAATTTGTCAAAAACTCAAGAACTGCTGTAGACAAATGAGGATACGCATAGCCCGCCTGTTTGAGTAGATGCTCTGCAAGCCCGGGGATATCTTCTTTTCGTTCGTGCAGTGCGGGCAGGGTTATAGGAAAAACACAGATCCGATAATACAAATCTTTGCGGAAGGTGCCATCGTCTTGGGCTTTGGCAAGGTCGCTATTGGTGGCGCAAATAAGCCGAAAATCGCTTGTTCGCAAACGGTTTTCGCCAATTCTTCTGAATGTCTTTTCTTCTAACGTTTTGAGAAGTTGCGCTTGAACTTCAATACCCATATCCCCTATTTCATCAAGGAACAGAGTCCCGCCGTCTGCTGCTTCCACAAGGCCTTCGCGATCCTTAAGCGCACTAGTAAATGCTCCACGGGTATGACCATACAGCTCGCTGCGCAAAAGATCCCCTTTAAGTGTTGAGCAGTTCAGCTCAACAAATGCGCCTGCTTTCCGAGAGCTATGATTATGAATCCATTTAGCAAGAACCCCCTTGCCGGTTCCGGTTTCGCCAAAGAGTACAACGTCGGTTTCCGACTCTGCGGCCACTCGAGCCAGATCCATAATTTCGACCATCTTTTGGCTTGTACCAAAAAATCCGGTTTCTTTTTCGGCAAGTTTTTGGCGAATTATATTTTGCTTTCGAAAGCCACCAAGCTCTAAGCTCTTTTGCAGCGAAACCGCAAGAACTTCTAAACGGACAGGTTTGGCAAGAAAATCATCGGCGCCTAATTGCATGGCGCGTACTGCGGTGGCGATATCGCCAGATCCAGTGATGACTATTATTGAGAGGCTCCCAAATTCCTTACGCAGTTCCTCAATCCAATCCAGGGAGTTTCCATCGGGGAGTTGGTTGTCCAGGAGGATGCCATCAAACTCTTCGAGAGCAACCAACTTTTTAGCCGCCAATAGCGAGGCCGCAGTAGAAACAGAGAAGCCCGCCTCTATGAGATACTGCTGATAGCCAAAGAGTGTAGACTCATCGTCTTCTACAACGCAGATCCGTGGTGTTTTCATAGCGCAATCCTTGTTGACAATATATAAAACCGGGCCGAGCCGACCTATGCCGTATGTTGTATGAATCTAGGTTGTGGTGAGCTCTTCTACCAAAGAATTAACAAGCCTTATGTGGGAAAGAACAAAGGAGCTCTAGGTAAGTCAATATTAATGAGCAACTATCATCTGTCTATTATCCTTACAAATGAAATTATCCGATACGATCAGTACCCTATCACAATTCAATCAGCCACACTGAGTGGACAATTTTGGGCGCTTTTTGGCCTTATCCTAATTCTTCCATTTTCGCTAATAAGCTTCCCGAAAACGGGAATTCCATTTCTTGTGTTGGACATGTCTTGAGAGGATCAGATTTGTGAGCACTTGACACTCATTATTGCAGATTCCAAAGGCAAAAACCACCTCTTTCTCTTTAAAAACCATGTATTCGCGCGTTGGATGCGACTCGGGAGAATTATTTGCAAGGGGCTTTCCTGATCCTTTTAGATAACTGGCACCATTCTTGCAAAGTACTCACATCCCGACTCGATACTACCGATTCCAGGAATTACCAGGGACCGGATGGTTTTTTTGTTTCAGAAGGAGGTCCTGCTATGAAGAATCGTTACCATGATAGTCTTGTAATGGCTACAGTTGTTGCTTTATGCGCTAGTGGAACTGTGCTCGCAACGCAGATGAGCGACCGAACCGAAGCATCGGCAAAGAAGTCGTATGTCTTTGTCACCTACCTTAAAAGTGATGACATCAAGTTCCAAATAGCCAATGATAGTGTGGTTACGCTCACAGGAACAGTGTCTGAGTGGTCGCACCTATCACTTGCAGAAGCAACCGTATCAGGGCTTCCTGGTGTAAAGCATGTGAACAACAATCTCGTGATTCTTGGTGGATCTCCGCCAGAAAACTCAGACGGATGGATTGCTGCAAAAGTAAAGACTAGCCTTCTGTTTGGCCGCAATATAAGCAGTTTAAAGACTGACGTTGTGGTGTCGGATGGTATTGCCACCTTGCGCGGAGAAGCGACAAGCGAAGCGCAGAAGGAACTAACCACCGAGTACGTTAAAGATGTGGTAGGTGTCAAGGATGTCAGAAACCTCATGACTATCCGCAAAACCGGGCCAACCACTGCGGAAAAAGTAGGTGAGTATATGGACGATGCCTCTATCACAGCTCAGGTGAAAATGGCACTTCTGTTTCACCGCTCAACCAACATGCTGACCACCAAGGTTGAGACAAAAGATGGGCTTGTAACTGTTCGCGGCGTTGTAAAGAACAGTGCCGAAAAAGATCTTGTTGGCAAGCTTGTTAATAATATCAAAGGAGTAAAGAGCTTAAAAAACGAACTCACAATCGGTTAATCATAGTGTAGTGATAGCAAACGCACTTAAAACCTGCGAGGCCAGATGAAAGTCAAAGTTCAATAGGCATTTTTTCGATACCAGCTTCCGCTTTTAAACAAACAGTCATAAGGAGTATGTATGTTCCAGTCAAAACCAATGTTATCTCGAATAAGTAAAGGGGCCCTCTTTTTCTCAGTGTGCTTATTTGGGGCAATTAATCAACCCAAGGCAGATTCCGCAAGTGTTGTTCCTCCTGTATACTCACCAGTTGTCAATGGAGAAGCATTGCGTGGTTTAAGCACGATAGGGTCGGCGGAATCCATGGGCGAGGGGCGAATAACCTTCGGCTTTTTTGCACCATGGTATCATCAGCAAAACACCTATCTTCAGACACCAAACGCCGGTGCTAATATCTTTGTAGGTACAGGCGCATTTTCCTACGGAGTAAACCCATTTGTCGATCTTTTTGCCTCTGTTTCCGGATACGGAATCAGTAATTACGACAAAGATATGCAGAGTTCGGGTGTGGGATCCATTCGTGCTGGTGTACAAGGATCTGTACCATTCCCACGGTATGCTCCCATTCGTATGGGTGGCCAATTGGCCATTATAGGCGGTACTTCACAAAATCAGATCAACATCTATCGAGCCGATGGTTACAACTACTTCGAAACACGTAACAGCTTTGATTTTGTTGGCAAACTTATGCAAACACTGCAGGCAGGCAATGAAGATTGGGGTTTTAAAGCCCATCTTAATGAAGCCGGTGTTCTCAGCATCAGTAAAGACAACCCATCCGTGCTCTTGCTTGGAACTGGTTTACAGGCTAACTTGGGCGCAATTGTCCTTGGCACAGAACTAAATTCTCGCACTCAATTCAAAGATATGGCTTTTGGAACGGATCCACTTTGGGTCACCCCAACACTCCGCGTACGTACTCCTTATGAGATGAATGTTACCGTAGGCGCAGATGTTTCACTATCGGCCGACCGTTCTGGCATTAGTCCACGTGCACTTGAACCTTATCGTGTCTTTGTTGCACTTGCATTCTCCTTTGATATGCTCGCAGGCAAAAGAGCCGAGGCGCTTGCTCAAAAACAAAAAGCGGCGCAAGAGAAAGCGAACCTGGAAGCTAAAGCTGCGAAATCGGCTAACGAAGTCCGTTCTCTTACCAAGAACTCTATCGAAGACTCTATTGAGCTTGCCAACCAAAAACAAGCCTCGCGTGAGCAAATGGATTCGATGCAAACGCAAGCTAATAACGACGCATTGGCAAACCAAGCCTCTGCTAACTTAATGGCAACAAAAGCAACAGCCGATTCGCTGGCACTTATTCAATCTGCAAAAGATCTTGCCCTAGAGAAAGAAAAGCGTTCTGAAGCAGAGAAAAAACTTTTGTCAACCGGGGAGCTTCTCCTTGACGCAGTGTACTTTGAAAGCGGAAAAACCATAATATCTATCAATTCGAAACCCTATCTCAACATCATCGCAGCGATGCTTATAAAGTATCCCAAGCTGCAGATTGAGATCGGTGGACACACCGACAATATCGGTGCCGCAGAGTACAACCTCAATCTTAGCCAAGGACGAGCAGAATCGGTTCGCATGTATTTAATTGGTGTTTCTCCCGCTTTGAACGCAACACTCAGTTCACGTGGGTATGGTATGAGTATGCCCAAAGCCGAAAATACTACCGCCGATGGCAGATTGTCAAACCGTAGAGTCGAGTTACGGGTGACGAATAAGGATGCACTCATGATGTATACACAAAAATAGTTTCTATGAGGTGGTTTCTGATTGCAGAATTTATTTTCTTGCAATTGGAAACCAACTCATGCCACAAACTAAAATGAATGCAGTGCATGCAACTAAAAAGATGGCGCGTATAGCTGCATGGTCGATAGGAATTATTATAGCGATCCTGGTTCTTCTTTCGGCCCTTACGCAAATCCCATTCGTTCAACGATTTATCATTCTCAAAGCTACATCGTTCGCTACCCAAAAAACCAACGCGTATGTATCGATCGCAGGAATGGGTATTGCATTCCCTTCATCGGTGTATATAAACGGTTTGTGTGTACAAGGCCCACTGCATGACACGTTGGTGTGCGCGGGTAAAGTTTTTGTAACCGTCGATCTTCGTGGCCTTATCACAGGAAAAATTCACATTAGTTCATTGCGTTTGACAGACGCAATAGGGGTCATTTCTCGGACAAACGCAGATAGCCTCTATAACTTCCAATTTCTGATCGCTGCACTTGCCGATACCCTCCCAAAAAAACCAAAGACACAAGCAGGTCTGGCGCTACGCATTGACAATATCGACCTCAAAGACATTCGATTTAAGTTTGATGACCATTTTGCAGGCATTATTGTTGATGCCAATTTACATAAACTTCATGTGAATGTTAAAAAAATGGACCTTCCTAAACTTCAGTTCAACTTGCATACCGCTGCAATTGATGGCCTTGTGGGCAAGGTTACCCTGAATAAGAAGCAGAAAACAATGAGCCCGGAACCTGCTCCGCCTGATTTACAAATAAGTGCCAAAAACTTTGAACTCTCAAACTGCTCTTTTGCCTATGAAGATTCGACTCTGCTCAAGGATCCCCAAAAAAAAGACACTGCTGGTTTCGATGCAGCACGAATCCGGTTCACAGGCATTGGGGTAAGTGCTCGATCAGCATTTTACTCCCCCGCTCTCATACGAGCAACCGTCAAAAACATCAGCGCCCGGGATTCAAATCGGTTCTATCTGTCGAACTTGTCTACCGATTTCGAAATGAGTGACCATAGGATTAGCGCAACAAATCTTACTGTGCGCACACAACTCTCGACAATCAAGTGCTCCAGCGAAATTAAATTTCCAACGCTAGCATCCATCGCTGATTCACTGGGAAAAATGTATGTGTCTGCTAAAATTATCAAAGCTAGTATTGGGGTCAAAGATATTCTCTATTTTATTCCGCAACTTGCTTCACAACCGATCTTTCATGGGCCCATTTCTACAATAACTGCTGCCGGAACAATTACGGGATTGCTTGGCGATCTTAAAGCTGACAAAATTGAATTAACTCTTGGAAACAAGACTTCTCTTTTGACCGACTGCACATTACGCGGGCTCCCCGATGCCAACAATCTTAGTTTCAGCGTTCCGCGTTTTAAACTGACAACTGGGAGAACCGATCTTATAAATCTTTTTGGGAAGCAGATTTTTACCGACGCTATTTCACTTCCCCAGCAGATAGAATTGAACGCACATGGCAACGGCTCGGTGCGGGAATTCAAGGCCTCATGTGCACTCACAACAAGCTATGGTTCTCTTTTTGCACAGGGGGAGATGGCCCCCGGTAACATATATAATTGTTCCCTTACTGTCATGAATTTTAATGTCGGCCAGCTTCTTAAAGATACCGCACTGTTTGGTCCCATCACCATGGCAGCGAGGATACAAGGGAAGGGCGTTGACAAAGATAGTATTCGGGCACAATTAGCGGTCTCTGTGTCGTCTGTCTACTTTAACAGATACCTCTATCATTCATTATATGTTGATGGCGTAATTGCCAGCATGAGTTACGACGGAAAAATTTCTTTAAATGATTCCAATGCTACCCTTAATTTTGACGGGCTCGTTGATCTCAGACCGAAAAAGGAGCACTACGACTTTTTGCTTGACATTAAAAATATTGACCTTAAAAGAACCCATATCATGCAAGAAGATATTCAAGTATCGGCAAAAACCGTTGTTGATGCTCGCGGGAAAGATATCGCTTCGATTACAGGATCGGCTTTACTCACTGATGGGATTGTTGTTAAAAAAGGCATAGAATATCGTTTGGATTCGGTACTCTGCACTTCTCGTTATGCACAAGGCATAAGTAGCATCAACCTCCACAGCAACATAATTGATATTCAGTATAACGGGACAATTCCTCCTACCGCCATTGCAGGTGAAATGCAAACGCTTTTAGCTCAGTACCTGCCTTCTCAAACCAAAGTACTAAAGCCCACAGCACAAAGCGAACAACGTACTTTTTCTTTTGGCATCCAGATTCATAAGGATCCGATTCTGTCGGGTGTATTTGTGCCCCAACTCACCGGATATGCACCATGCTGGCTATCGGGAAGTTTTGATCTCGAGTCCCATCGACTGCAGGTACAAGGGGCATTCCCTGAAATTAACTATTCTGGAATAAGTATAGCAGATGCAAATGTAAACATAAATCTTGACGGAAATAAAGGTGATTTTGAACTAACGTCCAGACATATTTCCAATGGATCATTGGTCCTTAATAATGTATCGGCCAATGGTCACGTGCAGGGACAGGCAGCTTCGTTATCTCTTTCGGCTATTGACGATACCGGATTTCGCAGGATAGTCGCAAACGTGCGAGGTGAACAACGCGATAGTACCTATCGGATATCCCTCGCAGCACCAACTATGGTGCTGGCCAACCACGAATGGTCAATATCACCCAATAATTTTGTCGATATCGGCACAAACGGAGTGGCAATCAACGATTTGATACTGCACAGTGCCTCGGGCACAATTGAAGTTGGCTCGCTTCACGATGCCAACGTCAACGGATTTAACATCAAAATTGATGGCTTGGACATGAATACGGTTTCACGGATCATAGTAGCGGATACAACCTTAATCGCAGGACGTCTTAACGCACATGCGCAACTTACAAAGATCAATACGGGATACGGCCTGAATGCAGATGTGTCATTACAAGAGGTTGCCATCAAAAAAATAAACATTGGAACACTTTCGATAAAAGCAGTAAGCTCCCTGACGGGTGCGATTTCAATGGATGCAAAACTTATTGGTGCGGAAAATAACATCACTGCAACCGGAATCTTTACCCCCCAAACAACAGATACGAAGCTTAATGCTCGTGTTGATATACACTCCGTATCTATGAAAACAATTGAAGCATTATCAATGGGCACCTTCACACAAGGAAGCGGGTTGATACGCGGATCATTTACGATTCAGGGAGATTCCAAAAAACCTAGCCTCAACGGTTCATTGTCGTTTGTTGACGTATTTCTCAATCCCGCGGGCATAAACAGCACGCTACACTTGCAGAATGAAACAATAGAAGTAAAACATACAGGGATTTACTTCAATCAATTGACCGTAAGAGACTCCAATAATCAAACTATGCACTGCAGTGGGTCCATTACCACAAAACAACTCACAGACCTGGTCTATGACCTCAAGATTATCGCCGATGACTTTTTGGTTCTTAACACCTCGCAAAAAGATAATGACATGCTTTTTGGCACCATGATTTTGAAAGGCAAGCTGAATATTTCGGGCTCAAACACAGAACCAGTTATTGAGTCTCAATTGAAATTGAGAAATGGTTCTCATATGACATTTGCAATTCCAAAAAACTTTGTAACTGCCGACAAGGGCGAGGGTGTCGTCTTGTTCATCGACTCGCTCGATTCTACGGCTTTGCACGGGCCCCAAACAGACCTCAAAAAACCAACGAATCAAACGACTAAACTTTCTATAAGCGCGGATGTTGAGATCGATGAAAAAGCCACCCTCCGATTGCTGGTTGACCAAACATCCAACGACTCTCTTGATATTAGAGGAGTTGGGAAACTTCATTTTAGCATGAATCCGGGCGGCAGCGCCAATCTATCGGGGCTCTATACCATTTCGGATGGCAATTACCTGGTTTCATTTCAGTCGGTTATCAAGAGAAAATTCAAGATAGAGCACGGCGGCACAATAATCTTTAATGGAGATCCAGCCGCTGGAGAAATTGACATAAAAGCAGTGTGTGAAATTATCACATCTCCCATTGATCTGGTTGCCAACCAGATTTCTGGCATAGATGAAGCAAACAAAAATGCCTATCGGCAGCGCTTGACATTTCTTGTCATACTCAGACTCAAAGGAGCTTTGCTCAAGCCCGTAATTTCTTATGAATTGCAACTTTTGCCAGAAGACAAGGGAGTTTTGGGCGGGTCGGTTAATGCAAAACTCATGCAACTGAACGCTGATCCTTCGTTGCTCGACAAACAAGTTTTTTCGCTTCTTGTATTAGGAAGATTCATGCAAGAGAATCCTCTTGAGTCGTCAAACGAAAGCAGTGCACTTTCAAGCGTCGCTCGCGGTAGTGTGAGCGCCCTCTTAACGGGACAATTGAACCAATGGGGAGCACGATTGATCCCGGGTATAGAACTTGATATGGGGGTCCAATCCTACGATGATTTTACATCGGGGAAAGCATCGGGAAGAACACAAGTTGAAATTGGCGTGCGCAAACAACTGTTCAACGATCGGCTGAGCATACGAGGTGGTGGCGCTATCGATGTGGAGGGTGCACGCGCCGAAAAGAATTCTGCAAGCTCAATTATCGGCGATGTTATTGTAGAGTATAAATTGACAGATGATGGCCCCTTTCGCCTCAAGGGTTTTCGCAAGAATGTGTATGCAGATCCTCTGGAAGGGCAACTTGTTGAGACAGGCATCGGCATATCTTTTACCAGAATTTTTGATTGGTGGAAAGAATTATTTGTGCGCCCAATAAAAGCAGATAAGAAGAAAAATGAACATTAAAAAAGTATTCACAAGCTTACTGGTGTCGGCTCTTTTGCTGCTTATCTCATGCACGGCAATCCGCTTTGTTCCTGCTGGTGAAAAACTGTATACTGGCGCCTCCATACAGATTAAAGCATCGAGCACAAAAACCGACAAAAAGATTGTTTTGAAAACGGCTCGGTTATCATTGCAACCCAAACCCAATTATGTTTTTTTATGGATGAGACCTAAACTATGGCTTTACTCGATAGTGGGAGATTCGACAAAAACACGATTTGGCGCATGGATACGTACTACTCTTGGCGAACCCCCCGTTCTTGTGAGCACGGTAGATTTTGACAAGACAGAGCGGCAAATCGATACAGATCTTTACAATATCGGCTATTTCAAAAGCGTAACCTCGCACACCGTACAAGAACAAAAAAAGACCGCTCGCGCGCAGTATACCTGCGATGTGCATTCGCCATATACAATTCGTGAGATTGTTTTCAATCTACCCGACACCTTATTACAAGCAGGTATAGATTCTTCACGCACGAGCTCTCTGCTTAAACCCGGCGACACCTATTCTCTGGAGACAATCAAAAAAGAACGCGAACGAATTGAAGCGGTTCTCAAGGATCGAGGCTACTTCTATTTTAGCACCGATTACATATTAGTTAAAACGGTGGTACTCGAACAAGAAAAAACTATCGACCTTGAAGTGTGCCTCAAAGAGCACTCCCCTGCCAAAGCTTTGACGCCCTACCGAATTGGTACTGTGTATATTGACCCGAACTATACGTCACAACCCGATTCAACCCAGGCAGGAGGCAACACCTCAATTGTTGACAGCGTTGTATTCATTAAAACGCCTAAAATTGGCCCAAAAACGATCCTACGCAGCATTTTTATTAAGAAAGACGATCTCTATTCGCGCACGCAACAGGCCATAACGCTTAATAGGCTCATGACAAACGGAAATTTCAAATATGCCGAGATCACATTCACAGAAGGCCCCACAAGTGGTACAAGCATTCTGGATGCCCGCATACTGCTCACCCCCGCGGCGAAACGCATGTTCAGCTCAGAGTTAATGTTTGTCAATAAATCTAACGATTTCATGGGGCCACGACTCAATGTGGGATACCAAGAAAAGAGTGCCTTTGGAGGTGGAGAGCTCCTCAACGTAAGTCTGAACAGTTCCATAGAGACTAAATTTATACGCGCATATAACAACCTCTATTCCTTTGAAATCGATCCGCATGTGGAACTTGACTTTCCGTGGTTGTTGGTTCCCTTCAGCGCACTGCAACCCTCGGGCTTTTTTATTCCAAAAACTAAATTTGCTGTTGGGTATAGCTTTACTCGACGTATAAATTTCTTCGACCTTAAAACGTTCCAGCTTACCTACGGGTACACATGGAAAGAGGATATACGAAAGGAGCATGAGCTTAATCCTGCTAATGTTACTATAACGGCAATTTCCAATCCATCAAACTCGTTTACCAACCGATTGGATTCAATTCCCTTTTTGAAATCGAGCTATCAAGAGCAATTCATTGCCGGAGCCCTCTATTCTTTTACCTATAATGAACAGGTTACACCCGACAAAAAAAACCAATTCTACATTAAACTCACCGGAGAATCTGCTGGAAACGCATTGTGGCTAGGGCAAAAAATATTTACAGGGAAAAGTGGTTTGACAAGTAGTCCGCAAAACATTGCCGGCCTACGGTATTCGCAGTTTGTCAGGGTAACGTTTGATGCTCGCGACTATGTCAATTTTCCTGACAAAAGCATATTAGCATTGCGGCTCTACACAGGAGTTGGTAAACCGTATGGGAATTCTTCCACACTTCCTTATATTCGGCAATTCTTTAGCGGCGGGGCATCGAGTGTCAGAGCTTTTCCAACCAACACCCTTGGACCAGGAACATCCCAAAACAACAGGAGCAGTGGTTCGCCCTTCCTGGAAGTTGGAGGCGATATAAAACTTGAGGCAAATGCAGAGTATAGATTTAATATTGTGAGCATTTTAAAAGGAGCGGTATTTGTAGATGCAGGAAATAATTGGCAGTATAGCCAAGACACACTCTTGGGAACAGAGCCCTTTTCGGTCGGAAGTTTTTATAAGGAACTGGGCGTAGGAACGGGAATAGGTCTGCGCATCGATGCTTCGTTCTTTATACTGCGATGCGATCTAGCAATACCCTTGCGCAAACCATGGCTTAATGAACATGAGCGCTGGGTTTTATCTGCAATCAATGTGGGCCAGAATACATGGCGCCAAGACAATCTTATTATCAACATTGCCCTCGGCTATCCCTTTTAAGAGTATATCCTAAAAACGCTTAAGAGCACGAAATCTAAGTAGCACATATCTGCCCAACACACATTCAAGTTGCCACTTTTGCACACGATATTCGCGCAATTGGAAATCATTTCACTGCAAAAAAAATCTCGAGTCATATCCAAGGTAATTGCCCGCAGTATTCATCAATTAGGCATTGGCATTAATTTCGCTTATTACCTATAGTGAAGAAGTATCCCCCACTACACAGAAAGACACTACTATGCTGCGACAAGCAAAAGAATTTAAGAGCTTTGGGCTTCGAGCCAGTGATGGAGACATTGGCAAGGCGAACGAGTTTTATTTTGATGATAGGCATTGGACGGTGCGCTATCTTGTGGCTGAATCTGGCGATTGGCTCACGGGAAAGCAGGTTCTTATTTCGCCGTATGCTCTGAGTCCTGCCAATGATACCCAAAAGGTTATTCCCGTTGACTTGACAAAAAAGCAGATTGAGGATTGTCCGTCGTTATCGGCCGACCAACCGGTTTCCCGTCAATATGAGACCGAGTACTTCGGATACTATGGGTGGCCTTATTATGGGTACGGTCCGTATGAGTGGGGTTTCAGTGAGTCTATTATGCGCAACCCCAAGCAATGGAAAGCGGAGGAGCTTCGTCAAGAGGCGTGGGACCCTCACTTGCGTAGCACTGCCGACGTGATTGGTCATCATATACAAGCGATTGACGGGGAAATTGGTCATGTCGAGGATTTCATTATCGACGATGACACCTGGTCGATAAGGTATCTAATCGTAGACACGAAGAATTGGTGGCCTGGCAAACACGTCTTGATATCACCGCAATGGATCGAACGCGTTAGCTGGGAGGAATCTAAGGTTTTTGTCAACTTATCGGCCGAGAGGGTGCAGCGGGCGCCAGAGTACGCGGCAGAAACACTAAATAGGAGCTACGAAACGCTCCTCTACAAGCACTACGATTGGCGTGGGTATTGGACAAACGATATTGAGGCCAAAAGAACGAAAAGACTTTCGAAAGGCTAGATTTTCGAGTGTCTGTACGCATAAGTTTGACATCTGCGTTTAACGATACGGCTAGGTGAACGCTTAACCCCATTGGAATTGCAGGGAATATTGGTAGACAAACACTTCTCCCAAGACTCTATAAATCAAGTGGCGCCCTAGAGATATCGTTAGGCGATCTCACCCTCGGCGCCAACGGGCAATCGAATTCAGTCTAGTAAACACAGGAATGCTCAATTCTGCTGGAGGGATATACTTCTGCCGTATGGAATCCGGTTCTTTCGCCACGATCAAAAAGATCGCTCTTCGGCTGTAAGTACCTATACTAACCGCCCTATTGTGGCGATTTTTTAAGAAGCCCGATAGTCATTACGGTGATTAGAAATAGCGTGGGGAAAATGCTCATCGGTTTATTGCTTGTGCGAGAAATCTTGGATGTGTAGAGCTCCTGGAGTGGAGCTCTTTTTCTGAACCTTGATCTTGTATTCAACCTTTAAATTCTGTGCTTCTTCCTTCTCTATTTTTCCTTTTTTATTTCTTCTTTCTTCGCTTCTTCCTTCTTTATTTCATCCTTCTTCGCTTCTTCTTTCTTCTTGATATACCCTCGCAACAGAGGATTATTTCCCGCAGCGTCCATGTTCTGCTTAAACCCTGCAGCACCTTGCTTGACATTAACAATTGTTTGGCCAATATTTTTCGCGAAGACCGAATCCATCAAAAGCTTTCCAATAGTACCATCTCCCGCTCGGATATTTGAAACAATTGCCGAAAGATCTTCACTGATAAGGGTAACATTGCTGCTTGTTTCGTACAATTTAGCAAGGATATCATCTATACTTGGAGGAACAGATGTTGCAATGAAGTCTTTGTCTTTTATGCCCGCAGTACCGGCGGTTCCTGGTGCGATTACCACGATTTTGTTCCCCATGAGACCGTCGGTCCCTATAATTGCCTTTGCATCCTTGCGAATGAATTTCTTCATTTTGGAATCGATAGTCATGTCGACTTTTACCGCGGTATCTGCAATCATCTCTATCCCCTCTACAATGCCGATGGTAATACCCGAGAAGCGAACATTATTTCCAACCTGCAGCCCACTGATATCAGTAAAATACCCGCTGATGCGGAATGTATTACTGAACAGTTGCTGTTTCTTACCGATTGAGTAAATAGCAACCGCAAGCAAAAGTGCCCCAACTGTTACAAAAATTCCGAGTCGTATCGTATTTCCCTTTGAATTATTCATATCAAAACCTTTCAATGACTTAGTTGTATGTGTAAAGACCAATAAACTTTAGGTTGCGCCCGTGGTAACATCCTCTGCTGCGCGGTCAATCCCTCGAATTCTCACTTCTATCCCAAGGTAAAAAAAAGGTTTACATTACTCAAAAAATGAGTGCACCCACGGATCACTCGAGCTCTTCATTTCATCAAAGTTTCCCTCTGCTGCGCACATGCCATCACGAATCACGATTATCCTGTCGGCTGTGATCTTTGCGCAGACGATATCGTGCGTGATGATGATTGACGCAGTGTTATATTTCTTACGAACATCCATGATGAGAGTGCTAATCTCTTTTGACGTTATGGGATCTAGGCCCGTTGTCGGCTCGTCGTAAAGCATTATTTCTGGTTTTAAGATAAGTGTTCGAGCCAACCCGATCCTTTTTCGCATACCGCCCGAGAGTTCGGTAGGCATTTTGTCTATTGCGTCAAGAAGACCAACGTTTTCCAGCGCCTCTTTCACAAGGCCTTCACGATCAGCCGTCGCATCATTGCTACCACGCAGCGGGAATTCGAGATTTTCTCGCACGGTCATTGAATCGTAGAGCGCTGCGCTCTGGAAGAGAAAGCCTACTCGTTTGCGGAGATCGTCTAGATGCTTGCCTTTAAGCTTCGCAATGTCTTTTCCCAAAACAGATACCGTACCCTCGTCAGGCTCTTCCAAACCGACAAGACATTTGATCATCACCGATTTTCCGCTGCCAGATTCCCCAAGCACTACAAGGTTCTCTCCTTTTGTAAGTGTTAGGGTTATATCTTTCAAAACAGTATGTGTTCCGAATGATTTTTTGAGATGAGAAATTGTTACTACAGACGCAGCTTGCGCTATAGCATTATCAGATTGAGATGGGTTATTGGGTTGTGTGGGTATCATTGTAGTGTGCTATCCGAACAAACTTGTGATTTGAACTGCGAGAAGATCGATGACAAATACCATAAGCGATCCCATAACTACCGCCGAATTCGCCGATTCGCCAACTCCTTGGGTTCCTTTGTTCGAAGTATATCCCTTATAGCAACCAATTAATCCTATCGCGAAACCGAAGAAGAATGTTTTAACCAGGGAAGGAATGACATCCACAAACTTCAGTTTCGCAAAGATAGACGCAAAGAAAAGGGGAAGACTCACATCAGCCTTGATATTTACAGCTACGTAAGATCCCGCAAGCGATATAACATCCGAAAATATAACAAGAACGGGAATCATAAGCGTTGTCGCAACAATCCGGGTTATTACAAGGTAATTGAATGGATTGATCCCTGACACTTCCATTGCATCAATCTGCTCGGTCACCTTCATAGACGCAAGTTCGGCCCCTATGCCCGAACCGATTTTCCCAGCACATATAAGAGCAGTTATTACCGGACCAATTTCTCTAATTATGGATACCGCCACCATTGCAGGCAGCCACGACTCAGCGCCAAACGCAGCAAGCGTTGGTCTTGACTGCATCGTAAGAACCAACCCCAAAATAAAACCGGTGATTCCGATTAAGGGCAATGATTTTAGGCCTACAACATAGCACTGTCGAAGCACCTCCTTTATCTCATAGGGAGGAACACTTACCTGCGTAAAGAACCGCATGGTAAATCGTGTCATTAATGTTACTTCAGTAAAGAAGCCGGTGAACGTCCACCGTTTAAGCAGTAATTCAGGTAACGCACTACCTTTTGGTTGGGTAGTCGACGGGTTCATATTCATTATTGGGTTCCTTCTGGGATAACATTATCATTGGGCACGGAGCTCGCATCCGACGTGCCTGCAGCATTTTTTTAATACACTGCAATTTTCATGCCCATAAGCAGCAAAGTACACATATACTCCCCAAGCACAATCCCTACAAACTGTCCTTGCTAGCCATAGGTAGGCGTCACAATGCTTTCTACCTGATCTTTTCCGTCAATAAACATCCCTTTGGGGCATGCGGCTCTGATCAGTAAATAATACGCTCTGCTTTAACGATTTTGAGAACCGGATTACCATATTCGACAAAACACGCACCTTTTCGAGTCAGAAAGGGGGAATATTGAGAGACAAGAAATCGAAGACTACTATGGCACGGTGTTTGCAATATACTAAACCGCTGATACAGTCGGACAAATCCATTGCCCGATTTAGACACCACATAATTATCAAAGGAGAATCTCATGTCAACATTAACAATTATTATCATTGTGCTCGTTGTGCTCGCAATAGGGGGCGGTGGCTGGGGTTATTCTCGTTGGCGCCGGTAGTTTCTGATCTTGCTCAATCAAGAGTGAAAACGTCCCAAGCCGAAAGCAAATCTTACATTGCTATCAGTATATAATTTAACACGAATGGGAGGTATCGCGTATGAAAAAATGTACCAGTTTCATTGTAATGACATTGTTACTTGTAAGTGTTGGCGGTTGTATGCGCTACCTCACCCATGACCGGGAAAAAGTGCTTCTCTCGGGTATTGACATAGACCAAACCCTAAAAATTGCGGCCATTGAAATTGATAAAAACACATGGGGATGTGTTCTAGGAATCTGGGTGATACGTGATCAGGTTGTGACTTCGGCGCAAGCTGGCCTGATCAGTGATTTGTACTTTTCCCACATCGAAAAACTTAAACATAGTTTCAACATTTGGCACCTGACGTGGGCTATCGCAGACCTTTACAAGAATGGTGATGAACCAACGCGCACGGTGATGTTGAAAGCTTTTAGTGACGCCAAAATCCGCGCGAGACGACTGGGTGGAACCGCAGACAAATTTGTCAATGGGTGCGACCTATACATGGGTGATGCTCATTCGCTAGGTCGACGGTATGCGCAAAAGCATAGTGTGGTTCCGGGGAATCCCAAATACCTGCAGTCGTTCGAGGAGTATGCCAAAAAGCATTCGAAAAACGCACTAGAGCAATGAAACGAACCTTACCAACAGGTAATTCTTCGAAGAGAACCTAAAAAATAGTATTGAGCAGTTTTGTGAAATTCCTTCAAGAAAGGTGTACCTGTGGAAAATACATTGATTGAGTTAGATGAAGCCACAATGTCCTTGCAGGCCTCGGAACTACGATATCGCTGGCTGTTTGAGTCTGCGAGAGACGGTATTCTTATCCTCGACGCGGAAACCGGGCATATAGCAGATGTGAATCCGTTCCTGATAGAGCTGCTGGGTTATTCGCATGACCAGTTTATGAACAAGTTTGTCTGGGACATAGGTGTTCTCAAGGATGTTTATACCAATCGCGATAAATTTTTCGAACTGAGGGAGAAGAAATACATTCGGTATGCAGACCTTCCCCTGGAGGCATCTGATGGACGACAGGTCGCCGTGGAGTTTGTCAGTAACGTCTATCAGGAAGGCAATCAGTCTGTTATACAATGCAACATCAGCGATATTACTGAAAACAAAAAATTGGTGGAGATTTCACAAAGAAATCAGAAACTCGAATCGCTTGGTGTGCTTGCAGGCGGCATTGCCCACGACTTCAACAACCTGATGCATGGTATTTATGGATATATAGATATGGCACTGCAAGAATCCGATCCTGCAGAAGTAAACCAAAATCTTTTACAAGCCATGAATAGCATCGACAGGGCTCGTGCCCTGACTCGACAGTTGCTTACCTTTGCAAAGGGTGGCGTTCCTATCCGAAAAAAAACATCGATTTCCGTTCTTGTACGGGAAACAGCGCCATTCGCCTTGAGCGGATCCAATGTTTCCTGTAGCTATGAACTTCCCGACAATCTTTGGATGTGCACAATCGACAAGGAACAGATTTCCCAAGTCATCGACAACATTGTCATCAATGCGCGACAAGCCATGCCTGCAGGTGGTTATATTTCCATATCGGCACAGAATATTTCCATCAATCGGGAACCCCCGGGCGTACTGACAAATGGTAATTACGTCAAAATCTCGATACATGATTCCGGCATTGGCATTCCAAAGGATATGCTACACCGTATCTTCGACCCATTCTTTACGACTAAAACCAAAGGCCAAGGTCTCGGTCTTGCAATGTGTCAATCAATAATTACCAAGCACAATGGTGAAATAGAAGTCGAGTCGGTTCTATCCCAGGGTAGCACGTTCCATATTATTCTTCCAGCATCCGCAGAATTGGTGGGATTTACTGGTGCCTCATCTGTTGTAGAACATACCGGCAGTGGGAGAATAATTGTCATGGATGACGATAAAGTTATCCAAGAAACTACACAGAGCATGCTGGAGTCTCTTGGATACTCGGTAATTTGTAAAGATACGGGAAAGGATGCTCTTGATTTTTTTATTGGAGAATCCAAAGCAGACCGTACCATTATTGCGTTAATTCTAAATCTCACCGTACCTGGTGGCATGAGTGGACAACTAGTGGTTGCTGAAATCAGAAAATTCGATCAGGTGATTCCCCTATTCGCCTCGAGCGGATATTCCGATGATCCAATCATGATAAATCCTGCGAAGTATGGGTTTACAGCAAGCATACGCAAACCATTCCTGAAATCGGAATTGGCAAAAATGCTAATTACCAATTTGAAAAAATGAACCCAATCTGCAAAGGTCTGGTTCAGACCGGGCTTTGTTCCCAATTTTGGGAAGGAAATTCCTGAAATAGCAAATCTGCCGAATTTACCATAGCGGAGTATTACTTGGGGCAATGGCACAGTATTTGCGTTTAAAATAAAAGACTGATAGAGTTTGGCGTGCTTAACAAGCCGACTTAATTACATTTACTCAAAAGGAGATAGTATGGAACACAAACTGCCTTCGCTCCCGTATCCAATGGACGCTCTTGCTCCGTCCATTTCGCAGGAGACTCTTGAATACCACTATGGCAAACACCATGCCGCGTATGTGGCGAATCTCAACAAACTCATAACAGGCACCGCGTTCGCCGACCTAAAACTCGAAGAGATTGTGACTAAGTCGACCGATGCGATTTACAACAATGCTGCGCAGGCATGGAATCATGCCTTTTATTGGCAATGCCTATCGCCCAAGGGTGGTGGTGAACCCAAGGGAGTAGTGGCGCAATCCATTGTCAAGAACTTCGGTTCGTTCGCCCAGTTCAAGGAGGAGTTCACGAAGGCAGCCACCTTGGCCTTTGGGTCCGGCTGGATATGGTTGCTCCGCAATCTTGAAGGAAACCTTGTGATTCAGACAATGGGCAACGCCGGCACGCCCATTAAGGACGGCTGCACGGCCATCCTCGGATGTGACATATGGGAGCATGCGTATTACATCGACTATCGAAATAACCGGGCATCTTACATCGAGGGATTCTGGAAACTCGTCAACTGGATGTTTGTCGAGGAGAACCTGAAATAATCCATTACGGTTTTGATTCTACTCGAGCTTCCCAGTTTTGAGAATGCCCTTTTTCTAAACTGGGAAATTTTGAAAGGTATGCAACAAGCTATGAAAGATCACAAAAACTTTTGGGGTTCAAATCGTGCATGGATTCTCCCCGTGGCCATTTTAATTTCTCTATTCTTTATTATTAATCAAGCCTTGACTCCTTTTGTTTTCAGGTATGTAAACAAACAGCTGGCTCATTTAGGAGAGTATGAGGGGCATGTGAGCAAAATTCGTATTCATCTATGGGCTGGGGAGTACGTTATAGATAGTCTGGTTGTGCGCAAAATAACCGGAAAAATTCCCGTTCCTTTCATATCGGTGAGTACAATCATTCTTGGCGTTTCTTGGCGAAATCTTTTTAAAGGGGCCTTGGTATCAGACATTGAGCTCTTGAATCCGGTACTTCACTTTGTTGACAATCCCGACAAAAGCAAGCAACAGACGGGTGCGGGGGTTCCCTGGACCAAAACGGTCAAAGGTCTCTTTCCTATTCGCATCAATCGATTCACCGTGGACAGAGGCGAAGTGCACTTTCACAATTTCCAGGCAGACTCTATGCTAGATATTTCCCTCGCTAAATTAAAGATGGATATTGAGGGTCTCACCAATCGCCCCGGTAGCAATGATAGCCTTAATACGACCGTCCACGTGACAGCGATTGCTATGGGCCATGCGCCGTTCAAGGCTACCATGCATCTGAACCCTTTTAGCAGGCTTCCGATGCTTAACGCAAGTCTTCAAATGCACGATTTACGCCTCACCACTCTCAACTCGCTTTTGCGCACCTATGGAAAGTTCGACGTCGAAGCGGGAAAGTTCTCTGTGACAACCGAAATATCGGTACACCACGGTGAAGTAAAAGGATACCTAAAACCGATCCTGAAAGATGTCAAAATTACCAGCTTGGAAAAAATACAAAAAAAAGGGTTTTCACTGTGGGAAGTTGTGCTTGAGGGCGCAAAGAATTTGTTCAAGAATCAATCTATTGACCAAGTGGCCACGCGCATTCCACTTTCAGGTGATCTGACTAATGCTAAGACAGATATTTTCACGACGTTAGTAATGGTCCTCTATAATGCCTTTATACAGGCATTGACCCCGGAACTTGAGAAAAACCTTGGCGAAAAAAAGATCGTGAAACCAAATGCAACAAAATAAAATAGCAAATAGCACTGGTAAAGGATGGATAAAGAAAATACTGCCAGAAGCTTGGAGCATTATCAAGGAAACATTTAAAAACTGGCAGGATGATCGTGCTGCCGGTTGGGCTGCTGCTTTGGCCTATTATACGGTATTTTCGCTCGCGCCGCTTTTAATTGTGGCAATTGCCATTGCCGGCCTTGTTTTTGGAAGCAGTTCGGCACAGAATCACCTTATACATCAGATGACTGGTTTAATAGGTCACGAAGGCGCGCAAGCCGTACAACTACTCCTCACAAGCGCCAGCAAGCCATCGTCAAACATTATCGCCATGGTTTTTGGGGTAGGTGTACTCATTCTCGGCGCTACGCAGGTTTTCGTGCAACTCCAGGATACCCTTAACCTGATTTGGCACGTAAAACTAAAACCGGACAAACCCATTTCGGGGATAGTGCGAATCCGTTTTCTCTCTTTTCAAATGGTGCTTGGCATCGGGTTTCTACTTCTGGTATCTCTTGTCATAAGCGCCCTGCTGGCGGGACTTGGTAAATATCTGAATAATCTTGTTCCGGGGTTGCACATTGTCATGGAGATACTAAATGTAATTGTCTCGTTTGGTTTTATAACCTTGCTTTTTGCGGCTCTCTTCAAATTTTTACCGGATATCATCATTGCTTGGAAAGACGTTTGGGTAGGAGCGGCAATAACCGGCTTGCTTTTTAGCTTAGGAAAATATCTCATCGGATTATATCTGGGTCAAGCATCTTTTGGTTCGTCGTACGGAGCAGCTGGATCATTGGTAATTCTCCTACTTTGGGTAAATTATTCATCACAGATTTTGTTTTTTGGCGCCGAGTTCACTAAAGTATACGCCTCGAAGTATGGTACACTCGTTGCACCGGACAAAAATGCTTTGGCCGTAGAGTAAGTTTACTCTATCTTAATAAAACAACAAAGGACCATAATAATGATAAAATCTGTCAAGGGAAAAATCACTCCACAGCGTAATGAGTTACTCAAATGCTCCACCGGCATTAAAGGTTTGGATGAAATTACAGAAGGCGGGCTTCCGAAAAATGGAACTACGCTAGTTTCTGGGAATGCAGGCTCAGGGAAAACCCTTTTTGGAATTGATTTTTTAATTAAAGGTGCAACCAGTTACAACGAGCCAGGGGTTCTCATCTCATTTGAAGAAACACAAGATGAACTTTACAAAGATGTGGCTTCTCTCAATATGGATTTGCAAACGCTTGTTTCGCAAAAAAAGATTCTGCTCGAACATGTAGTTTTAGAGCGCAAAGACATTCAGGAAACCAACTTTAATCTCGAGGGAATATTCGTTCGTTTGGAGTATGCCATTGATTCTATTGGCGCCAAACGTGTTGTTTTAGATTCTCTTGAATCTCTTTTTTCAGGCGTTACGGATATGGGCATTCTTCGCTTAGAGATAAAAAGACTTTTCCGATGGCTTAAAGAAAAAAAGGTCACGGCAATTGTTACCGGCGAGCCGGGAAAAAACGATTCGTTTACTCGGCATGGCCTGGAGGAATATATCTCCGATTGCATCATTCTGCTGGATAACAGAGTTAGAGACGAAATGGCGACCCGTAGAGTTCGTGTAATTAAGTATCGGGGGTCAAGGCATGGTACCAGCGAGTATCCATTTGTCATTGATGAAGAAGGTCTTTCAGTAATTCCCATCACTTCATCAGGGCTTGAACAACCGGGCACTGACAAGAAGGTTTTAACAGGCATTCCATCGCTCGACAAATTGTTCAAGAGCAATAAAGGTTACACCAGAGCCAGCACAATATTAACTTCAGGCACAGCAGGCAGCGGCAAAACAAGTTTTGCGGGGGCATTTGCATTGGAGAGTTGTAAACGTGGGGAACGCTGTCTTTATTTCTCCTATGAAGAATCATCAGGGCAACTCATTCAAAACATGCTTTCTATCGGTTTTGATTTCGCGCCCTGGGTGGAAAAAGGATTAATAAAGATTGTGGCTCTTAGGCCTTCTTTCCTTGGTTTGGAGCTGCATTTATTGAATGTTTATAAGCTGATTGATAGTTTCAAACCAAAGGCTGTGGTTGTAGACCCTCTCACAAGTCTTATTGGAGATGGGGAGCATCGTGAAGTCACATCAATGATTACCCGCATGATTGATCTCTTTAAATCCAGAGGCATCACTACGTTTTTTACAAGTCTTGTTTCTGCAACCTTTCAAAGTAACACGAGTGGTGAAATAGGTGTTTCTTCTCTGATTGATACTTGGATTGTTGTGAGAATGGTAGAAGATGCTGAGGGTAGAAAACGCACCCGTGAAGTCTTTATTGTTAAGTCTCGTGGGACTAGCCATGATAGCGATGTCCACAAATTTATTTTGACTAATGATGGAATTTCATTGATACCATATGCTGAATCTAACTTTAGTGGCAATCAGAAAAAGAATTTTGATAAAGATGTACCTGAAAATGAAAAAAATAATTAACAATACTAAGCCATGAAAACAATACTCCCTAAATTCATTGTAGGTATTGGTGGCTCTGCCGGAGCACTTAATGCATACAAGGCTATCTTGGATGTATTACCGCTTGACACGGGTATGGCCTTTGTTATTATCTCTCACATGAACCCCACCGCCCATAGTCAATTAGCTATAATACTGTCGCGACACACGAAAATGTCAGTAACCGTTGCTTCTGATGCAAGTTCGATTCTTGCTAATCATGTTTACGTAATTCCTCCGGACTCAGATCTTATTATTGAAAACAATAAGTTCAAAGTTATCGCGCCTCGCTCTGTCAGGAACAAACAAATAGATTTGTTTTTTATTTCTCTGGCAGAGGCAATGGGTGAACGTGCAGTCGGTATTGTTCTTTCCGGATATGATGGCGATGGCACTGATGGTTGTAGGCACATTAAGGCCAACGGAGGAAAAACCTTTGCTCAGGACTTATCGGCCGAAGTTAACTCCATGCCGCGGGGTGCTCAGGCAGCAGGCTGTATTGATTTCGTCTTACCACCTAACAAAATTCCAAATATGCTAAAAAGATTGGGTGCGCATATCGAACCGAAGAGGACGGGCTAAATAATTTCCAAGGGCGTCACACAAAACGCATATAGTCAATATAAGCCGCCCACGACAAACAGCGGCGATCAGTCTTGAACAGCAGGCAACAAAGTAGAATAGATATAAAAAATTAACTAAGGAGAATTGAAATGCCGGATTTTGGAACGTCTTTTTCAGGGTTGGCAAATGACAGAAAAGTTACAAAAGAGGAACTTATTCGGGCGATTAGGTTTGCGATTGCCGCGGAGTATGAGGCAACCCAATTGTACACGCAGCTTGCCGAGTCGACAGACAACAAACTTGCCATTACGGTACTTAAAGAAATTGCCAATGAAGAACTCGTGCATGTAGGAGAATTTCTTCGTTTGCTTCACGAATTGGCCCCGGATGAAGAAACTTTTTATACAAAAGGTACAAAAGAGGTTGAAGAAATGATTAAGAAGCTCAAGTAGAATGAGGTACGCAGGCCTTATCGCACTATTTGCACAACAGTTCGTAATACATTCTCTTTCACTATACTCACCAGAAGGAATACCGAAATGACAACATCAAGAAATACCGTGTCGGCGATTGCAGTTCTTATCCTTGCATTTACTGTTAGTACAGTGTGCGCGGATACCGCAACCGACGCCACGACCTTTGGCTTCAAGATCCGCATTGGCGGACGCTATGACAATATTCGCAAGTGCGTCGCTAGCACAACCGGCACAAAAGGGGGCATCGCAGCCGATATATCTGCATTCGCTGAGATCCCCGTAAGTAATGGAACATCGATACATGTCGATCTCCCGGTGATGCGGCCGATCCTTTTCGCGGCTGCATTTCACATGCTGCAATTCGAACCCACAGTAGCGCTCAAATTTACCGACAAGTCGGACAACAAGGTCGGGTGGGTTGCTGGCCCTGTTCTTGGCGTTTCCCTCCATTACGGGCCAGACTACAATTCAGAGACATCCGGCCCTGGCCGCACCTCGAGCTTCTTTGCGATGGGCCCGATACTTGGCGCGTACGGGGGGCTTGACTTGCGGCGTCCCGGTGAAATGTTCAACTTTCAGCTTGGTCTTTCGCCCTATGTGACTCCGCTTTGGGGTATGGGCGACCCCCAAAACCATCATGGCATTGTTGCTGGCGGCCTTGTGGATGGTACATTCCGTTTTGAGGGCAAGAATTAACGAATCGTTTGACGAAACAATACATGTACCCATGGGAAATGTTGAAACAGAAATCTCTAAACCAAACAAAGGATCATTATGAGCTCGACTGGAGAAGTTTTACTGGGCAACGGCGGAGAACTGCATCAAATGGCCGACGGCAAACACCCGGTACTCACAACGAACCAGGGCATTGCGGTTTCCGACAATCAGAACTCGCTTCGCGCCAACCCAAATGGCCCAACCCTTCTGGAGGATTTTGTCCTCCGTGAGAAAATAACCCATTTCGATCATGAACGGATTCCGGAGCGTATCGTTCACGCCCGGGGTACGGGAGCGCATGGATATTTCGAATTAACCGAGTCCTTAGAGCGCTATACAACTGCGAAGATACTCACCGAGGTGGGCGAAAAAACTCCCCTTTTTACGCGTATTTCGACCGTTGCCGGGGGCTCCGGTTCTGTTGACACACCACGAGACGTACGCGGGTTTGCCGTGAAGTTTTATACCAAAGAAGGCAATTGGGATCTGGTCGGAAACAATATCCCGGTTTTCTTTATTCAGGATGCGATCAAATTTCCCGATCTCGTTCATGCCGTCAAGATGGAGCCCGATCGCGGTTTCCCACAAAACGCCACGGCCCACGATACCTTCTGGGATTTCATATCGTTGACGCCGGAATCCATGCATATGGTGATGTGGATTATGTCCGATCGCACCATTCCGCGTTCGTTGCGGATGATTGAAGGATTCGGCGTCCACAGCTTCCGCTTGATAAATGCTGAGGGCAATTCAACATTTGTCAAATTTCATTGGCGCCCAAAGCTGGGTCTGCAATCCACCATTTGGGATGAAGCCGTCAAAATTGCCGGTGCCGATCAGGACTTTCATCGGCGCGATATGTTTGAAGCCATCGAGAAAGGCGACTTTCCCGAGTGGGAGTTTGCCGTTCAGCTCTTTACTCAGGAGGAAGCAGCTCAATTCCCTTTTGATCATCTGGATCCGACGAAACTGATTCCGGAAGAGTTAATCCCCTTGAAAGTAATTGGCCGAATGGTACTCGACCGATGGCCGGACAACTTCTTTGCCGAAACTGAACAGGTCGCCTTTTGTCCTGCGAATATTGTTCCGGGAATCGATTTCTCCAATGATCCGCTGCTGCAGGGGCGTCTTTTCTCATATGTCGATACGCAGCTTTCCCGTTTAGGAACATCGAATTTTAATCAGATCCCGATCAATGCGCCGAAATGCCCATTCGGCAACCATCAGCGCGATGGGCATATGCAGATGATGCAGCCCAAAGGCCGGGTCAATTATGAACCGAACTCACTGTCTAAAGATGCTCCGCGCGAAAATCCTACGATCGGCTTTCGCAGTGTCAGTGTCGACGAAAGTGGAAAAAAAGGACGTATCCGTCCCGAGAGCTTTGCCGACCATTACAGCCAGGCACGTCAATTCTATATCAGTCAATCAACGCATGAACAGGCGCATATCGCTTCAGCACTTGTGTTTGAGCTCTCGAAAGTGGGGCATGTTCATGTCCGCAAGGCAATTGTCGCTCATATGCGCCATATCGACGAAGACCTTGCCAAACGGGTGGGCGCGGGTCTTGCTCTTGATAAAATGCCGCATGCACCGAAGAGTGCCGCACCGGTGCAGAATCTGCAACCTTCGCCAGCACTGCAGACCATTGGCAAGATGAAAGACACTCTGGCGGGGCGCACCGTTGGCATCCTGATTGCGGATGGTTCGAACGGTGTCATGATCAATAAAATTAAAAAAGCAGCGCTCGATGCGGGTGCCGCCGTCAAGATCGTGGGACCAAAGATTGGTGGCGCAAAACTTGCCGATGGCTCGATACTTGCTGTTGATGGACAACTTGCCGGTACGCCTTCCGTGATGTTTGATGCGATTGCCGTTATCCTCTCCGACAAAGGCGCCGAGGCACTTTCGGTGGAAAGTGCGGCGATTGATTTTGTCCGCGATGCCTTCGGCCATCTCAAGGCAATCGCTGTTGACAAAGGCGGTAGATCGCTTTTAGACGTGGGAAATGTCGAACATGACGCGGGCGTTGTGGCTGCCAACGATATGGACGCGTTTATTTCTGCCGCAAAGACGCGGCAGTGGGATCGGGAAAAGTCCGTTCGGACTTTGGCGTAAATGCGAGTTCAGACGGCACTCGGCAAACACTGATTTACTTATAATCGAGGGCACATGACAGATATACTTTTTACAATTCCAGACCTCGGGCCTATTCCCGAAGAAGTTCGAGTGGGCAACATGCTCTACCGGACACTCGGGCGTACCGGAGAACGGGTATGCGCGCTGGGCATGGGTGGCCACCACATTGGGCTCGTGAAAGAAGAGCAGGACAGCATCAACCTGATTCGCTCTGCCATCGATTTCGGCATCACCTTCATGGATAACTGCTGGGATTACCATAACGGTAAGAGCGAAGTATGGATGGGCAAGGCCCTGCGCGATGGCTACCGTGCCAAAGTGTTTCTGATGACCAAGATCGACGGACGTACAAGGCAAGCCGCCGCCACACAGATTGACGAATCGCTTAAGCGGCTGCAAACGGACTACGTCGATCTGATGCAGATCCACGAGAACCTGCGCATGGAGGATGCAGATCGCTGCTTCGCCGAGGGCGGTGCTATCGAAGCTCTCCAAGAGGCAAAGAAATCCGGCAAGATCCGATACACAGGTTTTACGGGCCACAAAGACCCTATCGTCCACCATCGCATGCTTGACATAGCGGGCGAGCACAAGTTCCATTTCGACACGTGCCAGATGCCACTCAATGTGCTCGATGCCAATTTCCGCAGCTTCGCCCGGAATGTTGTGCCCCGACTCATTAAGCAGGGAGTTGCTGTTCTGGGCATGAAACCTATGGCAAGCGGCGGAATCGTCCAGAACAAGATCGCCACCCCCAAAGAGTGCCTGACCTACGCCCTCACGCTTCCAACATCGGTCGTGATCACCGGCATTGACAGCATGGAGGTGCTCCAGCAGAACCTGGAGATCATGAAGGATTTCAAGCCGATGGACGCCGGCCAGATGGGCGAGCTGCTGACCCGAACCATGAAATACGCACAGAACGGCAATTACGAGAAATTCAAAACCGCCAGCATGCACGACGGCACCGCGCTTCACCCCGAGTGGCTGGGCTGAGACGTGTGTGTGGGCACCGGGCCACTTTCTGCTTTCCGTCTAAGGGATGCTTTTTTATTGGTCCAATGAATTCAGATCATGGCACGATTATTGATATTTATACAGTTATTGCACCTGAACTATCCGTAACCAAAACAAAGGAGATTTTATGCAAATCAAGACCCAGGTTATTATTGCACTTTCTGCCATTACGCTTCTGAATGCACTCTCGTGGGCACAATCGTGGAAGTATGACAATTCACTACGGGATAGTAGCAGCGTGTCATCAAGGTCCGACTCCATGAAAAATGGAACAAGACTCGGCACTCCAGAAAAGAGCACCAGTAGCAAATCCGCGAAGTCAGACTCCTTACACAGTGGGTCTGCCCCTCACGGTTATGTATTTATACCTTCCAACGAGGCCACGAAGAAGTCTGATGTGGAAATCACAAAAAGAATTGGAAAAGAAATCATGTCCACCACAAACGGAATTTACATTGAAGCTCGAAATATAGAAGTTATCACTATTGACGGACTGGTAACACTCCGGGGAAAAGTCGCTTCTCAAAACGAGCTCGACAAAGTCGTGGATATCGCCACCACAATTGTCGGTCCTAGCAAGGTTGTGAATGAATTACACGTCAAATAGGATGGTCGGAAAATGAAAAAGAGGATGTTCTTGACTAAAGTTTATTCTGTTTTGGAGTGACACGTTAGGTGCAAATCGAAGCCAAGTTCCGTATTTTCTTGAAGAACTTTTCTTCTGATTCCGCATGATGCGTTAGTTCCAGTTTTAATTCGTCAACAAATTTTTTTCTTTGATCAACAAGTGCTTCATTTGTTTTTTCGATTTTTTTGAATAATGCTATTACTTCTTTGTTATCCTTTTTTAACAATTCGTAGACTTCCTTAACACCTGCACAAGTATTTCATTTTAGCAATCCAGATGAGGCATGGACATTTCCCAGAGGCACGTTAGAGATGCTGCATATTGAAGGAGCAATCATCGGACGCGCCACCTACGAGCCAGGATGGAGGTGGTTCACTTCGGTGCAAGACCGGAGACGTTTGCGTTATTCCAGGGGGCCATGATTCATGGGTAGTTGGAGACGAGCCAGTTGTTGTAGTGGATTTTCAGGGGATGTGCTGACCGGTTATGTTTCCAAGCTGCGCTCTTCGGTGGTTCGCCGGGTGAGAGAGCGGATCCTCGCCAAAAGTTCACCGAAATGGAACGGCTTAACAAGATAGTCATCTGCCCCGCTGTCAAGTGCTGCGATTTTATCACTCACCTCGCCGAGTGCGGTCAGCATGAGAACCGGTGTGGTGACTTTTTCACGCCGGATGTTTTTGATGGTTTTCCAGCCGTCCTGACCGGGCAGCAAAATGTCGAGAATGATCAGGTCATTCTGATTAACTTCTGCATATTCTTCACCAATAACACCGTCATACGCACAGTCAACGGCAAATCCTTCGGCTCGCAGGCTTTTAGACAATGCAGCGGATATTTTTTTATCGTCTTCTATTAATAAAATGCGCATAGACTTTGCCCAAAAGAGGGTTTTTACAATTTACACCATAATATATAAGGAAAAGATGAAAACAAGATGAAAACGATCGTGGTATTTTTCAAACGAGGGAACCTCTGAGAGCGTGTATGAAATGTGCAGTACGTGGATGGAACGTCAAAGCCACACAGGCAGATTGTAGCAAAAAATAAAAATGGTCCAGAATAAATCTGGGCCAACTATTAAGATCCTAGCTCTTTGACATTTTCACTCAAGACACTTTAAGACTTCCGCTCTGCTATCGGCAGAAAGAATTTTT